>CAVTNZ010000069.1:0-97717 GCA_963736185.1 uncultured Gammaproteobacteria bacterium | reverse complement strand
CGGCCGCGTCTATGTGGGTACCCGGGGCAACAATACCGGTGGCATCGACAGCTCGACCAGCACTCCGGGCGAGCTCGAGATCTACGGGCTTAAGTAGGTCGGACGGCCGCGCACACGCGCCGTACACGCGGCGCGTGGCTACGCGGCGCGCGCGAGATCGGCATGGACGTAGCGCGAGAGGTGCCAGGCAGCGAGTGCCACGTCCGCTGTCGGAACGGTCGGCGCCTCGTGATCTAGGAGTGCCGGCAATGCCTTCGGCTCGATCACCCACACCGGACCCGGGGGATCGTTCTGCTGCACATACCAGCCCGGAAAGGCGACGATGCCGCGCGCGGCAAATCGCTTGCCGGTGGTTTTCCTCAGGAACGCCTCCATCCATCGTGCGGCTTCCGCGGCACCGGTCCTCGGGTCGTGTTCGAGATGTTTTCCCGCCACGAGAAACTTTCGGCCCTCTACGTACACCTTGGCCTTCGGCCAGGGCTTGGAGAGCGCGCGAGTCTGCACGACGAACACACCGCGTCGGGAGATGATGACGTGATCCAACCGGCGTCCGTTCGCCCTGACGCCGTGAAAGACGTGGGCTCCGCCGAGCCGAAGCGCATCGACGCATTGGGCCACGGCGCGCTCGCGCTCGCGCCGCTCGTCGAGTTCCGCCTGCAGGCGGCGGGCACCGGCCGAGGCCGTCGAGCGCCTGCCGGCGCCGATCGCAACGCAAATAAGGCGCCAGAGGCCGCCCCGCCATCGCCGAATCTTCTCGTCGATGAGCTCGCCCGTACTCCTCGCTACCGGCTGACTGAGCATCGTGGCCCAATGTGACATGACCTTGGCGGGAGTTCTGTGGATGGGCTCACGATTGCGGGCAGATCAGCGCAACGCCGATGCCGGCATCCATCGTCCGCGGTTTGCGACGCAGCACCCCCCGGGTCGACCCGCCCATTAATATGAAGTTAACCTTTGTAGTTTGACTTCGTATCTGCTACGCTGGCCGCCGTGAAAAAAGCATCCGATCGCGCCGTCGCCATGGCCTCCGAGCTTCGCGTGGTGCTTGGCAAGCTCAAGCGCCGGCTGCGGGAACATGCGAACAAGGGAGACCTATCGCTGTCGCAGATGGCGGTGCTCGGCTATCTGGACCGGGAGGGTCCCGCGACCGTCACGGCACTCGCCCGGGCGGAAGGCGTGCGGTCCCAGTCGATGGGCGCCACCGTGGCAGGGCTCGAACTGGCGGGTCTCGTGAGTGGTGCGCCGGATCCCGCGGACGGCCGCCAGAACCTGATTTCATTGACCGCGACCGCCCGTGAATGGCTCAAGGCCAGCCGCGCGGCGCGCGAAGACTGGCTTTGCCGGGCGATCCGATCGCATCTGAACCCCGCGGAGCAGGAGGAGCTGGCGAAGGCCGCGGCGCTGATCAGGCGGATCGTGGATTGAGCGTGAACCGCCCGACTCCCGGCGCGTTTCGCTCGCTGCGCAACTACAACTACCGCGTCTGGGCGGCCGGCGCGCTCGTGTCGAACGTGGGCACCTGGATGCAGCGGACCGCGCAGGACTGGCTGGTGCTCGCGGAGCTCACCCACAAGAGCGCGACCGCGCTCGGCATCGTGATGGCGCTGCAATTCGGGCCGCACGCGCTGATGCTGCCGTTGTCGGGATTTGCCGCCGACCGCTTCGACCGGCGCAAGGTCCTGATCGCGACGCAGGCGACCATGGGACTGCTCGCGCTCGGCCTCGGCATCCTCACCTTGTCGGGGTTCGCGCGGTTGTGGCACGTGTATCTGTTCGCGTTCCTGCTCGGCTGCGTCAGCGCATTCGATTCTGCGGCGCGTCAGACGTTCGTCGCAGAGCTCGTGGGAGAGCAGGATCTTTCGAACGCCGTGGGACTGAACTCCACCTCCTTCAACGCGGCGCGCATGATCGGTCCGGCCGCCGCGGGCGTGCTGATCGCGGCGGTAGGATCGGGGTGGGTGTTCCTGATCAATTCAGCCTCCTTCATAGCCGTTCTTTGTTCGCTCTATTGCCTGCGCGTGAAGGAGTTGCATCGGAGCCCGAAGACCGGCCGCGGCCGCGGCGGGCTGATCGACGGTTTTCGCTACGTGTGGCAGCGGCCGGACATCAAGGCGATACTGCTGATGCTGTTCCTGATCGGCACTTTCGGCGTCAACTTCCCGATCTTCATCTCGACCATGTCGGTGAAGGTGTTCCACGCGGGCGCCGGGCAGTTCGGGCTGCTCACCTCGATGATGGCGATCGGCTCGGTGGCGGGCGCGCTGCTTTCCGCGCGGCGCGAGCGGCCGGGCATGGGGGTCATCGTCGCCGCCGCGGCCATCTTCGGCCTCGGCTTTTGCATCGCGGCCGCGATGCCGAGCTACGGGCTGTTCGGCGGTGCGCTGGTCATCATCGGGCTCTCGGCGCAGACCTTCAGCACGACGGCGAACAGCGCCATCCAGCTATCGACCGATCCCGACATGCGCGGCCGGGTCATCGCCCTGTTTCTCGCCATCGCGCTCGGCGCGACGCCGATCGGCGCTCCCTTCGTGGGCTGGGTGGCGGATGCCTTCGGTCCGCGCTGGGCCCTTGGAGTGGGCGCCGCATCGGGATTCGGCGCGGTGATCGTGGCCATCCATTATTTCGCGAGGCATCGTGGCCTGCGTCTCTCGTTCGACGGCGGGCGGCTCGATGTCAGCCTCGCCGGCGCGGCCGGCCGGCGGCAGCGGCCGCGATAGGTCAGCTGGCGACCGCCAGATCGCCGGAGGCCGCCGATCCCGCATATCGCTCGACGATGCGCCGGTCGGGAAACGCGATCGGCTGGCGCGACCGCCGCCGATCGATGATGCGCAACTCCCCCGCGGCCGACGGCCGAGATCTCAGCGCCTGCGGCGAGTATTCGCGGCCGGCGGTGAGCAGGGCCAGGTTGAGCAATTGCAGGCTGCGGCGCGCGGCCGCCATCACCTTCATGCGCACGCGGTCGGTTTGCGCATGGCGGGCGACGATCTGCAGCGCGATGCGCGGATGCTCGTCGTCGTATTTGGAATGATTTCGAAACCATTTGGTGGTTCGCGGATTCATGGTCACGCCTTCACGCGAGCCGTAGGCCTCGAAGGCCTTGATCAACCCGCGCGTCAGGTCGCCGGTCGCGCCCTCGATCGCGAAGCTGGTGGCCGCGACCGCTTCCGGAAGCGAGCCCTTGGCATTGATGAACCACATCCAGTCGCTCAGTGACTGGACATCGCGCAGCACCGGCCGCTCGCCTTCCGCCATGGCCATCATTTCGCTGCGCGCGATGCCGAACCCCTCCCCCATCCAAATCCAATGCTCCGCGTGTGCCTTCTCGACCCGGATGTTGTCGATCAAAAAGGATCGCGAATACTCGTCCTCCGCCTTGATCAGCGCTTCGGCCAGGAACTTCGGAAAGGCATGAATGAAGGGGTAGAGCTGCAGGCACCAGCCGCGGATGGCGTCCGTCGACCACGTGCCGTTGATGAGGTGGGTGGCCCATTCACCCGTCACGATCTCATTCCAATCGGGCTCAAGGTAGCGCTTAAGCGTCTCGATCCACTCATCCGTCGGTCGTTGCGGGGCGTCCACCAGAAAAGCTCCTGCCGTGGATTTGACAAAATGTGGCGTCAGCTCATATCGATGGACACGATTGTTCATGTCGGTCCACATTATGTACAGTTTACGGGCCGATGTGATGCGCCGCAACCACCGCGCGCCAGCCGTGACCCCTCTCTCGGTATGCGGGGCCGGGCATCGATACGCTGCGCGAGTAATCCAAGGCTCCCAGGGATGAAGCGACGCGACAACAAGATCAATGAGTCGACCGGGACATCGCGCCTTGCGATTCGCTTCGTCGCACCCGTCCTGATATCGCTCACCGTGATGCTGGTGGCAGCCGTGCTCAGCATCGAGCTGCTTTCCACCATGCGCGCCTGGGTCGGCGGCGAAGGGCTCTATTCGAAGGGTCAGAAGAACGCGACGTATTATCTGTCGCAATACACCTTGTCCCGTTCCGAGGAGGATTTTCGGCTCTATCGATCGGCCATAGCCGTTCCCTTGGGCTATTGGCGGGGCCGCGTCGCCGTTCAACGGCGGCCCGCCGACCTGAAGACGGCGCGGGCGGCGTTTCAGGAGGGCGGCAGCGAGCCCTCCGATATCGGCAGCACCATCATCCTGTTCAGTCTGCTCGGAGACCTCGGGCCCGTGCGGCACGCGATCGACATCTGGACCGAGGGCGACCGCTACACGTTGCGGATCTGTGCGCTTGCGGCTCGCGCCCATCCGGCGGACGGCTCCGAGGTGCCGGAGGCGGAACTCGCCCGGATTCGAGCCGAGTTACATCGGATCAACGGCGAGCTCACGCCGATCGCGGCCCGGTTCTCCTCCACGCTGGGCGACCTCGCGCGGACCACCCGCTCCCTGCTGATCCTGGCGCTCACGCTCGGCACGCTGATCACCGGCGTCCTCTGCATCCAGATCACCCGCGCCCGCGTGAGGGAGCGGGACGCGAAGGAACGCGGCCTCGCGCGCTTGACCGAGCTGTACGCGGCCTTGAGCCAGACGAGCCAGCTCATTTCCCGTGTGAGCGATCGCGGCCAGCTGTTCGACGAGCTGTGCCGGATCTGCGTGCGCACCAGCGGCCTGACACTGGCGGCGGTGGGCTTGGTGCGGCGTCCGTCATCGGACATCGATTTCGTCGCGGCCCACGGCGAGCAGCCGGATCATCTGCAGACACTCAAGAAATCGTCTCCCGACGGGGTCGCGGTCGAGACGGACGTGTTGCATGCGCCTCTTCGCACCCGTCAATCCCGGGTACGCAACGGTGGCGACCATCCCGGCGGTGCATTCGCGTCCGAGGCTTCGTTCCCGTTGATCTGCCAGAACGAGGTGATCGGCGTGCTCTGCGTGTTCTCTCGGGAGGCGCAGTATTTTCGCAAGGATATCGTAGAGCTTCTGGAGCAGCTCGCCATGGAGGCCTCGTTCGCCCTGGACAGCCTGCACCGGGAAGCCGACCGCCGCCGCCAGGCGGCGGTGATGTCCGACCAAACCCGCATCCTGAGCCAGATCGCATCGGGGGCCGAGCTCAAGGTGGTGCTCACCACCCTGGCGCAGTTCATGGAAACCCAATCCGGCGGCCTGGCCTGTTCGCTGGCCGCGCAGGACTCCGGCGGCACCGGTGTCTGCGTGGGACGTTCCGCTTCGATGCCGGCCGGCGACGACGGCGTTGTGCCGCCGCCCGCCGGCTCCGATGCACTGCAGCCGCTCTGCACGCGCCCGATTTTCGGCAGCAAGGATCAACTGCTCGGCACGCTGTCGCTCTACCAATGGTGCGACGGCGAGCCTCCCGTGTTCGATGCGCAGCTGGTGGGCATCTGCGCCAACCTCGCCGGAATCGCGATCGAAAGCTGCCAGGCTGCCGATCGAATCCGGCATCTCGCCCATCATGACGATTTGACCGGGCTTCCGAATCGATTGCTGTTCAATTACCAGCTGCAGAAGGCGCTCACGCGCGCGCAGCGATCGGGCGGCTCGGTAAGCGTGCTGTTTCTGGATCTCGACCGATTCAAGATCATCAATGACACGTTGGGGCACGATGCGGGCGATGCGGTGCTGCGCCAGATCGCGAACCATTTACGCGCCTGCGTCCGCGGCACGGACACTCTGGCCCGGGTCGGCGGCGACGAATTCACGCTGCTCGTCGAGCAGCTGGCCGAGCCGCACGACCTCGATGCCATCGCCGGGAAATTGCTGGCGGCCATGTCCAATCCCTTGAGGGTCAACGGCAGCGTTTATCAGCTCTCCGGAAGCATCGGCATCGCGACCTATCCCGGGGACGGCGCCGATGGCGCATCGCTCATGAAGAACGCCGACATCGCGATGTATCGGGCGAAGTCCTCGGGGAGGAACACCCACCAGTTCTACTCCACCGAGATCAACGAGCACAGCGTCGAGCGGCTCGCCCTGGAAAACGAGCTGCGCCAGGCGGTGGCCCGGCGTGAATTCGAGGTTCATTACCAGCCCAAGGTGGACATCGCGAGCGGCTCCATCGCTGGGGCGGAAGCGCTGGTGCGGTGGCGGCACCCGCAGCGCGGACTCCTGTTGGCGGGGGATTTCATCGGGGTGGCCGAGGACGTCGGCCTGATCGCATCCATCGGCAGTCTCGTGCTCGAGACGGTTTGCGCCGACATCATGCGCTGGCGGGCGGAGGGATTGCCGGCGACCCGGGTGGCCATGAATCTGTCCGCGCAGCAGTTCGCCGATTCGCGGCTGATCGACAACTTGAATCAGCTCCTGCGGGAAACCGGATGCGACCCGCGCCTGCTCGAGTTCGAGATCACCGAGAGCGTGGTCATGACCAATCCCGGCAAGGCGCTCGAACTGCTGCAGCACATCAAGAATCACGGGATCACGCTCGCGATCGACGACTTCGGAACGGGACATTCCTCGCTCGGCTACCTGAAGCGCTTCCCGGTCGACAGCGTAAAAATCGATTACACCTTCGTGCGCGACATCGCGATAGATCCCGACGATGTCGCGATCATCAGGGCCATCATCGCGCTCGGGCACTCCCTGGACCTCAAGGTGGTGGCGGAAGGCGTCGAATCGGTCACCCAGCTCGAGCTCCTGCGGCGTTTTCATTGCGACGAGTTTCAGGGATTCCTGTTCAGCCGCGCCGTGCCCGCGGCGGAATTCGAGCGCTTGTTGATGAATCCGCCGCGCTTGGCGGCTGCGGACGCCATCGCCAGGCTCGCGGCGGGTTGAACCGGCGCCCGCGGGGGGCCCGCCTGTCAGATAAAGATGACAGGCGGCATGGCGGCACGCCCCTTGAACCTGCGGACTGACCCAACGAGAGTGCCATGTCGGTGCCGCGGCTCATTGGCGGTCACAGCGGGGTCGCCCCGGTGATCAGAGGGCGGTTTCGGCACTGCGGCATTTCGAGGGAGAAATCTCCTCACGCATGCGCGGCCCCGAGCCATGATTTAATGGTCGGACGTGCTCCCATTGTTCGGCTCTCACCAGCGAGGACGAGCTCATGTCCATCAATGCATTCGACGCAGCCGTGGCCGGGGAAAGCGTCCTCGTCACCGAGACGAGAATGGAAGAGCTTCAGCTGCTGGGCCGCGTCGGCAGCACCTCGCTGGTGATTTCGGGGTCGCGCAGAAATTTCTCGCCCGAGAGCCTCAATCCCTACGAGCTGCTCGGGGCGGCGCTCGGATCCTCGACTGCGATGACTCTGCGACTGTACGCGGACCGCATGGGGTTGCCGCTCGATCGCATTCAAGTCAGCGTATCCCATCACCCGAGCGATGCGGACTCCGGCGCGGCATTCGAACGCTCCATCATCCTGGAAGGCGATCTCAGCGCGGAGCAGCGGCGGCGCCTCCTCGACGTTGCCCGCTTTTGCCCGGTCGATCAGACCTTGAGCCGCGGGGCCGAGATCCACACATCGGTGAGCACGGACATTCGCATATCGGCCGCCCCGGCAACATCGGACTATCTCCGGGACATCGATCAAAGGGTCACCGCCCTGCAGGAGAAGAGCCTCTCGCACGCGGAATAGCCTGCCGGACGGCTAACGGGTCATCGCCCGAAGCTCGCGAAGCGCAAAATCGAAGGGCCCCGCATGGTCGAATCGGCCCCACTGCGCGCGCAGCAGTGCCTGGGCCCGGGCGTCCTCCCCCATGCCCACGTCCGCGGCCGCGGTGACGGTGGTCAGGTACGCGAGTTCGCTGTTCGAACCGCCCGATGGCGGGGCGAGCAGCCGCCCGCCGAGTCCGGCGATCGCCGGGCCGTCGCGGCGCGCGATCGCAGCCCACAGGTCCACCCATGCCTTGTCCGTGCCCCTCGCCGAGCGGTAGCAGGGGCTCGAGACCACCCGGCCCCAGACGCCCTGAAGCTCCACGGCCGTAAGATAGGCGGCGGTTTCGTCGCTGATGTTCCTGACGGCATCCTGCCAGGCGGATCTCGCCGGCGGCTCGGTGCACAGATCCGCCGCGGCGCCGATGAGCCCCAGGGATTGCGACGTGACCGGATCCAAATCGTCCAGGTTGCCGCTCATCAGTGCGCGGCGGATGTCGAGGGCCCGCTGCACGAGATGATCGCGAACCACACCGCTGTCGGCCGAGGGTTCGCGCGTGGCGCCGCGTGCGTTTTCCGCGCCGATCAGCTCCAGGAACGGAATGGGCAGCAGGGTGAGCGCCGGAAGCTCCATCGCGTTGGCGCGCAGGTACCGCAGGCGTGGCGCGTTCAGGTCCACGAACGGATGGAAATCCGAGTTCGCCGGCACCGCGACCGTCTCGAGCACGGGACCGAGGGTGCGATTGTCGCCGATCTTGCGCGACTCGATGTCCGCGACCGACTGGACACCGATGCGCTCGAGCTCGGCGCGCAACGCGGGCGACTCGAGCAGCCGATCGTCCGGCGTTCCGAGCGTGCGACCCTTGGTGGCGATGATCAGAACGTCCAGATCATCCACGTTGTAGAGCGCATAGGCGCCGAAGTGCGGGGCGAGCGCCTTGATGACCGAGGCCAAAATCCCTAGGTTGGTCTCATAGACCTGCATCCATTGCACGAAATAGCCGTCCGGCGTGAGGTAGTGCGTGATGCGGCTGTAGAACTCGTCGGAGAACAGCGTGGCGACCCCGCTGACCCAGGGGTTCGAGGGCTCCGACACGATGAGGTCGTAGGGCTGGCGGGAGGTCGCGAAAAACGTCTTGGCGTCCTCGATCACGAGATCACTGCGCGGGTCCTCGAAGACATCGTGGATGCGCGCACCGAAGCCGCGGCCGGCGGCCTGCACCATGAACGGCTCGATCTCGATCGAGTCGAGGTGGCGCACCCGCGCGCTGGCCAGCAGCGTATGTGCGGTGAGTCCGGAGCCGAAGCCGATGTTCGCGACGCGGCTCGGATGCGCTTGCAGGCTCAAGGGGATCGCGGCGGCGAGCACCATCGTGCTTTCGTCCACCGTCGGCTCCCCGGACCCCATCTGGATGCCGGCGTCCGGCTTGCCGTTGGTGGCGATGGTCACGACGCCTTCCTTCGCGACCAGACTGATGGTGGCGGTCTTGCCGTCCTCGAGATACAGCACTTTCGCGCCCTGCGGCAGCGTCGGCGACCCGGTGCGATACACGCCGGAGGTCATCCGCAGCGGATCCAATTTCACCGCCAGCGCGACGAAGACGAACATCCCGAGACTGAGCGCCGCGACGATGCGCAACGCGGGCATCCCCTGCCGGCGATCGGCGAGCAGCCGCGACAGCCCCAGGCTGATGTGGATGGCGGCGCCGCCCAGAATGACACCTTTGACCCCGATCCTCGGCATGAGCGCGTTGATCGTGAGCAGCACGCCGGCGATGGCTCCCAGGGTGTTGGCCGCATAGACGGTGCCGATGGCCCGCTCGCCGGTGCCCCGACGCAGGAGCTCGTGGGTCAGCAACGGCAGCGTCATGCCGGCGCAAAAGGTGGCAGGAATCATGATCGACGCGGCGATCAGCTGGCTGAGCACGTTGAATCCCACATAGCCGGCGACGGTGCGCGGGTAGGCTCCGAGAAACCACGACATGAAATCGAAGGTCATGTTGTAGGCCGGCAGCGTCAGGGCGGCCAACGTGCCCATGGCGATCATGACGCAGGCGACATACCCCAGCGGATCCTTGAGCCGCTCGATGCGCCGTCGCACGTACAGGCCGCCGAAGGCGAGGCCGAAGATGAATGCGCTCAGCATCAGCTCGAACGAATGAGTCGAACTGCCGAGCACCAGGCTCAGCATCCGGATCCATCCGAGCTCGTACATGAACGAGGCGGTGCCGGTGAAAAAGGCGGCGATGAGGAGCCAGCGGTTCAGCCGATCCCCGCGCGAATGGGCCGGGAATTGCGTCGGCGGCGCGGGAGCGGGCTCCGCGCGTCCGCGCACCGCGAAGAAGATGGCCGCCGCGAGCGCGAGATTGAGGATCCCCGCGCTCTCGATGGTGCCGGGAAGTCCCACCGCGCCGATCAGCACGAAACCGCTCACCAGCACGCCGATGGCCGCGCCCAGGCTGTTGGCGAAGTACAGGGTCGCGAGCGTCACCCCGGGCCGATCCGGCCAGCGGCGGATGAGCCCGCCGCTGATCAACGGAAAGGTCATGCCGAGCAGCACGGATTGCGGAAAGATGATCAGCGAGCCCAGCGACCATTTGTACGCGTGGATCCAGAAGGCCGAGGGAAGCGCCGGGATGGCGGTGGCGAAGGAGAAGTCGTACGCCGCGACGAAGGTCGGGTGAAAAAGCAGACCGAGGACGCCGATCACCGCCTCGACCAGTACATAGGCCATCAACAGCCGGCGGATGCGAAACGAGCTGCGCGCGATCGCCCAGGAGCCCAGCGCCAGGCCGCCCATGAAAATGGCGAGCACCAGCGATTGTGCATAGGCCGCGTGACCCAGGAACAGCTGCAGATAGTGCGACCAGATGGATTCGTAGATCAGTCCGGTGAATCCGGACACCACGAATATCGCGAGCAGAAAACGGCGGCGTGCGATATCGAGCGTTTGCATGGGAAGCCGGCACTCCTGGGGACGCGAGTTGCCACTCCGCGGGCGCGAGATTTTACGCCCAGGGGCCTCGCAACGCTCCGCAATCCGGTGCCTCAGTTGACAGCCATCCAAACCTGTGGATAATAGCTGCCCAAGCAGTGATTGTTCAGGCAGTAAATGCCGAGGCACTAAATGTCCAAGCAGCATTATCAACCGGAAACGTACAGGGCGCAGAACAGCATCGGATATCTGATCAAGCGCGCTCAATCCATGATGCTGGACGTCATCGAAGAGGTCTTCGAGGCGCAGGGGTTCAGCTACATCCAGTACGTGATCCTGTCCTGGCTGCGGGACGGCATCGCGGTCAACCCCAAGGACATCTGCACGCAATTTCGCCACGACAGCGGAGCGCTGACCCGCGTCATCGACCAGCTCGCCGATCGGGGGCTGCTCGAGCGGGTGAGGCGAGATCGCGATCGCCGCAAGGTCGAGCTGCAGCTCACCGAGGCGGGCCGACAGACAGTCGAACGCCTGGTTCCGCTGGTGGTCGACAAGCTCAATCTGGCGCTCGCCGACTTCTCGAGCGAGGAGTTTCAGGAGCTCTTGCGGCTGCTGCTCAAACTCAACACCCGCCTGCAATCGACGCTCGACGCGAAGGCCACCGGCCTCGCGAAAAGCGCCGCGGGCACGGCCACCGGCACGGAATCTTGAGGCTGACGCCATGCGTATGAAAGCATTGCCGGCACTCGGCACCTTGATCGGCACCTTGGCGTTCTCCGGGTGCGTGCTGCCGCCGAAGGAAAGCGCGCATCCGGCGAAACTCGCGAATGACGACATCGGCCTGTCCGGCCCGGCGGTGCAGCCGGCGGCCGACGGCTGGTGGACCTCGTTCAAGGACCCGCAGCTAGACCGGCTGATCCGCCTCGGACTCAAGGACAGTCCGACCCTGGTCGAGGCCAGGGCACGTGTCAGCGCCGCCCTGGCGCAGACCGAGACCGCGCAGGCGGCGCTCAAACCCACTGCCAACCTCGACGCGAGCACGCTCTACCAGCGCGCTCCGGACAACTACCTCATCCCGCCGCCGCTCGCCGGTCACACCTTCTGGATGGGCCAGGCCGGCGCGAGCTTGGGCTGGGATCTGGATTTCTGGGGACGTCAGGCCGACGCCGTTCGCCGCGCGCGCGGGCTGGCCGAATCCGCGAGCTTCGATGAGGCAAACGCCCGGCTCATGCTGGCCGGGGCGATTGCGCAGGCTTACATCGAGCTCTATCGGGAAAACGCGCTCGCCGACATCGCGCATCGCTCCGAGATGCAGCGCCAGAACATCGTCGACATCACACGCCGCCGCGTGAGCGCAGGGCTCGACACGCAGCTCGAGATTCGCGAGGCGGAAGGACAGCTGCCGCAGGCGCGCGTGGCGCGCGAGCAGGCCGAGGCGGCCGGCCGGCTCGCGGTTCACGAGCTCGCCACGCTGACCGGCCAGGGCGCGGGCGCGTATCCGACGATCGAGCGGCCCGTGCTGCAGGTCGACGCGGCGTTGCCGGTGCCCAGCGATCTGCCGATCAATCTGCTCGCGCGCCGCCCCGACGTGCTGTCGGCGCGTTCGCTCGTGCAGGCGGCCGACGCCGAGCGCCTCGCCTCGAAGGCCGCGTTCTACCCGGACGTGAGCCTGCGCGCGATCGCCGGTATCGGCGCCTTCGGCATGAACAATCTGGTGCAGTGGAACGCGCGCGGCTATGGCGCGGGACCGCTCATCTCCCTGCCGCTGTTCGACGGCGGGCGTCTCAAGGCGCAGTACCGCGGCAGCGAAGCGCAGCTCGATTCGGCCATTGCCGGCTATAACGACACCGTGCTGCACGCGGTCGAGCAGACCGCCGATCAGATCACGCGCCTCGACGCCCTGGCGCGCGAGCGCGTCGATCAGCAGCAGACGCTCGAGGCGACCGAGGCCGCTTACCGGCTGGCGGAGGAGCGCTATCGCGCCGGACTTGCGAGCTATCTGTCGGTGCTGAATGCCGAGACGCAGGTGCTGAGCGCGCGCCAGTCCATGGTGGACATCCTGGCAAGCCAGGCGGTCGCGCGGGTGACCCTGCTGCTCGCCGTCGGCGGCAGCTTCGATCCTCGGCCGGCCGTCGCGGTGGCCCGGCAGCCCGATATTTCTTCCGATCTTCTGACACGAGCAATCCCATGAATACGCCAGCAACCCCCGATTCCGAAGCCGCACCCCCCTCCTCCCCGCGCCGCACGCGGCGCGCCGGTCTTCTGGGGCTCGGCGCGGCCGTGGTCCTCGGCGCCGTCGGCTACGGCGCCTACTGGTTCCTCGACGGCCGGTTCTACGAGTCCACCGATGATGCCTACGTGGACGGCGACGTGGTGCAGATCACGAGCGAGGTACCCGGCACCGTGCTGTCGTTGGACGTCGACGACACCCAGCGGGTGACCGCTGGCCAACCGCTGCTCGAGCTCGATCCGGCGGACGCGAAAATCGCCGTCGCCAATGCCGAAGCGGATCTCGCCCGCGCGGTACGTCAGGTGCGCGGCCTGTTTGCGCAGAGCAAGGAGCTGCGCGCCCAGATCGATCAGCGCGAACAGGCGGAGCGGACGGCTGACGAGGACTTGAAGCGCCGCGGCGGGCTGTTGAAGGATGGCGCGATCTCGCAGGAAGAGCTTTCGCACGCGCGCGACGCGGTCACCACCACGCGCGCCAATGTCGCCGCCGCCCGTCAGCAGCTGAGCCAGACGGTGGCGCAGATCGACGGCACCACCATCGCCGATCATCCGCAGGTGCTCGCCGCGGCGGCGGCGGTGCGCAACGCGGAGCTCGCTTTGCATCGCACCGAGCTGACCTCGCCGGTCACCGGGGTGATCGCCAAGCGCTCCGTCGAGGTCGGCCAACGGGTCGCGGCGGGCGCCCCGCTGCTCGCCGTGGTGCCGCTCGACGACGTGTGGGTGGATGCGAATTTCAAGGAGGTGCAGCTGCGGCGCATGCGTGCCGGCCAGCCGGTGACGGTGCGCGCCGACCTCTACGGCCGCAGCGTGACCTACCATGGCCATGTCGTGGGCGTCGCGGCGGGCAGCGGAAGCGCGTTCGCGCTGCTGCCGGCGCAGAACGCCTCGGGCAATTGGATCAAGATCGTGCAACGCGTGCCGGTGCGTATCCTCCTCGATGCCGACGACCTCAAGGCGCATCCGCTGCGCGTCGGCCTGTCGACGACGGTGCGCGTCGACCTGCACGACACGTCGGGTCCGCTGATGAGCACGGCGATGCGCAATGTGCCGCTGCCGCGGCAGGCGAGCGCCGGGGACGATCCGGCGGTCGATGCGCGCATCGCGTCCATCATCGCGGAGAATGCGGGACCCAAGGCCAACGAGCCGGCGCATCTCAGCCGCAATGCCCACGGGCACGGCGACAACGTGCCTGAGCGCGACGGCGCCCGCGACGACCTGCGTGCCGACGCCGCGGGCGATGGCGCCGCCGCCCTGGTGACCGAACGACCGTGAGCGCGGCTCCCGCCATCGCCCAACCGGCGCCGGCGCTCGCCGGCTCCACCAAGGCGCTGACCGCGGTGGCGCTGGCGCTCGGCACCTTCATGCAGGTGCTCGATACCTCGATCGCGAACGTTTCCATCCCGACCATCAGCGGGGATCTGGGGGTGAGCTCGGATCAGGGAACCTGGGTGATCACCTCGTTCGCGGTGGCCAACGGCGTGTCGGTGCCTTTGACGGGCTGGTTGATGCAGCGCTTCGGCGTGGTGCGCACCTTCGTGCTGTCCGTGGCGCTGTTCACGATCGCATCGCTCCTATGCGGACTCGCCTGGAGCCTTCCCTCGTTGATCGCATTCCGGGTGCTGCAGGGCGCGGTCTCTGGGCCGATGATCCCCGGCAGCCAGGCGCTCCTGATCAGCGTATTCGGGCCCGCCAAACGCCCGGTTGCGCTCACCATCTGGTCGATGACGACGCTGGTGGCGCCGATCGCGGGACCGCTGCTCGGCGGCTATATCTCCGACAACTACGTGTGGCCGTGGATCTTCCTCATCAACGTGCCGGTGGGCATCGTCTGCGCCTACATCTGCTGGACGAATCTCAAGTCGCAGGAGACGCCCACCCGCAAGCTCCCGATCGACCGCGTGGGCCTCGTGCTCCTGTTCATATGGGTCGGCGCGCTGCAGATCATGCTGGACAAGGGCAAGGATCTCGATTGGTTCAATTCGACCACCATCGTGGTGCTGCTGGTCGTGACGGTGACCGCGTTCGCCGCGTGGCTGATCTGGAGCCTCACGGAGGAGCATCCGATCGTCGATCTCTCCCTGTTCAAGTCGCGCAGCTTCGGTCTCGGGACCGTGGCCCTGTGCCTCGGCTATGCGGTGTTCTTCGGCAACATCGTGCTGATGCCGCTCTGGCTGCAGAGCTACGAGGGCTATACCGCCACCTGGGCGGGGATCGTGTCGGCGCCGAGCGGCGTGACCGCCATCATCACCTCGATCTTCGTCGCGCGGCTGATGCGCCGTTTCGATCCGCGCATGCTGGCCGCGGTCTCGTTCGGCATCTACGGCCTCTCCTATTTCATGCGCGCCGGCCTCACGGCGGATGCCAACCTGTTCTCCTTCGTGGCGCCGCAGCTCGTTCAAGGTTTCGCGATGGGGTTGTTCTTCGTCACCATGCTCGCGGTGATCTTCGACGGTCTGCCGCCGCAGAAGATACCGGCCGCGTCGGGCCTGTCGAACTTCCTGCGCATCACCGCGGGCAGCTTCGCCACCTCGTTGATCACCACCTTCTGGGACCGCCGTGAAACCCTGCACCAGTCGCGTCTCGCGGATTCGATCAGCGTGTACACGCCCGCCTACCAGCAGTCGCTCGCGCAGATGCATCAGTTCGGCCTCACCGACCAGGGCGCCGCGGGCATGCTGACGCGGGGGCTGATCTCGCAGAGCTACCTGCTGTCGTCGCTCGATCTGTTCTACCTGTCGGGGTGGCTGTGCGTGCTCCTCATCCCGCTGTGCTTCATGGTCAGGCGGCCGTCGGTGCACGGGGCGGTGGTGGCGGCGGCGGATTGAGCTGGGCTTCCTACCGGATCCTTCCCCTACCCCAGCCAGCGCTCCATCAAACTCTGCACGTCTTCCCCCTCGCGGATCCGCCCGGGCGTGCGCGAAAACCGCGGCGCCGGTGCCGCATGCCAGTGACCATCGATGCGCCGGTAAACTCCCCGCGCCTTGAGGTGCGGATCGTCCGGCACCTCCGCAAGATCGAGCACCGGTGCGAAACACGCATCGGTCGATGCGAGCAGGGCGCACCACTCATCGCGGCTCTTGGACAGGAAAATCTCCCCGAGCACGCGCGCCTGTTCCTCCCAGGTCGCGCGATCGTATTGCGTTTCGGCGAATCGCGCCGGGGCGCCGATCGCCTGCAGTAGTTCCCGATAGAAGCCCGCCTCGAGCGGACCGATCGCGACCTCCTCGCCGTCGGCGCATCGATAGGTCCTATAGAAAGGAGCCGCTCCGCCGAGGAGGTTCTCCGATCGATCGACGGACAGCTTGCCGCTCGGGATGAGGCCCGAGAACATGGTCATGAGCGAGGCCACACCGTCGACGATGGCGCCGTCGATCACCTGGCCCCGGCCGGATCGCGCACGCTCCAGGAGAGCCGCCAGGATGCCGAACGCGAGGAACAGGGAGCCGCCGCCGAAATCGCCGACCAAATTGAGGGGAGGTACCGAGCGCCGGCCGGGCTCGCCGATGGCCTTGAGCGCGCCGGTGATCGCGATGTAGTTGATGTCGTGACCGGCGATCTTCGCCTTCGGTCCGGTTTGTCCCCACCCCGTCATGCGCGCGTACACGAGCCGCGGATTCGCCGCGAGCAGCGGCTCGGGGCCGAGACCGAGCCGCTCCATCACTCCGGGCCTGAATCCTTCGATGAGCACATCCGCCCGCGCGGCGAGCGCGGCACATCGCTCGCGGCCGGCGTCGCTCTTGATATCCACGGTGAGGACGCTGCGCCCTCGGTCCACGACCGGATTGGACCAGCCGTTGCCCCCCGCCCGGTCGATCCTGAGAACCTCGGCGCCGAGATCGGCCAGCAGCATCGCGCAATGCGGTCCCGGGCCGATGCCTGCGAACTCGATGACGCGCATGCCGCTGAGGGGACCGTTCGATGAATCCATCGGGCTACGATACCTCGAATCGTGCATGTCGGGTTTCCGAATGAGCGTGTCGCAAAGCTGATCTGCTCCCACAGTGGTGTCTTTAAGATGCCCCCACCGGCAGCGCGAGGTTGGACATGGCAGCAACGGCGGGAGTGGTCGTCATCGGCGGCGGCGTGGTCGGATGCTCGGTGCTCTATCACCTGGCGAAATTCGGCTGCACGGACGCCCTGCTGCTCGAGCGCGATGAGCTGACCTCCGGATCCACATGGCACGCAGCGGGCGGCATGCACACGATCAACGGTGATCCGAACCTTGCGAAGCTACAAAAATACACCATCGATCTGTACCAGGAGATCGAGAAGCTCTCGGGCCAGCCGACGGGGCTGCACCTGACCGGCGGTGTAATGCTGGCCGCCACCGAGGAGCGCTTCGCGTGGCTCAAGAGCCTTGCCGCGAAGGGCCAATATCTCGGCATCGACGCGCAAATCATCACACCCGAACGCGCGCATGAGCTCATGCCGTTGCTCGATCCCGCCTGTTTTGTCGGCGCATTGCAGACGCGGGTCGACGGGCATCTCGATCCCTCCGGCACCACCCATGCCTATGCGCAGGCCGCGCGAAAGCTCGGTGCGCGCATCGAGCGCTTCACGCAGGTCAAGGAGCTGGTGCAGAACGCCGACTCGAGCTGGCGGGTCATCACCAACCAGGGCGAGATCCACACCGAGCACGTGGTCAACGCCGGCGGCCTGTGGGCGCGGGAAGTGGGTGGGATGGTCGGGCGCTATCATCCGGTGCTCGCGATGGAGCACATGTATCTTCTCACCGAGGATCTGCCCGAGGTTGCCGCCATCAATGCGCAAACCGGAGCGGAGGTGCTGCACGCGCTCGACTTCGACGGCGAGCTGTACCTGCGCCAGGAGCGCGGCGGGATGCTCATCGGCACCTACGAGAAGGCGGGCAAGCCCTGGTCGGAGGAGCACACGCCCTGGAATTTCGGCCACGAGCTGTTGGCGCCGGACCTGGAGCGCATCATGCCCTCGCTCGAGGTGGCGTTCCGCCACTTTCCGGTGTTCCAACGGGCGGGGATCAAGAAAGTCGTCAACGGGCCCTTCACCTTCGCGCCGGACGGCAACCCGCTGGTCGGACCGGTGCGCGGTCTGCCGGGATACTGGTGCGCCTGCGGCGTGATGGCCGGATTCAGTCAGGGCGGCGGCGTAGGGCTGGCGCTCGCCAACTGGATCATCCACGGCGATCCGGGGTTCGATGTCTGGGCCATGGACGTCGCCCGCTTCGGCGACTGGGCGAGCAAGGCCTACACCAACGCCAAGGTGCGCGAAAACTACTCGCGCCGCTTCTCCATTCGCTTTCCGAACGAGGAGCTCGGCGCGGGGCGGCCGCTCAAGACCACGCCAGTCTACGATCGCCTCAAAGCGCAGGGCGCCCAGTTCGGCGCCGCGGCAGGGTTGGAAGCTCCGTTGTGGTACGCGCCTCCCGGCGTGAGCGATACCTTCAGCTGGAATCGATCGACCGACTTCGACACCATCGGCGAGGAAGTGCGCGCGGTGCGCGAGCGGGTGGGTCTGATCGAGAGCTCCGGCTTCGCGAAATACCGGGTGACGGGCCCGGGCGCGGCAGCGTGGCTCGACCGGCTGCTGACCTGCCGCATGCCGCCCGCCGGGCGCATGACCCTCGCGCCCATGCTGAAAGAGGATGGCCGCCTGATCGGCGACTTCACCCTCGCCAACCTGGGCGCCGGTGAGTTCCTCCTCGTCGGCTCGGGCGTGGCCGAGGACTATCACCTGCGCTGGTTCGAGCAGCAGCTGCCCGCCGACGGCTCGGTGAGCCTCAACTCCCATGGCATCGCGCTGACGGGCCTTGCCATTGCAGGGCCGCGTTCCCGCGAACTGCTCGCGCGGGTGACACGGGCGGACGTTTCCGCGGAAACGTTCCGCTTCATGGACGTGCGGCGGATGGACATCGGGATGGCACCGTCCGTGCGCGTGGGCCGCGTGAGCTACTCGGGGGATCTCGGCTACGAGCTTTGGTGCGACGCCGCCTATCAGGTGCACCTGCTCGACACGCTGATGCGCGCAGGGGCGTCGCTCGGGCTGCGCCTGTTCGGGTCGCGCGCGCTCAATTCACTGCGCCTCGAGAAGGGCTACGGCTCCTGGGCGCGCGAGTATCGGCCGCTCTACAGCCCGCTCGAGGCAGGCCTCGAGCGCTTCGTCGCCCTCGGCAAGGACACCGCTTTTATCGGCAAGGAAGGCGCGGCGAGCGAGCAGTTGAGCGGCGGCAAGCTCCGGTTGCGCGTGTTCGTGGTCGAGGCCGGCGACGCGGATGCGATCGGCGACGAGCCGATCTGGAGGGACGGCGCGGTGTGCGGGTGGGTGACCTCGGGCGGATTTGCGCACGGCTCGAAGGTGTCGGTCGCGATGGGATACGTCCCGAAAGCGTCCGCCGACGAGCCGGAGGGCTGGAGCATTCAGATCCTGGGACGAATGTTCCCGGCGCGGCTGCAGAGGCGGCCGCTGTTCGACGCGGACGGCGCGCGGTTGCGCGGCTGATCGAAGACGGGACGCCGAGGCCGGGTCGGCGGTGGGCGATGGGGTGCCGGTTGTCTGCCTTGATGCGCCTCATGGCAGGACCTGCGCATGCTCGGTGCGCACGGGCTGCATGAAGGCCGGCTGCTCGCGGCTGCGGACCTCGGCGGGCGTCGTGCCGAAGATCCGCCGATACCACGTGGCAAGATGCGACGCCGCGGAGAAGCCGCAGGAGGCCGCGATGTCGCCGATCCGGCGATCCGTGTAAATGAGCAGCTCCCGCGCGCGCTCGATGCGCAGGCGCAGGTAATAACGGATCGGCGTCGTGCCTGCGTGGCGCATGAACAGCCGTTCGAGCTGTCGGGTGCCGATGCCGATCTTGCGCGAGATTCGGTCGAGCGGGACCGGCTCGTCGATGTGGTCGCGCATGATCCGGATGGCGCTGCGCACGGTCTCGGGCAGGTGCGCGAGCACCAGTTGCAGCCCCCCTCGCTGATCCTCGCGGGCGTCGCGGATCCGCTCATGATGGAACTGGTTGGCCACGGCCCCCGCGAGCCCGCTGCCGTGGTGCTCGGCGATCAGGTGCAGCATCATATCCATCGCCGCCGTGCCGCCGGAGCAGGTCAGCCGGTCGCGATCGATCTCATACAGCTTGTTGGTGCAATTCACCTCGGGAAAGGCTTCCCGGAAGGTGAAGATATGCTCCCAGTGGATGGTGCAGCGATAGCCGTCGAGGACACCAGCCCGGGCGAGCAGCAGCGTGCCGGAGGAAAGCGAGCCGATGGCGGTGCCGCGCGCCGCTCCCCGCCGGATGGCGGCGACATAGCGCCGCTCCTTGGCCTTTTGGACCGGAAGTCCGGCGCACGTGATCAGGAAGTCGGCGTTCACGAGAGCGTCATCCACCGCGACCGTTTGCAGCGTGATGCCGTTGGACGCCGTGACCGGCTCGCCGCTCAAGCTGGCGAGGCGCCAGGAATAGAACGGGATGCGCGACAACCGGTTGAGGGCGCGCAGAGGCTCGATGGCGGAGGTCAGCGCCATCATGGGCAGGTTCGGGACGAGCAGGAAAACGAATACCCGGGGACGGGGGGCGGGGGGACGTTCGACGGAGTGGCTCATCGCGCAATGGTATCAGCGGCGCCTCGCGCGCGATGGCCAACCCGTCTCGAGGGCGCACGCCGCGTCGTGTATGATCGCGTCGACCACGCTTTTTTTTAGGGGATGGGTCGATGCAGAGATTCGAAGGCCGCATCGCCGTCGTGAGCGGCGCAGCACAGGGGATGGGTAAGGCGGTCGCTTTGCGGCTCGGCGAGGAAGGCGCGACGGTAGTCGCAGCCGACATCAACGGCGCCGGCGCCGTGGCGACCGCGAAGACGATCGGCGGCGCATCGCTCGGGATCGGCTGCGACATCGGCGATGAGGCCGCGGTCGCCGGGCTGTTCGAGACGGTGAGCGGCAAGTTCGGCAAGCTGGACGTTCTGGTCAACGTCGCCGCCATCGTCCCCTTCGTGAAATGGGACGAGCTCACCTTCGCCGAGTGGCGCCGCGTGCTGCGCGTGAATCTCGATGGACTCTATCTCATGTGCCGTGCGGGCTCGGACCTGATGCGCAAGAACGGCTACGGCCGCATCGTCAATTTCAGCTCGAACTCCGTCTTCGCCGGCACCCCGAACATGGCCCACTACGTGGCATCGAAGGGCGGGGTGCTCACCTTCACCAGGGCCCTCGCCACCGAGCTCGGCCCCCACAAGATCACCGCCAACTCGATTTGCCCCGGGCTGATCGACACGGAGGGCGTTCAGACCACGGCCCACAAGGATGCGTTCGAATTCGTCGGCATGCTGCAGGCCATCAAGGGGCGCGGGCTGCCGAAGGACGTGGTGCCGGCCGTGGCGTTCCTCGCCTCGGAGGAGGCCCACTGGATCACGGGGCAGGCGCTCAACGTCGATGCCGGGATGGTGCGCTGGTAGGCGCGTCCCGCGGTCGGGGTCCGGTCAGGAGTAGTGGTCGGACCCGGTGCGGTAGCTCTTGAAGCTGTCCATGTCGTGCGAATAAAAGAGCTCGGCGTCGTGGGTCTCCGCGAGCGCCTTCAACCGCTTCATGGAGTTCAGGCTGGCGGTCGGGTCGAGGTGGAAACTCGAGATGCACATCATCTCCATGCTCTTCCTGCTGTAGCACGCATCGGCTGTGAACAGCATGGGGCGGCGGTTCTTCAGCTCGACCATCAAGCTGTAATGACCCGCGGTGTGTCCCGGCGTCTCGAATAGCCACAGGCCCTTCGCGATCTCCTGATCGCCGGTGAGCGTCTCGAACCTCGGCGTATACATGTCGAGAGCCGGATCCGGCGGGAGCTTGATGCCGCGCTGGCCCGCAAGTCCCGGCGCAAAGCTCAGGTCCGAATAACCCAGATGCTCGAAGGGCTGGCAGTTGCCCGAGGCTTCGAGCTCCTTGGCGTGACACACGGTGCAGGCCGAGTGAAAGTGCTTGTTGCCGCCGCAGTGATCGAAATGATAGTGCGAGTTGATCACGTAATTGATGTCGCCGGGCTTGAGTCCGAGCTTCGCGAGCTGTGCCGGCAGCGTCTGGGACGGGTCCTGGATGGGTTTTTCGAACGGCAGCACCCGCATGACGTGATCGAAGTCGTAGCCGGTGTCGAACAGATAGCGTCCGTCGGCATGTTCGATCAACACGCTGTAGCACGGAAACCTCACCTCGCCGCCGGGGCCGCGGTTCCAGAACGCGTGGAAGCCGTCGATCACCAGCGACCCGCCGTCGAGCAGATAAACCTTCGTGTCGGTCATGAATCGAAGCTCCTAATGGTCGCGGGGCGCGACGCCTGCCGCGACCATGGTCGTCTCATTTCGGCGGCGCCGCCACCGAGGTCATCATCGCCCGCACGGTGGTCGCGTCCCACACCGGATCGACCTTCACCTGGCCGCGGATGATCTCGGTGCGCACGGTCTGGATGTCCGACCAAACGCCGTCGGGAATGTACTTGGAATGCAGCAGCCGCACCGAGTCGTCGCTCAACTGGATGGAGTACGGGTGCGTGCCGAATTTGTCGGCTTTCAGATCCTCGACCATGGCCGAATAGACGGGCACGAGATTCCAGATCACCGAGGACAGGAGATGGCCCTTGTCGAGGGCGCTCTTGTCGCCGAGCTCGTCGATGAACCAGACCTTTCCGCCGGCGGTCGAGGGCTTGGTGTCCACCGCCTGCAGCATGCCGAAGCTCGCGCGGTCGCCCTGGCCGAAAATCACATCCGCGCCCGCGCCGATCGCCGATTCGGTCACCCGACGGCCGCCGGCGACATCCGCGTAGGCCGCGGGCCCGATCACCGCGTAGAGCACCTTCACGCCGGCGTCGGTCGCCCGCACTCCTTGGGCGAAGGCGGCCGACTGGCTGTTCCAGGGCGGCGATTCGGCGGCCACCACGATGGCCACGCTGTGGGTCCGGGTCATCTTGCCCGCCAGAACGCCGGCAAGGTAGGCACCCTCCCGGCCGGACAAGGTGTAGTCCGCGACGGCGCCGGGCCGGGAGTCCTTGGGACGGTCGACGATGGCGACCGGCACGTGCTTTTCCCGGCCGATCTCGGGCGCCGCGGTGTTGTAGCCGCTGGCGTGCGCGATGATCAGGCTCGCTCCATCGTCAGCCAGTTCGCGCAGCTCGGAATGCACGTCGCCGTAGCCGAGCCCGGTGGCCGGCATGAACTGCAAATGGTATTTCGCGGCGACCGCTTTGGCCGCCTCGAAGGCCTGCTGGTTCCAGCCGAAATCGGTGGGCTCCTCCGGCAGCATGATGGCGAGCGCCGTGACCTGCGCCGCGGAGGCGGAGGCGCCCAGGCCGACGCCGAGCCCGAGCGCGCAAGCCATCATGCCGGTCATGGCTGCGCTCGCGGCGGCGCTCACGCGTGTGCGCCGCCCGACCATCCGCCCCATCTGCCCCGCTCCTAAAATTTATAACTGGCGCCCACGATGTACTCGCGCGGCGGGAACCAGGTCTGGGTCGTCTCGCCGCCGTATTGGTTGGTGAAACGATAACTCACCTCCGCGCGGTCGGCCAGGTTGGTGACGGTGAAGGTGAAGTCGAGCTGCTTGTTGGGCAGCGCGTAATCGAAGAAGAGGTTCATCAACACGTAGCTCGGGGTCGTGTAGTAGAACGAATTGCCGAACACGGTATCCGCGTAATGATCCCGATAGCTGCCCTGCAGCCGCGACAGCAGGCTCGAGCCGTTGCCGAACTGGGACGTCTGGGACAACGCGATGGTGGCCATGTAGTTGGGCAGGTTGGGCGGCTGGTTGCCGTACACGTCGCGATAGCCCTTGGCCCGCAGCGCGGACAGGAGCTGCACGCCGTTCGGGAGCCCCGGGGGCTCCACGCCGAATTCCGAGTCGAGGAATGCCGTCTCGCCGTACTCCGCCGCGAACTGGCTGTTGGCGGCGTTGCCGGCGAGGTTGTCCAGCGTGGAGACGTGGGTCGCGATCTTGCCGTGTTCCGCCGTGAAGTTCCCGGCAAGCCGGAAGTTGAACGGCAGCTGCGCGCTGAATTCCCCCTCGAGCCCGTAGACGAGCACCTTGGGCAGGTTGTCGACGCCGCCGTCGAAATTGATCAAATCCTCGGCGTGATACTGCATGTTCTTGTCGATGTAGTAGAAGCCCGCGAAATTCGCGACCAGCGCCTTGTTCAGGAAGGCGTTTTTCGAACCGAGTTCGAAGGCGGTGATGGTCTCGGGCAGATAGTTCTGCGGCACCACGGCCGGCGCAGTGCCCGGGTTGCCGCCGCCCGGCTTGTAGCCGGTGGAGACGCTGCCATAGACGAACTGGTCGGGAGTGATCTGATAATCGAGGCCGGTCTTCCAGGTGAGCTTGTCCGAGTGCTGGTGCAGGTGCACGATGCCGCCGCCCAGGTCCGGATCGCCGAAATAGTTGTCGAGCAGCGTCGTGTTGTGATCCGTGGTGTAACGGAAACCGGCGGTGGCCCGAAGGTCGTCGGTGATGTGGTAGGTACCCTGACCGAAGCCGGACACGGAGGTGTGCCGGAAGGCATTCGCCGTTTCGAAGTACAGCGTGCCGGCCGCGATTTCGGGCGCCACCAGTGACTCGATCTCGTGGGTGAGGATGTCCGGCGCGCCGGGCTCCGAGGGATTGCGCAGATACTGATCGTAGCCGTCGGTAGTGCGGCTATCGAGATAAAAGACGCCCGCCACCCAGTCGAACGGGCCGCCGGGCTTGGAGCTCACATCGAATTCCTGCGTCACCGCGTAATTCTGGTGCAGCACGAACTGGTCGTTCTCGCCGCCGTACAGCGCGGTCGCGAGCGGAATGGTGAGGCCGCTCTCCGAATTCGAGCCCCCCTGGTTCATGTACTGAACGCTCGACAGCGACTTCAAGGTTATCGCGGAAAGATCCAGGGTCGCGATGGTGGTGGCGATGGTCTGGTCGATGTCGTAGACGCCCGGCCAATCGCTGGTTTCGTCCCAGGGGTTCGGGTTCGGGTCCAGGATGTTCTTGCTCTCGGGCTCGTGCTGCACGACCTTCGCATATTCCAGGCTGCTGACGATCGAGAAAGTCTCGACCGGCTGCCACAACGCCGTCACGCGCAGGTGGTAGTTGTGCGTGTCGTTCAAGTGGTAGTCGCCGGGCACCTCGGTCGCCACCACATAGCCGTCCTGCTTGATGAAATCGCCGGCGAAGCGGACCGCAAAGGTGCTCGACAGCGGCAGATTGACGGCCGTGCGCAGATGCATCAGGTCGAATGAGCCGAACTCCACGTCGGAGTAACCCTTCACCGCGTCGAAGGTCGGCTGAACGGTGATGATGTTGAGCGTGCCGCCGACGGCGTTCTGGCCAAATACCGTACCTTGGGGGCCGCGCAGCACTTCCAGGTGGTCCACGTCGAGGAAGCTCAAGCTCAGCGCGAGCGGATTGGGCATGAATATGCCGTTCTGGTGCACGGAGACCGACCCCGGGGAGCCGTCGTCCTGCGGCGAGTTCAAGCCGATGCCGCGGATCGAGAGGTCGAAGTTGTAGCCGTCGCTTTCGCCGATGACCAGGCTCGGCACCAGGCCGTCCAGGTCCTGCGCATTTCGCACCACATTCTGTTTGAGAACTTCCGTCGGCAGCGCGGTGATCGCCTCGGGCGCGCGCTGAATCCCCTCGTTCTCCTTCTGGCCGACGACGACGATGCTTTCGAGCTCGTCCGAGGAGTCAGTGGAAGCCGCTGTCCCCAACAAAGGTGCGAGCAGTGCTCCCCCCAAGATACACGACACTGTCCGCTTCCCGGTCCGGCGCATAGAAACATCCCCTTTTGTGCTGACTGCAGCAATCCCACCCAACATCGGCTACCTAGCGAACCAAGTTCTCCCGTTGGTTCAATAGTGGCACTAAGCAAACCTCATGACAATAAAATTTCTGGTTTCACTTCGACCTATTGGTTCGACGCGTGCGCCAAAGCTGCGGCCGGTGGTTCGCCGTACACGACCTTGCCGCCCACCATGGTCAACAGCACCCGCGTTCTGCCGACGGTTCTCGGCGGCACACTGAAGATGTCCTGCGACAGGACGGCCAGATCGGCGAATTTTCCGACCTCGAGCGTTCCCACGCGGCTTTCCGCAAATTCCGCGTACGCCGAACCCTGGGTGTACGCGTCCACCGCCTGGCGCACGCTCACGCGCTGTTCGGGGGTATAGAACTTGCCGGTCGGGCGCGCGCCGGCGAGCGCGGCGCCGTCCATGGGCAGATCGATGATGTCGGCGGTGTCGTCGGAATGCCAGATCTCGCGCGTGATCGCCGCCTGCATGCTGACGAAGGGGTTCGGCGGCCAGGAACACGGCCAGTCGCTCGAAAAGCCGAGCACGACACCGTCCTTCAAGAAGGTCTGCCATTGATCGCTCGGGGTGGGATCCTTGGGGTCGGCGTTGGTGCCGGAGTCGCCGCAGCAAAACCCGGGGGACGTGACGTTGATCACCGAGAGCGCCGCGTAGCGGGGAAAATCCGCCTCACGCACCGAGGAGCTGTGCTCGATCCGCAGCCGCCGGTCGCGCCGGCCGTTGATGCGCTCCGCCTCCTGGTACGCATCGAGCACCATGTGCACGGTGTCGAAGCGCGTGGCATGCGTCATGAGCTGATAGCCGCGCCGGTCCAGCTCCACCACCAGCGTCTTGAACTGGTCGGGCTTGTAGACCAGCGGGGCCAGCAGGCCGGTGAACCCGTCCGCGAAGAACTTGACGAGATTCGCCGACACCCACTCGTCGTGGTAGGCCGTCCGGGCCTCCTCAAGATCGGCGAGGAACTGCGGCGTGAGCCGGTGCGGCGTGGAGACGGCGCCGAAAGCGGTGCGCGTGCGCACCGTGAGCGCCCCCCGGTCGCGCAGCGCCGCGTACAGCTTGATCTCCGCCAGATCGCCGGTCGCGTTGACGACGCTGGTGACCCCGTAGCGGTTCACCTCCCGCGTGGCGACCTGGATCATCGCGAGCTGCTCTTCCTCGGAGAGGGCCGCGCGGACGTACCGCTCCACCGCCTCCATGGCCGCCTCGATCAGGATGCCGGTGGGGTGGCCGCTCGCGTCACGCACGACGTTGCGCTCTTCGACGGGATCCGCGAGCGGCGCGTCGGTGATGCCCACGAGCGCTAACGCCCTGGAGTTCAGCCACATCGCGTGCTCGGAGATGTTGTGGACGATGACGGGCCGGTCCGCCACCGCCTCATCGAGCAGCGCGTAGGTGGGGGCGAAGGGGGGCGACGGACTGAAATCCGCGCGGCCGAAGATCAGCTTCTCGGCCGGATGGCTCGCGGCATATTCGCGGACGCGGGCGATCAGTAGCTTCGGCTTGGAGGGCGTGATGCTCGCTTCCGGGGTGGACAGATTGAATCCATGCAGCGCGATCGCCCCCAGCCAGACATGAATGTGCCCGTCCACGATGCCGGGAATCACGGTGCGCCCGTGCAGATCGATCACGCGCGTCGCGGGTCCGCGCCGCGGGAGCAGCTGCGCATCGGTGCCGACCGCGTCGATGCGCGAGTCGCTCACGGAAAGGGCCTGAGCCCACGGGGCGCTCTTCGCACCGGTATAAATATGCCCGTGCAGCAGCAGAAGGTCGCCGGGGGCGGGGATGCTCGAGGCGGCGGCGTCTGCGGCGGCGCCCGTGGCGCGGGTGTCTGCCGCCGGAGCGGCCGTGGCCGGCTCGGCTGCCCGGACTTGCGCCAGCTGGCCCCATGACAGCAGGACGGCGAGAACGAATGCTTTCCAGGATCCCGCGTTCACGTGTACCTCTGCTTTAGGCTGGGATGAGTGGCGGCAGCCGATGTGAACCATGTGGATGAGTGGTTCCAACAAGATGAACTCGGCGCGAGTCTGGCCGGAACCAACGGCGGCGTCAATCGATGCCCTTGTCGATGACCGCGAGCGCCGCGGCCACGCCCGACGCCACGTCGAGCGGACGGCCCGAGGCGCGGATAGCACCGCCGAGCGCGGTCAGGGCGACCACCGCGTAGAGCGGCCTGGCCGTCGGTCCCATGTGGCCGATGCGCAGGAGCTTGCCGAGCGTCTCGCCGCGGCCCGATGAGAACACCACGCCATAGCGCGCGCGCGCGGCCGCCCGCACCGCCGCATCCTCGAGGCCGTCGGGGATCCTCACGGCCGTCGTGGTCGGAGAGGCGTCGCGCTCGTTCGCGGGCCATAGCGAAAGTCCCATCGCGAGAATGCCGGCGCGGCAGGCCGCCGCGGTGAGCGCGTGCCGGGCCCACACCTGTTCCGGCCCTTCCGCGAGGTAGAGGTCGAGGGCCGCGTCGAGACCGTTGATCTCCGACACGGAGGGCGTGAAGGGAAAGGGCCGATCGCGGCGCCAGGCTTGCTCCCAATCGAGGATGCTCAGCATGGAATCGCGCGGCGCGTTCGGATTGCCCTTCATCTTCTCCCAGGCGCGCGGCGTCACGCCGACGAGCGACAGCCCGGGCGGGCAGCCCATGCATTTGTTCGGCCCGGTGACGAACAGATCGGCGTGGCAGCTGTCGGGCCCGACCTCCATGCCGCCGAACGAAGAGACCGCATCCACGAGCAGATACGCGCCGTGCGCCGCCACGATCCGGCCGATCTCGGCCACCGGGTTGATCGTCCCGGAGGGCGTGTCGTGGTGGCAGACGGACACCACGCGGATCTCCGGACGGGCCCTCAACATGGCGGCCACGCTCTGCGGGTCGATGACCTCGTTGTAGGGCACACGGATCTCGACGAGCTCGGCGCAGTAGCGCTTCGCCCAATAACCGAACCCCGCGCCGTAAACGCCCGACACGAGATTGAGCACGACGTCCTCGCGAGCGATCAGCGACGCCGCCCCCGCCTCGAGTGCGAGCACGGGCTCGCCCTGAAGGATCACCGGCACGTGCCGGGTGCGCAGCGCCGTGCGAAGCTTCTCCACCGTGCGTTCGTAAAAGGCCAGGAAGGCAGGGTCGTAGTCGTAAAGGACGGGTCTCGACAACCCCTGCAGCACCTGGGGGTAGGCATCCACGGGACCGGTCGTCAGGGTGAAAATCGGCTCTTGATCCGGCGTGATCAGCATCGGCGATCTCCCAGGGTAATCATGCTTCAGCGCTCACCGCGCACATAGGGCGAACCCAGTGCGGGCGGCAACATACTATGGCGGGCGAAAATCACCAGCACCAGCATCACGACGGCGAAGGGCAGCATCTGCACCACGTCGGTGGGCACATCGATGCCGGCGACCTGCAGCGCCGTCGTCATGGCCAGGCTTGCGCCGAACAGCGCGGCCCCGATCAGCACCCAGAGCGGCCGACCGCGGGCGAGCATCGCGAGCACGATGCCGATGACCCCGGAGCCTCCGGTGATGAACGGCACGAACAGACCCGCGCCGACGTTCGCCATATAGGCGCCGCCAAGGCCGGCGAGGAAGCCGGTGCAGAGCACCGCCACCGAGCGCGTGCGGATCACGTCGACCCCCGCCGCATCGAGGGCGGCGGGTTTGTTCCCGGCAGCCTCCAGACTGATGCCGAAGTAGGTCGAGCGAAACAGCCACGCGAGCACCGCCACGAGGACCGTCCCGAGGTACACCAGCGGGTTGTGGCTGAACAGCCCCTTGCCGAGCACGGGGATGTCGCGGAGCAGCGGCAACGCGAGTATCGGCGCCGCCGGCAGGCGCGGATACGAGCGGCTGAACTGGACGAAATGCAGCAGCGAGGTCAGGCCCTCGGCGCCCACGGTGATGGCGATGCCGATGACGATCTGGTTCAGTCCCTTGCGTATGCACAGGAACAGCACGATGAGCGCGGCGGCCATGCCCCCGGCGCCGCCGGCCAGAAATCCCAGCCAGAAGGACCCCGTGCGGTAGGTGGCGACGAAGCCCGTGTACGCGCCCACCAGCATCATCCCTTCGAGTCCGATATTGAGAACGCCGGCTTTCTCCGAAATCTGTTCGCCGAGACCGGCGAGCAGCAGCGGCAGGCCCGCGGTCACCGCGCCGAACAGCAAGGAAACCAGGAAAGGCTCGGTGAACAATGCATTCACGATTCAGGCGCCCCTCAGTTTGCGGCGGGATTGATCCAGGTATTCGACCAGCGCCAGGAACAGAAGCAACAGCGCCACCAGCACCAGCACATAGTGCTGCGGCACGCCCACCCGCCGCGCGGCGCTCTCCCCGCCCACCATCAGCGCCGAAAAGAACAGTGTGAATCCCAGCACGGCGTAGCCGTTGAAGCGCGCCAGGAAAACCAGCGGCACGACCAGCAGCCCGAGCGCCGGGTTCCAATCCGCCCGCACCGTGCCCCAGACGCCCAAGACTTCGACCGAGCCGCCGAGACCGATCAGTCCGGCGCTCAAGCCGAAGGCGAGGATCGTCAGCCGCTCCACGCGGAATCCCGCATGGATCGCCGCCGAGCGATTGGCGCCGAGAACCTGCAATTTCAGCCCGAACGCGGTCCGGGTCATCATCAGGTGGACCAATATGACGGCGAGGATGGCGAGCAGCAGCCCCGAGTGGATCGTGGTGCCGAAAAGACGCGGCAGGCGCTCATCGACCGGAAGGCTCCGGGTCTGGGGTACGGTCGTATCGGGATCGCGCAGCACGAGCTTGATCATCACGTTCGCGAGACTGGTGCCGAGAAAGCTCATCATCAGGGTGGTGATGATCTCGTTGACCCCATAGCGCGCCTTGAGCAGCGCGGGAATCAACGACCAGAGCGCCCCGACCGCGCTGCCGACGAGCATGCAAACGATGAGATTGGGGCCGCGCGGCAGCCAGGCGCTCAACGCCGGCGCCAGCGCGGCGCTCGCCACGGCCGCGAGCAGGAACTGTCCGTCGCCTCCCAGATTCCAGAGTCCGGCGCGAAAAGCGACGATCAGCCCGGCGGCGATCAGCAGCAGCGGCGCCATCCGGGTCAGCGTTTCCTGCGCCCCGCCCCAGCGCAGCAGGCTCCTCTGCAGCACATAGCCGTAGTAGCCGATCGGGTCCTTGCCCAAGGCGAGCAAAATGAGGCCGCCGGCGACGAGCGCCAGAACGACCGGAATCAGCACGCGAAGGAGCGTCGCCGCGAACCCCGCGGCCGCCCCGCCCTGGACCGTCTCCTGTGCGTTCGTCATGCCTGCGCTCCCGCCATCAGGCGCCGGACCTTGTCGAGCGCGGCATCGTCATTGTCGACGATGCCCGCCAGGCGTCCCTGAAACATCACGCCGATGCGGTCGCTGACCTCGAGCAGCTCGTCGAGATCGGTCGAGATCACGATCAACGCGACGCCGCGCCCGGCGGCAGCGACGATCCGATCGAGCGCGAGACGCTGGTTGTGCAGATCGAGTCCGTAGGTGGGCTTGTTGAGAATGGCGACATCGGCCTCGGCATCGAGTTCCCGCGCGAGCAGCACCTTCTGGACGTTGCCGCCCGAGAGCTTGCCGACGGGCGTGAGCTCGGACGGCGTGCGGATGTCGTTGCGCACGATCTGCTCGCGGGCACTTCGGTGGATGAGCTCCCAATCGGTGATCCCGCGCCGCCAGTAGGGCGCGCTGCCGATCTCCTTGAGCACGAGGTTCGTCGCCACGGAGAAGGTGCCGACGGTGCCCTCGCCGAGCCGGTCATCGGTGACGTAGCGGACGCCGCGCTGCCGGCGCTCCGGTACGCCGCCGCGCGTGATGTCGGCGCCCGCGAGCTCGATCCGGCCCTGCCGCGACGGGCGCTGGCCTGCGAGCACTTCGGCGAGATGCTTCTGGCCGTTGCCGTCGACGCCGGCGATGCCCAGCACCTCGCCCGCCCGGAGCTCGAAGGTCACCGCGTGGAGCGGCGTCTCGGCAAAATCGGGAGACGTGGACAGGGCCTGCACCGAGAGGGTCGCCGGCTTGCCGCGATCCACGGTGTTGGCGCGGCGCAGCTTTTCGCCGAGCAGGATTGCAAGCTCCTCCCCGCGGCCGGAGCCGGATGCGGCGCCGGCGGCCGCCGCGGCGCTGTCCGTGCCGAACATCAACCCGATGATGGTTTCGGTGCGCTCGGCCTCGCTCATCGATTTGAGCCTCTGCGGGCCGATGTCGCCGGCAAAGCGGCCGAGGCGCAGCACCGAGATGCGGTCGCCGAACTCGTACGCCTCGAGCAGCTTGTGGGTGATCAGGATCAGCGCGACGCCCTTCTCCTTCAGTCGTCGCATCATGCGGCCGAGGTCGGCCACGCCCTGCGGGGTGAGCATCGAGGTCGGCTCATCGAGCAGCAGCAGCTTCTCGTCGCGCCACAGGGCGCGCATGATTTCGACCTGCTGCTGCTCGCCGAGCGAGAGCCCGGAGACCGGCGCGTGAGGATCGATGCGGGTCCCGAGGAGCGTGGAGAGCTCCCCGAAGCGGCGCAGGGCCGCGGCACGCCCCAGCGGCTTGAGCCAGGAGCCTCCGAGCATCAGGTTTTCGATGACGGTGAGACTCGGGACGAGCAGCACGCGCTGGAACACCGTGCCGATGCCGAGATCCATGCTGCGCCGGGGCGAGTCGATCGTGACGGGAACCCCGCCGATGAGGATCCCGCCTTCATCCGGGCGCTGCATGCCGGCCAGCAGGCTCACCAGGGTGGATTTGCCCGCGCCGTTTTCGCCGAGCAACACGTGGATCTCGCCGGGATGGAACTCGAGGGACACCGCATCGAGCGCGACGATGCCGGGGAAGCGCTTGGTCACGCGGCGCAAGGCCGCGATGGCAACCCGGCCGGATCCCGCCGAATCCGCTGTCTCGCCTGATTGCATGGCCGCCTCCTACTTCGGCGGCGCCGCCACGGTGCTCATCAGCGCGCGAACCTGGACGGCGTCGAAGATCGGCTCGATTTTCAGCGTACCGTCTATGATCTGCTTGCGCACCGCCTCGACCTCGGCCCACGTCTTGTCGGGAATGTGCGTCGTGTGCAGCAGGCGCACGGAGTCGTCGGAGAGCCGCAGCCGGTATGGGTGGGTGCCGAACTTGTTCGCCTTGAGATCCTCGATCATCGCCGAATAGACCGGCACGAGGTTCCAGACCACGGACGAGAGAAGGTATCCCTTGTCGATCGGCGACTTGTCGCCGATCACGTCGATGAACCAGACCTTTCCGCCGTGGATGGACTTCCTGGTTTCGACCGCCTGCAGCATGCCGAAGCTCGCGCCGTCGCCCTGGCCGAAAATCACGTCGGCGCCGGCGCCGATCGCAGACTCGGTCACGCGACGGCCGCCGGCGGCATCGGCGTAGGCGGCGGGACCGATCACCGCGTAGACGATCCGAACCTTGGGATCCGTCGCATGCACGCCTTGCGCGAAGGCCGCGGACTGGGAGTTCCAGGAGGGCGGCTCGCCCGTCGTCACGATGCCCACCACATGGGTCTCGGTGGTCTTCGCGGCGAGCACTCCGGCGAGATACGCTCCCTGATGGCCGGACAAGGTGTAGTCGGCCACGGCGCCGGGCTTGGAGTCCTTCGGACGATCGACGATGGCCACCGGCACGTGCATTTCCGCGCCGATCTCGGGCGCGGCGGTGTTGTAGCCGGCGCCATGGGCGATGATGAGGCTCGCGCCATCGTCGGCCAGCTCGCGCAGCTCCGCGTGCACGTCGCCATAGCCCAGGCCCGTGGCGGGCATGAACTTCAGACCGTATTTCGCGGCCACGGCCTTGGCCGCATTGAAGCCCTGCTGATTCCAACCGTAGTCGGTCGGCTCCTCGGGCATCATGATCGCCAGCGCCTTGAGCTCCGCCGCCGAGGCGTTGGCGCACCATCCAAGCACCCAGCCGGCCGCCAACAGCAGCCCGGGCACCAACGACGGTCTTTCGCGATGAGTCATGACTGCAACACCTTGCGCACCGCCACCAGCTTGCGCGCCCGCGCACCCTGGAGCTCCGCGATCTGTTCCGGAGTGTAGTCGTAAATGCCGCCGCCGGTCTTGATGCCGAGCTTGCGCCGAGCCGTGCGCTCGGCGATGTAGCCCGCGGTGTCCGTGCGATTGCACAACTCCTTGTTCAGGTAGCTCGAGACCGCGGCGTAGATGTCGAGGCCGGCCATGTCGAGCAGTGCCATCGGCCCGACCACGGCGAGCTTGTAGCCGATGCCCCACGAGACGCATGCGTCGAGATCCTGCGGGTCGATGACGCCCTGCTCGACCAGGTCGAGACATTCGCGCATGACCGCGTAGAGCACCCGATTCTCGACGAAGCCCGGCACGTCCTTGCGAATGGTGATCGGCAGATGGCCGCAGCGCCGGATCACCTCGACGAGCGCGCTCGCCACCGCAGGCGCGGTGTGGCCGCCCGAGATCACCTCGATCATGGGAATGATGTGCGGCGGGTTCGACCAGTGCATGCCGACGACCCGGCCCGGCACCCGCGTGCCCGCCTGGATGCGGGTGATGGGGATGCCGGAGGTGTCGGAAGCGAGGATCGCGTCCTCGTCCACGTGCGGCTCGATCTCGCGAAACACCCGGATCTTGAGATCGAGGTCTTCGGGCACCGTCTCGATGACGAGGTCCGCGCCCGCCACGCAGGCACCGAGGGTCTCGTGCACCGCGATGTCGTGGGCGCCGCGGTCCGGCACCGCGAGCGCCGTCAGCACCGTGGCCGCCGCCGCGAACCCCTGCGGCGCCTGGGCGCGTTTGGCCGGATCCGAGTCGAAGGCGGAAACCTTCAAGCCGGCCCGCGCCAGAGTCGCCGCGATGCCGGGCCCCATGGTGCCGAGGCCGACGACCGCCGCGCTCTCGATGCGGGAACCCGCGACCATGCGCCGGCTCAGCCTTTCGATCGCTTGTAGGCCTCGCGGGCCACGACTTTGTCGCGCCAGGCCCTGAGGCCCGGGAGCGCGGGCAACGTAACGGGAAATGCCAGGGCGCGGTCGATGATCGGCCCCAGGCAGATATCGGCGAGGGAGAAACGCTCGCCCGCCAACCACGTCCGCCCGGCCGTGCCCTTTTCCAAAATCTCGAGCTGCGCCGCCAGCTCCTTCGAGTCTGCGCCGAAACTCGGGGCGCGCTCCTCCTCCTTCTTCTTCGCCTCCCGAAAAACGCCGAGGTAGGGGGCATTGAGCGAGGCGAGCTGCCAATCCATCCAGCGCTCCACCTGGCTGCGCGCCGCGGGGTCCGCCGGATGCAGCGCCTCGCCGCCGGGTGACTTCGCGCAGAGGTAACGCAGGATGGTGTTCGACTCCCACACCGCGACATCGCCGTCCACGAGCGTCGGCACCTTGCCGTTGGGATTCAACTTCAGGTACGCCTCGGTCTGGGTGTTGTTGAACTGACGCCCATAATCCTCGCGCTCGTACGGAATACGCAGCTCCTCCAACAGCCAGATCACTTTCTGCACATTGCCCGACGTGCCCCGACCCAAAACTTTCAACATCGTGTTCTCCCTGTCCCGCGGCCCATGACTTCGTTCAACGGATTCAACTGCGCGGCTTGTAGGCGACCGCATCCATTTCGATCTTGCATTCGATCACCGCGCGCGCCTCGACCGTGGTTCGCGAAACGCGGCCATCCGGGAAGTACTCCCCGAAGATCTTGTTGTAGCGGCCGAAATTGCGGGCGTCGGCGAGGAAGACCGTGACCTTGACCACGTCGCTCAAGTCGGCGCCTTCGAGCTGCAGAATGCGGCGGATGCCCTCGAGGGTCCAGCGCGTCTCCTCCTCGATGTTGCCGCTCGACATGTTGCCGTTCTCATCCTTGGCGACCTGTCCCGAGACGTAGATGAAATCGCCCGCGCGCACCGCGGGGTGGAAGGGCAGATTCGGGTTGCGTTTACCGATGGGGATGATCTTGTCGTTCACTGCGTGAGGCGTCCTTGTTGTTTGCCGCGTTTCAAAGCACCGAGGTTTCGATGATGTCCACGCCCCGCTGCCGGTCGATCAGGTAGCACAGACCCCGATCGTCGATGGTGACGTCGTTGGAGGAAGCGAGGTTGAAGCCCTGCGGCGGATCCGACTCGTAGAACGCGACCTCCCGCGGGGCGAAGGGATCCGCGATGTCGAGGATCCGCAGTCCTTTCGCGAACCATGCGAACGGAATGATGGTTCCCCTGAAGCGTTCGGAGGGCTGATGGCAGCCCATCATCGGCGGCTGCGGCGCGCCATCCGGGTCGAGCCCCTCCACCTGGAAGGTGGAGATCGGCACCGGGCAGTACTCGTTGGTGATGTCGTAGATCCAGGCGAATGCCGGGGCGGAGGGCCAGAGCTTGGCCACATCCTCGTCCGCCACCACCATCACCCTGCGGCCCTTGAGCGTTTGCGGGATGGGCAGGCAGGTGTGCGTCGGATGCGGGAACGCCGGCGAGGTGTTGCCGCTCGAGATGCGCTTCGGCTTCGACATGTCGGAGATGTCGAGGATGTGATAGCCGTGGTGCCAGTAGCTCACATAGAGGCGATCGCCCATGCGCATCGGGTGATGGCAGCGCGGTGCCGGACCCTCGGCCCAGGGATTGGTCTCGCCGCCCGCCTGCCACTGCCCCGGAATCCACCAGCGCCCGACCTCCTGCGGATGAGCCGGATCCTTCAGGTCGAGGATCATCATGATGTTGCCGATGTAGCCTTCGGCGGTGGGGGAGATGTAGGCGTAGCGGCCGTCGAAATCGTAGCGATGGACACCCTTGCCGTACGTGCGCCACTTGCAAAGAAGCTCCGGGCGCGACGGGGTCGATACGTCGTAGATGCCGAGACCGCCGCCGAAGTTCGGATCGCCGCCCTGGCCCTGGCGCTCGTGGTTCACCACCATGAGGCCGTTGGCGACCCGCACCTTGTGCGAATGCCAGCCCGGCGGCATCTCAACGCGGGCGATCACCCTGGGCTGCGACGGGTCCGCGATGTCGACGATGGTCGTGCCGGTCGGCTCGCGCATGTGGCCGATGTAGAGGGTCTTGCCGTCGACCCATACCTGGCCGCCGCCGGGGCAGTCGATGTGGGCCAGGAGCCGGGTGTTCTTGGAGCGTGCCATTAGCTTGAGCCTGCAACCGTCGGGAGGGAGCGCCCGCGCGGCACCTCAAAATAGCCGGACGATATCGCCGTTGTCGTTCTTGCCATGCTTCTGATAGAGGGCGAGCGCCTTGAGAGTCGGCTCGTCGCTTCCGACGAATAGAATGGCGGGCTCCTTGTCGGACAGATTCACGTGTTCGCACCAGGTGCCGCCGGGAACGACGAAGGTGTCGAAGGGCTCCCAATCGAACCGTTGACCGCCGATCACGCTGTAGCCGCGGCCCTCGAACGGGGAGCACACGAGGTTCGCACTCTGTTTCAACGGCAGCGTGCGCTCGCCGGGGCGCAGCATCTGCATGAAGAACGTCATGGTCTTGTAGACCGAGAGGCCCGTGGTCGGGTCGACGTATTCGACCATCAGCGCTTCGTGGCGGTCGCCGTCCCAATCGCGAAACTTCTCGAGCAGCTCGCGCATCATGTCGTAGCGGTAGACGTACATGGGCGAGGCATTGCCGGCGCCGCGGTGGTGCGAGACGAAACGCGGCAGGAACCCGCCGCCGCCGTAAACCCGCTGCGAATAGTCGGGCGCGAAGCGCTCGGTCTGCATCGCCCGACGGACGCGCTTGCCCTCCTCTTCCTCGGTGTAATCGTGCTCGAAATACATGGAGTTCAAGGTCTCGCAAAGCGGCAGGTCGAGAACGCTCAGGTTGATGGCGGGCTGCTCGCTCTTGTTGCCGTGGTTGTGCCAGGTGTCGTGCGGCGTCAACACGAGGTCCCCGGGCCCGAAGACTATGTTCTCGCCCTCCACGCCGGTGAAGTTCATCGAGCCGGTCAGCCCGAGCCGGATGGCGTTCGGCGAATGGCGGTGGGGCGGCATGATCTCGACCGGATCGTTCACGCGGTAGGCGACGTACAGCGTCGAGGCGGTCGCGCGCTGCGGCGCGAGGCCCGGATTCACCAGGACCAGCGAGCGCCGCTCGGAGGTCTCGGTCTTGATCAGCTCAGCCGAACGCTTGAGCAGCGGCTCGATCTGCCGCTTGTACTTCCAGATGAAGGGGACCGCCTTGCGGCCCTGCTGGACCTGGCGGTCCTCGTCGTGGGCGACGGTCCTGTCGACCACCCAGTAGGGAGCCATGTTGTTGGCGTATACGTCGCGATGCAACTCATCGAGCCGAGTCTCGAGTTCGCCCGCCACCACTTTTTCCTTCGCGCCCATTGTTGCACCCTCCCGAACCAAGTTTATACATGGTTCGGCCATGAAGAGGATACGGAGTCTGACTCGAACCACCTGCGCCGTCAACCGCACTTCGAAGTGGGCACGGCAATCCGCGCTTGATCCATGCCCTCGAGGCGTGTGATATCGTATTGACCTCGAAGGGTGGCTGCGAACTATGGATAGAAGCGATCAGGCTCTGAATAAAGTGCGCGACTTCATCGAGCGGCAGAACGTCGATGTCGACGGCAGAATACCGCCCGAAAGGACACTGGCCTCGGAGCTCGGCGTGGGCCGGCGATCGGTGCGCCGGGCGCTCGACGTGCTCGAACAGGAGGGCCGGATTCACCGCCATCAGGGACGTGGAACCTTCATCGACACCCGGCCCACCGCGGGTGCGCCGGCACCGCATGCCGCGGCCTCCGGCGGCGCGCGCTCGAGCTTGAGCGCCGCGCTCGACAACGTGCTCGATTACACCAACCCGCTCGAGGTCATCGAGGTGCGCCTCGCCACGGAACCCGTCATGGCGCGGCTCGCGGCGCTGCGCGCGTCGCAGTGCGAGATCAAGCGCCTGCAGCAACTGGCCGCGAAGACCCGCGCCGCGAGCGACGCGGAAGCCTACGAGCGCGCCGATTCGCTGTTCCATCGCACCATCGCCGAAGCGGCCCGCAACACGCTTTTCCTGGCGTTCTTCGACACCATGCGCGCGAGCCAGCGCGACGTGGGCTGGCGGCGCCTCGGCGAGAACGCGCACTGCTACAAGCGTCAGTCGGTGTACGCGGGCTTCCACGAGTCGATCGCAGCGGCCATCGCCGCCCGCAACGGCCAGGAGGCCTACCTGCAGATGCAGCGCCATCTCGGCGACGTGCAGCAGTACATCCACGAGCAGGCGTTTCCGCGCAGCGACGCAACTCAGTAGTCTCGCGCACATTGGTTCGGTCTATACTGAACCGTCGTCCCCCTAGCGAACCAATTTCATGGCGAAGACCGCTGCGTTCGATTACATCATCGTAGGTGCGGGCTCGGCCGGCTGCGTGCTGGCGAATCGGCTGAGCGAGGACCCCGCGGTCTCGGTGCTGCTGCTCGAAGCGGGCGGTTGGGACCGCGACCCCTGGATCCACATCCCGCTCGGCTGGGGCAAAATCCTGCAAAAGCGCCTGCACGATTGGAATTATTTCTGCGAGCCGGAGGACAGCGTCGGGGGGCGAGCCGTGGAATGCGCACGCGGCAAGGTGGTCGGCGGCTGCTCCTCGACCAACGCCATGGCCTATGTGCGCGGCAATCGCGGCGACTTCGACCGCTGGGCCCGGGAAGGTGCCCGGGGATGGTCTTTCGAGGATGTTCTCCCCTATTTCAAAAAGGCCGAGCGTTGGGAGGGCGGCGCGAGCCTCCACCGCGGCGGTTCGGGTCCGCTGGCCGTGCAGACGTGCCGCTACCGCGATCCGCTGATCGGCGCTTTCGCCGAAGCGGGCAGGACCGCAGGCCATCCGTGGACCGAGGATTACAACGGCGAGCAGCAGCTCGGCTTTTCGCGCCTGCAGATGACCATCGGTGGAGGCCGGCGCGCGAGCGCGGCGACCGCCTATCTGCGCCCCGCGCTGCGCCGGCCGAACCTTCGCGTCGAGGTCGACGCGCTGGCGCTCAAGGTGCCGATCGAGGGCGGGCGGGCGGGCGGCGTCGAATACCTGCAGGGCGGATCGCGCAAAATGGCGGTCGCCGAGCGCGAGGTGATCCTCTGCGGCGGGGTCATCAACACGCCGCAGCTTCTCATGCTGTCGGGCGTGGGCGATGCCGCGGAGCTGCAGCGGCACGGCATCGCCGTAAAGGCCGCGCTCCCCGGCGTCGGGCGCAATCTTCAGGATCACGTCTCGGTGATCCTCATGTATCACCGCCGCGAGCCCGGACCGTTCCTGTCGATGATGCGCTACGACCGCATCGGGCGCGAACTCGCGAGGGCGTACTTGTTCGGCACCGGCTTCGCGGCCGACGTGCCGGGCGGCGGCGTTGCCTTCCTCAAGAGCCGCCCGGATCTCGCCGAGCCGGACATCCAGCTGTTGCTGACGGCGGCGCCGCTCGGGGCATGGCCCTACCTGCGCCCGTTCAAGGCGCCGTTCAAGGACGGCTTCGCCTGTCGCATCGTCATGCTGCATCCGCAAAGCCGCGGGCAGGTGACGCTCAAGTCCGCGGATCCCCTGGTTCACCCGCGCATATTGCAGCGATTTCTCGGCACCGAGGCGGACTGGCAGGCGGTGCGGGCGGGTGTCGAGCTGGCGCGCGAAGTGGCGGCACAGCCGTCGATGAAGCGCTTCATCGCGAGGGAGTTCATGCCGGGCGAGGACAAGCGGTCGGCATCCGACATCGACGCGCATATCCGCAACACCGCCATCACCGTCCACCATCCGGCCGGCACCTGCCGAATGGGCGCGGACACCGACGAGCTCGCGGTGGTCGATACGCAGCTGAAGCTGCGCGGAATCTCGGCTTTGCGGGTGGTCGACGCCTCCGTCATGCCGGACCTCCCGAGCGGCAACATCAATGCCGCGGTGATGATGATCGCGGAGAAGGCGGCGGAGTTGATGCGCTCATGAATTTCGACGTGCTGATCGTGGGGGCGGGCTCGGCGGGCTGCGTGCTGGCGGGACGGCTGAGCGAGAACCCGTCGGTGTCGGTGGGGTTGCTCGAGGCCGGCGGACCTGCGACCGATCCCGACATCGCCATTCCGCAGAAATGGCCGCTGCTGCCCGGCCGCGACTACGACTGGGCCTACCGCACCACGCCGCAGCCGCGGACGGCCGGCCGCGTCCACGATTGGCCCCGCGGGCGCGTTATCGGCGGGTCGAGTTGCCTGCACGCGATGGGCCATATGCGAGGCGCGCGGGAGGATTTCGAGCCGTGGGCCGCGGCCGCGGGATCGCGGCGCTGGTCGTACGAGGGACTGCTGCCCGCGTTTCGCAGGATGGAGAGTTTCTCGGGAGGCGCGTCCGAGCAGCATGGCGGCGACGGCCCGCTGCCGGTGATGCTGCCGGATGCGGAGTTGAGTCCGGTGGTTCGTGCGTACTGGGCAGCCGGAAGCGCCGCGGGCATTCCCTGGCTCGGCGATCACAACACCGGCGTGATGCTGGGGCTCGCACCGAATTCGCTCACCATTCGTGCCGGCCGACGGGTCACGACGGCCGACGCCTACTTGGATCCCGTCCGTGCGCGCCGCAATCTGAGCGTGCTGAGCCACGCGCGGGTGCACGAGCTCGTGCTGTCGGGCAGGCGGGTCACGGGGGTGAGCGTGCACATCGACGGGCGGCCGACGGCGCTGTCGGCGGGATTGATCATCTTGAGTGCCGGCGCCATCGACTCGACGCTGCTCCTTCTGCGCAGCGGCATCGGCCCCGCCGAGAGCCTCAAGCGGGCGGGCGTCGAGTGCCGGACGGATCATCCGGGCGTCGGCGAGAACCTGCACGATCACCTGCTGACCGCCGGGAACGTCTACCGCACCAAGAAAAACCTGCCGCCCTCCCGTCTGCAGCATTCCGAATCCATGACCTATCTCGATTCCAGCGATCTGTCGCGCACCGCCGGCGTGCCGGACGTGGTGGTGGGCTGCGCCGCGGCGCCGGTGGTGACCGAGTGCTTCGAGCGCCCCGAGAACGGTACCGCCTTCACGCTGCTCTCGGGGGTGACGCACCCGACGAGTCGCGGCCGCATCACGTTGAGCGGACCCGGCGTGGGCGACGCGCCGCTCATCGATCCCGCGTATCTGACCACCGAGCACGACCGAAAGCTCGCCCGGCGGGCACTCGAGCTCGCCCGCATGATCGGCCGTCAAGCCGCGCTCGATGAGTGGCGGGCGGAGGAGATCCATCCCGGCATCGATTGCAGGAGCGATGCCGATATCGATGCGTTCCTGCAGCGCGCGGTCTGGACCCATCATCACCCGGTGGGCACCTGTCGCATGGGCTCCGCGCCTGGAAGCGTGGTGGATGGGGACTTGAAGCTGCATGGCTTCGAGGGGCTTCACGTGGTCGACGCGTCGGTGATACCCAGCCTCACCTCGGGGCCGGTGCATGCGGCGGTGCTCGCGATCGCCGAGACGTTCGCGGCCGAGATCGCCCGGCCGCTGCTCGCGTAGAGACCTGCCCATGCCGCACGAATCCGTCGATCTGCCAGCGCTCATCGCCCGCCAGCGCCCCGGCTGGTCGCTGGAACAGCCGTTCTACACATCGCCCGAGATCTTCGAGATCGAGCGCCAGGGCTGGCTCGCGCGGCAATGGTTCACCCTCGGGCACGGCAGCGAAATTCCCGGGCCGGGGTGCTTCATGATCCGGGAGCTGCTCGGCGAGTCGCTCATCGTGGTGCGCGACGAGGGCAACCGGGTGCAGGCGTACTACAACGTGTGCCGGCACCGCGGATCGCGGCTCTACGAGGAGGATGGGCGCAGCTCGCAGCTCAACTGTCCCTACCACGCGTGGGGCTATCGGCTCGACGGATCGCTGCGCTCCGCCGCGGGTCTCCCCGCCGGGACCGACAAATCATCGCTCGGGCTGCGCTCGATCCGGGTGCGCGAGATCGAGGGACTGATCGTCGGGAGCCTGCACGGCGATCCCGAAACGGGAGAGATGCTGCATCGGCAATTCGCCGACGGACTGCGCTATCAGGGCATCGATCGCGCGCGTATCGCGGCGCGGCGCAGTTACCCGACCCGGGGAAACTGGAAACTGGTGATCGAGAATTTCATCGAATGCTACCACTGCCTGCCGGCGCACCCGGAATACTGCCGCGTGATGAAGCACGTCGATATGGTCGCGCGTGAGCCGAACCCCGCGGGGCAGGCGTGGCAGGCGACGGCGGCGGCGTGGCTGGACAAGAAAGCGAACCCCGAATGCCCGATCAAGCCGCTGCCGGGGATGCTCACCTTCGCTCCCTGCGGCACCGGCCGCGCGCCGATCGGCGGCGGGCGTCTGACGCAGTCGGAGGACGGGCGGCCGGTCGCGCCGCTGATGGGTCTGCAGCCGCGCTTCGACGGCGGCGTTTCGAGCTTTCGCTGTGAGCCGTTCATTTTCTTCGCGGCCTTGAACGATCACGCCGTGATGTTTCAGTTCATCCCCCTGTCGGCGGAAGAGACCGACGTGAGGTTGACCTGGCTCGTGGACGGCTCGGCGGGCGAAGCGCAGGTCGACGTGGCGCGCATGATCTGGCTTTGGGACGTGACCACGGTGCAGGACAAGCGCCTGATCGAGCGCAATGCCGCGGGCATCCGCTCACGCTCCTACGAGCCCGGGCCGTACACCGGACTCGAGGGCATGCCGGCGCGGCTGGTGGGGCGCTATCTGAGCGAGCTCGCCTCGGGCACCACGTGATCCGGGCGAGCTAAAGCACCGGCGAGCGCGCCAGGGAGCGCCGGGCCACGACGAACAGCATGCAGGAGATGAGGGCCCCGGCAATGCCGACGAGGCTGATGGCCCGATCGACCGCCGTTGGCGAGCGGTAGACATACTCCGTCGCGGCGGCGATCAGCGGCGGTCCGCCGCCGAGACCCATCAGGGTATTGGTGAAGGTGAGCATCGCAAACGCCGTCCCGCGAAACTGGGCGGGGACAACGTCCTGGAGCACCGCGACCGCGCTCACCTCGCCGACGGTCGCGGCGAAGATCCAGAATCCGAGACCGAATAACATCGCAGGGGCGTGTCCCTGGGAGATCGCGGCGGCGGCGGTGACGGCGAGCACGGCGCCCGTGATCGAGACCAGCAACCGGGCGCGGTCGCCGCCGCGCCGTTCGGCGAGGTCCGCGACCCCGCCTCCGAGCAGCGATCCCGCGATGCCGGCGGCCGCCGTGACGATGCCGAAGTAGAGCCCCACCCGATCCGGGGTCCAGCTGAAAATGCGTTTGAGGGCGGTCGGAACCCAGGAAACCAGGCCGTAGTCGCCGACCGAGAGGAGTGCCAGTCCGCCGTAGAGCGGCACGAGGCGCCGCCAATCCGACAGGAAATAGCGCCGGGTCGCGGCGAGGTCGGTGGCCTCGGTGCGCCCGCGAAGCGGCTCGGAGAGCGTGAGGATCAGCAGAGGAGAGATGAGCCCGACCACGCCGGTCGTCGTCAGGACGGTGCGCCACGGAGCGAGACTTGCGATGCCGGGCCACGCGGCGAAGCTTCCGCCTTGCGCGAGCGACAGGAGAAGGCCGCCGATCGTGATGCCGAACGGGCCGCCGACCACCGAGCCCAGCACGAACACGCCCAAGGCCACCCCTCGGCGCTCCGGCGGGAAGGAGTCTCCGAGCATGGACAGCGCGGTGGGAATCAGCGCGGCCTCCCCCACGCCGAGCAGCAGGCGGCCGACGAGGAACACGCCCGCCGACGGCGCCAGTCCGCACAGCACGGTCGCCGCGCACCAGAGCGCCGCACCGGCGAGCAGCAGCCGCCGGCGGCTGTACCGGTCCGCGAGCAGCCCGAACGGCAGCGCGACGAAAACATAGACCACCGCGAAGGCGGGTCCTTGCAGCAGGCCGACCTGCGTGTCGGTGAGCCCGAGGTCGGCGCTCAGGGGGTCCACCAGCATGCTCAGGATCTGGCGATCGGAGTACGAGACGATCGCCGTGATCAAGAGCACGCCCAGCAGCCACCAGCGTGTGCCGGCGGACGGCAGCGCGTTCGGGCGATCGGCGCTCGCCGCGGGGACGGTAGAGTTCATGGCGAGGGCTCCCGGAGACGCGCAACGGCGGGCGCGCAAACGGGCATACTGCCCGCGCGGGGCCGAATATCCAAACCGACCGCGGAGACACCATGGGACAGATCGCGCTCGACCATCCCCCCATTGCACCAGCCATTCGATCCCTATTTGCCGACGCAGTCGTGTGGGACAACCACACCTGCACCACCATCCGGCCCGGCCACGCCCATTCGCTCGCCGACCTGGAGCGGCATCGGCGCGCGGGCGTCGATGTCGTCGGACTCAACATCGGCTTCGATGCGGTGCCGGCGAGCGATGCCATCGTGCTGATCGCGGACTTTCGCCGCTGGCTCAAGGCGCATCCTGAGGACTACGCCCTGGTGGGAAGCGTCGCGGACATCGAGAGCGCGAAGCGTGCCGCCAAGCTCGGCGTGTTCTTCAACATCGAGGGTGGCAACGCGCTGCACGGCCACGCGAGCATGGTGTCTCTTTACTATGAGCTCGGGGTCCGTTGGATGCTGTTCGCCTACAACCGGACCAATGCGCTCGCGGGCGGCTGTCAGGACGTGGACAACGGCCTCACCGGGTTTGGGCGGGAGGTGCTCCGGGAAATGGAGCGCGTGGGCATGATGGTTTGCTGCTCGCACATCGGCGAGAAGAGCGCGCTCGAGATCATGCAGCTCGCCACCCGGCCGGTGATTTATTCGCACTCCAACCCGCTCGGCAAATGGCAGCATGCGCGCAACATCTCGGATCGGGCGATGCGCGCCTGCGCAGGCACCGGCGGCGTCGTCGGGCTCAACGGTATCGGCGTGTTCCTCGGGGAGAACGATGCGCGCGTCGAGACGCTGGTCGATCACATCGACTATGCCCTGAACCTGATCGGGCCGGATCACGTGGCGATCGGGCTCGACTATGCCTTCGATGACGAGGAGGTTAGGACCTTCCTCAAGGCGCACCCGGAGATCTATCCGCCGGACAAATACCCGAACGGCATCGAGATGGTGTCGCCCGAGTGCTTTCCGCGGATCGCGGAGCTTCTGCTCGCCCGCGGCTGGAGCGGCGCCGAGGTGCGGCAGGTGATGGGTGGGAACCTCCTGCGGGTGGCCGGGCAAGTCTGGAGATGAGTGTCCTGCGAATCCGGACGGGCGGGTTTGCGCAAGTGTGAAGTCCGTCATGCCTGGTGCGCATGATTCAGGGCGTGCCGGACTACCGCGGGATGGAGAATCCATTAGGATTTCCCCATCATGAGCACAGCCGACAAACCACGATGCGAGGCCTGTCGCACGGAGGTGGCGGTTCCCGAGTTCACGATGGCATTTCAGCCCATCGTCGACGTCGACTCGGACACCGTGTACGCCTACGAGGCGCTGGTCCGTCCCGCCGGCGGCGGCACGGCCGCCGACGTGCTGGCACAGATCAACGAGCAGAATCGCTATGCCTTCGACCAGAGCTGCCGGGTCAAGGCGATCGAGCTCGCGGCCCAGCTCGGCATGCGAAGCCTCCTCAGCATCAATTTCCTGCCCAATGCGGTGTATCAGCCCGCCGCCTGCCTCAGGAGGACATTCGAAGCCGCGGAGCGGGTCGGATTCCCGCTGCACCATCTGATGTTCGAAGTGACGGAAGCGGAGCCGTCACGCGATGTCGGTCATCTGAAGGCGATATTCACCGAGTACAAGCGTCACGGCATGATCACGGCGATCGACGATTTCGGCGCGGGACACAACGGCCTCAACATGCTGGCCGACTTCGTCCCGGACGTGGTCAAGATCGACATGGCGTTGACCCGGGACATTCATAAAGACCGCGTACGCCGTGCCATCATCACCTCGATCCTGTCGCTCTGCCGCGAGCTCCACATCTCGGTGATTGCGGAGGGCGTCGAGAGCATGGAGGAAGCCGTGGTGCTGCGCGATTTGGGCGTGCGACTATTTCAGGGCTATCTGCTGGCGAAGCCGGCGCTGGAGCGCCTGCCGCCGATTGCACCCGGCCTGTCGGAGCGGATTCGAGCATCGCACGAGTCTTCGCTTCTCGAGCGCCGCGAGACCGCCCTGGGCCGCCGCGCTTAGACAAACCCGCCTGGTTGCGAAGGCCCGGACCCGCGGGTCAGAATGCCCGCGGCCCATGAGCACACCGAGCGACACCTTCCCGCGAACGTTGCCGCTGACGGGCGCCCTGAACTTCCGCGATATGGGCGGATATCCGACCGCGGGCGGCGGGACGACGCGCTGGGAGTGCTTGTACCGCTCGGGCACCGCGCATGCATTGACCGATGAGGATCTCGCGTGGCTCACGGGTCGGGGCATTCGATTTGCGTACGACCTGCGCTCGGACAGCGAACGGCGGCACCAACCGAACCGGCTGCAGGACATGGCCGATTTAAGCTACCGGTTCGTGCATCATGAGCGGATCACCGGAGATATTGTGAGGTCGCTGCGCGCCGCGGGGGCCCGAAGAGAGGATACGCGCCGCACGATGCTGGCGTTTTACCGCGCGCTTCCGTACGCGTTCAAGGATTCGTACCGGGCTCTGCTGATGCATCTGGCCGATGGCGACCTGCCCCTGGTGTTCAACTGCAGCGTGGGCAAGGACAGGACCGGGGTCGCCGCAGCATTGATCTTGAGCATCCTCGAAGTCCCTCCGTCCGCGATCCTCGAGGACTATCTTTTGACCGAGCAGTATTTCGAGCGCAGCTGCGACATGTTCGTCGACACGTATCAGAGCCTCTTCGCGGGCATTGCACGCGAGGTGTGGGAGCCTTTGATGAGGGCGGATGCGGATTATCTGCGGGCGATGCTCGAACGGCTCGAGGCGGAGCACGGCTCGGTCGTCGACTATGCCAGGAGCGAGCTCGGTCTGTCGGAGGCGGCGATCGCGCGGATCCGCTCGAATCTCATCGTGTAGGCGGGCGAGGCACCTGGCCGACCCCCTCCTGCCACGGGTTTGCCATGGTTGCGTCCCAAGATTCGCAGAATTTGCGCCCACCATCTCGTCACTGAACAGGCAAAGATGGTACCCAGGGATCCCATGAACAATAAGCTTCGCAGCCTCTATCGGCTTCACATCGCGGCCGCCGCCGCTCTCCTTCTGTCACCGGCTGTGCGGGCGGCGTTCGGCAGCGCGGCAGCGCCCATGGACTCTCATCTGACGATCAACCGGGTGGTGCCGGAAGGCGACGGGGTACCGCCGCCGGGACGGCAGATCGTGGTGACCTTCGATCGGCCCGTGGTGGCGCTCGGCGCGATGGGCGTCGATGCCGCACACGCGCCGGTTACGATATCCCCGCAGGTCGAGTGCCAGTGGCACTGGCTCGACCCCAGCTCGCTGGCCTGCGAATTGAATGCGGCGCAGGCGCTCGCTCCCGCCACCCGCTATACCGTCACCGTCGCGAGCGGCCTCAAGGCGCTGGACGGCGCCACGCTCGAGGAGCCCTACCGCTGGACTTTCACCACCGAACGTCCCGCGGTGAGGGGCTATTCGTTCAAAACCTGGCAGTCGCCGGGCATGCCTGTCGTACGACTGATTTTCAATCAACCGGTGACCAAGGACACCGTCGAGTCTGCGCTGCATTTCGCGGATCAGGCGGGCGTCTCGGCGGCTCCGGACCCGTACGAGCGCGAGGTGTTCTACGTGCTCGCGTTGCCCGGAGAGCCCGGCGCGATCATCTTTCCCCAGGGCACCCCTGCGGTCCACAGCGATGACCGGCCCACCTCCGGCACGAACGCCGCGGGTCAGCGCGTCGAGGCGCGGCGGGTGTGGCTCGTGTCGCCGCTGCAGGAGCTTCCTGGGAATGCGCGCACCCGGCTCCAGGTTCTGCCGGGACTGCGAAGCTATGCGGGGCCGCTGCTCGGGGTCGAGCGGCGCACGGTGGTCGCGTTCGACACCTTCCCGGAGTTTCGCTTTCTCGGAGTGCGGTGCCTGGTGGGAACCACGTCGGCGCTCATCTCCAACGCCGGCGGCGCCTTGGGGGCGGCCGGCGCGGCGGGGGCGGCAGCGGCGGCCGCGCCCGCCTGCAATCCCTTCGGCAAGGTCTCGCTGGTGTTCTCCGCGCCCGTGATCGCACCGGAAATCAAGGCACACCTCACCCTGACTCCGGACCTTCTCAACGGGCGCACCGATTACGACCCGTGGGCGAATGTCTATCCCTCGAGCCGCTTGGGCTCGCCCCACAAGCGCGGTACGGAATATGCGGTGGAGCTGCCCGAGCACCTGCGCGCGTTCCAGACCTACTCCGTCGCAAGCCTCCAGGGGGTGCGCGATGAGTTCGGACGAGCGCTGCGCGGGCCGGCCGCGATGGAATTTCGAACCGACCACCGGCCGCCGCGGCTCAAGGTGACCCACCCGGTGGCGGTGCTCGAAAAGAACGCGCCCACCGCCATGCCGCTCTACGCCACCAATCTCACCGACATCGACATCCGCTACCGCACGTTGACGAGCGCCGGTTTCGCCCGGGATCTCGATTTCGATCAACCCGTCGACCGTGCCTGGGACGTGGCCTACGCGGTCCCGGCCAAGATCCGCGATTTGCTCGCCGGGCAGTCGGGCGTGATCACGGGCTCGTTCGAGCCGCACCCCACCCCGCAAAGCGTCGCCGGCTACCGCTATTTCGATGAGTCCGAGGACGATCCGGGCCTCCTCAGGGGCAACCCCGACCGGGACTTCTTTGCCGAAGTCACGCCCTACGAGGTACACGCCAAGCTCGGCGCATACAACACGTTGGTGTGGGTCACCTCGCTCGACAAGGGGCTGCCCGTGCCGCACGCGCGAGTCCGTGTCTACCGCGACAACTATCAGGGCCTCACGTCCGGCACGCCCGTGCTGGCGGAGGCGCTCACCGATCGCGACGGCGTCGCCGTCCTCGAGGGCCGTACCGCGCTCGAGAGGAAGGCGCCCCCGCAGCTCACACCCGACGCCTCCTTCATGGTGCGTGTCGATGTCGGCAAGGACATGGCGCTCCTGCCGCTCGATGCCTCGTTCGCGCTCGACACCTATCGCGCCTCGCGCGGTACGTTCTGGTCGGGATTCGGCAACGAAGCCGACCACACCCACGCCTGGGGCACGACGGCGCAGGGCGTGTACAAGCTCGGCGACACCGTGCAGTACAAGCTGTACCTGCGCAACCAGAACAATCTCACCTTGGAAGCCGTGGCGGAGCGTGGGGGGTACGAGCTCAGCATCGTCGATCCCACCGGCAAAACGGTGAAGACGGAATCGAACATCACCCTGTCCGACTTCGGCGCCTATGCGGGCTCGTTCCGCGTGCCTCTGGCGGGCGCGGTCGGCTGGTACGACTTCGTACTGAAGCGCCCCGCGAGCAAGGAGCCTGCGAGCGGCGTGACCGCGGCGAACGGCGCGCGCAGCTGGACCCCGATGCGGGTGCTCATCGCCGATTTCACCCCGGCTCCGTTCCAGGTGACGAGCACCTTGAATGGGCAGCTGTATCAGCCGGGCGACGCCGTGGACGTGGCAACGCAGGCGACGCTGCATGCGGGCGGTCCCTACGCCACCGCGGCGGCGCGCGTGACGGCGCGGCTGTTTCCGCAGAGTCTCGACATCGCGAACCCCGCGGCCGCGGGATTTCAATTCGCCAGCCTGCCGCCGGGCGGGGGCACCTGTTCCTGGCAGCGGGAGCCCGATGTGTTGACCGTGCATCAATCGGACGCGGCGACGGATGAGAAAGGCGAGCTCGCCACCGGGTTCACGCTGCCCGACGCCAACCTATTGAGCGCGCGGCTCGAGGTCGAGAGCGCGGTGCGCGACGAGCGCGGCAAATACGTCGCGACGCGCAGCTACGCCGAATACCGCGGCCGCGATCGCTTCGTCGGATTGCACAGCGATCGCTGGACCCTCGAGGAGGGAAAGCCCGCCGCCATCCGCTATCTGGTCGTCGACCAGAACGGCAAGCTCGTCGAAGGCACGCCCGTCACCGTGACCATCCAAGCGCAAGTGGTGAACGCGGCGCGAGTCAAAGGCGCGGGCAGCGCGTACCTCACGAGCTACGAGCCCCAATGGGTGGCCGACGGCTCCTGCACGGGCCAGTCGGGGAAGGAGCCTCGGACCTGCAGCTTCACTCCGAGCCGCCCCGGCCTCTACAGCATCCAGGCCGCGATCACCGACAGCAAGGGCCGGGCGCACACCACCGAGCTTTGCATTTGGGTGACGGGCAAGGGCCGGGTGCTCTGGGAGGAGCCCGCCGACATGAGCTTGAGCGTGGTGCCGGAGAAGGACTCCTACAAGGTGGGCGAGCACGCCCGCTACCTGGTCAAGAATCCGTTTCCGGGCGCCGAGGCGCTGATCACGGTGGAGCGGTTCGGCGTCATCAAGCATTGGGTGCAGGTGCTCTCCGGCAACACCCCCGTGATCGACTTCACCGTCGAACCGGATTTCGTGCCGGGGTTCTATTTATCCGTGGTGGTGATGTCGCCGCGGGTCGCGCCGGTCCCGGGCGCCTCCGGGGTCGACAAGGAGGGCGTGGATCTCGGCCGCCCCACCTACCGCATCGGCTATCTCAAGGTGCCGGTCACGGATCCTTACAAGACGCTCGACGTGACCATCAAGAGCGACCGCGCCTCCTACAAGCCGCGCGACACCGTCTCGCTGCGCCTCAACGCAACGCCGCACGCGGCGCCGGGGGCGAAGGAGCCGGTCGAGTTCGCGGTGGTGGTGCTGGATGAGGCGGTGTTCGATCTCATCCAGGACGGCAAGAAATACTTCGACCCCTATCGCGGCCTGTATCAGCTCGACAATCTCGATCTCACCAATTACAGCCTGCTCTCGCGGCTGATCGGGCTGCAAAAGTTCGAGAAAAAAGGCGCGAACTCCGGCGGCGACGGCGGCGCGGGCTTCGACATGAGAAGCGTCAGCCAGTATGTCGCCTACTGGAATCCTTCCGTGATCGCCGATCGGCGGGGGCGTGCGTCCGTGTCGTTTCAATTGCCCGACAACCTGACCGGGTGGCGGGTATTCGCCATTGCGACCACCCCGGGCGACCGCCTCGGGCTCGGCGACTCCAAGTTCAAGAGCAGCAAGCTCACGGAGCTGCGCCCGGTGCTGCCGAACCAGCTCACCGTGGGGGACCGCTTCACGGCGGGGTTCAGCGTGCTCAACCGCTCCGACAAGACGCGCACCCTCGCCGTGAGCTTGACCGCGACGGGACCGATCGAAGGCAAAACCGCCGAAGCCCATCGATCCATCACGCTCGCCCCCTTCAAGAAGGACATCGTCTGGCTGCCTCTCCTCACCACCGGCGACGGCACGCTCAAACTCAGCGCGGTGGCGTCCGATGCAAAGGACCGCGACGCGCTCGCCCAGACGCTTCCCGTCCACAAGCGCGTGTCGCTCGATGTGGCCGCAAGCTACGGCACCACGCTCCAGGCGGGCGTGGACCAGACGCTCAAGTTTCCAGCCGACATGATGCCGGCGGTCGGTGAGCTCTCGGTGAGCCTCTCGCCCACCGTCCTCGGCAACTTGGACGGCGCGATGCGCTATATCCGCGACTACCCGTACCTCTGCTGGGAGCAGCGGCTCACCAAGGCACTGATGGCCGCCCATTACCTGAGGCTGCGCGGCTATCTGGCCGGCGATCTCGACTGGCCGGAGGCAAAGACTCTGCCGCAGACGATGCTGGACGATGCGTCGAGCTTCCAGGCGCCGAATGGCGGAATGGCGTTCTGGACCCCGGATGATGCCCGGGTGAGCCCGTATCTGTCGGCCGCGACCGCCCTCGCCTTCAACCGGCTGCGCGCCGCCGGGTATCGGGTGCCGGAGGATGTGGAGAAGCATCTCGACGATTATCTGCAGGCGCTGCTGCGCTCGAACACCGCCCCGACCTTCTACAGCGAAGGCATGGTGTCGAGCGTGCGTGCCGTCGCCTTGCAGGCGCTGGCCGAGCGCAAGCGGCTCTCGCTGGAGGATCTCGGGCGCTACGAGAAGTATGCCCCGCAGATGGATCTTTTCGGGCTGGCGGCGTACCTGGATGCCGCCGTGCAGGTCCCGGGCGCCGACACCCTGGCGCGCTCGCTCGCCGGACGGATCCTGGCGCACGCCAATCAAAGCGGCGGCCAGTTTCAATTCACCGAAACCTGGGACGACGGCTACTACCAGATGCTGAGCACCCCCATGCGCAGCAATTGCGCGGTATTGGCCGCGCTCGCACATTACGGCGAGACGCCGCAGGGCGCGGCGCTGGTGGGCGATGTGCCGTTCAAGTTGGTGCGCGTCATCACGCAGACGCGCGGCGATCGCGACCATTGGGAGAACACCCAGGAAAACGTGTACTGCCTGTCCGCGCTGGCGCAGTACGCGTCACTCTATGAAAAGGATGCGCCGGCCCTGCGGGCCAATGTGTCGCTGGATGGCGCGGCGATCGGGCACGCGGAGTTCAAGGATTTCCGCGATCCGCCCGCCCTCGTGAGCCGCTCCAACCGCGCGGAGGATCCCGGCCAGCAGCGGGTGCTGCACATCGAGCGACAGGGCGCGGGACGGCTGTACTACGCCACCCGCCTGTCGTACTCGCTCACCGATCATGCAGCCCGTGAGACCAACGCCGGCATGGAGGTGCACCGCGAATACAGCGTGCAGCGGGACGGCGGCTGGCGGCTGCTCGCCGCGCCCTTCACGGTGCGGCGCGGCGAGCTCATCCGGGTCGATGTGTATCTGTCGCTGCCGGCCGCGCGCAATTTCGTGGTGGTCGACGATCCCGTGCCGGGCGGCCTCGAGCCGGTCAACCGCGAGCTCGCCACGGCGTCCACCGTCGATGCGGACTCCAGTGAATTCCAGGCCGCGGGTGGATCGATGTGGTTCAGGTATTCGGACTGGAGCGAGTACGGGATCGCGTTCTGGTCGTTTTATCACCGGGAACTCACGCACGGCGCCGTGCGCTTCTACGCGGATTACCTGCCCGCGGGTCATTACCACCTGAGCTACGGAGCGCAGGCCATCGCGGAGGGTCAATTCAGCGCCCCGCCGACCAAGGCCGAGGAGATGTACGACCCGGACGTCTATGGCAAAGGCATGCCCGCGCAGCTGACGGTCGGCGCGAATTCCCCGGAGACGCCGCGATGAGCGGCCGGCGATGGCGCAGCCGCCTCAAGATCGCGGCGCTGGCCGGCGCAATCGGCGCCGCGGTGCTCGCGGTGGCGACGCGCGCATCGCTGCGCGAATTTCCGGACGATCTCGGCGCGCTCACGGGGTCGGCCGCGAAACCCCAGGTGCGGGCGCGCGACGGTACGCCGTTGAGCTTCACGCTCGAGAACCGCTGGAACACCACCGATCTCGTGCCGCTCGCGTCGGTTCCGACGCTGCTGCAAAAGGCGTTCGTCGCCGCGGAGGACCAGCATTTCTACGAGCACCACGGGGTCGATTGGCCGGCTCGCTTCGCCGCGCTCGCACTCGACCTTCGCGAGCTCGCGCCGATCCGCGGTGCGAGCTCGATCACCGAGCAGGTGGCGCGCATGATTCATCCCCGGCCGCGCAATCTCTGGTCGAGATGGCTCGAGGGATTCGAGGCGGGCCGGTTGGACGCGCGCTTCTCGAAGGAGCGGATTTTGGAGTTCTATCTGAACCAGGTGCCGTACGCCGAACGGCGCCGCGGCGTGGTGCAGGCGGCGCACTTGTATTTCGATCGGGGGCTCGACACGTTGTCGCCCGGCGAGCAGCTTGCGCTCGCGGTGCTGGTGCGATCGCCGGCCGGGATGGACCTGCGGCACAACCCCGCCCGCGCGCGGCGCGCGCAGGAGCAGCTCGCCGACCGGCTGGCCGAACAGGGTGATCTCACGCCGGCCGAGCGCCGCGAGCTGCACGACCATCCTTGGACCCTCAACGAGGCTCCCCCGGCACCCGATGCGGGCCACTTCGTGAAGCATGTCTTGAATGGCGCTCCGGCCGGCGCCACGCAGATCCTCACCACCTTGGATCCGACCATCCAGCTGAGCGCGCAAAAAATTCTGGACGGTGCGCTGCACGACCTCGCGAGGCGCCACGTGCACGACGGCGCGGTGCTCGTCATCGATCACCGCCGCAACGAGATCCTCGGATGGGTGGTGGGCCGCGGGGCCGGGACCCGCGGCGACGATGGCGAGGACGGCGTCGACGGCGTCGACGGCTACGATACCGTGCTCACGCCGCGTCAGCCCGGCTCGACCATGAAGCCTCTGCTCTATGCGCTGGCACTGGAGAAAGGCTGGACGGCCGCCACCTTGATCGACGACGCGGAGCTCTCCGAATCCGTCGGCGGCGGTCAGCACACGTTTCACAATTACAGCCACCGGCATTACGGGCCGCTGCGCGTGCGCGAGGCGCTCGGCAATTCGCTCAACATCCCCGCCGTCAAGACGCTCAAATTCGTGGGTCAGGATGCCTTCCTCGAGCGTCTGCACTCGATCGGCATCGTGAGCCTCAACCAACATCCGGAGTTCTACGGGGACGGCCTCGCGCTCGGCAACGGCGAGGTGTCGCTGTACGAGATGGCCCAGGCCTACACCGTGCTCGCCCGGCAGGGACGCTACCAACCGTTGACCTGGGTCGCGAACGATCCGGCGCCGCGGGCCGAGAGCCGGGCGTTCACTCCCGCGATCGCCACCTTGATCGGGAATATCCTGGCCGATCCCGACGCCCGCATGCGGGAGTTCGGCCGCGGACTGCAATTTCCCGTGGAGACCGCCATCAAAACCGGGACGTCCACCGACTATCGCGACGCCTGGGCGATCGCGTTCGATTACCGGCACACCGTCGCCGTGTGGATGGGCAATCTCGACGGCTCCGCGATGGACGGCGTCACCGGCGCGGTGGGACCGGCGATGGTGCTGCGGACGCTTTTCTCCGAGCTCAACCGCGATCAGGAAACGAAGCCTTTGATGCTGAGCCGCGATCTCGTGCTCGCCAAGATCTGCCGCCAGGACGGGCGGCTCGCCGACGAGCATTGCGATTCGGCCACCGAGTGGTTCGTGCCGGGCACGGTACCGGCGCGCGCGGGGCCGGCGGCCCGCGCCGCGGCGCCGCCGTTGCGATTGCTTCAGCCCACCGCCGGATTGCAGCTCGCGCATGATCCGCGCATTCCGGCGGAGTTCGAGGCGTTGCCCATGCAGGTCTCGGCCGTGCCCGGACTACAGCGCGTCGATTGGTACGTCGATGGGAAGCTCACCGCGAGCACGCCGGGCGCTCACTACGCATGGCCGCTGCAGCGCGGGACCCACAACGTCAAAGCGCAGGTGTGGACGGGCGCGGCGGCGCAGGCACAGGGGACGGAGGATATTCGCTTTTACGTGCACTAGAGGCTTCAGCGATCGTGTCTGCGCGCAGCCTCAGGCGCCCATCCGCCTCGCCACCCAACATCTCGATACGCATCCCCAGTCGCCGGGCAAGCGTCAACATCGGCGTGTTGTCCATCAAAGTGTGAATGAGCAGCGTCCTCAGTCCCCGCTCCCGAGCGTGTCTCGCCGAGTAATCGAGCAGCGCCTTGGCGAGCCCTTTGCGGCGAAAGGCCGGAAGGACACTGACTCCCACCTCGAGCTCGCTCCCCGACTGACCCAACTGGCAGACGGCGATCAGGGCAGTGTCAGCGAAGATGCCGAATGAGGGGGCGTCCGGCCGGACCAACTGATCCAGATAGTGCGTGAGCCCATCGGGCTTTATCGAACCGCAAAATCGGTATCGTAGATCCTCGCTGTCCAGTGCCGCAAAATGAGCCTCGAGCGCCTGGCGGTCGCGAGGAACATGGAGCGCCACGATACGGGTCAGGATGTTCTCCCGGGTCGGGCCATGGACTGAATTGCGCTCATGAGACGTGCTCCACTCTCTTCGATGAACTGTAAGTCGGCATACGGGAAGCAATCTTGATGTTTGAGCGCGCGCAGTCATCGAGAAATACCACCGCGACGGCGCGCCGGCGACCGGTCTCGGGTGAGGTTCCCGCCGAGCGGCCACGACGCCTCTTGCGATGCACAATTTTATTATAGAATGCCCGTGCAAGTACGGTTATTTTTAACCTTGCAGTGCGCACAAATAGTGCGGAGCGGGCGGAACAGCGCAGCGTGACGCGCTATTTTCGGGCAGCGTAGTCCTCGATGAGCTGCTGCACGACGCCCGGGTCTGCCAGGGTGGAAATGTCTCCCAGCTGATCGTGCTCATTGGCCGCAATCTTGCGAAGAATGCGGCGCATGATCTTCCCGGAGCGGGTCTTTGGAAGCATCGGGGCCCATTGGATCACGTCCGGTGTTGCAATCGGACTGATTTCGCTGCGCACCCAGGCGCGCAGCTCTCCCCGCAAGGCCTCGGTGGGCTCGACATCGGCAATCAAGGTCACGTACACGTAGATGCCCTGGCCCTTGATGTCATGCGGGTAGCCGACCACGGCTGCCTCGGCCACCTGAGGGTGAGCCACCAAAGCGCTCTCGATTTCGGCGGTGCCCAGCCGGTGGCCGGCGACATTGATGACATCGTCCACGCGGCCGGTGATCCAGTAGTAGCCATCTTCGTCGCGACGTGCGCCGTCGCCCGTAAAGTACATGCCGGGAAAGGTCTTGAAGTAGGTCTCGGTAAAGCGCTCGTGATCGCCGTAGACCGTGCGCATTTGACCGGGCCAGCTGTCGAGCAGCACCAGATTGCCCTCGCAGGCGCCCTCGAGGATGCGACCCGTCTTGTCGACGATGGCCGGCTTCACGCCAAAAAAAGGCAGCGTGGCGGAGCCCGGCTTGAGATCGATTGCGCCCGGAATCGGCGTGATCAGTATTCCGCCGGTCTCCGTCTGCCACCAGGTATCGACGATGGGGCAGCGCCGGTCACCCACCACCCGGTGATACCACTCCCAGGCCTCGGGATTGATCGGCTCCCCGACGGAACCCAGGAGACGCAACGACTGGCGCGATGCCGCCTTCACGGGCGCATCGCCTTCCCGCATCAGCGAGCGAATCGCGGTCGGAGAGGAATAAAGAATGGTGACCCGGTGCTTGTCGACCACCTGCCAGAAGCGGCGAAAGTCCGGATAGCTTGGCACGCCCTCGAACATGACGGTGGTCGCGCCGTTGGCCAGCGGACCATAGACGATGTAGCTGTGCCCGGTCACCCAGCCGATGTCGGCGGTCGCCCAAAAGATATCCTCCTCGCGCAAGTCGAACACGAGCTCATGCGTGTAGGCGGCATACACCAGATAGCCGGCAGTGGTGTGGAGCACGCCCTTGGGTTTGCCGGTCGAGCCGGAGGTGTAGAGGATGAAAAGCGGGTCTTCCGCGCCCATCTCGGCCGCGGGACAGGTCCTTGGCTGGTCTGCCACGACCTCGTCGTACCAGCGATCGCGCGGCGGGAACATGGCCACATGCGTGCCGGTGCGCCGCACGACCAATACGTGCTTGACGCATTCGGTCCCCGCGACGGTCAACGCCCCATCGACGGTTCGCTTCAACGGTATCCGCTTGCCCCCTCGAACCCCCTCGTCCGCCGTGATCACGACGGCGGAATCGCAATCCGCTATCCGGCCTCCCAGGGCATCCGAGGAGAAGCCGGCGAAAACCACCGAGTGAATGGCCCCTATGCGGGCGCAGGCGAGCATCGCGATGGCGATTTCCGGGATCATCGGCAGATAAATCGTCACCCGATCGCCTTTTTCGACGCCGAGCGACTTCAGGGCGTTGGCGCATTGGCAGACGCGCTCGTGGAGCTCACGGTAGCTGATCGATTCCGATTGCTCCGGATCATCCGCTTCCCAGAGGATGGCGGTCTTGTCGCCGCGCGTCTGCAAATGCCGATCCAAGCAATTAGTCGCGACGTTGAGGGTGCCGTCGTAGAACCAGCGGATGCGAACATCGCTCTGTTCATAGCTGGAGTCTTTGACGTGCGAGAAATCCTTGATCCAGTCGAGCCGGCGGCCGACGCGTCCCCAGAAACCCTCCGGATCCTCGATGGATTCCGCATACATCCGCCGATAATCGGTTTGGTTGATGCGGGCGCCGTCGGCAAAGTTCGCGGGAATGCGATATAGCTTCTGGTTCATGGGTCCTTCCTGGTGACGTGCGGCGGCGCTTGGGTGACCGGCATTTGGCAGTCGTGGCCGTTCCCCAAGGGCCTTTGTTATCGCTTGGGAGTCCGGCCTGTGGGCTCCGCCGCGGGAATCGTCCCATGGACGACCGCTCAATACATTGAGTGGAACATCTTATGCGGCCTCGGTTACCCCGAGGGCCGCATGCGCGATCGGGCGTCGGAACGGCGACCCGTGGCGGGCTCATGGGTGCCGGCAACGGCCAGGCCTGAACGGGGCATGTTGACGTAAATGCACTCGGATCGTCCCGCCGCTACTTGATAGGTCTCATGCCAGATACCGACCGTGCCGTCGGAACCGACGCTTTGATTGAAGGCTTTCCATGCGGGGAGGTGGGCGGCGTCACGCGATTGAGCATAGGCAATCAGGTCGTCGAAGCTCCGCCAGTACTGGGTAACCATGGCCCCGCGCCAATACACCGAGGTGTGAGCGGACAGAAAGCCCAGCGACGGGTTGGCGTGCAGTTCGCGGAGCATCGGGCTCATGGCTCGGGCCACCGGCAGCCACTTGCGCAGGGCAAGAAGCCGATTGATTCGGAAGCCGATGAGAAAGACGACGAACGCGCCGTCGATCGACGTGGTGTAGCGACCGGGGTAGACAGTGGTGACCATTCCCGAACCTCGCGGAGTGCGGTCCCGCTCTCAAAAAATCTGGATCAAGGCGGCACTGAGTGGCCCAAGATAGCAGCTGACCGTGCCATTGGAAGTGGTGGCCGTGTAAGGCGCTCCCGGCCAAAAGCTGCCGTCCTGCGCCACGGCCGCACCCTGGATGGCGACGCCGCTGGTTGCTTCGAGCGACGGTCCCGTCATCACGATGAGCTCGGCAGCGTGCACGGGTTGGCCGCATTCGATGGTGAGCTTCAGGTTTTGGGTCATGTCCTTATTCACCGCGATCACGCTCAGGCCGCCGTCAGGACTTTGCACCGCGTAGGCCGACACATCGAGCCCGGAGGCGGACACGCGGGTTTCGACCAGGTTTCCCGGTCCTGCGAGTGAGAAAAGCAGCGCTCCGTAGTATTCCGGCCGCGCCCCGATCACCGCTCCCCCCTCGTCGGCAATGGGAGTATAGCCGCCCGTGTCTCCCCCGCCGGTCAGGTTGACGCCGGCGCCGCCGCCCAGCGCGACGGTGAACAGGAAATCGATTACCCAAAGCGCCGAGGCGTAGCTATCGCTGACGCCGATCGCACCGCCGTTGTAGAACGAGTTGGCCTCGGTCAATCGGAAGGGAACGCCGATCGATGCCGCGCCCGCCTTCAGCGCCGCGAGATCGGCGATCAACACGGGGTCCGGGCTGATGAGCTCGGCGGCGGTCGACGACGGGCTCAACCCGTTCCCGCGATAGTAGTGCTCGGTCAGCAACGCGATCTGCTGGCGTCCGACGTACTGGCCAAACGGGACCGTCCAGCTGCCGATATCCCCGACCACGGCCGGCCCGGTGACCGCGATGCCCGGCGTCGCTTGCACGGTGGCCTGGCGGAATTGCTCCCAGCGCGCCTCGAACGCCTGGAGAGTCCAGGCGGACGGGGGAAAATAGCCCGCGGCGCCGTATTGATTCGGCTCGTTGCCAAACTCGATACCGTACAGGTTGCTGCCCAACGAATTCGCCGCATAGGCCACCTCAGCCGCGGCGGCGGCGGGCGTCGAGGTGGCGAGATTGACGGAGTACAGCGCGGTCCACCCCGTCGCATCGAGGAAAGCGGCCAACGCGTCGATGTCGGAAGGCGCGATCTGTCCGCTGGTCTGGCCCGCGCCATCCGGCGTCCAATGCATCAGATCCACGGAGTTGCCGCCGATGCGCAGCAGGCTGCGTCCCAGGGTCCGAAACATGCCGATCAGATCGGCGTTCTCGAGCGTGAACCGGGGCAAGGCCATGGACAGCTTGTCATAGCTGAGTCCGGCGAATCTCGGGCAGATGACACCGGCCGTGTTGCCGGACACGCTAATCGACGCCGACATCAACGGGCCGCCGGGTACCGGTTGCGGGTTGGCATACGGGGGCCACGGCGCGCCGTCTCCGCTGCATCCGCCGAGCAATGCCAGGGCGCCGGCGGATCCGAGGCCACCGAGTACGGTGCGGCGCGTGAGGGGCGTCGAACGATCGTTCGGCGTCCCGTCGAGGAAGCTGTTCATGTCTTCAGCCTGGCTCCCTCCGCGCTCGATGTCAAAAAGGCCGGGAGCTGCACGTGGAATTTCCGCGGCAGCTCCGGCCAGCGCTAAGCGGTCAGTGAATGATTAGGCTTCGAGGTCGAATGCCGGCGGGCGTGATTGAAGCCCATGCCATACACGAGACGCAGTACCAGGGCGGCCGCCAAGATGGCCACGATGACCATGTGGCCGTCCACGATGAATGGGCCGCGGGTGCCAACCGGCATGGTAGCGGCGATGATTACCAACATGATCGGGCCGAGCATCGCCACGGCCGTGAGGGCGCTGACGAACAAGGTGCTTCGGAAGGGAGTGGAAGGCGTCATCGAGGTCTCCTAATGGGTGAATGGTTGCAAAGTTGCCGCCGTCGGCCGGCATGGGCCTGGCTCAAATCCGCGGGGGCGTATAAGTACTTGTTTTACTTCGCACGAACAAACGACTTTGCAAAGGATGGATGCATGAATTAGGCTCATGCATAGTAGGACCCGGTGATGAAACCCCGTCTTCCCCCTTTCGATGCATTGTATGTTTTCGCGGTCGCGGCGCGTCACCTGAGCTTCACGGGGGCCGCTGAGGAACTGCATCGCACGCAGAGCGCGGTCAGCCATCGGATCAAGGCGCTCGAGGCGCAGCTTGGCGTTCTTCTGTTCACGCGCTTGACACGTCGCCTCGCGTTGACCCCTGCCGGACACGCTCTCGCCCACAAGGTTGATCAAGCCATCGCGGATATCGGTCGCACCATCGCCGAGTTCGACAAGGCGGGCGAGATACGGAGCATTCGCGTCACGACGCTGCCTTCCGTCGCATCGCGGTGGCTCATGCCGCGGCTGTCGCGGTTCTTCGATTTACATCCGGACATCGAGGTGCACGTGATGGCTGACGCACGACCCTTGGATCTGCGCAAGGAAGGAGTCGACCTTGCCATCCGGTTCGGGCGCGGCCGTTACCCGGGGCATTCCGTGAGCCTGCTCATGCGCGACCGGGTGCTGCCCGTGTGCAGCCCGAGATTCATGGCGGAGCACGGGCGTGTCACGACGATTGATGCGTTGCTCGAGTTGCCCCTGTTGCATGATTCGGCGGCCGAGGGGGACGGGAGTCTCTCGGATTGGCGCAGTTGGTGCGATCAGCTTGAACGGAAGGACGCCGCGTGTCATGCCGGTCAACGCTTCAGTAACGCTGCCCTGCTGAGCGAAGCGGCCGTGTTGGGCCTTGGAGTGGCGCTCGGGCGCCTCAGTCTCGTCGCCGATGATTTGATGGACGGTGCCCTGGTGTGCCCGCTGCCGCTCGCAACGCTCACCGCATTTTCTTATTACCTGGTGGCGTTGCCGGAGATCGCCGCCCTGCCGAAAATCGTGCGCTTTCGCCACTGGCTGCGGGCCGAAGCAGCCGCGACCGCTTCGGCGGTGCCGGCGATGGCCTAACCGGGCCGTCTCAAGTCAACTTGCATCGCCGCATACGAATCACCGACCCGGCCACCAGTTCCAACGCCCCGCGAGCCGGATGAGCGCGGGCCCCACCGCCATGCGGATCACGGTCGCGTCCAGGAAAACGGCGACGCCGAGCGCGAAGCCCAGAATCTTGATGAGCACGAAGTCGCCGAACACGAAGGCGCCGAAGATCATGACCATGATGGCGGCGGCGAAGGTGATGACGCGGCCCGTGCTCGCGAGTCCCTCGACCAGCGCGGCGCCGTCGGCGAGTCCGGCGCGCCGGCCGTCCGCGATGCGTGAGACGATGAACACCTCATAGTCCATGCTCAACCCGAAGACGATGCAAAACACCACGACGGGCAATATCGGAAAGCCGCCGTGCATGGGGCTCGCGAGGCCCACGAGGCGCGCCCCGAGGCCGTGCTGGAACACGATTGCGACGGCGCCGTAGGCGGCCGCCACGGACAGCAGGTTCAGCGCCACCGCCTTGAGGGGAATGAGGACGCTGCGAAACGCGAACGACAGGACCAGGAGCGTGGCGCAGATGACGCTCACGAAGACCGGAAACAGCGCGCTCTTGATGGCATCCTCATAATCGGCGTTGAAGCCGGGCAAGCCGCCCACGTCGAGGCGCGCGCCCGCAATCCCTAAGATGCTTTGCAGATCGGCCGCACGGATCTCCCTGACGAAGCGCACCGCGTCGGGCGCCGCCAGATTCTTGTGCGGCAACAGCCCGAGCAACACCGCGCGACCGTCGGCGCTGACCAGGCTGCGCCGCTGCGCATCCGGAAGGCGTTTCAAGATCTCGGGGCCGCCCAGCGGAACCGTGCTCAGGGTGGTGATCGCCCACACGTGCTGAATTCGGGGATCGCGCGCAAAGTATCTCGCGAGCCGCGAGGTCGCGCGCCAACCGGCCTCGTCCTCGATGGTGACGCCGGGCGGAAGATAGAGAATCGCCTGAACGATTTCGCCGAAGCTGCCCCGCGCCGCGCCATCGATTTCATGCAGCACCCGCACCGAGTCGGCGCTGTCGGGAAGCCACCGGCCGCGCGGCAGATCGATGCGCAGATGCGTCGCCTGCGCTGCCAGGAGCACCAGCGGTATGCCGGCGACCGCCAGAACCCGCAAAGGATGGCGCATCACCCAGTGCGCCCAGCGGCGCCAGTGGCGGCGGGTGGCGGGCCGGCGCGAGAATCCCAGAGAACCCGCGTCGATCCACGGGCCAATCCAGACGAGCAGCACCGGCAACAGCGTGCTCGCGACCAGAACGGCCACCGTGGTCACAATCAACCCCCCCATGCCGATCGACCTGACCTCGCTCACGCGCACCATGAGCATCGCGGCAAAGCCGATCGCCACCGCGGACCCCGAGACCAGCACGGTGCGCCCTCCGTGTTGCGCCGCTGCAATCACGGCCTCCGATCGCGACAAGCCCTCCTCCAGCCCGTCGCGGTAGCGGCTCACGATGAGAAGCGCGTAATCGATGCTCAAGCCGAGACCCACCATGCTGACGATGCTCACGACGATGAGGGAGGCCGGCCAGACATGGTTCACTGCGGCCACCGCACCGAGCGACACCGCGACGGTCAAGGCGCCGCACAGCACCGGCAGAATCGCGGAGATCAAACTGCGAAATGCGACCAGCAAAAGCACCAGGGTGAGCGGAAAGACCCGCCATTCGGCGGCGCGCGTCTCCTGCGCGCTGATCCGACGAAGGTCCGCATTGACGGCCGCCTCGCCGGTCCAGCCAAAGGCGAGATGCGGATATTTTGCCGCGAGCTGTGCCTGCAACGCCCCGGTGGATGCCACGAGGTGGGTCATCACGGCATCCTCGGTGCCCTTGGGCGCGTTCAACCCGACAAGCAGAATCGGGCTTAAGTCCTCCCCGAGGAACATCGAATCCTGGCGGTCCAAGTAGGACATGACGCCGCGCACGCCGGCAGTGCGTCGGATCGTGTCGGTCACGTCCTTGAGCAGCGCCTCGCCGTCCGCCGTGCGCGGGTCGGGCGCCGATGAAATCCTCAGAAGAGCGATTTTGGCGAACGGGGACTCGAATTGTTGCTGCAGGGCGGTTTCGACGCGCGAGGACTCGCTGCCCTTCAGCCGGACACCTGCATCGAGTTGATCATTGACGCGGGCGGCGAACGGTACTGCTGCCAGGGCGACCAGAATCCATCCCGAGACGATCAGCCATTGCCGGCGTCGGGAGAACGGCGATTGATTCACCAGCTCGATCCCGCCTCACCGCCCAAATGAAGGTGCGAATTGCTAGCTAGAGTCATGACCCGGATAGTAGCAAGCTCCGGGGCCTCCAGGCGGCCCGAAGGAACCGCAGGCTGCGGCCACGTTCCAACTCGATCATGGCCATCAACGAGTCAATAAGCGCGAGATGCGCTCAAAGGGCGAGCCGTGATGCCGCCTGAGGCCTTGGAATTGGCGCTGTCCACGCCTGCCAGGGCAGCCGGACGCGTCGAGCTCGGCGCGGGCGCCACGGTGCTCACCGGCTATGCAGCCGATCGCGCGCCGGCGCTCCTGAGGCTGATCGAGGGGGTCGGCGCGGCGGCGCCGTTTCGCCGGATGGTGACGCCCGGCGGATGGCCGATGAGCGTGGCGATGACCAATTGCGGCGCCGCCGGCTGGGTCACCGACCAGAGCGGATACCGGTACACGGCGGAGGATCCGCTGGCCGCACGGCCTTGGCCGCCCATGCCCGACGAGTTTGCGAGGCTGGCGCGCGAGGCGGCGTGTGAGGCGGGGTTCGCGGAGTTCTCGCCCGATGCGTGCCTGATCAACCGCTACGAGCCCGGTGCGCGCATGTCGCTTCATCAGGATAAGGACGAGCACGACATGCACGCACCGATCGTTTCGGTTTCTCTGGGATTGGCGGCCCTGTTCCTCTGGGGCGGCCCGAAGCGCGGCGACCGGCCCCGCCGCATTCCCCTGCTGCACGGTGATGTCGTGGTGTGGGGCGGGCCCTCCCGACTGATTTTTCATGGAGTGCTTGCGCTGCCCGCCGGAGTGCATCCGCTCACGGGCGCGCTGCGCTACAACCTCACGTTTCGCAAGGCGCGTTAGGCGGGCTGCGCACCGGCCGCTCGACGAATTCTATGGTCCGTCCGTCCGGATCGATCGCATAGCACACTCTGACACCATCCCACGAGGATCCCGGCTCCTGCAGGGTGACGGGACGCGAACAATCGCGAGCGCCCGCGCTCAGAGCGCGCAGGCGCGTCGCCTCCACGTCGCCGACGGTGAACGCGATGTGGCTGTGTCCCGCATCGAACCGCCGCTGCACGAGCACCTGACGATCCGGAACGACGTAGTGAAGGAGCTCGAGCATATCGCCGGAGGGGAGTTTCAGATCCGCTGTATGGATCACGGCGCCCGCCACTCCGGTCAGCGTCTCGACTTCGGCGCCGCCGATCACGCCGCGTTCCTGCACGATGCAGCCGAGCACCGCCCCGTAGAAGCGGATGGATCGGTCGAGGTCGCCCACCGTCAAGCCTGCATGGTCGATGCCGCTCATCAAGGGATTCTCTCCCGAAGAGGCAGATCGCGCGCAAAGACTTCCTCGATCGTTTCGCGCCGCTTGATGAGGGTGCTGCGGCTGCCGGTGACGAGGACCGTCGGAGGACGCGTGAGTGCGTTGAAATTCGATGCCGCGGCATCCTGGTATGCGCCGGTGTCGAGGAATGCGATCACATCCCCGTTTTCGGTGCGGGGCGCTTCGATATTCTGAGCAAGCAGATCGAAGTTGCACGACTGCCCGACGATCTCGACGTGCTCCTCGCAGGGAGCATCGACACGCGATGCGAATAACGGCCTGAAATAGGCGTGTTCCATGAAAAGGTCCGCGAGGAACATCTCGCTGGTATCGACCTCGACCCAGGTCCGGACAACCGGCCGGCGCTGTCTCTTCACGTGGCATACGCGGCTCAAATGAATGCCCGTGTCGGCCAGCAATGCCCGTCCCGGCTCGATTTGAAGGATCACGCCGGCAGGATCCACGCCCCCCGCACGCAGTGCCTCGAGAAGGGCGGCACACGCGCTCTCGGCATAGCGCTCGAGCGGCGCAGCCGCGGTCCTCGAGGGGTGGGTCGGATCGCGTGGCGATGGAAAGCCACCTCCGATGTCGATCTCGAGGGGGCGCCATGGCGCCCAAGCGGCGGTGAGTTGCGCGACCACCGATCCGAACGTGCGCGCCATGCCCTCCCACACGGCGGGATCCGCGCTGTGCCGACCCAAGTGAGTCATGAGGCCCGTGAGTCGGAGATTTGGGTGCTGTATGGCGCGGCGGCCAAGGCGCATCGACTCGCCAATTTCAATGCCTGGCTTGTAGATGTTGGCCGCATCGCGAATCGTCATGGCGGGAAAGAAGTCGGACACGGAGGTGAGCTCGACGTAGTCCGGGCGCACTCGCAGCCGCACGTCGGCAGTTTTCCGCTGCCGTTCGGCCGCAGCGATCACGAGATCCAGTTCCTGCGCGCTGTCGAGCGTGACCCGAGCCCCGACCGTCACCGCCAGCTCGATCAGCGGCGCACTCTTCGCCGAACCATTGACCGATATCTTCCCGCCGGGAACGCCGGCCCACAACGCAGCCTGAAGCTCGCCGTGTCCGAACACATCGCAGCCCAGGCCCTCATCGTTCAAGATCTGTCGAACCGCAATCGCGTAGTTCGCCTTGAGCGAGGGCAGCAGTTCCACCGGCCCCGCGTCCCAACAACGCTCGAATGAGGCGCGCAGCTGCCGGCTGTTGGAGCGCAACTGCGCCTCCGAGACGACATACAGCGGCGTGCCGTACTCGGCCGCGAGGGCGACGGTATCGCATGCTTCGATCCACAAGTGGCCGTCGGCCAACGACAGCACGGCATCGATGTGGCGTCGTGTCTGCGTCGAATTCATGGAGGTCGAGGGTAGCATCCCGGGCCCTAGTCCGACTCGCCAGCCGGTTGCAGTACCGCGACAGGTGCGATCCAGTAGCGGTGCACGATGGCATAGAGAGCAGCCGCCAGCGCCGTGGTGGACCCGGCGAGGAGCAAGACGCCGGGGTAGCCCTGCCCCAGGCCCAGCAACAGGCCCGCCGCAGCAGGACCGGCAGCGAGTGCCGCACCCTGCGCCGCCGGGACCAATGCGGCGGCACGGCCGGAGGGGTCCACGACGGCGAGCGTGCCCAGCTGAAAGATGTCGATGAAGTTCCAGCACAGCTGCAAGACGGCCAGATTGACGACGAACATCAATGCCGTGGGAAGCCAGCCGTGAACGAGCAACGTCGCGGCCAGGAGCACGAGCGCGCCGAGCAAGGCGCGGGACTGACCGAATCGATGACCGACCACCCGGGCGCTCATGCAGGCCAGGGCGCTCAAGAACACGCCCGCCGTCAACAGCCAATGAACCCGTTCGATCGAGATGCCAAACTCGATTCCCATACGTTCAGCATAAGCCCAATAACTACCGATGGTCACATAGAAGAGCGCCACGGCCATGAGGCAGAGCGCGGGCGGCAGCGGCACGCGTCCGAAGAGAATACGGCGTGGATGGGCGCCGGGGGCGGCTCGCCGGGCGGCATGCGGCGCAACGAGCAATGGGGCACCCGTCGAGGCGCACGGCGACGGCGGCCGCGCCGCTCTCGCGTCGCGATGCGGCAACAACGGCGCGACGGCCATGCTCGCGAACAGCAAGGCGGCGATGGCGTCAAAAATGGCCGCGGGGCCCGCGGCTTGGTTCAACAGCGGGAAGACCATGAGCACCAGCGCGTTGGCCAGAACCTGGAGAAGAATCAAACAGGAAAACGCGCGCACCGGATCGGAATATCGGGACAGCAGCGTCAACGAGGAGGCGTAGGTGGCGCCTGAGCCCAGACCTGCACCGAAACGAAACACGCAAAGCAGCAGGATGCCGTGAAATGGGGCGCACGCCAGATTGCAGAGGGCACTCAACGCCAGCGCCCCGCCCACATACCAGCGCCAATCGAGACGATGCGCGAGGAGCGACGTCGCGGTCGAGCCGGTTAGCAGGCCGGCGAGATCGACGGAAGTGACGTATCCGGCATACGCCCCCGAGTAATTCCATCCGTCTTGAAGTGCCCCGACGATGATCGGCATGCCCAGAATTGGTGCAACGCTTCCGATCGCGAGCGCTATCTGCGCCCACACCAGAGCAGGTAGCCTGGGAATAATCGTGGGCGCTCTCACTCAACTCACTATGCACCCATCGCTTCGAGTACGCCACTCGGTGTATCTTGCAATGACTCCGATCAGAATATGCAGGGGATGCCGTGAACAGAAGCTTTCTTACGCCGCTCGCGGCGCCGCTTGCCGCGTGCCTCGCGTTCATCGCGCCGACCGCCGGCGTCGCGGCGGCGGGCGCGACTTCCATGGGTAGCGAGAACGCGGATGCGGCCAATCAGCTCCAGGAAATCACCGTGACCGCGCAAAAGCGCACGGAGGACATCAAGGACATTCCGTTCAGCGTGTCGGCCATCAGCGGCGTCGAACTGCAGGAACATCACGTCGCCGATTACGACGACCTCACCCGGGCGCTGCCGGGCATCTCCTTCGAGGCAGGACCCGGCCCGGGCCTGGACACCATCGAGATCCGTGGCGTGAGCTCACAGTCCGGGTCCGCGACCGTCGGCATCTACGTCGACGAGGTTTCGGTGACGGTCAACAACAGCCAGTACGACGGCGCCGTGCAGCCGAAGCTGTTCGATCTGGAGCGGGTGGAAGTGCTGCGCGGTCCTCAGGGCACGCTCTACGGCGCGAGCTCCATGGGCGGGACCATCCGGTTCATCACCAAGCAGCCCGATCTCGACACGTTCAGCGCTTCGGGCAGCACCGATCTGTCGGTGACGCATCACGGCGGCTTCAACAACGACGAATACGGGATCTTGAACATTCCCGTGATCAGCGGTGTGTTCGCGCTGCGCATCGGGGCGGACGTGTCGAACGAGAGCGGCTACATCGACCACTACGTACCCACGGCGACCGGTGCAGGCGCCGACGGCAGCGTGCTGTCGCTCGGCACCAACGACAGCACGGGCGTGCTCGGCGAGCGCGGCGTCAACGACATCCGCACGCAGGTGTTTCGCGTGACCGGCAAGTATGCGGCGCCGGACGATTGGAACGTCGCTCCGGCCTACATGTGGCAGCGGACCGCGGCCTCGGACACCAATATTTTCTACCCCGACATCGGGCTGTACGACCAGGACAAGCGGGTGGCGGAACCTTCCAACGACATCTGGAGCCTGCCGAGCCTGACCATCACCAAGAGCTTCGGCTGGGCGGACCTCACGTCCATCACCAGCTACTTCAAGCGCGATTTTCGCCGCGTGACCGACGGCACGCTCTACAACTCGAATATCTTTGCGAACGACTACGTGGTCGCGAGCCTTCCGCCCACGACCCCGCCCGCGCAGATCTACGCGACCCAAACCGTGCTCGGCTTCCTGCCGTCGCCCGCGAATTACGACGCGCGCACCGAGCAGTTCTCGCAGGAAATTCGATTGAGCTCCAAGCACACGTCCATCGCCGGCATCTCGACGACCTGGACGGCCGGCCTGTATTTCAACAACCAGCACCGGCGGTTCCTGGATGACGAATATATTCCCGGGCTTCAGGCGCAGTTTCTGAAAATCTTCGGCTATGGAATCGGTTCGCCCGAATCCGTGGTGGGCCCCTCGTACTATCCCGCCACCGCCGCCTTTCCGGCGGAGTCGTTCGCCAATGATCTGATCTATTTCGGGCACACCTATCCGGTCCAACGCCAGATTGCGCCCTTCGGCGAGCTGGGATTCGAGATCACTCCGGCACTCAAGGCGGCGATCGGCGTGCGTTACGTTTCCGCGAAATCCTCGCAGGTCACCGACAGCGGCGGCTTTTATGCGTACGGGCTGCCGGCTGAGTATGTGGTCAGCGCGAACTACAGCGCCACCACTCCGAAGTTCTCGTTGGAATACGCCGTCAACGAATCGAGCAATGTGTACGCCACCATCGCCAAGGGATTTCGCCTCGGCGGCCCCACGGGACCCGACCCGGCGTACCAACCCAACGGCCCGCCGCCCGCCGCCGGCGGACCCTGCGATTCCGATTATCAGTCCTACGGGCTGACGGGCTCGCCGAAGGAATATCAATCCGATTGGCTGTGGAGCTATGAAGTCGGCAGCAAAGGACGCTATTTCAACAACCGGCTATCCATCGACGCCGCCGTGTATACGATCCATTGGTCGAACATCCAGCAGACGATCAATCTGCCCACCTGCGGGTATCTGTTCACGACCAACGTGGGCGACGCGAAGATCTACGGCAGCGAGCTCGAGCTGCGGGCCCTCGTGACCTCCGGCCTTACGCTCTCGCTGAACGCGGGCTCGACGCATGCCTATATCTCATCGGTCAGCAGCGAGGGATCGGGCATCGTCTCGGTGGGCGAAACGGTGCTCGGTGTGCCCGTATACACCGTGACGCCCAGCATCGACTTCGACACGCCGTTCGGGGATGGGATGACATGGTTCGCGCGCGCCGACTTTCCCTATACCGGCCGCTCACGCGGGTACTTCGACAGCAGCGGCTTGAACCAGCTGTTCCAGCCGGGGTACGGGATTTTGAACATGAGCGCCGGCGTCACGCGAAACGGACTCTCATTGAGTCTCTATGCCAAGAACCTGCTCAACTGGAAGAACATCATCCAATACCCGTCCGTGAACTCGGTGCAGGAAGGCTACACCGTGAGGCCGATGACGGTCGGGCTCATGGCGACATTTCAAATGTAGCCATGACGCGCCGATTCGGCTCTGCGAGCACATTTCCTGGGCCGCGTACACGAGATACAGCGTGCTGTTTGGCGGCGGCGGCGGGTCGTACGCGCGTTCTGACTGCTACGAGCGCGCGGCCGAAGCCCGGCATGATCCCTCGCTTTGCTGGCGCGTTCGGCCGCTGCTCGATTTCGATCCGCTCTCCAGCGGCTATTCCGCGTGGAGCTGCCGGCGCCGCACGCGCGCGAGCTATCACACCGGCATCGCATGGACGATGGGGTGTTGATCCGGACCTTCGAACGCATGGGCTACGACATCGACCGGATGAGCATCCCTGGAGTATTGCCGCCCGCAATCCGACTGCGTGACGTCTATACCAGTGTGTCCCGCGACGGTGCCGCGGTTGCGGAAGCACGGCGGTTGCTGACCGACCCCGATCGGGACCTGACCGACGATGACAGGCGCTACCTGTCGCAATTTTCCGCGGTCGCCACGGAGGATTCACGTTGGTGTGAATCCATCCCATTGGCAGCGGCCGAGCTCGTACTGGACCCTCGATTCGCGCCTTGACCCCGCGTTGCAGTAGCATAGCCGGCAACGACATCTTTGGGGGACACGATATGGTCAGATACGGGGCCGGTGCGCTCATCACCGCGGCTGCGATTGCATGGGCTTGCCCGCTCACCGCGCTCGCAGCGGCAGCTTCCGCCGACACGACGACTCCAGCGGCCAAGGGGACGGCGCCGCCGGCGCCGGAGCCGCCGTTTTCCTTCGACAGCATGCCCGGCCGTCTGCCGAAGGATGTGGTCCCCGAGCGCTACGAGATCGCGGTCACTCCGCACATCAAGACGATGAGCATCGACGGACAGGAGTCGGTCTCGCTCAAGGTGCGCTCCAGCACCGATCGTCTCGTGTTCAATTCGCTCAACGAAAAGCTGACTGCCGTGCGATTCGACGGGAAGCCGGTCAAGAGTGTCGCCTCCGACGACGAGCATCAGCTCACGACGGTGCTTCTTGCCCATCCGGCGAGCGTCGGAGCTCATCGGCTCAGCTTCGATTACACCGGCAAGATTGAAACGCGGCCGCAGGGGCTGTTCCTGCAGCCCTACGCCTACCCGGGTGGCGCTTCCGGGCAGATGCTCGCAACCCAGATGGAATCGACCGATGCGAGACGCATGTTTCCCTGCTGGGACGAGCCGGCGTTCCGCGCGGTGTTCGAGCTGACCGTCACGGTGCCGGATGAATGGGCGGCGCTGTCGAACATGCCGATCTCCAAACGCACCGTTCACGGCACTCTCGAGACCGTACGCTTCGAGCCCTCGCCGAAGATGCCGTCCTATCTCGTCGCGTTCGTCGGCGGGGATCTCGGCCATATCAGCGGAGAGAGCGGAGCCACGAAGCTCGGGGTTTGGGCGGTGCGCGGCCAGGAGGAGAACGGCCGATATGCACTCGCCAATGCGACGCAGATCCTTTCGGACTACAACGATTACTTCGGATATACCTTTCCGCTCCCCAAGCTCGACTCGATCTCGATTCCCGGCGGCTTCTCGGGCGCCATGGAAAACTGGGGTGCGATCACCTACATGGAAGAGCTGCTGATGCTGCCGCCCTCGAGCACCCTGTCGCAGGAGCAGCAGATCTATTCCACGCAGGCGCACGAGATGGCGCATCAATGGAACGGCGACCTCGTGACCATGGGCTGGTGGGATGATCTCTGGCTCAACGAGAGCTTCGCCTCGTGGATGGCGGCGAAAGAGACCGCGTTGCGCAATCCGAGCTGGCGGTGGTGGGAACAGGAGGACGGCGACAAGGAGAACGCGATGCGCGCCGATTCGCTGCCGAATTCCCAGCCGATCCAGCAGCACGTGACCGACGAGCTCCAGGCTTCCAACGCCTTCGATCCCTCGATCACCTACAACAAGGGTCAATCGATCCTGCGCATGTTGGAGGCCTACCTCGGCCCGGATGAGTTCCGCAACGGCATCCGGCATTACATCAAGGCGCACGCCTATTCCAATGCCACGACTACGGACCTCTGGACGGCGCTTTCGGCGGCGACGGGCAAGGATGTCGAGCGGATCGCCGGCGATTGGACCCGGCGTCCGGGCTTTCCCCTGGTGCATGTCGATGCGACGTGCGGCGCGGACGGCGCGCGTACGCTGCATCTCACGCAAACGCGCTTCCTGTCGGAGGGAGGCGCTTCACCCGAGCAGAGCCATTGGAGCATTCCCTTGGTGCTGCGCATCGGCAGCCACGGCCAGCCGCAGGCTCAGCTCTCGAGCGGCGATGCGATTGCGGCCGGCGCGTGCACCGACCCCCTGAGCGTCAATGCCGACGCCATCGGGTATTACCGGGTCCAATACGATGCGGCAACGCTCAAGACCAACACCTCGCACTTCGGCGAGCTGCCGAACGGAGATCGCATCGCTTTGCTCGACGACCAGTGGGCCCTGGTGCTCGCACGGGCGCAGCCGCTCGACAGCTACCTCGCGCTCGCCTCCCGGATGGGTGGGGATCTCGATACGCGCGCGTGGCAGCAGATCAGCGCGGCGCTCGGCACCATCGAGTACGACGAGCGCGGCAGTCCCGGCCATGAGGCCTTCACCGCGTATGCACGCTCGATTCTCGCCCCAGCCTTTGCGGCGCTCGGATGGGACGCGAAGCCGGGCCAGACACCGGATCAGGAGGAGCTGCGCCGAACGCTGATTTCCGAGCTCGGCTCGTGGGGGGACCCGGAGGTGATCCGCGGCGCCCGGCAGCGATTCGACGCGTTCCTGAAGGATCCCTCGACCCTGCCTGCGAGCGACCAGCCCGCGATTCTGGCGGTGGTGGCCAACCACGCCGACGCCGAAACGTTCGAACAGCTGCACAAGCTCGCGCGGAGCGCGAAGAATCTGTCCGAGATCGAGCGCTTCTATGTCGCACTCGCCCAGGTCCGCGATCCGCAGCTGGCCGAAAAGGCGGGCGAAATCATCTTCTCGTCCGAGATCCCGCCGCAGGCGCTGCAGGCGCGCGTCGAAATGGTCATGGCGCTCACCCACGAGCATCCGGCGCTCGGGTGGCGCCTGTTCTCGGCGCACGCGCATGAACTCCTCGTGGCGCAGGGCACCTTCGAAACGCTGATGGAGGCGCAGTACGTGCCCCAGATGTTCTGGGACAGCGCGCCGCTCGATCAAATCGAGGCCTGGGTGCGCAGCAAGGTGCCGGCAGAGATGGCGCCCGAAGTCGCGCGCGGCATGGCCGGAGCACGGCTGAAGGTCAGCCAGAAGGAGCTTTTGGTGCGCGAGGCGGACAAGCTGGCGCGTCCGAAATCGTAGCGAAGATCGTGTTGGCCTAAGTCCTTTCCGCCCGCCGGGCCCGGAGCTGCAGCGAACCCGTTGCAGTGGGCTCGGCCGCCATTCCGGACACCGTTCGGCCGCCGTAGCCGGCCGAGTGCGCGCGCTCGGCCTCGATGAATTCAGCGAACGATGGTCCTTCGACCGTGGCCTCCAGGACACGCGCCCTGCGATCCAGACGCTCGAGAGCGGCGAGGGTCTCGCCGCGACCCAGCTTTGCACGGCCGATCGCCCGCTTCAGCACGCGGATGGTCTCGTCGTAGACCTTGATCGGCACGGGAAACGGGTGACCGTCCTTGCCCCCGTGGGCGAGTGAAAACCGCGCGGGATCCGCAAAGCGGCAGGGCGCGCCGTGCATGATTTCAGCAACGAAGGCGAGAGAGGCGACGGTTCTGGCGCCCACACCCGGCGTCAACAGGAGCTCGGAGAAATCCCTCGGCCCGCGCTCGGCCGCAGCGGCGAGAGTGCCGTGCAAACGCTTCAAGTCGATATCCCCGGCGCGAAGATCGTGGTGGCGCGGAAGATCGAGCTGCGCCGTGCCGGAAATCGGTGCCGGCGGGTGGGCAACAGAGGCGCCCGCGATGCGGGCGGGGGGCCCGGCGGCGGTGTCGTGCGGCTGCCGATCGAATAAGTCGAGCGTTGCATGCGGGCGCGCGCCCAGCTGACGCAGCACTGCGATGGCCCGATCCGGTCCCTCCCTCAGGAGGGCGAGCTCCGCGCTGCGATTGGGGCCCGCCTGCGCATCCGCCAGATTGACGATCGGACCGACGTTCCGCCCCTCGATCGCCGTGTGCGGCGAGTCGAGGAAGTTTGCCGATTTTTCCGATTGCCAGTGATAGCGCCGCGCCTCGCGCCGTTGCTCGTTCATGCCTTGCTGAACCACGCACCACTTGTTGTCGACCGTTGCGAAGAAGCCATGCAGGTACAGATCGTAGCCGTCCTGCACGGCGGCGCTGTCGATCTTGGCGACCAGGCGGCTCGCGCGCACCAGCGCATCCGCATCGACGCCGGTTCGCTCCCCCATCTCGATGAGCTCGGCCGGGGTGCGGCGCGACTGCGCGCCCTTCCCACCGCAGACGAACAGACCGAGCTCCGTTCGGACCGGCGCGAGACCGCGCTTCAAGGCCCCGATGACGCTCGTGGTGATGCCTGAGGAGTGCCAATCCATGCCCATGACGGCACCGAACGCCTGAAACCAGAAGGGGTCGGCCAGCCGACGCAGCAGTTCGTCCCGGCCATAGTGATGCACGATCGCTTCGACGATCACGCGACCAAGTGCGGCCATGCGCGCCGACAGCCACGCCGGAACCTGGCCGCCATGCAGGGGAAGATTGGCGCTTCCCGTGCGTTGGGTCATCGATTCGGAAGCTCCACTTTTGGCCCCGCTCGACCTAATCGCCCGCGAGACTGTGCTTCAGAGCCTCGATGCACGCGCCAGTGGCATAATCCGATTCGGCCCGTAGCCGCGCGCCGTCGTTTTCCAAAAGTTCGGTGAAGGTCGGGGCATCCGGCACGTTACGCGGCCTGATCACGCATCGGGCTTCCCTGAGGGTCTTCCCGGTCTTGGATTCCGCCAGCGTGGCCTTCGCCATCAGCATCACGCCATAGCGGCTCAGGTGTGTCGGCAGGTACAGGGTGCTCCAGGTCGACACCTCCACCGACATCAAGAAGTCTGGTGCGCTCGCCCCCTCTCCTGCGAGTACCGGCTCTTTCATCCCGTACGCCTTTTGAAGATCGGATAGCAATGCTTGCGCAATCGCGGCGGCGGGATCCGCCAGGTGATCTTGTTCGACGATCGCCTCGCCCGCCCGTTGTCCCTTCGCGGCATTCGCGCCCGCCACCATCGGATTGAGCGCGCCCGCGAGAACGGCGCTCGAAGAAACCAGCGCGAAATCGGTCGGCCGCAACGGTTGAATGGCGATGGATTTGCCCTCCATCGCACTGGCCAATTGGGGCGGCAGCTTCGACGGCGCCGTGCTCATGCAGGCGGTCGTCAAAAGAGCTCCTGTCAGCGCGAATCCTCGGACGATGGCCGTGCCCCATCCACGTTCATTGGTCATAGATTCCCTTGCGTTTCGATGCAATCATAGCATCGCACTCACGTCAGGCGAGCCAGGAGTCATCCATGCACCGTTTTATTTTATCGTTCGCCGCGGCATCCATGCTCGCCGCCTGTGCAACCTCACACGATCCATTGCCGGACAGTTACGCCGGTCCCAAGGCGAAGCTTCGGGATTCGGTCAGCAACTACAACGGGACCAAGGCGGACTATTTTTTCCTGTATCAATACAACGGAACGAGCATCCGGGAGACCTATGACGTGAGTGTCGACAACGGTAATGGAGGCGGTTTCATGCTTTTGCCGCCAAAGATCGTCGAAAGGGAAGTCGCGGCCGAAGAGGGCCGGTATTACCTGATCGGCCGCACTCATTATGCCGCACCGATCCAGGAACTCGCGCACGGCGTTTACATGGTGAAGGGCGAAATCAAGTTCACGCCCGTGGCCGGGGAAAGCTACGTGGTCCGGGGGAAGCTGGGACCGTCGCTCGCCGAAATCTGGATCGAAAATGCGGCGACGGGACAAATCGTCAGCAGGAAGCTGTCGACTACGACCCCTTCAGCCGTAACACCGGCTCACGAAAGCGAGTGAGCCTCCAGCGAGCAGGTTCGATCCGTTGATCCCGTGCGCCGCGGCACCCGCCATCGGCGCTCCTCATGTGGACCGCGCCGAGCGCCGCCGCCATTCCGTGGGGGAATACCGATAGTTTCGAGTCGACCATGCCGACGCGATGCCGATATCGTAGCCATATACGATCGAGACGGTGATGAGATCCTGGTTCTCCGCCGCCGGGTCCCGATCGAGCGTGATTCGAGCACAATCGTTGGCGAGCGCATCGGGATCGGCGACGGGTCTGTACAGAAGAACGCGCGACGAGATGACCCGGGTCGTCGTCATACCGCCCTGACTGCCGGAGAAATTGTTGACGCCCATGAAGACGGAAGCCTGCCTCACGTCCGGCACCTTCAGCAGCCCCTGTTGAACCGATAGCAGGCCGACAAAGGGCTGCGAGGCGGCCAGTCCTTCCAACAACGCGGGAACCGCAATGGCCGCCACCATGATCGTACCCACCACCGCGAGGTGCACGCGGCCCAGCGCGCTGCGCGGGCCACCCAGATCGACGGCCGAGACCGGCACGACGTAGGAATTGACAGCGAGATCGTGCAGCGATTGCCGGGTTCGCCTGTTGAACATGAGCAAATAGACGATCGAGATACCCAGCCCGAAGACGATGAAGGTGACCAGGCAAGTGAGCCACACGCCGCCGGCATTGTTGTCGACGGACGCGCCATTCAGGAAGTACGGAACGCAAAAAATAGCGGCCCGCAGGGTGGATGAACCCAAACGCAGAGGCTTGCCCGAGGCGGCGACGACTTTGATGCCGAGCAGCCATTTTCCCGCGCTTTGGCCACCGAATAGAACGCTGTCCGCAGCGCCAAAATAGACCAATGCCACGACGAATCCCACGGCCCGCCCCCACGCACCCAGGGCGACCAGCGCATCGAAGGCCGCCGCTCCCACACTCCATCCGATGGCACCCAGAAGCAACGCGTCGAGACAAAAGGCGAGCAATCTTCGCCATGCGCCTGCCGCAGGTGCAGGCTCGGAGGCTGAGCTGGTCTCTTCGTCCATGGGGCCAGAATCCGTTACGGTTGAGCAGCGAGTGTACTCAGCCCTTCCGGTCGCACGGGGAAGTATGTGATACAAGTGTTAAGTGCGTCGGAAAATAAGTCAGAAAGCCGCCTTTGGCGGGCAGGGTAAGCTGTGGCGATCCCGCTAGTCACGCCGATTTCCGAAAACGTCGTGTTGACCTGCGTGGCCGGGCCCTAGCCGCGTCCGCCAGATATGTTTGAAAACGTCAGCAAGCCAAGCAAGATCAACAGCGCGACCACCACACCATGGAAACACACGTGCAGCGTATCCGGCCTGATGCCGTTGCGCTCGGGCAGGAAGCTGTGCGTGTGTGCAAATCGCTCCTGGTAGCGCACGGCTCGTACAGGATCTGCCACCAGCAAGTAGGGCACCCACCATGCTTTCAATAAGCCGTAAAGCGCCAGCCCGTAACTGATCCAGAGCCACCACATCAGCCACGCAGGAAATCCGGTCGATGCATAGTGCACACTGGCCGCAAATCCGATTGCGAATGGCAGCGCACTGAGGGCGGTGACAAAGAGGAGCCTTCGCGTGGTATCGACCGAGCGGATCCCGGCAAGATTGTTCAACCTACCCAACGGGATCCAGTCGTGCAAAGCGACGAAGAGCACGACGAGGCACTGACAGCCGAGAAGAGCTTTCACCACCCAGTTCACGCTCCGTGCCGAAAGGTCAGCGTGAAGACTGCAGCAGTGCCACCGTCTTCTTGGGATTGATCACATGCAGGCGGCCGTCGGCCGAAATGTCGCAGCCCCGCTCGATGAGGTCGATGACGCGTGCCGGGGTCAGGCGGGGGTCGAGCGCCAACAGCTTGGCCGCGAGGTTCACGACATTGGGCGAGGCCATCGACGTGCCCGAAAAGCGCATCACCCTTCCGCCGGGGACGACGCTGGGTACGCGGTAGCCGTCGGCATAAACGACGACGGTGTCCCCGTAACTGGTGAAGGTCGCCGCATCGCCGGCCTGGTTGACCGCGCCGACTGTCATCATATTGGGCGCCCGGATGGACGCGGGGACGCCGCCGTCGAAGCCGGCGTTGCTGTCGGAGTTTCCCGCCGCAGCCACGAACAGCGTATCGGGGGCGCCATGTATCGCGTCTTCGATGCCACTGCGCCACACCTTGTAGATCGCCGCCGCGGTCGCTTTACGTGTGGCGGGATCGGCTTGCGGACTGGTCTTGGACAGCCACTGCTCGAATTCGGCGACCGAGTCGGACCAGCTCATGTTGACCACGCGCACATGGTGGGTCCGAAAGTACCCGCCGAGCATCTTGAAATCCGCGGCGAACCTGCGCGCCCACTCGACCGTAGGCGCGAACGGAAGCTCGGGCAGCGAATCGTCGAAGGCGGCCACGACGAGGCGCACTGCCGGATTGCCCCGGGCGGCGATGCCGGCGACGTGTGTGCCGTGCGAATACTGCGCGGCGAATTGCAGCTGCTTGAGCTCGCCCGACAACTGGTCCGGAGGCGTCATGGAGGCCCAGCGCCGGACCTCGGCGGCGTCCGGTGAATCGACCTGGTATTGCAGATCGTCGAATCCCTGAAACAAATCGACCATGCGCGGGAAGACCTGCTTTTGTTCCGCGCTCTGTGGCTGCAGGACTCCTTTGATGATCCTGCCCTGCAGATCGAAAACGAAGCCATGCGGACTGTGGCCATCGGGGTGCGGATCCGTGTAAAGCCGCTTCGGAAACAGCGCGGTGTCCACGCCCGAGTCCCAGATACCGACCCGGACGGGGGTCAGCTTTTGCGCCGCGGACAGCGTGACTTCACGGTCCGCCCAGATGTCGGGCTTCTCGACCTTATGCGCCGCTACGTACTGCTTCAGAACCGCGGTAAGCTGCGCCTGCACCGGCACGATCACCCGAATGAACAGCCGGCTGCGCAGGATGGCCGCGGCATCCTCGTTGCTCACGGATGCGGCCTGTTGGACCACGGGATCCACATTGTGCTTGAGCGAGGCGAGCACCAGCCCCCGGGTCCGTATTTCAAGGTTGGACTCGCTCTCGCGGATGGCGTCCCCGACGACGGACCAGTCCAGCGAGTCGACCTCCTGCGAATAGATACGCTCGACCGCTTCCGTGTACGCGGAGCCGCTCGCCGTCCCCGTCTGCTTGCGTGCCTTGAGAATGGCCTCGTCGGCGAGACCCGTGGTCAGGCGCAAATCGGCCTTGTCCTGGTAGCCGCGCAGGCTCGCCAAGGTCGCGAGCGCCGCGTCGTTGTCCTCGAGCAGGATCTGCGCGGTGAGCTTCAGCTCCAGCTCGGTGCGCAGCGTCGCCCGATCTTTGATGTCGTAATCATGGAGGGTGGCATCCACGTCGGCGAGCACCCGCTGAGTGAAGGGCTTGAAGACCGTATCGTCGGCGAGCACGAACTCGCTCGCGGGCTGGCTCATCGGATAAGAAAAGCGCGGCAGATCCGTCTGACTGTTGACCGGCTTCTTTGCGCCGTCCTGCGCCCATGCGCCGGCAGACCAAACCACCAAAGCAAAGCAGATACACAGAAGCGGTCCATGAGTTCTATTCATGAGGTCTCTCGATGTTGAGTCGTATATCGCTGCAATTAGCGCGAGCCTCGATTCTCCGGCGGCCGCTGCACGAGCTTGTTTCCGGTGTACGGATTGAAGTGATAGCTGCCAGGAAAGGACTCGCCCGTTTTTTGGTCCAGCGATGGCGGCAGAACGCTTCCGAGCGGAAGCCGATAACGCATGGCGATATCGCCCAAATGGAGCGTCAGTGAGCCGTCGCGCTTCGGATCGGCAATCGAGTGCCCGGCTTTGTCCACGCTCGGAAACACGAGAATCTCCATGTGCTGACCCATCGCGCCCATCATTTTCGACAACAGCGGTCGAATGATCTGGATGAGATTTTTCATCTCGTCCGCGACCGACTCCGGGGGCAGCGGACTGTAAGTCGCTCCGTGAGCATCCTCGATCGTGACTTCATTGATTATCGTGTCCAAATCCGTATATCGAAAGGCGGTGATGCCCCGTTGAGCATCCAGCACCGCAACCATGGTGTAAGGATGTATGACGGCGATATATTGGGCGATCCCCTGGTCCGTCAGCCGCCCGCCGTTCTGGAAGGAGGCCCGCCAGAACTCGTCCGGCATCCACATCGTGATGGTCAACCGGCCGTCGACATTGCGCGTCAGGGTGAGATCGCGGGTCAAGGCGGCGTAGTCCACGGAGTCCGCGCCCGGTGCGACCGCCGTCTCGGTCGCGGCATCGGAGTGCACTGGAGCGGCGCCAAGCGCGGTGAGGCAGCAAAACGCAACGGTTAGGATCCCCGATCGCCTGCTTCCATTAGGCAACACCATTGGCTGATCTCCCTGCTGTGCCAAACATCCCCGTATCCACCGTCTACTTAACACAGGGTGGAGAAAGATTCACCCGATTTGATCGGCAAACCCGGCTATATCGCTGTAACGTGCTACAGCTAGCTGACCCGGTGCGCCGCTGTTTCGAGCCACCGGGGATCGATGTTCACGCCCACGGTGCGACCTGACGGTGAAACACCGCCGCCGTGATGTCGGCATTGTAAGTCGAGGTCTGGCCCCAGCCGACATCACCGCTGTCGGTGGTGGCGCGCACGAAGCAGACGAATTCATTGCCGAAAGTTTCGAGCTTTTGAATCTTCATGGGCCGATCTGATCACGCCGGTACGTTCTCCCGCAAACCGGCCGGGGAACGCCGGGCGCGCTCGAGCCCATGGCCGTGCGGGCCGCGCTCGCGGCACCACAAGAGCACCGCCGAAGTCAATGCGACAAGGCTCAGCACGCCGAAAAACCACAGCATCGCCGCATAGCCCGCAGGATGCTCGGCGCCGGCGTGCGCACGATCGCTGACGAATCCGGCCACCCGGTTGGAGGCAAAGATGCCGAGTGCCTGCACCACGGTGATAAGTCCGAGCGCCGTCCCCAGCCGCCGCGGCTCGACGATGAGTGTCGTCGCGGGCCAGATGATGGCCGGGACCAGAGCAAAGCTCACCCCCATCAGCACCGTGGATATCCAAAGCCCCTGCTCGGTCAGACCCAGCACGACGAACGTGACCGGCAGGAGCAGCGTGCCCAGCGCGAGCATCATCGCGCGGTGCCCGAAACGGTCGGCCAGGAATCCGAAGAGCGGCGTGGCGAAGATCGCGGCGAAGAACACCCAGCTGTTCGCGACTCCCGCAGCCTGCAGCGTGAGGCCCTTCGCGTGCTGGAAATACTCGATCGCATAGGTCGTTCGGAAGGGGAAGAACACGGCGGCATACAAAACGTGCAGCGCCAGGATGTACCAGTAGGACCGGTCGAACTGGACGAGGTCGGAGGGACTCATGCGGCTCTCGGCCGCGGGCACCACCCGCACGCGCCGGGGCACATGCCTGCGGTCCAGTCCATACAGCAGAAGCACCGCGACGAAACCCGCCGCCGTCAAACCGGCGCCGAGCCACAGCGGCGGCCGCCACCCCGCGTCATACAGCGCGCGCGCCCAGGTGGGTGAGGTATCGACCGAGTAGGATCCCACCCGGGCGAGACTTAGATAGAGCGCCGTGGCCAGTGCGATGCCGCTCGGCGAAAACCAGCGGGCGAGAACGGCGATCAGGGCAATGAAAATGGTGCCTTCGCTCGCGCCGAAGATGAACCGTCCCGCGACCATCAATTCATAGGATCCGGCGCCGGCGGTCAGCAGAGCCCCGACCACGCCGAGCCCAGCCGACCACAGCGCGATCCGCGCCGGGCCGTGCCGGTCCATCAACAATCCATTGATCAACGCCAACACCACGCTCGGCACATTGATGATGCCATTCAGGGTGCCGAGCTGCGACTGGGTGAAGCCGAGTTGTCGGTGCAGCAGGTCGGCGACCGGACCGATGGCATCGGATTCGTAGTAGCTGCTCGAGACGGCCAGGGCGGCAAGCCCGAGCACCCCCCCGCGGCGCACCGAGGCCGCGACGTTTGGCTCGAACGGCGACGCGGGGGGTGCGGGCAGTGGCGTGGAGTGCAAGCTCATGCCGGGGGCAACTGGGTCATGAGGCATCGTAAGGCATTTTCCTTTTCGGGGAACACGGGACGCCTCGGCGGCCTTAAGAGGCCCATGCCTCGATTGTCCCTGAGCCGCGTTGGCGGTGACGTCGATGGAGCGGACCGACGCGCAAGCAGGTCAGGTCAACAGAGGCAGCTCGAACGTCCACCCGCAGTCCGCCGGTCGGGACGTTCTGCGCCCGGATCGTGCCGCCATGGGACTGAACCACCCGCTTGGCGATCTGCAGACCCAAGCCGCTGCCCTCCGTACGCGCATGTATCTGGCTGCGGAAAAACGGCTCGAAAATATTCTCGAGATCGGACTCCGGAACCCCGGTGCCGGCGTCCTGCACCGATATCACCACCGAGCGGCCCTCGGCGCCCGCGGCGGTCTCCAGAGCGATGACGGAGCCGCTCTTGCTGTACTTGATCGCATTCCGGAGCACATTCTCCAACGCGCGGCGCAGCAGGTAGACGTTCCCTCGAATGGTGCCGTGGACGTCGGAGCGGACGCTGATCGATCGTTCTTTGGCCGACGCTTCGAACTGCGCGTCGTCGACGATGTCGGCGAGCTAGCTCGTGCACGTCGAACTCCTCGCTCAAGCGGTTGTCGACGCCGGCCTGCAGGCGCGAAAGCGCCAGCATCTCGTCGACCAGCCGGTCGACGCGAATACATTCGCGCTCGATCCGCCCCATCAACGCCAGCGCCTGATCGGGCTGACGATGCGCCAGGCCGACGGCCGCCTGGATGCGCGCCATGGGCGACCGGATTTCATGCGACACATCGTGCAGCAGCCGGCGCTGTGCGGTGAGCAGTGTCTGCATGCGATGCATCATGCGGTCGAACTCGGTGCCGAGGTCCTTGAGCTCATCGGTGCCGAATCCCATGCGATCGGCGACCCGGGTGTCCAGGTTGCCGCCCGCCGCATCGGAGAGCGCCGAGCGCAGATTGCTGATCGGCTTCGACAACAGCCATGCCAGCAAAGCGGCGCAGCCCAGGCTTGCGACCACGTCGACCATTTCCGGAATGACGAAGGGCTTGGGCGGTGTCGGCGATCGCTCGTTGAACTCAGCGCCGCTCGGATAGCGGTGAGTGCTCCATTGGTGAACCGCCTGATCGGAGCAAATCTGCACGATCGCGATCAACAGAAAGGACTTCCAGAACAGGCGCCCCGCCGGCCTGATCATTCCGGCACCAGCTGATAGCCGAAGCCGCGAACCGTGAGAATGCGGGGCTGTCCGCTCGGCGACGGGCCAAGCTTCTGGCGGATGCTGCTCACATGCACATCGATGCTGCGGTCGAATCGCGCGATCGGACGGCCGAGGCCCGCCTCCGAAAGCTCCTTCTTGCTGACCGGCGCGCCCGGATGCCGGGCGAGCACCTCGAGCACGTTGAATTCGGTGCTGGTCAGGTCCACCGACTTGCCCGCGCACTCGACCTGGCGGCGCTGCGGATCGAGCACGATCGCACCGGCACGGATGGCAGCCGGCTGAGCGGCGGTGGGCGCGACCTGAGTGCGCCGAAGCACGGCCCGAATCCTCGCGAGAAGTTCCCGCGGCGGGCAAGGCTTCGATATGTAGTCGTCCGCGCCGATCTCGAGCCCGATGATCCGATCGACGTCATCGCCCTTGGCGGTGAGCATGATGACGGGCATGGCGCTCTGGGCCCGGATCACCTTGAGCACGTCGATGCCGCTCAACCCCGGCATCATCATATCCACCACGGCAATGGCGTACGCTCCCGAAAGCGCGGCGCGCACGCCGGTCTCGCCGTCCTCGGCGCGGCCCACCGTGAATCCCTCGAGCTGCAGATAGTCCTGCAGCAGGTCGATGAGCTGAACATCGTCATCGATGATGAGCACGCTCGAGGGCGTCAGCGCCGCATCGCTCAGCATCGAACCGGTAATCCGCTAATGGTGCTCATGATGTCGGGATGCCTGCAGGACGGCGTGCCCATCGGGTACGCGTCCGGCGACATGCAAGTGTCGCCGTCTACAAACACCTCTGCCTCGCAAAGTTTGCAATGATTTACGTTTCGCTAACGGCGCATTACATGGCGCCTGGGCACTATGCATCCGGGGGATGACGTTTAGGCCGATTTCTTTTTTTACCACTTAACCTGGAGATGCTCAAATGACGCCAATCACCACCGCCCCCAAGAACGGCTCGTACTTGTTCGAGCGGACATTCGTATGCCTTGCAGTGCTCAGCCCGATCGCCATGGTCATCGTGGCGGGCATGCGCCCGCAAGGCACCCGCGGAACCCTGATAGTGACCGGCCATGAGTACCTCGTGGCGGCTCTCGCACTCGCCGCGGTTTTGCGGGTCGTGTATCTGCGGGCGATCGCCCGGCGGGCGTCAAGGTTCAGCGAGCGCGTGAGGCAGGTCGGGCGCATCCTGGGCCCTAGCGGCGGGCGGTCCGAAGGCGAGCATCGCTACGGATAGTCGCGAAATCAGGGAGCGCCGGTGCGCCGGCGCTCCCCGCTCCGCTCATGGCCGCAGATCTAGGACGCGACCGAGGTTCGCCGCTGGTCGCCCGCGGCCTTGAGCTTCCAGTTGGGCCGCACGTAGTGACAGGTGTAGCCGTCGGGAAAGCGCTCCAGATAATCCTGATGCTCGGGCTCCGCCTCCCAGAAATCAGCGGCCGGCGCGACTTCGGTAACGACCTTGCCGGGCCAGAGACCGGAAGCGTCGACATCCGCGATGGTCTGCAGCGCGATGCGCTTCTGATCCTCGCTGGTGTAGAAGATCGCAGAACGATAGCTCGGTCCGGTGTCGTTGCCCTGGCGGTTGCGCGTCGAGGGATCGTGGATCTGGAAGAAGAACTCGAGAATCTGCCTATAGCTGAGCTTCGCGGGATCGAACAGGATCTCGATGGCTTCGGCGTGGTTGCCATGGTTGCGATAGGTGGCATTGCGCACCTCCCCGCCCGTGTATCCGACCCGCGTGGAGATCACGCCGTCGTAGCGGCGAAATAAATCCTGCATCCCCCAAAAGCAGCCACCCGCCAGAATCGCGCGTTCCTCGGTCATTTCCTGTCCTCCACTGGTGTTGCGGACGCACCGCCCGATGTTCGGATCCTCTCCGCATCGGCGGCTGTCGACGGATTGTAAACAACCCGGCCGGCGGATGCGCGTGACGGTCACCGTCACGCGGTCGCGGAGCGCTGCGGCTCGGAACGCATAAACTCAAGCGCTCGTCTGAAGCCCAGCGTGTACGCTCCGCGCAGCGTCAGGGCGGCGGCAAGAATCGCCACCAGCACTTCGTGCCCGTGCACGATCAGGTGGCCCCGCTGCTGGCCGCCTTCGGGCAGTGTGCCTGCCGCAATCACCAAAAGGATCGGTCCCAGCATCGCCACCGCGGCGAGTGCGCTATAGAAGAATTTGCTGTTTTGCTGCGTGGGGGTGTGCATATCAATCTCCTCAAGTTGGCGTTGATGACTCAACAGCCAAGACAAAGCAATAGCCGTGCCAATTACATAACTTATTGATATTTATAGATAATATGAAGATAGCCTGACGCCTCGGGGGACGACAAAAATTGCACACTGCAAAAATTGTCGGAGGAAAAGTGCAGGCCCGGGGGCCCGGCCCCGGATCAGGTCTCCCTCATCCGATGCCGTAGCGTTTGATCTTGTACCAAAGAGCCCGCTCGCTGATTCCAAGCACCCGCGCCGCTGCGGACTTGCTGCCGTCGCTTTGCGCCAGCGCCACGTTGATCAGTCGTGTTTCAAGCGCTTCGACCTGCGGCTTCAAGGGGCCCGCTTGCAGGTTGACCGGCTCGCCCGGCTGCATCGCGCCGCCGGCGCGACGCTCCGGCGTCGGATCCTCCGGCAAATGCTCGAGCCCCACCGCGGCGCCGGCACTGACCACGGCCGCACGTTCCATCAAATTCTCCAATTCACGCACATTGCCCGGCCAATCATAGGACTCGAGCCGCTCGAGGACCGGTTGAGAGAGCCGCGCTGTCACATAACCGAGTTCGGACGCATATTTCCTCAGAAAATGCTCGGCGAGCATGGGAATGTCGTCGCGCCGCTCCCGCAGCGGCGGCACATCGATCCGCAGCACATTGAGCCGGAAGAACAGATCGTGTCGCAGCTTTGCTTCATCCACCGCGCGCTGTGGATCCATGTTGGTGGCCGCCACCACCCGCATATCCACCGATTCGGGACGGTCGCCCCCCACGCGCTCGATGGCCCCTTCCTGGAGGACCCGAAGCAGCTTCGATTGCAGTGCAACGGGCATCTCGGTGATCTCATCCAGGAAAATGGTGCCCCCACTGGCGAGCTCGAATTTTCCCACACGACTGCGCGCCGCCCCGGTGAAGGCTCCCTTCTCGTGCCCAAATAATTCGCTTTCGAGCAACTCGGCGGGTATGGCGGCGCAGTTGATCGGCACGAACAAACCGCTGCGCTTTGAGGCGCGATGGATCGCGCGGGCCACCAGCTCCTTGCCGGTACCCGTCTCGCCAACGATGAAGATATTGCTGCGGGTGGGGGCGGCGAGCTCCACCAGCCGGTAAAGCGCCTGCATCTTTTCGCTGCCGCCGATGAATTCGTTCCAGCCTTTGGATACTTCGTCGCGCAAGAAGCGGTTTTCACGATGCAGGACGCTGACCGCTAGGGCGCGCGTCACCGCCAGCTCGACCGCGGCGATCTCGAACGGCCGGATGATGTAGTCAGACGCCCCGAGCTTCATCGCTTCCACGGCGCTCTCGATCGTGCCGTAGGCCGTGAGCACGATGACGGGCACTTCCTCACCGCGCCGACGCAGCTCGCGCAGAAACTCGAGCCCGTCCATGCGCGGCATGCGCAGGTCGGTGAGCACGAGATCGAAGTTTCCCGCCTCGATGGCTGCGAGGGCCTCCACGCCGTCACCCGCCTGCTCCGATTCGTGGCCCATGCTTCGGAGCATCAGATCGAGCACGCGCCGCATCTTCGGCTCATCGTCGACCAGGAGCATTCGCTTCACGTTCGTTCCGACACGCCGTTCGAGGGGAATCGCATGTTGAAGGCCGCGCCGCCCCATCGGCTTGCGCCGACACTGATGTCGCCCCCGTGTGCCTGCACGATCTGCTGAACGACGGTAAGCCCCAAACCGATGCCTCCCTCCCGGCGGCTGAAGAAGGGGTCGAAAATTCGATCGCGTATCGCCGGCGCGACGCCCGGACCGTCATCGTCGACGCCGATGCTGAGCGTGGCAGCGTCGTGGAATATCCTGATTCCCAATCTTCCTCCCTGCGGGACGAATTGCAGCGCGTTCAGCAGCAGATTGAGGAAGACTTGCATCATCTGTTCCTTGTCGCAGTCGAAAAGCAGGGGGCCCGGTTCCAGGTCGAGCACGACATTCACGCCGGCCGCTTCCACGCGCGTCGCGATCAGGTCGAGTACATTATGGACGATCGCATGCAGATCGTTCGGCTGCATGTCCGGCGGCTTGGGCCGAGCGCATTCCAGCAGCATCGTGACCAACCGGCCGAGCCTTTCCGTCTCTCCCAGCATGAATCCGATCAACTCTCGCTCCTTTTCCCCGAGATCGGGCTGCCGGTCCAGCAGCTGTGCGGAGCTGCGCACGATGCTCATGGGCGTGCGGATCTCGTGCGCCATGATCGCGGCCATTTCACCCACCACCGCCAGCTTGCCGGCACGAACGATCTGCTCTCGGGAACGCTCGAGCGCGAAGATCATGTCGACATACGCGTCGAACAACTCCGCCACCTCCGATACCGCCGTACCGGGCGGTTCCGGCAATGATTTGTCGCCCTGGCGAAAGCGTCGTGTGAATGCGGTGAGCTCGACGATCGGCTGCGCGATTCTCCCCGCAAGGCGCGATGCGATCCAGACGCCGATCGTCATCGTGAACAGCAGCAATGCCAACAGGCCCCAAAGCAGGTGCAATACCGGCTGGAATGCGATGCCGGTCGACTCGACCATCAGAATGCGCCACCCCAGCCCCTCCAGATGCTGGTATTGGCTCGATGCCGCCGCGCCTACCAGCAACCTGCCCTCTCCCAGCGCCGCGCCGTCGTGAACATAGGAGGTGGCGCCCGCCTTGGGCATCTCCCAGGCGTCCAGCCGCAGGGCACCGATGTCGAGATGCTGGCGCAAGGCGTGGGATGCACCTACGACGTAGCCCGCCGAATCCAGGATCAATAGGTTACGCGGCCCATCGTCGACGGCCTGGTCGAGGATGTTCTGGAATGCATCGAAATCCAACACCAGATACAGCTGTCCGATGCTGCCCTGGCCGAACGCGTTGGGGATCCCCGTGCGCAAGGTGATTGCCTGCCGGTTGTCGCGCTCCACGGGCGCCACGAAAACATCCGCCAATGCGGGACTCGAAATCGGCTGCCAGCCGCCCGCCACCGAAATGGTCTCTCCGATCATGGAGGCATCGCTTGCCGAGACGACGCGCCCGGCATTGTTCGTGCAGAACAGAGCCTTGTAGAGTGACTTTTGTCCCGCGCGCAGCTCCGAGAGGGAGCCCGACACACGCTTGTCGAGGTCGCCGACAGTGATGTCCTGCATCACCTGCAGGGTGCGCCAGACCTGCATGTTCTGCACTTGGGTGTGTATGAGAGTGTCTATCCGCTCCTTGATGACGCTGGCGCTGAATTCGAGATTGCGGGCGATCTCGACCTGCATCGTGTGCCGAAAGGCGAAAAAGGACAACGCGGCTGTCAAAAGCATCGCGCCGAGCAGCAGCCAGGCGAAGGTGCGCAGCAGCGCAGAACGCGCCGTCACCGGTCGACCCGCGCGGCACGAACGAGTACATTGGTTCGCCGATCTGCGACGGTTGAGTCGGATTCAAGAATTCGGCACCCTATGGACAAGCGGCCTGTTTCGACCGGAGTCGTCACGCAAAAAGCCGCCGATTTCGCGAGGGGATGAAAAGCTCGAAGATGAATGATGCTGGTGATCTCGTCACTCTGATGGTTGACACGCGGCGCCCGATGTCATTTTGGGGATTTTCCCTCCAATTCCACGGGATTTCAAACGGCGGGCGCGCGACACAATAATGGATCGAATACGATGTTGCCCGCGCCGCTCGGCGCGTAGGGCGCTGCTGGTCGCGCTGGGCGTGGTCCTGTTCCGCCCGGCGATTGCCGCAGAGACCGGCTCTTCCTGGGAAACCGACCCGTATCAGCTGGGACAAGGGCTGTATTTTCCACAGCAGGGCCTGCGCGTGGGCGGCTATGCGGATCTGCATTATTTTGGTTTGGACAACTACATAAAATCGGCCAGCGTAGACGACCTCAGTCTCATCGTGACCCAGGATATCGGCACCCGCTGGAAGCTCCTCAGCGAGACCGACCTCAACGATGCGGTGACCCTCACCGAGCGGGGCATCGACGCTTCGGACGCTACGCTGGAGATCGAGCGCCTCTACGCCGATTACTATGCGAGTTCCGCAGCGACGTTTCGCTTTGGGAAGTTTCTCACCCCTATCGGGCAGTGGAATCTGATTCACGCGGATCCCCTGGTATGGACCGTATCGCGTCCGCTGAGCACCGCGGCCGCATTCTCGACGGGTGCCAATGGCGCGATGATGTATGGCACGCGTGCTTTGGCTCAGGATGACCTGGACTACAGCCTGTACGTCGACGACACCCGGGCTCTCGGGCTCGCCAAAGACGCCGATGCTGCCTACGGGTCTTACGGCGCGGCCGGTGCCATCAACCCGCTGAGGAACGAGTTCGACCGTGCGGCCGGCGGCCAGGCGCACTACCACCTGCACGATGATCAGCTGAGCCTCGGAGTCTCCTTCGTCACCTACCAGCTGAGGGATCCGCTAAAAAACTATCGGTTGGGGGGTCTCGATTTCGATTGGCTCGGATCAGGCATCGAGCTCAGCGGAGAGGCGGTCTACCGGACCGCGGACGGTCCGCAAACACCCAGCGAGTACGGCGGGTATCTGCAGGCGGTCGTTTCGTTGCCCGATCAGTTGTTCCTGGTGGGGCGATATGAACACTTCAGGAATTCGACACCCGATGTAACCGATAACATTTCGACCGTCGGATTGAACTATCGAGGGTTGCCCGGCCTTGTCTTTCGGATCGAGCGGACGCACGACTCTCACGATTATTCGGGACTGCCGAGCGGTTGGTTTGCCTCGGTCGCAGTACTTTTCTGAATGTTCATCCCGTCCAAATGCCGACGCCTCGTCTTGTTCGCCCTGCTCTTGGCGGGTGGGCGCTTCGGGTGCGCTGCCGATCCGGCACCGCCGGAGGAAGCGCAGATCGCAATCATAGCGTCCAACCTCGATTCGCTGCCGAAGATCGACGAGGGCAGTTTGCGCGAGGTCTACCTCAAACGAATTTTCCTGAATTCGGACGGCAGGCCTTATATTCCTGTCAACCTGCCCGCCACTCATCCGCTGCGCAATGCATTTGTATCCACTGTCCTAAAGATGAGCACGCCACAGATGCAGATCTACTGGGACCGCCGCTATTTCCAAGGGGTCAATCCGCCCTACGTTCTCGGATCTCAAAAGGCCGTGGTCAAATTCGTGGCCGCAACGCCGGGCGCCATCGGCTACGTACAGCTTTGCCATGTCACGCCGGAGGTGCATGTGATTCTGCTGGTGCCGCTGACGGGTGTGGCGACCGAGGACGTGCCAGAAAAATGTCCGAACTCGCACGATGCCGCGATGAGTCATGTCATCTCGAGCGGTCGCGAGCGTATTTCGCTGTCCAGCGCGAATGTCGCAGCCTTGCCGGCGGCGGCATGCGCGGGGCGATGCCGCCAATCACGCCCGCGCCGCGCGCCGCCCGGGCCCTCGCGTCAGGCTTGACTGCCCAACTGCCCGAATTCCACCGGCGCCTTCATATAGAAGAGCCGGGTATCCGTCGCGTTGATCCTCTCGAACAGCCGATCCGCCTGCTCCTCGGTCACGGCCATCATGATTTCCAGAGGCTGATCAGTGAGCTCGACGAAACGCGCGGAGTGCCGTCGCCCGTCCGCACCGTAACTCTCAGCGCCCGTGAAGACCGTGGCGCCTGAAATTCCGAGCTCCTTCGCGAGTTGCAGCAGCCAATCGACGGCCTGCTTATGCTCGATCCGGCGGTTCTGTTCGGTGATCACGGTAATCTGATAGCCTCTCATGCGATTCTCCTGAAAGACGCTGCACACCCTATGAAGCTCCGGTCCGGTTTCGCGAATCGGCGTCCTATCATAACGGCCCCGCAATAACAGCGAGGACCGATCATTAGAAGGGGATTTCCGGAATTTCGCCCCACGAGGCAAATCTGACATACCCCCGGGCGCCGGGCCGATCCAATCTTCCCCGGCGACGCGCCGGCTCCGATTCGCACCGCCAGGTGGCGCCGGTGTGAGGTGCATCACAATGACCCGCGACGGGCCTGTCAACGGCGCAGGCCCGCAAACGTTCTGTGAACCATCTGCCGCTTCTTCCGAGAGCTTGTTTTAAAGTCTTTCGCCGAAGCCGGGAGTGGTGTAATCAACAAGGGAGCTGTCATGAAGAAGTCGAACATCTATCTGAGCGTCGCAGGCCTCGTGTGCGGCACGCTGATCTCGCTGCAATCGGTGGCGCAGACCGATCCGGTGCCGGGCCATCCGCGCGAGAACGAGGTGAATCAGCGGTTGGACAATCAGCAGGCGCGCATCAACCAGGGTCTTGCCAAGGGCACGATGACCGGCAAGCAGGCCGCGCGGGACGAGAAGCACGATGAGAACATCGCGCAGCGCGAAGCCGTGGACGAATCCAAGCACAACGGCCACATCACCAAGGCCGAGCAGAGAAATCTGAACAAATCGGAAAATCGCAACAGCAAGCGCATCTACAAACAAAAGCATTCGTAAGATCCGGCTGTCCGGATCATCCACCGCGGTCCTCACGCCCATTCGGGGCGTGAGGCCGCCGCCGCGCTCGAAGGACGGTATAATCGCCGCATCCTTCAGCACGGGCCTATCTCCATGCGGTTCAAGCACCTCGCGAAGCCGCTGTCGCGTCTATTCGGCAAAACGCCACCGGACGCAGCGGCGGCGGTGGATCCGGTCGCGGCGCTCGATGCAGCGCCGCCGCACATCCTCATCTCCACCGCCGCGGGCCCTGGCGACGAGTCGCAGCGCCTGGCGGCCATCCACAAGCTCGAGGACCGCACCACTCTGACCTCACTCGCCGGGATCGGCGCCGAGGCTTCGGGCGCGGTGCCGCCGGGGCTCGCGCGGGCCGCGCGGCAGCGGCTTGCCCAGCTCATCGATGCGGGATCGCTGGAATTCGAGGCGCTGCGCGCGGCCCACGGCGACGTGCCCGCCGTGCTGGCCGTGGCGGGGTATTGCAGCGATCCCGCTCCGCTCACCCGTGTACTCGCTTCGATAGAAGATCCGGAGCGCAGAGTCCAGCTCGTCCTGGACGGGCCCTCGAGCCGCATACGTCAACTTGCCGCGCAATCCGTCACGGATCCGGCGCAGCTCAAGCGGCTTTTGAAGCAGCTGCGCGGCAAGGACAAGAGCGTCTACAAGATCATCCGCGACAAGTGCGATGCGCTCAATGCGCAGGAGAGGCTCGTCGCCAAAACGCTGAGCGATACCCTGGCCGCCTGCGAATCCCTCGAGCGGCATGCCCATCGTGTTTACGATCCGATTTACGAGGCCACCTTGCGGCATTTCAACGCCCGCTGGCAGGGCGTGGCCGGGCAGGCCGCTCCGCCGGTGCGCGAGCGCGCGGCCCTCGCCATCGAGCGCTGCGAGTCGATCATCACCGAGCACCGCCAACGAGTCGCGCAGCAGGCGGCAGAGGCGGCGGCATCTGCCGAGCGCGAGGCCGCCCGCGAGCAGGCAAGGCGGTTTGCCGAACTCGAATCGGATCGGCTGCGCGAGGCAGCCGCCCGGGAGGCCACCGAGGAGGCGGCCATGCGCGAAACCGAGGCGAAGGAGCGCGCCGAGCAATCCGCCGCGGAAGCGCTCGCCCTGCGCGAGATCAGCGCGTTGATCGGCAGGACACAGGGAGCGCTACGCGAGGGTGTCACGGGGCGCGCGTCGGGTCTGCGCCGCGCGCTGGAGGACAAGCTCGCGGCGCTGCCGCATCTGCCGCCGCCGCTCGCACGCCAGGTGCACAGGCTCGATGCGACCTTGAGCGAGCTCAAAGATTGGAAGGAACATGCCGCGGCTCCCAAACGCGCCGCCCTCATCGAGGAAATGGAAGCGCTGATCGGTTCCGCGCTCGAGCCCCGCGCACTGGCGGAGCGGATCCACCAGGTGCAGGAGGATTGGAAGACGGTCAGCAGGGGCGTCGCCATCGATTCGGACGCGGACTGGCAGCGCTTTCATCAGGCCGCGCAAAACGCGTACCTGCCCTGCCGCGAACATTTCGAGGCCGAGGCGAAGCTCCGTCACGACAATCTGCGGGAGCGCGGCATCATTCTCGAGCGGTTGCGCGCCTTCGAGACCGTGCACAGCGGCGAGGCCGCGGATCATCGCGCACTGGCGGCCGTGCTCAAGGAGGCGCCGCAGGAATGGCGGCGGCATTTCCCGGTCGAACGCGGCCCAGGGCGCAAGCTGCAGGAGGAATTCGACGCGATCATGCAGCGCCTCCAGGAGAGACTCGCGGACTGGCACGCGCGCAATGCCGCGCGGAAGCAGTCGCTCATTGCCCAGGCGCAGCAGTTGCTCGCGCTGGACGATGGCCGCGAGGCGGCGGAGTCGATCAAGCGTTTGCAGGCGCAATGGAAGGAGGTGGGCGCCGCCGCACGAGACCAGGAGCGGGTGCTATGGGAGGAATTCCGCCGGCACTGCGATGCGGTGTTCCGGAAGCGGGAACAAGCGCACGCGGATCACACTGCGGCAGTTGAGGCGAACAAGGCGCGAGCCGTGGCGCTCTGTGAGGAGGCGGAGGAAGTCGCCGGGCGTTCGGGACCCGACCTCGCGACGGGAGCGTCCAAGCTCGCTGAGTGGCGCACGGCCTTCGAGGGACTCGGTGAGCTGCCGCGGGGCGATGAGCGCACGCTCAAGACCCGATTCGAACGGGCCCTCGACGGCGTCCGAGGCGCCATCTCCCGCCAGCGGGCGGGAGAGAAGGAACAATCGATTGCCGACTTGCTCGAAGCCGCCCGACGCATCCATGCCTATGGCTGGGCGGTCGGCCGGGAAGCCTCCGAGCGCGAGCGCGCCGCACTGAAGGAGGCGGCCGAGACCTTCATCGCCGGTGTCTCACGGTGGCCGAAGGGCTCCGCTGAAGCGCTTGCCGACGCATGGGCCAGCGCCGAAACCGGGAGCCACACTTCCCCGGACGCCGAGCGCGCACTCAGGTTGCTCTGCATCCGGCGGGAACTTCTGGCGGATGTGCCGACTCCGCCGGAGGACCAAGCCTTGCGGCGCGACCATCAAATGCATCGCTTGGTCGAGCGCATGGGACAGCGCAGCGAGTCGGTCGAAGACGACTTCGAGACGCTCGCGCTCGATTGGGTGCGCTTGGGGGGCGTCGCGCCGGAGCGGTATCGGCCACTGCTCGACAGGTTTCGTGACCTCGGTCACCGCCCCCGCTGATGGTCGCCTCCGCAGCGGACCCCGCTTGGTGATATCTTCGGATCACGATGGCGGAAGGCTGGACGAAAGATTGGGAGCGCCGGATTGTCAACGGAGTGTATCCGCTGCGCCGGTTTCTGGGCCAATCCGACCACAGCGCGGTGTTCCTCACCGAGTACAGGGGGCAAAACATTGTCCGCGCCGCGATCAAGATCCTGCCGGTCCATCCCGCGCTGACCGAGGCGCAACTCGCTCGCTGGAGGACCGCGGCGACGCTGTCGCACCCTCATTTGATCCGCCTGCTCGACTCGGGCCGCTGCCAGCTCGGTGGCCACGATTTCTTGTTCGTCGTGATGGATTATGCCGAGCAAAACCTGGGCCAGATTCTTCCGAGCCGGCCCCTCACTCCTCACGAAGTGCGGGACTTGTTGCCGGCCACCTTGGACGCGTTGGCGTACCTCCACGGCCGGAATCTGGTGCAGGGCGGGCTCAAGCCCTCGAACTTTCTGGTGGTCCATGATCAATTGAAACTGGCGAGCGACACCGTTCGGCCGGCCGGCGAAAGCAGCGGCACGGGCGTTTCGTCCGTATACGATCCGCCGGAGGCCACGAACGGCAGCATGTCCCCCTCGGGCGATGTGTGGGCCCTCGGCATCACGCTGATCGAGTCCCTCACGCAGATCGCGCCGACGGGGTCCCGGGAGGCCCCCGACGGCCCTCCCCTGCCGGCGACGCTTGCACCGGAGTTCGTGGACCCGGTGCGGCGATGCTTGAACCGAGACCCCGGTCTGCGCCCCGCCGTCGCTGAACTTGCCGCGCAATTGCAACAGCCGCCGATGCCCACGCCGGCGCCCATGCCGACGGCAACCGCGGCGCCGGTGACGGCAAACACGATGTCGCTGCGGATGCTGGCCGCGCGCATGTCGCCGAGAACGAGACTTTCGCTCGTCGCGGGCACCCTCGGCATCATCGCGTTGGGGGCGGCGTGGACCTGGGCGCACCTCGCTCACCCTCGCACCGCTCCCGAGCCCCCGTCCACGGAGATTGGTCCAGTGCCGAGAGGCCCCTCGCCGTCGACTGCATCGCCGCCGGCCGCCCCGGGTCGGTCGAAAACCAATGCGCCGTCGCTCTCGGCGGTGGTCCACGAGGAGATTCCCGACGTGCCGCGAAGTGCACGCAAATCGGTCCGCGGCGTGATCAAGATTGAGGTCCGCGTGAGTGTCGATCGCTCGGGCGATGTCATCGCAGCGAAGCTGGAGCACCACTCCTCGAGCAGGTACTTCGACCGCGCCGCCACCGAGGCGGCCGCGGAATGGAAATTCGCTCAGGCTCAGGACCCTGCCATGCGAGCGTGGCTTTTGCAGTTCGAGTTCAGCCGCGCGGGGGCCACGGCCCACGCCATCGCATTGCGCTAGGGCCGCCCTGGGTGACGAGCTTCATCACCCGGGACTGGCGATGCCCCCGGGGCGCTTCGCGCTCATATCACGGCGGCCGGCCGAAGGCCTTGCGCAGCTCGACCTTGGCGCGGTTCAGCTGCCCGACCTGGAAACGAAAATCGCCATTTCTGTATAAAAAGGCCGAAAGCGAACGTGTCCAGCTGCCTGACGAAGTCGCCGAGTACATCGCCCGCGCCATCAAATCGAATATTCGCGAGCTCGAAGGCGCGCTCATCCGCTTGATGGCCTACGCTTCGCTCACCGGCGCGGAATTAAATCTCTCCACGGCGCAGCAAGTCCTGAAAAATATTATCGAGACGCAGGAAAAGAAGGTCACGATCGAGCAGATCCAGAAGCGCGTCGGCGAAATCTTCGGCTTGCGTGCGCAGGATCTGAACGTCCGCAGCAATTCCCGGCAGATCGTGCTGCCGCGCCAAGTAGCCATGTTCGTCGTGAAGCAGCTTACCTCCGCGTCGCTTCCAGAAATCGGCCGGCAGTTCGGCGGCAAGCATCACACCACTGTGCTCCATTCCATCAACAAAATCGAAACCGAGCGCCAGACCAACAAAGATTTGAACAAAAAGATCAACAGGCTACTCGATTCATTTGGTTAGACTTAGTCCTTGGAAATACTCAACCCTCCCCACCAACTGTGGATTTTCGTGTGCCCGTGTTGAACCCGCCCCGCGGACTCCCGACGAATCTCTTGGGTGTGTCCTGTGGTTGTAGATGGATTACCCGCGCGTTACCTGTGCATCGCCTGTGAACGATCTGTGGGTGCCCTGTGAATGAGCTGTGCATTGCTTCCAACCGCGCCGCGGGCGCCGTATTTCTCCGGGCTTATCCTCGCCGCCGTGCGCGTTTGCACAGCACACTCGCAGCGACAATCGCAGCACACCGCTCCACTTGCGGCGTTTTCCGAAGTTTCCACAGATGCGGCGACGGCGACGGTTTT
>CAVTNZ010000068.1:0-44735 GCA_963736185.1 uncultured Gammaproteobacteria bacterium | reverse complement strand
ATGGGCACCACCCCGAAATCGGCGACCCCTCCCTGCACCTCGTGAAACACCTCGTCGATGGCGGCCAGCGGGAGCGAGCGCACGGACGAGCCGAAGTGCTTCAGCACCGCGGCCTGGGTGAACGTGCCCTCCGGGCCGAGGAAGGCGACCTTGAGCGGCTCCTGCTGGGCCAGGCACGCGGACATGATCTCGCGGAACAGCCGCGCGATTTCCTCGTCGCGCAACGGTCCGTGATTGCGGTGCAACGCCTTGCGCAACACCTCGGCCTCGCGTTCCGGGCGGTAGAAATCGACCGCCTTGCCGCTCGCCGACTTCGAGATGCCCACCAGCTGGGCGAGGCGCGCGCGATCGTTGATGAGCGCGTGGATCTGCTCGTCGATGGCGTCGATGCGCTCGCGGATGCTGCCGAGGTCGGCCGCGCCGGCGGGCGTCGCTCCGACGACCGCGGAGCCGGCCTTGCGCGTGCGCGGTTTGCGCTTAGCGGCCATTCGATTCCTCCTGGGGAACGCTCATGCGTGCCGGCGCTCGAATTCGCGCATGAATCCGATCAGCGCCTCGACGCCCTCGAGCGGCATCGCATTGTAGAGGCTCGCGCGCATGCCCCCGAGCACCCGGTGTCCCTTCAGATTATGGAGCCCCTCGCGGGCGGCCTGCGAGAGAAACTCCGAATCGAGCTCCGGCTTTTGCAGGGTGAAGGTCACGTTCATCCAGGAACGCGCATCGCGCGCCACGTCGTTGCGGTAGAACGACGATCCATCGATCGCCGCATAGAGTGCGCGCGCCTTGGCGCGGTTCGCCTCGCCCATCCCGGCAACCCCGCCGCTTTTCTTCAGCCATTTGAACACCAGTCCGGCGATGTACCAGGCGAACGTCGGCGGGGTGTTCAGCAACGAGCCCTCCGCCGCGACCGCCCGGTAATCGAACACGGACGGGGTCGTGGAGCGCGCGTTCCCGAGCAGGTCCTCGCGCACGATCGCGAGGGTGAGTCCCGAGGGCCCGATGTTCTTCTGCGCCCCGGCATAGATCAGGGCGAATCGCGACACATCGATGGGACGCGACAGGATGTTGGAGGACATGTCGGCGACCAGCGGCACGTCCGCGACCGACGGTATGTAGTGAAATTCAACGCCGCTGATCGTCTCGTTCGGCGTGTAATGCACATACGCGGCGCCGGGGGACAGCTCCAGCTCGGCTTGCGGCGGCACACGCAGGGCGTCCCCGGCCGCCGCGGCGATGCGCACCGTGCAGTAACGGCGCGCCTCCGCGATCGCTTTCTTCGACCAATGTCCGGTGTCGATGTAGTCGACCAGCGAATCGGGCCGGGTCAGATTCAGCGGAACGATCGCGAACTGCGCGGTGGCGCCGCCCTGCATGAACAGAACCTTGTAGTTGTCCGGGATCGCCATCAGCTCGCGCAGGTCCGCCTCGGCTTCGGCCGCCACCTGCATGAACGCCTTGCCGCGATGGCTGACCTCCATCACCGACATGCCGCTTCCGTTCCAATCCAGAAGCTCCGCCCGCGCCTGCTCCAACACCTCGCGTGGCAGCACCGCCGGCCCGGGAGAAAAGTTATATGCCCGCATCCCTTGGTCCGCGCCGAGCGAAGTCGCTAGGAGTCGCCGGACGGGGGGCCGGATGCGTCGCCGCCCGGGTCGCCCGTATCGTCGCCGCCCGATGCGGAAGGATCGCCCTCCGCATCCTCCTCCGCCGCCTCCGTGCCGAGACCCGCGACGCGCTCGAGGCCGGACAGCTGATCGCCTTCCTCCAGCCGGATGAGGCGCACACCCTGGGTGTTGCGGCCGACCACCGATATGTCCCTCACCGGCGTGCGCACCAGCGTGCCGCTCTGGCTCATCAGCATGACCTCATCGTCGAGCGTGACCTGGAGCGCGCCGACCATGCGGCCGTTCCGGTCGGTGACCTGCTGGGCGATGACGCCCTGCCCGCCGCGGCCGTGGGTCGGGAACTCCTCGAGCGGCGTCAGCTTGCCGAACCCGTTCTCGGACGCGGTGAGAATGAACCCCTGCTCGGCCACGATCAGTGCGTTGACGCTCTGATCCTCGGCAAGCTTCACGCCGCGCACGCCGGCGGCCTCGCGACCCATGGGCCGCACTTCGTCCTCGATGAAACGGATCGCCTTGCCGCCCGTCGTGAACAGCAGGATATCCTTGGTGCCGTCGGTGATCGCGACGCCCACCAGCCTGTCGCCGGGATCGAGCGCGACGGCGATGATGCCGTTCGCGCGCGGACGGGAAAACAGCGCGAGCGGGGTCTTTTTCACCGTGCCCATGCTGGTCGCCATGAAAACGAACTTCCCTTCCTCGAAGTCCTTGATCGCGAGCATGGCGCTGATGCGTTCGCCCTCCTGCAGCGGCAGCAGATTCACGATCGGCTTGCCGCGCGAGCCGCGGCTCGCCTGGGGAAGCTGGTACACCTTGAGCCAGTAGAGCTTGCCCCGGTCGGAGAAACAGAGAAGGGTGTCGTGCGTGTTCGCGACGAACAGATTATCGATGAAATCCTCGTCCTTCACGGTGGTCGCCGCCTTGCCGCGGCCGCCCCGGCGTTGCGCCTGGTAGGTGGACACCGGCTGCGCCTTGGCATAGCCCCCGTGGGAAAGCGTCACCACGACATCCTCGGGGGATATCAGATCCTCGATGGTGAGGTCTTCGTGATTGACGATGATCTCGGTTCGGCGCTTGTCCGCAAAGGTGTCGCGGATGTGCTCGAGCTCGGTACGGATCACGGCGAGCAGCCTTTCGGGCCGCGCCAGAATGTCGCTCAAGTCGCGGATCAATGCCAGGAGCTCCTGGTACTCCGCGACGATCTTGTCCTGTTCCAACCCGGTCAGGCGATTGAGCCGCATGTCCAGGATGGCCTGCGCCTGGATCTCGGTGAGGCGATAGCCGCCCGCGGTGAGCCCCAGGGGCGAGGTCTCTCCGTCGGGGCGCGTGTTGATGGCGCCCGCGCGCGCAAGCATCTCGGGCACCGCGCCCGACATCCAAAGCCTCGAGACCAAGGCCACCTTCGCATCCGCGGGCGACGGCGAAGCCTTGATGGTCGCGATCATCTCGTCGATATTGGCGAGTGCGATCGCCAGACCCTCGAGAATATGGCCCCGCTCGCGGGCCTTGCGCAGATCGTGCACGGTGCGCCGTGTCACCACCTCGCGCCGATGGCGCAGGAACGCCTCGAGCATTTCCTTGAGGCTGAGAAGCCGCGGCTGTCCGTCGACGAGCGCGACCATGTTGATGCCGAACACCTGCTCCATGGGCGTCTGCGCGAACAGGTTGTTGAGCAGGATCTCCGGCACCTCGCCGCGCTTCAGCTCGATGACGACGCGCATGCCGTCCTTGTCCGACTCGTCGCGCAGGCCGTCCGAGGCGATGCCCTCGATGAGCTTCTCGCGCACGAGGTCCGCGATTCGCTCGATCAGCCTCGCCTTGTTGACCTGATAGGGAAGCTCGGTGATGACGATCGCCTGCCGATCGCCCTTGCCCACATCCTCGATATGCGTGCGTGCGCGCACGTGCAGCCGGCCGCGTCCGGTCTTGTAGGCCGCGACGATCTCCTGCGCCCCGTTGATCAAACCCGCCGTCGGAAAGTCCGGACCCGGAACGAGCTGCATGAGCTCGGCGAGGGTGATGTCGGGCTTCTCGATGAGCGCGATGCACGCCGAGATGATTTCCCCGAGGTTGTGCGGCGGGATGTTGGTGGCCATGCCCACCGCGATGCCCGAGGAGCCGTTCACCAGAAGGTTCGGCACGCGCGCCGGCAGCACCGTGGGCTCGCTTTCCGACTCGTCGTAATTGGGGACGAAGTCGACCGTCTCCTTGTCGATGTCCGCGAGCAGTTCGCCCGCCAGGCGCGACATGCGCACCTCGGTATAGCGCATGGCTGCGGGAGGATCGCCGTCCACGGAGCCGAAATTGCCCTGCCCGTCGACCAGGAGGTAGCGCATCGAGAAAGTCTGCGCCATGCGCACGATGGCGTCGTACACGGACGCGTCGCCGTGCGGATGGTACTTGCCGATGACATCGCCCACCACGCGCGCCGATTTCTTGTAGGCTCGGTTCCAGTCGTTGCCGAGCTCGCGCATCGCATAGAGCACGCGTCGATGGACGGGCTTGAGCCCGTCGCGAACGTCGGGCAGCGCCCGTCCCACGATGACGCTCATGGCGTAATCCAAATAGGATTTACGCATCTCGTCCTCGAGATTTACGGGCAAAATTTCGCGTGCGATCTCGGCCATGAGCGAGAGTCCGGATGAGCCTTTGGGCTACGGATTAAGAGGGTTTAAGGGAAGCGAGACCTGGTCTCAACATCGGATAATTCTAGCACAGGAGCTTTAGCCGATATACTGGATCCCATGCCCGCCATTCCCTCCGACGTGAACATCAAGGCTCGCTGGATCGCCCCGATGACGGGGGAGGGCGAGGTTCTGGAAGCGCACACGCTGGTGATCAGGGACGGCCGCATCCTCGACGTGCTCCCCCACCACGCGGCCGCCGAGCGCTATTCGGCGCGCGTCGAGCTGGATCGGCCGGATCATCTCGCATTTCCGGGATTGGTGAATGCGCGAACCCGGCTCGCGCCCTCGGGCGCCGCGCCGCCCGCGCAGGGTTTCTGGGCCGACGGCGCCCTGCTCTGCATCGCCAACATGCTGAAGGCGGGCATCACCTGCTTTTGCGAGGCGGGTTATTTCCCGCGCGAGGTCGCCGCGGCGGCGGTGGCACAGGGCCTGCGCGCCGTGGTCGGCCTGCCGGTCGCGGAGCATCCGAGCGCCTGGGCACAGAGCCCCGCCGAGCACCTCACGCGGGCGCTGCAGCTGCACGACGAATACAAGGGCCACCCCTCGATCTCGACCCGCTTCGCGCCCCTCGGTGCGGACTCACTCGCCGATGACACCCTCGGGCGCCTCGCCACACTCGCGGCCGAGATCGATGCCGGTCTCCTGCTTTCGCTGCACGAGTCGCGGCATGCCGTGGAGATCTCGCTTCGCCGCCGGGGCAAGCGTCCGCTGCAGCGCTTTCAGGATCTAGGACTGTTGAGCCCTGCGGCGACCGCCGCGCACGCGACCCACCTCGATGGCGCCGATCTCGATCTGTTGCGCCGTTCCGGCGCCGCGGTCACGCTGTGCCTCGCATCGGGGCTCGAACGCGGTCAGGGCCTGCCGCCCATCGGCGAGCTCTGCGCTCAACCGCTGCGCGTGAGCCTCGGCAGCGAGGGCGAACGCTGCGGGCCGGGTCAGGATTTATGGTCCGAATTGAGGCTCATGGCGCTGCACTCGCCCGGCGCGACTCCCGCCAGCGTGCTCGGCGCCGCCACCCGCGGCGGCGCGGCGGCGCTCGGGCTCGAGGCGGAGACGGGCACGCTCGAGGCCGGCAAGTGGGCGGACGTATGCTGCATCGATCTGTCGGGTCCCGCGACGCAGCCGCCGGGCGATCCGCTGCGGCATCTGGTGCTCGCGGGCGGACGTGACCTCGTGAGCGATGTGTGGGTGGCCGGGCGCCAGCTGCTCGTCGAGGGACGCTTCACGCGGCTCGATTGGCCGGCCCTCGCCGCCCGGCTCGACCCGCGGCGGCCGTCCGCAACGACCGCGGCGCCCACGGCCCCCATCACGGAGACGCTCTCATGAATGCATCCAACTCCAACGTCGACGCCGCGGAGCTCGCCAAATTTTCCGGGCTTGCCGGCCGCTGGTGGGATCCCAAAGGTCCGTCGCGTCCGTTGCACGATCTGAACCCCCTGCGCCTGCAATACATCGAGCGGACCGCCCCGCTCGCGGGCCGCGTGGTGGTGGATGTGGGGTGCGGCGGCGGAATCCTGTCGGAGGCGATGGCGCGCGCGGGAGCCAGCGTGCTCGGCATCGATCTGGCCCGCGCGGTACTGGATGTCGCGGAATTGCACGCCCTGCAATCCGGCATCGCGGTGCGATATCAGCACATCGCCGCGGAGGCTCTCGCGCAGCTGCATCCCGGCGAATTCGATCTGGCGACGTGCATGGAAATGCTCGAGCACGTGCCCGACCCCGCCGCATCGCTCGCCGCTCTCGCCGCACTGGTGCGTCCCGGCGGCGACATCGTGGTATCGACCCTCAACCGCCACCCGCGCGCATTCGCCGTGGCGATTCTCGGCGCTGAGTACGTCGCGCGAATCCTGCCGCGCGGCACCCATGAATATCTCAAGTTCATCCGGCCCTCGGAACTCGCCCGCTGGGGGCGCGCGGCGGGGCTCGAGCTCTGCGATCTCGCGGGCATCGGGTACAACCCGCTCACCCGCGCGTTTTTGCTCTCGTCCGATACCAGGGTCAATTATCTCGCGCATTTCCGCAGGCCCACGTGAGATGAGCCTCCTCGCCGTGCTGTTCGACCTCGACGGAACGCTGCTCGACACCGCGCCCGACATGGTCGGCGCTCTCGATGCGCTGCGCCGCGAAAACGGACTCGCGCCATTGCCTTTCGCCGAGGTGCGCGCTTCGGTGAGCCATGGGTCCGGGCGCCTGGTGCGTCTCGGATTCCCCGATGTGGATGGGGACCGCCTCGCAGCGCTGCAGCGCCGCTATCTCGAGATTTACGCCGCGGCGCTGAGCGCCAACACGCGCCTCTTCCCCGGGATGGGCGCGGTTCTCGCCGAGCTCACCGCCATGCGCCTCGCGCTTGGAATCGTCACCAACAAGCCCGCGTGGCTGACCGAGCCGCTCCTCGAGCAGCTCGGCCTGCGCGGGCAATTCGCGTGCGTCGTGAGCGGCGATACCTTGAGCGAGCGCAAGCCTCACCCGATGCCGCTCCTGCATGCGGCGAAGCTCGCCGGTGCGCCACCGCAGCAGTGCCTCTACGTCGGCGACGCGGAACGCGACGTGCAGGCCGCGCGCGCCGCCGGCATGCCGGCGCTGGTCGCCACCTACGGGTACCTCGCCGAGGGGGAGAATTGGCGGGCGTGGGGCGGCGAGGGCTCCATCGCGGCGCCCGCGGAACTGCTCGGCTGGATCGGCCGGCGCGCGGCGGACGCATGAGCGCCGGCGGGGCATGGGTCGGGCTGTTCGCCGCCGGCGTCGGCGGCTGTCTCGTGGGGATTCTCGGCGCCCTGCTCTGGCGCACGCGGCGCGAACAGGCGTCGCGGGTCGAGCTCGAGGTGCTGCGCACGCGCATCCGCTCGGATGAATCCGCGGCCGCCGAACGCGACCTCGCGCTCGCGCGCATGCGCGAACAGCTGCAGGGGGTGTTCGGCGACCTGGCCCGCGACAGCCTGAAGAGCAACAGCGAGCTGTTCCTGCAGCTGGCGCGCGAACGGCTCGGGCATCAGGCGAGCGATGCGGCCGCCGCGCTCAAGGAGCGCGAGACGGCGATCGAATCGCTGGTGCAGCCGATCCGCGAGACACTGGCCCGCACCGAGGCGCAGATTCAAAGCATCGAGCGCGCGCGCATCGATTCGTTCGCCACCATCAAGGCGCAAATGGAGAGCCTGGCGAGCGGCCAGAGCACGCTGTCGCGCGAGACCCGCAATCTCGTGACGGCGCTGCGCCGGCCGGACGTGCGCGGACGCTGGGGCGAGATCACGCTCAAGCGCCTCGTGGAGCTCGCCGGCATGAGCGCGCACGTCGATTTCACCGAGCAGCACCGGTTGCTCACGGACGAGGGGGCCATCAGGCCGGACATGATCGTGCACATGCCCGAGCGCCGCGATATCGTCGTGGACGTGAAGACCCCCCTGGATGCGTATCTGGCGGCGGTGGAGGCGCAAAGCGACGAAGAGCGCGCGCGCGAGCTCAAACGCCACGCACAGCTCGTCGCGGCCCGGGTGCGCGAGCTCGCCTCGAAGAGCTACTGGGCGCAGTTCGAGCACAGCCCGGATTTCGTGGTGCTGTTTCTGCCCGGCGACCAGTTCCTGTCGGCCGCGCTTCAGGAGAATCCGGAGCTCATCGACGAGTCGTTGCGCCAGAACGTCATGCTGGCGACGCCCACCAGCCTGGTGGCGCTGCTGAAGGCGGTCGCCTACGGCTGGAAACAGACGGCGCTCGCCGAGAACGCCGAGGAGGTGCGCCGGCTCGGCGAGGACATGTACAAGCGGCTCGCGGTCTTCGGCGAGCATCTCACGCGGCTCGGCAGGGCGCTCGGCGGCGGGGTCGATGCGTTCAACAAGGCCGTGGGTTCGCTCGAACAGCAGGTGCTGCCCGCGGCGCGGCGCTTCCCGGAGCTCGGCCTGCGGGTGAATCGCGTGCTGGAGCCGCTCGACCCGATCGAAACGCTCACCCGCACCCCGCGCGTTGCCGGCACGGCGGCCTCCGAGTCTCCCGCCGATGGAAACACCGCCGATTCCGCTTGAGGAGCCGTATCGAAGCCGGGCCGCGCCCGCCGGATCCGACCGCTACTGGAGCTGGCTGTTCGCGGCGCCCGAGTCGCGCGACCCGTTGATCGGCGTGTACGCGTTGAGCGCCGAGTGGCGTGCGCTGATCGATCCCGAGACCGGGCACGAGTCCGCCGCGATCAAGCTCGCGTGGTGGCGGGAAGAGATCGCCCGGCTCGCGCGCGGCGCGCCGCTCCATCCCATCACGCGATTCCTCGCGGCGTTGCCGCGAGCGGCCCAGGTGGATTTCGCGCCGCTGCACGCCTCGCTCGAAGCGGCCGCGCGGCAGCTCGGGGGCGCCCCGCTCGAGCGCGCCGCCGAGCTCGAGCCCCACGGCGCCGCTCTCTGGGCAACGCCGCTGATGACCGCCGCGCATCTTGCCCGCGACCTGAGCGGCGGCTCCGAGCCGGCGGTGCGGCGGGCCGTCGCGGCATTGGGCGCCGCGCAATACCTGGAGGAGTCGGTCGCCGATTACCGGCGCGATGCGCTGCGCGGGCGTGTAATATTCCCCGTCGATGAATTGCTCTCGGCCGGCATCGAGGATGCGGACCTGACGGCCTCATCGCCCCCGCAGGCGCTGCAGGTTTATCTGTCAGACCTGCGCGGCCGGGCGGAACGGCTGTTCAACAGCGCGGCCGGCGGGCTGCCCGCCGGGGAGCGGCCGGCGCTGCGCCATCTGCTGGTCCTCGCGGCACTCGGCGCCAGGCACTTGCGCGGCGACCCGAAGCGGACCGGCGCTTTCCGGCCGGCGGATTTGTACCACGCTTGGTCCACGGCCCGCCGCGCCGTGCGCCGGGCGGCGAAACTTTGAAGGAAACGATGTCGCTACCCAAACGCCTGGAGCCCTCCGCGGACCTTCTCGCCGGGCGCGCCGTGATGATCACGGGCGCCACCGGCGGCTTCGGCCGCGCGCTCTCGATCGCCTGCGCACGCGCGGGGGCAAGCGTCATTCTGGTGGGCCGCAACGGCGCGAAGCTCGATCGGCTCTACGACGAAATCGAGGCGCTCGGCGCGGCGCAACCCGCCATCGCCGTGCTCGATCTCGCCACCGCGACGGCCGCCGAGTACGACCGTCTCGCGGAAACGGTGGGAAAGGAATTCGGCAGGCTCGACGGACTGGTGCACGCCGCCGCGTTGCTCGGCGATCGCACCCCGTTGGAGCAATACGACGTTCCCACCTGGTGCCGGGTGCTGCACGTCAACTTGACGGCACCCTTCATCCTCACCCAGGTGCTGCTGCCGAACCTGCGCAAGTCCGCCGACGCGTCGGTGATCTTCGTCAGCAGCGGGGTCGTGCACCATCCCCGCGCCTTCTGGGGAGCCTATGCGGTGTCGAAGGCCGGCCTCGAGGCGATCCGCGCCATGCTCGCGCAGGAGCTCGAGGGCGAACGCAACATCCGCGTGAACAGCGTCAATCCCGGCCGGATGCGCACCCCGATGCGCGCCGCCGCATACCCTGCGGAGGATCCGAACACGCTGCCGAACCCCGCTTCGGTCGCGGATCCGTTCCTGTACCTCTTGAGCGCGCAAGGACGCGAGATCGACGGCCGATATTTCGATGCGCAATGAACGATAGGAGCCGGACGAGATGATCAGGTCGATATCGCTTTCGGCGGCCGCGTGCCTCCTGCTCGCGCCGCTCTCCGTGCCCGCCGACCCCGCGTCCGCGGCAGCCATCAAGCCCCTGGAGGGCGATTACGTCATCCCCAATTTCCATTTCGGCTCCGGCGAAGCGCTTCCGGAGCTCAGGATTCACTACATCACCCTCGGCAAACCGCGGCGCGACGAGCACGGCCGCGTCTCGAACGCGGTGCTCATCCTGCACGCCACCGGCGGCAGCGGGCACAGCTTCCTTGTCGACCGATTCGCCGGCGTGCTGTTCGGCAAGGATCAGCCGCTCGACGCCGCACGCTTCTATATCATCCTCCCCGACGCCATCGGCCACGGCGCCTCGAGCAGGCCGAGCGACGGATTGCACGCGCGATTTCCGCAATATACCTACGACGACATGGTCTCCGCCCAGCATGAGCTGCTCGTCCAGGGCCTGCACGTGGATCATCTGCGCCTCGTGATGGGCACCTCGATGGGTTGCATGCACACCTGGCTGTGGACCGAGCGCTATCCGGCGTTCATGGACGCCGCGATGCCGCTCGCCTGCCTCCCGGTGCAGATCGCCGGGCGCAACCGGGTGTGGCGCGACCTGATCCTCGAATCGATACGCACCGATCCGCAATGGCTGCAGGGCGAGTACCGGGCCGAGCCGATGGAGGCGCTGCGCGCGGCCGCCGGGTACCTGCTCATCGCGGGCAGTGCGCCCATCCAGATGCAGATTGCGCTGCCCACGCGCGAGGCGGCCGACGATTTCGTGAAGGTGTACATGGATCGGCAGCTGCCGCAGCTCGACGCGAACGATCTGCTGTACCAGGTGGGCGCATCGCGCGACTACGACCCGTCGGGGGCCCTCGACAAGATCCAGACCCGCGTCATGTGGATCAACTCGGCCGACGATTTCGTCGACCCCCCCGAGCTCGGCATAGCGGAACGCGAGGTGAAGAAGGTGAAGAACGGCCGCTTCGTGCTGCTGCCCGCCTCCGATCAAACCCATGGGCATGGCACGAACACCTGGGCCGCCGTCTGGCGCCAGTACCTGGGCGAACTCCTGGCCGCGAGCGAGCCTTCGAAGACCGGCGGCGGCTGATCGAGGCGCGTGAAGCGCGATCAATCCCCGGCGGGCTCGGCCGGGGCCGCGGCGGCCTCGATCTCGTGCTTCAGCGAGCTGCGCTCGCCCGGCGTCATGACGCGAGAGTGCCCCCGCGGCAGGTCGCGGGAGAGGTGCACCGGCCCGAATCGAACGCGCATGAGCCGGCTGACGATGATGCCCCGCGCCGCCCACCAATGACGCACCTGAGCCGAACGCGTGGCGCGCACCGTGACGTTGATCCAGTGATTGAATCCCTCTCCGTACTGGGCATCGGCCTTCAGGATGCTCACCGGTTCGCCCTCGATTTCGGTCGCTTCGCGAAATTCCTCCATCAAGGCGTCGGTGAGCGGCCCGCGCACACGCAGCACGAAGTCGACGGTGAGCGCATGTGCTGCGCGCGATACCCGATGCGCCCAGGAGCCGTCGTCGGTGAGGATCTCCAAACCTCCGTCGACCGGAGGCAAGGGCTGGATGGCGAGCCACCGCCCCGCGGCCCGCGACTGCTTCCACTGCTCGCCGGCCCGCGACGTGGCGGCCTTGAGGTCGAGCGCGGTGCCCGGAGAGCGGTGAAACAACAGCACCCGCGACTCCCCCGACGGCGCGGCTGCATGCAACCGGACCGGCCGCCCATCGAGGGTGATGCGATCGCGCGCCGCGAGGCGCGCGCCGAGCTCGGGCACGTCGCCGTTGATCTTCAGCCGGCCCTCGCGGATCCAGCGCTCCACTTCGCGCCGCGAGCCGATCCCGGCGGCGGACAGGAGCTTTTGCACCCGGACCGACGACTCCGCCGTATCGGAGTTGCCGGCCTTGCGCGCGGCTGGCCGATCCCGGGGCCGGCGCGCCCGCATCAATCGGCGCCGTCGCCGAAGCCGCGGGCTACCAGCCCTCGGGCCCGCGGCTCGGCTTCGGCGGCATCGAGTTCGTCGGCATCGCGCTCGTAGTCATCCGATGCGGACGCCGCGGACGCCTCCCCCGGCGCGGCTTCCTGCACCGCGGCCTCCGCCCCGGGCAGCGATAGCTGCACGCGCAGGTCCTCGAGCTCCTTGAGCTGCGCCAGCGTCGGCAGATCATCGAGCTTCTTCAAGCTGAAGTAATCGAGGAACTCCCGCGTGGTGCCGAGGAGCTCGGGCTTGCCCGGCACGTCGCGATGTCCGATCACCCGGATCCAGCCCCGCTCCAACAGGGTCTTGATGATGTTCGGGTTCACCGCGACGCCCCGGATCTGCTCGATCTCGCCGCGGGTGATCGGCTGACGGTAGGCCACCAGCGCCAGGGTTTCGAGCAGCGCACGCGAATATTTGGCCGGACGCTCCTGCCAGAGGCGCGACACCGGCTGCGCGACGGAAGGCCGCACCTGGATGCGAAACCCGCTGGCGACTTCGACGATCTCGATGCCGCGCGTCTCGTATTCGCCGCGCAAAGCCGCGAGGGCCGCCTGCACGGTTTCCTCGCCCGTGGCGTCGCGCTCGTCGAACAGCGACTCGAGCTCATCGGTCGTCAAGGGCCTGCCGGATGCCAGCAGGGCGGCTTCGATTACATTGCGCACGTATTGGTCGTTCATGAGCCTCTCGTAGGATCTTCGCTGGCGTCGTTCACGGCGGCATCATTGGCGGCGACGTCCATGACGTTGTCGGTCACGAGCTTGAGCCGCCTGGCCGGATTGCCGAGACGCACGTGCAACGGACCGTAGGCCTCGGATTGCACGATGTCGATCAAGCCCTCCTTGAGCAGCTCCAGAATCGCGACGAAGGTCACCGTGACACCGCGGCGCCCCTCCTCCGGCTTGAACAGGCGGACGAAATCGAGGAACGCGCTGCCGTTCAGGCTCGACAGCACGTCCGTCATTCGCTGGCGCACCGACAGCGGCTCCCGCTGTACGTGATGATGCGCGAACATATCGCTGCGGGCGAGAACCTCCTGGAAGGCGAGCAGCATTTCCTGCAGCGTGACCTGCGGCGGGATCCGCACCACCTTGCGGTCGACTAGTTCGGCCGACGCGACCCAGGTATCGCGCTCGAGCCGCGCGATGCGGTCGATGCCCTCGGCGGCCCGCTTGAAGCGTTCGTATTCCTGCAGGCGGCGCACGAGCTCCGCGCGCGGATCGGCCTCCTCGGCGTCCGGCGAGTGCAGACGCGGCAGCAGCATGCGCGACTTGACCTCGGCCAGCGTCGCGGCCATCAGCAGATACTCCCCGGCCAGCTCGAGCTGCAGCACCTGCATCAACTCGATGTAGCGCGTGTACTGGCGGGTGATCTCGGCGATGGGGATGTCGAGAATGTCCAGATTCTGCCGCCGGATCAAATAGAGCAGCAGATCGAGCGGCCCCTCGAACGCCTCGAGGAACACCTCGAGCGCCTGCGGCGGGATGTACAGGTCCCGCGGCAGCTCGGTCATGGGCTGGCCCTCGACCACCGCGAACGGCATTTCCGCCTGTTGTTGAAGCGAGGCGCGCGCGGCGTGCTCGCCGACATGCGCGGCGTCGTGCTCGGACGCCTGTGCAACGGCGGGCGCTTTCGGCACGAGCGTGAGGTCTGGTCTCATCGGGCCTCCGGAGGGCTTCAACGGTAATTCAAGGCCATGGCCTGCCGCACGGCATCCATGGTCTCGCGCGCCGCAGCGCGTGCGCGTTCGCAGCCTTCCGCGATGATACCCCGGACGAGCTCCGGATTCTCCTCGAACTCCTGAGCCCGCTTGGTGATGGCGGTGATCTCCTCGACGATCTTGTCGATGAGAGGCGCCTTGCATTCGAGACATCCGATGCCCGCGGTCCGGCAGCCCTGTTGTACCCACGCCTGAGTGTCGGCGTTCGAATACACCTTGTGCAGGTCCCACACCGGGCATTTGTCGGGATTCCCCGGATCGGTCCGGCGCACCCGGGCAGGATCGGTCTGCATGACCTTCAATTTCTTGGCGACTGAATCCACCGGCTCGCGCAACCCGATGGTGTTGTTGTAGGACTTGGACATCTTGCGTCCGTCCAGTCCCGGGACCTTGGGGGTGGAGGTGAGCAACGCTTCGGGTTCGGGCAGGATCGCGATCCCGCTCCCTTCGAGGTAGCCGAACAGCCGGTCGCGGTCCGCGACCGTCAAGCGGGCATTGGATTCGACCAGCGCCCGGGCCTTCGACAGCGCTTCGCCGTTGCCCTTTTCCTGATAATCCTTGCGCAGCGCCCGATACATCGCGGAGTTGCGCGTTCCGAGGCTCTTGATCGCCTTCTCGGCCTTTTCCTCGAACTGCGGCTCGCGCCCGTAGATGTGATTGAAGCGCCGCGCGATCTCGCGCGTGATCTCGACGTGCGCCACCTGATCCTCGCCCACCGGAACGTACTGCGCGCTGTACAGCAGGATGTCGGCGGACTGCAGCAACGGGTAGCCCAGGAATCCGTAGGTGGTCAGATCGCGGTCGGAAAGCTGCGTCTGCTGATCCTTGTAGGATGGAACGCGTTCCAGCCAGCCGAGCGGGGTGATCATGGACAGGAGCAGGTGCAGCTCCGCATGTTCGGGCACCCGCGATTGGATGAACAGCGTCGCCACGCCCGGATTCAGGCCCGCCGCCAGCCAGTCCACCGCCATCGTCCACACGTGCTCCTCGAGGCGCGAGGTATCCTCGTAGCCCGTGGTGAGCGCGTGCCAGTCGGCGATGAAAAAATAGCACTCGTACTGGTACTGCAGCTCGATCCAGTTCTTCAGGGCGCCGTGGTAGTTCCCCAGATGCAGCATGCCGGTCGGCCGCATCCCGGACAGCACGCGCCGGTTCTGAATCGGGCCGCTCACGCGCGGGCGCTCAACAGCACGTTGATCACCAGCCCGACCAGGCGGAACGCCGGCTCGAACAACCATCCCAGCATCCCGAGCACGGACAGGGCGAGCACGATGAAAAGCCCCACCGGCGCGACCTTCTCCAGCCGATCGCCCCACTTCGGCGGCAACAGCGCGGTCAGCACACGGCCGCCGTCGAGCGGAGGCACCGGCAGAAGGTTGAACACGGCCAGCAGCACGTTGGTCAGGATTCCCGCCTGCGCCATGTAAACCATCCAGGTATCGAGCGTCTCGTTGGCGCGCAGATGGAGCACCGCCATCAGGATCAACCCCCAGGCGAGCGCCATGAGGAGATTGGCGCCGGGACCGGCGAGCGCGACCACCACGGTGGCAAGTCGTGGATTGCGAAGCGTCTGGGTCGCGACCGGGACGGGCTTCGCCCACCCGAACAACAGCCCGCCCATGGCGAGCAGGATGCTCGGTACCAGCACGGTGCCGACCGGGTCGAGGTGACGCAGCGGATTCAAGCTGAGGCGCCCCAGCAGCTCGGCGGTGCGATCGCCGAAGTACCTTGCAGTCCAGCCGTGAGCCACTTCATGCAGGGTGATTGCGAAAAGCACTGGGATTGCATAAATCGAGACTTTGCGCAGAAAATCAGATAAATCCAATGCTTGCACTCGTTATTTATAGAAAAATACGAGCACTTTCGCCCGCATGGCGCGCCATTATACGGGGACCGAGCCACCAAATGCGGTCACGTCGCCCCGGCCCACCCGGACCACTTCCGCGCCGCCCCCCGACAGGTCGATCACCGAGGTCGGGACCAGGCCGCAGTTGCCGCCGTCGAGGACCATGTCCACGCGCCGGTCGAGATGCTCGTAGATGTCGCGGGCGTCGGTGCGGGGCGCATCCTCGCCGGGCAGCAGCAACGTCGAACTCATCACCGGTTCGCCGAGCTCGGACAGCAGCATCTGCGACACCGGATGGTCCGGAACCCGCAGTCCGATGGTGCCGCGCCGTTCGTGCTTCAGCCGGCGCGGGGTCTCGCGGGATGCCTTCAGCAGGAACGTGTAGGGTCCCGGCGTGTGGGCCCGCAGCAACCGGTACTGCCAATTCTCCAGCACCGCGTATTTGCCCACCTCGGCGAGATCGCGGCACACCAGGGTGAAATGGTGGTGTCGGTCGGTCTCGCGTATCGCGCGGATGCGCTCGAGCGCAGCCTTGTCGCCGATGTGACAACCCAGGGCGTAGCAGGAATCCGTCGGATAGACGATGACCCCGCCGCTGCGCAGGCATTCGGCCGCCTGGCGGACGAAGCGCTGCTGAGGGGAGACCGGGTGAAGTTGGAGGTAGATGCTCATGAGTCGGAAGGTATGATACCTGCATGAACCAGGTACTCGAATGGTCGCCGCTGATCGTTTTCTTCCTCGTTTTCGAGCTCTTCGGCATTTACTGGGCCACCGCGGCGCTGATGCTGGTCTGCACGGTGGTCCTGTTCGCGCATCGGATGCGCGCCGGCCGGTTCAAGACCATGCACATGATCACGGTGGGCGTGCTGCTGGTGCTCGGCAGCGCGACGCTCCTGCTGCACGACAAGCGCTTCATCCAGTGGAAGCCGACGGTGCTGCTCGCACTCACGGCCGCCGCGTTTCTCGGCAGCTCGGTCATCGGCCGACAGCCGCTGGCGCGGCGCATGCTCGAAGGGGTGTTCGATGAGCCCGTGGCGATCACCCCCAGGACCTGGTTGCTCATCAACCTCGCATGGGTGGCTTGGTTCGCCGCGCTCGCCGCCGCGAATATCTACGTGGCGCAGAACTTTCCCGAAGGGGTCTGGGTGAAGTTCAAGGTCTTCGGCATCACGGCGGCGATGCTGGTTTTCATGATTCCCCAGGTGATCTGGCTGAGCGGCAAGGTGAAGCCGTCGCAGTCCGAGGCCGCGCCGCCGTGAACCGTGCGACCCGCGGGGAACGGCTGCGCCAGCGGTTGGTCGAGGAATTTAGGCCGCTGGAGCTGTCGGTCGAGGATGAGAGCCATCTGCATGCCGGGCACGCCGGAGCGGCCGGCGGCGCGGGCCATTTTCGCATCCGCATCGTCGCCGAAGCCTTTCGCGGCAAACCCGCGGTAACGCGACACCGGATGATCTACGCGGCGGTCGCCGAGCTCCTGAGGAGCGAAATCCACGCCCTCGCGATCGACGCGGCCGCGCCCCCTGCATTACGTCCAAACGACTGAAAGATCGCTCGTTTTTTAGCCAATCGCCGAGAATTATCTTAAACTGCCGGCCCCGGGCGCATCGGCCATCTCGGCCAAAGTCGCTTATTGCGTAAAGGATCCAAATGAGAGCATTTCTTCGAACGCCGGTGATCGCGGTGGCGACGGTCGCCGCCCTCGCCTCGCTGGCCGCGTGCAACAAGACGCAGCAGCCAGCCGGTACGCAGCCGGCGGCAGCGCCCGCCACGGTCGCCACGGTCAACGGATCGGCCATCACGCGGCCCGAGTACGACCTGTTCGTCAAGGATCTGCTGCAGGGCAAGCAGCAGGAGCTGACGCCGGACCAAAAAAATCAGGTGCTCGACGACCTGATCAACATGCAGCTGCTTGCCGACCAAGCCGAGAAAGACGGCCTGCAGAACAATCCGGATACCATCGCGCAGCTGCACCTGCTGCACGAAAAAGTCATGGCGGATGCGGAGCAGCAGAAATTCGTGAAGTCGTTCCAGCCCTCGGATGCCGACCTCAAGGCCGAGTACGACACCGCCGTCGCGGCGATGGACAAGACCGAATACAAGGCGCGCCACATCCTGGTCGCGAGCAAGGAGGAAGGTCAGCAGATCATCAAGAAGCTGAAGGGCGGCGCCAAGTTCGAGGATCTGGCGAAATCCCAATCGACCGATTCCGGCTCGAAGAACAATGGCGGCGACCTCGGCTGGTTCACGACGTCGCGCATGGTCAAGCCATTCGCGGATGCCGTGGTTTCGCTGAAGAAGGGCGAGGTCACCCCGGAACCGGTGCAGACGCAGTTCGGCTGGCACGTGATCCAACTCGAGGACACCCGCGAGAAGACACCGCCGCCGTTCGATCAGGTCAAGCAGCAGCTCACCAACCAGCTGATCCGCAAGAAACTGCAGGCGTACGTGGCGGAGCTGAAGAAGAACGCGAAAATCGAGAAGACGCTCTGACGCCGGTTCGTTTCGCGCATTGATCCGAAGCGGGCCCTCGAGGCCCGCTTTTTTTGCGCCCGCCGCGGGTCTATTCCTTCAAGAGCTCGATGAACGCCGCCTCATCGAGGACTGTGATGCCGAGATCGCGCGCCCTGGCCAGCTTCGAGCCCGGATCGGCTCCGGCGACGAGGTAGTCGGTTTTCTTGGACACGCTGCCCGAGACCTTGCCGCCGCGTTGCACGACCGCATCCCGCGCCGCCTCCCGGGTCATCCCGCCGAGCGTGCCGGTCAACACGAAGCTCTTGCCGGCGATGCCGCCGGCGGCGACCGGACGCGCGACCGCGGGCCAATGAATGCCGGCCGCCAGCAGCCGCCCGAGGAGCCGGCGATTCTCCGCGCTGTCGAAATAGGCGCGGATGTTTCGCGCCACCACCGGACCCACGTCGGGAACCTCGCGGATTTCCTCCTCCGAAGCGTCGCGCAACGCCTCCGCCCCGCCGAAATGTTGAGCCAGCGCGAGCGCCGTCGCCTCCCCCACATCGCGTATGCCCAGGGCGTAGAGGAACCGCGGCAGCGTGGTGCTCCTGGCCGCATCGATGGCCGAAAGCAGCTTCTGAGCCGATTTTTCGCCCATCCGCTCGAGCGTCTCGATCTGCGGCGTGCCGAGATCGAACAGATCGGCCGGAGTCTTGACCCAGTCGCGCTCCACCAGCTGATCGACGAGCTTGTCCCCAAGCCCCTGAATGTCCAGCGCCCGGCGCGAGGCGAAGTGTTTGATCTCCTCCTTGCGCTGCGCCGGGCAGTTCCTGCCGCCGGTGCAGCGCGCGACGGACTGGTCGGCTTCTCGGATCACGGGCGACCCGCACACCGGACAGTGCTTCGGCAGCCGCACGAGCTCGGCGCCCGCGACCCGCCGCTCCGGCAGCGTCCGCACCACCTCGGGAATCACGTCCCCCGCGCGGCGGATCACGACGGTGTCGCCGGGCCGCACATCCTTGCGCTCCATCTCGTCCATGTTGTGCAGGGTGGCGTTGCTCACGGTGACGCCGCCGACGAACACCGGTTCGAGCCGCGCCACCGGCGTCAGCGCACCGGTGCGTCCCACCTGAAATTCGACGCCCCGCACGGTGGTGAGCGCCTCCTCGGCCGGAAACTTATGCGCGATCGCCCAGCGCGGCGCACGCGATACGAAGCCGAGCCGGCGCTGCAGGGCGATGTCGTCCACCTTGTAGACGACGCCGTCGATCTGATAGGCGAGCTTGGCGCGCGCCGCGCCCATCTCGCCGTAGTACTCGAGACATCCCTCGATCGACTCGACGGTGCGCGATTGCGGACAGATCTTGAAGCCCCATCTGCGCAGCGTCTGCAGCACCTCGCTGTGATGGCCCGGCAACACGCCGCCCTCGACATGGCCGACGCCGTAGATGAACAGATCGAGCGGCCGTGCCGCGGTCATGCGCGGATCGAGCTGCCGCAGGCTGCCGGCGGCGGCATTGCGCGGATTTACGAGCGCCTTCTCGCCCCGGGCCAGCGCTTCCTTGTTGAAGCGCTGGAAACCGGCGAGCGGCATGAACACCTCGCCGCGCACCTCGAGCGTGCGCGGCACGTCCGCGCCGCGCAGCTTGAGCGGCAGCGCCTTGATGGTGCGCAGGTTCTGCGTTACATCCTCACCCGTCTCGCCGTCGCCGCGGGTGGCGCCTTGGACGAATGAGCCGTGCTCGTAGCGTGCGCTGACGGCCAGTCCGTCGAGCTTCGGCTCCGCCGAGTAGCGGATCGACTTCGTCTCGGGCAGCCGTTCACGGATTCGCCGGTCGAAATCCCTCACCTCCTGCTCGCTGAACGCATTGTCGAGCGAGAGCATGGGGACCCGGTGCTTGACGGCGCCGAATGCGGCCACCGGCGCGGCGCCCACACGCTGCGTGGGCGAATCGGCGGTGCGCAGCTCCGGATGCCCGGCCTCGATGGCGAGCAGCTCCACCATCAGCCGGTCGTATTCGGCGTCCGGAACCTCCGGATCATCGAGCGCGTAATAGCGGTAGCTGTACCGGTCCAGGAGCTCGCGCAATTCCGCCGCCCGGGCGGCCGGCCCGCCCTTCGATCTGCCCGGCTGACGTGCGGAGGCCATGAGCGGCGGCCCCGGCCCTACGCCGCCGGCCCGCGGTCCGCGGGGCGAAACCGCGCCACGTCCTCGCGCAGCGCGGCGATGCGTTGCGGCGAGAAAGGGATGCCCTTGGCATCCTGCACCGTTCCGGAAAGCTCGCGCGCCAGCTCCCGCGCGGTCGCGAGCAGCGCATCGACGGCCTGCAGCGGCTCGAGGGGTCCGGGCAGCACTGCGAACAGGCTCACGCCGCGGAACTCCTCCTCCGGCATGTGCTCCGCATCGAAGGTACCCGGCTCGACGAGGCTCGCGACATAGAAAATGCTCTGCCCGTCGGCGTGCTTGCGGTGATAGACCTGATAGCGCCCATAGGCGAGTCCATGACCTTCGAGCGCCGACATCAAATCCCGTCCCCTCCAGCGCTCCTCGCCGACCGCGCAGACACGCAGCGTGACGATTTTCTGCCGCTCGCTGACATTGGCCGCCGGGGGCTCGGGCGCCGCGAGACGATCACGGCTCTCCGGACCGCAGCTCGGGTCGGGCGGCGCTTGGCTCGGCGGCGCTTGGCTCGGCGGCGCGGGCTCGTCGTCGCCGCCGACGTTGATTTCGATGTCGATCGAGGGGTGGGAGTCCGCAGACAGCGCCGACATGGACGACTCGATGTAATCCACGTCCTCGATCCGCTCGTGCGCCGGCTCCCTTTTGGCCGTCATCGACAGATCCAGGATCGGCAGCCGCTCGAAGTCCCCGGTCCGGATGCTCAGAGGCTCCAGCGGCGATATCGAGCGATCCTGCCGCGCGCTCCCCCGCTCCCGCGGCTCGGGAGGGTCATGCGCATCCGGCCGGCCGTCGGCTGCCGGTGTCAGACTCTGCAGCGGCACCACGGTCGATTCGCGAAGCTCGGAGTTTCCGGGGGCCTGGCCGGAGCGGCGCGTCGACCACCACCAGATGGCGGCGATCGCCATCGCACCGAGAGCCGCCAATATCCAACGCAATTGCGCCAAGTGAAGAGTCCCTGCCTGCCTACATCGCAGCCATGCGCACCGCTTCATCGACATCGACGGCGACCAGGCGTGAAACGCCGGGCTCGTTCTGCGTGACGCCGACCAACTGCGAGGCGAGCTCCATGGTGGTCTTGTTGTGAGTGACGAAGATGAACTGCACGCTGCGCGACATTTCGCGCACGATGTCGCAGAAACGGCCGATATTGTTGTCGTCGAGCGGGGCATCGACCTCGTCGAGCAGGCAGAACGGCGCCGGGTTCAGGTCGAAGATCGAGAACACCAGCGCGACCGCGGTCAGCGCTTTTTCACCGCCCGACAGCTGATGGATGGTGCTGTTGCGCTTGCCGGGGGGCCGGGCCATGACGGAGACGCCGGCAACCTCCGACTCCTCGCCCGTCAGCTCCAGATAAGCGTGCCCGCCGCCGAACAGGCGAGGAAATTTCTCCTTTAGGCCCGCGTTCACCCGGTCGAACGTGTCCTGGAATCGCGAGCGGGTCTCGCGATCGATTTTGCGCATCGCGGATTCGAGAGTCTCCAGCGCGTCGGTGAGATCCTTGCACTGACGGTCCAGATATTCCTTGCGTTCGGATTGCTCCTTGAACTCCCCGATCGCGGCGAGATTGACCTGGCCGAGGCGCTCGATCTTGCCCTTGGTCTCCTCCAGGCGCGCCTCCCAGGTCTCCATGGTCGCTTCGGCGCCGAGTCCGGCGATCAGATCGGCCAGCTCGAAAGTGGTCGCCGCCAGCTGCTCGGCCACGCTCTCGCGCCGCACGCGAACCTGCTGGGCGGCCAGGCGCGCCTCGTCCAGCGACGCGCGGGCCGACTCGACCCGCCCATCGAGCGCAGCGCGCCTCGAATCGCGCTCCCGCAGCAACGCGTCGAGTTCCTCGCTCGCAACGCGCGCCGCCTGCAACTCCGCCTCGACCTGGGCGCGAACGGTCAGCGCGTGCCCGATCTGCCCGGCGAGCACGGCCAGGGGCTCCTCGCCGCCCCTGAGCTGTTTGACGAGCTCGTCGCGCCGCTGGGCGAGCTCCTGCAGCTGCCTCTGCAGCCGGGCGATCGAAGTCTCCAGCGAGGCGTGCGCACTGCGCCGCGATTCCACCTGAACGGCCAGCTCCCTCGCGCGCTGCTGCGCGGACTGCATCGCCGCGCGCGCCGCGGCGAGCTCGGTGCGCATCCGCTCCCGCTCCTGTTCGAGATCGATGCGCTGCGGCTCGAGGGCCGCGAGCGCATCGATCGCCGTTTCCATGCGCGCACGGGCGGCACGGAGCTCGCACTCGGTGCGGTCGAGCTCGCCCCGCACGTCGGTCAGCCCGGTCTCCAGCTGGTGCAGCCGGCGGGCGGTGTCCGCCTTGCGCGCTTCGGCCGCATCGTGCTCCGCCCGGCGGTCGACATGTTCGCGATGCAGCCGGTTGACCTCGCCCTGCAGCCGATCGCGCCGATCCTCGTATTCGCGAACCCGCCCGCGGCTCGCCTCGAGCTGGCGCTCGCCCTCCTTGACCTCGGACTCGAGCCGGCTCACGTCGGCGCGCAGCGCCCGCAACGACTCCTCGCGCTCGATCACTCCGGTGTGAGGCTCCCGGTCGCGCGACAGCCGCAGCCAATCCGCGCCCAGCCAGATGCCGTCGCGCGTCACCACCGATTGCCCGGAGCCGAGCCCGCGCCGCATCCGCAGCGCGTCGGCCAGACTCTCCGCCACGAACACCGAGCTCAGGACCGAATGCAGATACGCGCCGCCCTGCACCTTGGCCTCGAGACTTCCGGCGCGGGTCGCGGCGCCTGACTCCGCGGACGATTCCTGCGCCGGGGCCTCGCGGGCGCTGACCACGGCCAGATGCCCGCCATCGAAGCTTCCCAGGAGACCGGCGACCGCGTCGAGCCCGTCCACGCACACCGCCTCGAGATAGGAGCCGAGCACGGTCTCCACCGCCTTCTCCCACCCATGCTCCACGCGCAGCTGCTGGGCGACCCGCGGATTGGCATCGAGCGCCTGGGACTTGAGCCACTGGCTCACCTTGCCGGAGACCTTGCCGAGCGCAGCCTGCTGCAGCGCCTCGGTGGAGACCTGCCGCCCGAGCGCTTGCTGCCAGCGCTCGCGCAGCGCATTCAACCCCCTGGTCTGCTCGCGCTCCTTTTCGCGAGCCGCCGTCAGTTCGCCGAGCAGCTCGGACAGCTCCGCGGCCGCCTTCTCTCCCGCATCGCGCGCGAGCGAGGCCTGTTCAGCCAGAGTCTCCAGCGGGATCGCCGGCTGGGATTGAGCGAGCGCGGTGCGCTCGGTCTCCTGTCGCTCGCGCTGCTGCAGCAGCCGATGCTGCTGGCTCTCGAGCTGCTCGATACGCGCCCGCTCGACCTGCGTTTCGCGCTGGCCCGCCGCAACCGCGCGCGCATGCGCATCCGACGCTGCCTGCCAGGTGGCGAGCGCCTGCTCGCAGCGCTCGAATTCGGCCGCCGCCGATCGCTCCTCGCCGTGCGCGGTGTCCAATCCCGGAATCATGGTGGCGAGCTCGCCGGCGAGCGATCCGAGCTGACCGCGATCGCGCTCCACCACGCCGGTGAGCTCCTGGACCTGGGCCTGCGCCTGCTCGGAATCCGCGCGCTGCCGCGCCTGCAGCTCGCGCGCGTACTGGATGCTCTGCTCGATGCGCGAGACCTCGGAACCGGCCGCGTAGAAGCGCTCCTGGATGGAGCCGAGCGCGTCCGCCTTCGCGGACTGGTCGACTCGAATGCGCTCGATCTCCGATTCCGCCTCGCGCAGATCCGCGATCGCTGCCTGCATCGCCGTCTCGCAATGCCCGGCGGTCGAATCGCGCACGCCGGCCTCGACGTCGAGCCCCTGCAGCCGCAGCGCGAACACTTCGGCCTGAAGTTTGCGCTCTTCCTCCTTCAGCACCTGATATCGCCGGGCGGTGGCGGCCTGGCGCTGCAGGTGGCGGATCTGTTTATCCACCTCCTCGCGCAAATCGTTCAGGCGGTCGAGATTCTCGCGCGTCTCCGCGATGCGGTTCTCGGTTTCACGCCGCCGCTCCTTGTAACGCGATATGCCCGCAGCCTCCTCCAGAAACGCACGCAGATCGTCCGGCCGCGCCTCGATGAGGCGCGAGATCATTCCCTGCTCGATGATCGCGTAGCTGCGCGAGCCGAGACCCGTGCCGAGGAAGAGCTGCGTGATGTCCTTGCGCCTGACCTTGACCCCATTGATGAAATAATCCGACGTCCCGTCGCGGCTGACGGACCGGCGCAGCGAGACTTCGTTGTAGGTCGCGTACGCTCCCCCGATCTTGCCGTCGGAGTTGTCGAACACGAGCTCCACCGAGGCGGTTCCGAGCGGCTTGCGCGCGGCGGAGCCGTTGAAAATCACGTCCGCCATCGACTCGCCCCGCAAATGCTTGGCGGAGATCTCGCCCATCACCCAGCGCACCGAATCGATGATGTTCGACTTGCCGCAGCCGTTCGGGCCGACGACGCCGGTCAGGCTGCTCGGGAACGTGACCGTGGTCGGGTCGACGAATGACTTGAAGCCTGCAATCTTGAGTTTCGTAAGGCGCATCAGTTGGGCCAGCCTTGAGGTTGACGGGGGGTGATTCGGCTTCGGCGGATCCGTCGAGCCGCGCCGCCGATGTGGCGCGTAGTGTAAAGTAAACGCCATATTCGTAAACCCCTGCCGCGCGATGACCAACACCCTCGAGACCTTTGCGAATCCGACCGCCGAACGCGACTACACCATCCGGATGACGATCCCGGAATTCACCTGCCTGTGCCCGAAGACCGGGCAACCGGACTTCGCCACGCTGAAGCTCGAGTACGTTCCCGATCAGCGCTGCGTCGAGCTGAAATCCTTGAAGTTGTACGTCTGGTCGTTCCGCAACCGGGGCGCGTTTCACGAGGCCGTGACCAACGAAATCCTGGGCGAGCTGGTCGGCGCCACCGCGCCGCGATTCATGCGCCTGGTTGCCGAATTCAACGTCCGCGGCGGCATCTATACGAGTATCGTTGCGGAGCACCGAAAGCCGGGCTGGACGCCCGCGGCGGCCGTGGTGTTGCCCTAGCCCGGGGGTCCCGCCCCGGATGAAGCACCCCGCCGCCGCCCCGGGGCGGACGACCTTCTGCGGGCCTGTCGCCGGATTTATCGATTAATCAGAGGGTTATACTGCCTGAAAGATACGCCTCTGTCGGCCTGTACAGGCCGCATTGCGTCGGTATAATCGCGCGCTCTCTCTTTGGAGGCGGAGACTCTTAAATGCCCTCGAAAAAACCAATTAAAGCGGCTAAGAAGCCAGGAAAGGCGATACCCAAGAAAGCTGTCCGCAAGACAGCCGCGGCCAAAAAGGCAACGCGACCGCCACCCAGCCCGAAGCCCATTACATCGAAGGTACCAGTGAAACCGCAGAAACCAGCCCCCAAAGCGCCGCCGGCGAAAGCTGCCGCGGCCAACGCGAATCACGCCGCACACCCGCCCCGTCCGAAGAGCGCTGCGGCGCCCAAGGCGGAGTCGGGAGAGATCTCCGTCAATTCCGAGAAGACAGCACCCATCAAATTCGACTCGCGTCCCCTGGTCATGCCGACCCGCGCGGTCCCGCCCAGCGAGGACGACGGCGACGCGGAATCCGGCGGCGCGGCCAGCCTGCTGGCCGGACCGCGCAATGTGAAGCCCTATATTGCCCGCCGCGGCGAGCAATACATGAACAAGGAGCAGTTGGAACACTTCGCGCGCATCCTGCAGAACTGGAAGCGCGACTTGATGGTCGAGGTCGACCGCACGGTGCTCCACATGAAGGACGAAGCGGCCAACTTTCCCGATCCGAACGACCGCGCCACCCAGGAGGAGGAATTCAGCCTGGAGCTGCGCACCCGCGACCGCGAGCGCAAATTGATCCGTAAGATCGATGAAGCGTTGAAGCGGATCGAGGACGGCTCTTACGGCTATTGCCTCGAGACCGGCGAGGAGATCGGCATCAAGCGCCTCGAAGCCCGGCCCGTGGCCACCCTCTCGGTCGAGGCGCAGGAGCGGCGCGAGCGCCGCGAAAAGCAGTACGGGGACCGCGACGACAGGTACCGCTGAGAGGCCGCCGGTTGGTGGATCCCCGCCCGGCTACGTGGGGCGGTTCGCGCCCTCGCCCACCGGCGAGCTGCACCTGGGCTCGCTGTACACCGCCGCGGCAAGCTTCCTCGATGCCCGCGCCCACGGTGGACACTGGCTGGTCCGAATGGAGGATGTGGACCGCTCGCGGGAGGTCCCCGGTGCGGCGGCCGGCATCTTGCGGACCCTCGAGGAGTTCGGCTTCGAGTGGGACGGCCCGGTGCTGCGCCAATCGGAACGCGGCGAGCACTATGCCGCGGCCATCCAAACACTGCGCGCGGCCGGACTGACGTTCGAGTGCTCCTGCAGCCGGCAGGATCTCGCCGGCCGGGAGCGATACCCGGGATATTGCCGCGACGGCCCGCGAAATTCGAACACCGCCACCGCGACCCGCCTGCGGATCGAGCGGCAGCTCATCACCTTCGCCGATCGCGTACAAGGCAGCTTCACGCAGGATGTCGCCGCCGTCATGGGCGATGCGATCTTGAGGCGCCGGGACGGCTACTTCGCGTACCTGCTGGCGGTCGTGCTCGATGACGCGGCACAGGGCGTCACCCACGTGGTGCGCGGCGCCGACCTGCTGACCGACACCCCCCGGCAGATTTACCTTCAGCAGCGCCTCGGGCTGGCGACTCCCCGATACGCCCATGTACCGGTGCTGGTCGAGTCCGACGGCTCGAAGCTCGCAAAATCGATGCGCAGCATTCCGGCGGGTGGGTCCGCACCTCAAAAAGAGCTTCTGAGGGTCCTACAGCTGCTGGAGCTGGAGCCCCCGAAGGCGCTGGCCGGCGCCGCCGTCGGCGCGTTATGGGAGTGGGCCCACGCGCATTGGTCCCCAAATTGCCTGCGCGAGCGCCCGGTGCGGCAATTGAGGGTCCCAGACGCCGATAGCGGGGCGGCCGGAAAACCCCGCTTGCCTTAGCGCTGCATTGCGCTATCCTTGAATTGGAGCAGAAAACCACTGGTCATGGTTCAGGCACGAGCCGGCATCTTCCGGTCACGCGTCGGCACCAACACGAGCGAGGAGCCTATGAGCGATCCGCGAGTGATCAAAAAATACCCCAACCGCCGCCTCTACGATACCGTGGAAAGCCGGTACATCACGCTGGCGGACGTCAGACGCTTGGTGGTGGAAAAAATCGATTTCGTTGTGGTGGACAAGAAAAACAATGCCGATATCACCCGCAGCATCCTGTTGCAGGTGATTGCCGAGCAGGAACACCTCCCCGAACCTCTGTTGACGCAGGACTTCATGGTCAACGTCATCCGTTCGTACGGGAGCGGCGCGCAGGCCGCAGTGAGCGGCCATTTGGAACAAACCCTGCGGCAGTTCCTCGGACAAAACAATCTGCCACGAGAGCGCATGAAACCGTATTCGGGAACGGAGGCGCCGCCCCGGGCGCGCCCGGCCGAGGAAGGCTTCAAGGCGCTTCCGCCCGGGCGGCTACGCGATGCGGAGAAGGAACGAGAGGACTCGAACCTCATCAAGTAGCGGCCTCACCAGATCACGCATCGGTCCTTCTTGACCATCGGTCCGGGACCCTCGATGGCAAAAGCCCGCTGGAAGTCAGGGCTGTTCGCCAGGGTGCCGTTGGTGCGGTCGTCGGCTGGAGGATGAGGATCCGTCGTCACCAATTCCTCGGCCTGTTGCTTCCGGATCGCGCTCGCCCAGGAATGCGCGAACGCGATGAAAAACTGCTGATCCGGTGTGAAGCCGTCATCGGCCCCCGCGCTATGCGCGGCCGGTGAGTCGTTCGCGGCCGGGGACTGCACGCCCGTGCCAGCCCTGCCCGAATGCATCGCCCGCCAGGCGAGCACCAATCCGCCCAGATCCGCGGTCGCCTCGCCGGTCACGAGATCGCCCTGCACGTGCATCCCGTCTCCCACCGTGAAAGCCGAGTACTGGTCGGAAATGCAGCGCGTCGCCGCGCGAAATTTCGCGAGATCCGCCGGCGCCCACCAATCCTTGAGATTTCCGTACCCGTCGAACTGCGCACCCTCATCGTCGAAGCCGTGGGTCATCTCGTGGCCCACGGTGGCCCCGGTCGCGCCATAGTTCACGGCGTCCGACCAGCCGGCATCGAAGTACGGACGCTGCAGGATGCCCGCGGGCACGTTCAAGCTGTTCATCGACGGGTCGTAATAGGCGTTCACCGTCTGCGGCGTCATGTACCACTCGCGCCGGTCGACGGGCCTGCCCACCTTGGCCAGCTGACGGGCGAACTCGAACGCGTTGGCCCGCATGACGTTGAGCACGTACGGTCCGCGGTCGATCGACAGTCCGCTGTAATCGCGCCACTCGTCCGGGTAACCGACGCGCAGCTGCATGAGGTCGAGCTTCTCCGCCGCGGCGGCGCGCGTCGCGGATGTCATCCAGGAAAGCGTCGACAGGTCGGCGCGCAGCGCGTCGCGCACCCGCGCGACGATGGCGATCGCCGCCTGTTTCGCGGCGGGCGGAAACTTCCGGGCCACATAGAGCTCGCCGATCGCGAATCCGATGGCCTGATCCTCGGCACGCAGGACCCGCAGCCACCGGGCCTGCAATTCTTGCGCGCCGGTCAGCGCAGCGGTCATCCGGAAATCCTCCTCGACGAACGCCTTGGAGAGGAACGGAGCGTAGGCATCGAGCAGCTGCCAGCGAAGATACGTCCTCCAATCCTCCACCGGCGTGCGCGCGAGCTCCCGATCGACCGCACGAAAGAACTGCGGCATGCCGACGTTGAGCGATGCGATCTCCGGATGTCCCGCACGCCGCATCAACACCCGCCAATCGAGGTGCGGCGTCATCGCCTGCGCCTTGTCGATCGTCATCGGATGATAGACCGCGTGCGGATTTCTCTGCTCCACATCGGACATGGACGCATCGGCCAGCCGGGTCTCCAGTTCCATCACGCTCTTCGATTCGCGCGCGGCCAAAGCCGGGGAATCGCCGAGGAGCGCGAGCATGCGCGCCACGTGTTCGACGTATGCGGCACGCGCCGCCTTGAAGGTCGGCTCGGGCTTCAGGTAATAGTCGCGATTGGGCAGTCCGAGTCCGCTCTGCGCGGCCACGGCAATCACCAGGCTGCTGTCGTTGAAGTCCTGCATCTGGCCGAGCGATAGCGGCGCGGCGACCCCGATGGTCTGCAGATGCGCAATCTCCTCCCCCACGTCGGCCGGTGTGCGGATCGCCGCGATGCGCGCGAACTCGGGATCGAGGGGTCCTGCGCCGGCGGCATCGATCGCCTTTTCGTCCATGCCGCTCGCGTAAAAGTCGGCCACCTTGCGCTGCGCGGTCCCTGCCGGCCATTCCTCGCGGCCGAGAGATTCCACCAGCTCGCGGATGAAGGTCTGATTTTCCTGCTCCAGCACGGAGTCGACGCCCCAATAGGACCGGTCGCGGGGAATCGGATTGGCCTTGAGCCAGCCGCCGTTGGCATATCGGAAGAAGTCGACGCCCGGCCCGACCGAGCGGTCCATCCAACCGGGATACAGGCCGTCGGAATCGGCCGCGGCAGCGCCTGTGTCGGCCGCAATGTCAGCGTTCGCGCAAAGCGCCGCGCCGAGCGTCGAGGCGGCACAAAGGATCAGGAGCGCCGCTTTGCGCGGCGCTCCTCGCGGCACTATGGGGATGCGGCCTTCCTCAGGCCGCGTCGACATTGCGCATGGAGAGACGGACACGGCCCTGGCGGTCGACCTCGAGCACTTTCACGCGCACGACGTCCCCCTCCTTCAGCTTGTCGCCCACGCGCTCCACCCGCTCCTCGGAAATCTGCGAGATGTGCACCAGACCGTCCCGTCCCGGAAGAATGGTCACGAACGCGCCGAAATCCATGAGCCGGGCGACCCGGCCCTCGTACACGCGTCCCACCTCCACGTCGGCGGTGATCAACTCGATCCGGCGCTGCGCCTCGCGGCCCGCCGCTCCCTGTACGGAGGCGATCTTCACGGTGCCGTCGTTCTCGATATCGATGGAAGTGCCGGTCTCCTCGGTGATCTGTCGGATCACCGCGCCGCCCTTGCCGATCACGTCGCGGATCTTTTCCGGGTCGATCTTCAGGGTGATGATGGTGGGCGCCCACTCGGACATGTTCTCGCGCGGCTTTGAAAGGACCTTGTTCATCTCGCCGAGAATATGGAGCCGTCCGGCGCGGGCCTGATCGAGCGCCACTTTCATGATCTCGCGCGTGATGCTCGTGATCTTGATGTCCATCTGCAGCGCCGTGATGCCGTCCTTCGTGCCGGCCACCTTGAAATCCATGTCGCCGAGGTGATCCTCGTCGCCGAGAATGTCCGTGAGCACCTGAAACCGCTCACCCTCCTTCACCAGGCCCATGGCGACGCCCGCCACCGGCGCGACGATCGGAACGCCCGCATCCATCAGCGCCAGGCTCGTGCCGCACACCGAGGCCATGGAGCTCGAGCCGTTCGACTCGAGGATCTCGGAGACCACGCGGATCACGTAGGGAAACTTCTCCAGATCCGGCATGACCGCCTTGACGCCGCGCTTGGCCAGGTTGCCATGGCCGATCTCGCGCCGCTTCGGCGAACCCATCATGCCCGTCTCGCCCACGCTGAACGGCGGGAAATTGTAGTGGAGCATGAACGGCTCCTTGCGCTCGCCGGTCAGCCCGTCGATGATCTGCGCATCGCGCCCGGTGCCGAGCGTGGTCACCACGAGAGCCTGGGTCTCGCCCCGGGTGAACAGCGCCGAGCCGTGGGTGCGCGCGAGCACGCCGGTGCGGATGTTGATGGGCCGGACCGTCTTCGTGTCGCGCCCGTCGATGCGCGGGTGGCCCTGCAGGATCCGCTCGCGCACCAGCCGGTATTCCAGATTGAAGAATTCGTTGCCCACCTGGTCGGCGGTGAATTTCGCACCTTCGCCGCCCGCGAGCTTCGCGAGCGCGGCCGCCTTGATCTCGCCGATTCTGGCGTAACGCTGCTGCTTCTCGGTGATCGCGTAGGCAGCGGTCAGATCCTTCTCGGTGAGCGTGCTCACCGCGGATTTCAGTTCCGTGTTGCCTTCCGGCGCGACCCAGCTCCACTTCGGCTTGCCGGCTTCGGCAACGAGCTCGTTGATCGCCTTGATCGCGACCTGCATCTGATCGTGCCCGAACACCACCGCGCCCAGCATGACCTCCTCGTCCAGGCCCTTGGCCTCCGACTCGACCATGAGAACGCCTTCGGCGGTGCCTGCGACCACGAGGTCGAGCTTCGACTCGGCGAGCTGCGTCGCCGTCGGGTTCAACAGATACTTCCCGTCGCGATAACCGACGCGCGCCGCGCCGATGGGGCCGAGGAACGGCATGCCGGAGATCGCGAGCGCCGCGGATGCACCGATCAGCGACGCGATATCGGGGTCCACTTCCGCATTCACGGACAGCACCGAGGCGACGACCTGCACGTCGTTGATGAACCCTTCGGGAAACAGCGGACGGATGGGACGGTCGATCAAACGGGAGGTGAGCGTTTCCTTCTCGGTGGGACGGCCCTCGCGCTTGAAGAAGCCGCCCGGGATGCGACCCGCGGCATAGGTCTTCTCCTGATAATTGACCGTGAGCGGGAAGAAATCCCGACCCGGCGTGGGCTTCTTCAAGCCCACCGCGGTGACGAGCACCACCGTTTCGCTCATTGTCACGAGCACCGCGCCGTCGGCCTGCCGCGCGAGCTCCCCGGTCTCGATCGTTACGGTGTGCTCACCATACTGAAAACTCTTCTTGGAATGGCTCACGTAGGCCCCTTCTATCGAATGTGATGACGACACGCCGGCGGCGACGCCGCGGCGGTCAAAAATCCGCGCAATGCTGCGCCTATCGGCGCAGCCCCAACTGCTCTACGACCTGAGAGTACTTGTCCGGTGTCCGGCTCTTCAGATAGTCGAGAAGCTTGCGGCGCTGATTGACCATCTTGAGCAATCCGCGGCGCGAAGCATGGTCGGCCTTGTGCGTGGTGAAATGCTGGCTCAAGCCGTTGATGCGCTCCGACAGCAGGGCAATTTGAACCTCGGGGGAACCGGTGTCGCGCGCGCTGCGCTGAAATTTACCGACGACTCCGCTCTTTTCTTCGCGAGTAAGTGGCATGGAAATCAAACCTCAATCAATAACTTAGACCCTTTAGGAAGGCGCGCATTGTACGCGCCGCACGACTAGCTCTCAAGCTCGATTCGTCACGGCTGAAATCAGCCGCAGCGGCACCAGCCGGCCGGGGGCCTGTACGGCCCCCAAGCCCAGAAATCCGAGGCCCGGCGCGTAGATGCGCACCTTGCCGGGCGCCTCTCGCGGCACTGCGATGCTCTGACCTTGGCGGACCGCCTGGACCCCTTCGGCGGCAAGTTCGAGCCTCGGCCACTCCGCAAGCGCCGCATCGACCGGCAGAAGGAGCGCCGAGCGCTCCTCCGGGGACATGCGGTCCAGGGCCTCCAAGGTCCATTGGGGAGCATCGGCAAAAGGCGCCACCGCCAGGCGGCGCAAGCCGGTCAAATGACCGACTGTATCGAGCCTGGCCGCGAGATCCTCGGCCAATACGCGGATGTAGGTCCCTTTCGTGCACTGCACATCGAACGACAGATCCGGGGATCGCCAGTCGATCAGCCGCAGCGCGTGGATCGTGATTTGACGGGGCGCGCGCTCGCGCGTCTCGCCGGCCCGGGCATACTCGTACAGCGGCTTGCCGTCCTGCTTGAGCGCCGAATGCATGGGGGGAATTTGGGAGTATTCGCGCGGAAACTCCGCAAGCGCAGCTTCCATCTGCCCCCTGGACAGCGGCCGCAACTCGCGGCGCTCCACGACCTCCGATTCCAGATCCGCGCTCGGCGTTCGCTCCCCGAGGCGGACGGTTACGCGGTAGGTCTTGTCGGCATCGAGCATCAGCGCGCCGAACTTGGTTGCCTCGCCCAGGCAGATGGGCAGCATGCCGGATGCGAGCGGATCCAACGACCCGGTATGTCCGGCCTTGCGCGCATTGAACAGGTATTTGACCCGCGCCACCGCGCCCGCGGAACTCAGGCCGAGCGGCTTGTCGAGGAGCAGGATCCCATGTACGTCCGCCGCCATCAGTCCGCATCCCCGCGCTTGTTGACCGAGTCGATCAACCGGGTCAACCGCACGCCCTGCTCGATGGAGGTGTCGAGCTCGAACGTGAGCGTCGGGGTATAGCGGATCATCAGCGACTTGGACAGGGCGTTGCGCAGGAAACCCGCCGCGCTGGTGAGTCCGCGCTGCACGTCCGGATCCGGCCCTTCCTTGCCGAAGATCAGGTAGAACACCTTGGCGGTGCGCAGATCGCCGGTGACATCGACCGCCGTGATGGTCACGTTGCCGATGCGCTCATCCTTCACGTCGCGCCGCAAAAGCTCGGTGAGCTCGCGCTGAATCTCGGCGCCGAGCCTGCGTGCACGCGGGTTGTCCTTGGCCATGGGCGATATGAGCGCCGCGCCCGCCCTAGAGCGTGCGCGCCACTTCCACCCGCGAATAGCATTCGATCTGATCGCCTTCGCGAACGTCGTTGTAGTTCTTCACGCCGATGCCGCATTCGGTGCCCGCGCGCACTTCGTTCACGTCATCCTTGAACCGCTTCAGCGATTCCAACGCGCCCTCGAAGATCACGACGTTGTCGCGCAGCACGCGGATCGGGAAGTTGCGGCGCACGTAGCCGTCGATCACCATGCAGCCCGCCACCGTGCCGAACTTGCTCGAGCGGAAGACGCTGCGCACCTCGGCTAGGCCCACGATCTGCTCCTTGACCTCGGGCGCGAGCAAGCCGGTCAGCACCGCCCGGATGTCGTCGATGGCCTCGTAGATGATGCTGTAGTAGCGCACATCGACGCCGTGATCCTTGATCGCGGTGCGCGCCGCGGCATCGCCGCGGACGTTGAAGGCGATGATGCGCGCCTTGGAGGCGGCGGCCAGCGTCACATCGGACTCGGTGAGTCCGCCGACGCCCGAGGACACCACGTTGACGGCGACCTCGCCCGTGGACAGGCCGTTCAGCGCATCCCGCAGCGCCTCGACGCTTCCCTGCACATCCGCCTTGACCAGCAGCTGCACCAGGTTCGGCTTGGTTTCGCCCATGGAGGAGAACACGTCCTGCATGTTCGCGCTCTTCTGCGCCAGCTTCACGTCGCGCGACTTCGCCTGGCGATGGGTGGCGACTTCGCGCGCCTTGCGCTCGCTCTCCACCACCAGCAACTCATCGCCCGCATTGGGCGCGCCGGAAAGTCCCAGCACCACCACCGGCATGGACGGACCCGCAGACTCCACGGGCTTGCCCGCCTCGTCGAACAACGCGCGCACCCGGCCGAATTCCTGGCCGATCAGCAGCGGATCGCCGAGCTTGAGCGTGCCGCGAAGCACGAGCACGGTGGCCACGGCGCCGCGGCCCTTCTCGAGGCTAGACTCGATCACATAGCCCGCCGCCAGGCCCGCGGTCGGCGCCTTGAGCTCGAGCACCTCCGCCTGCAGCAACACGCTCTCGATCAGCTGGTCGACGCCCTGTCCGGTCTTCGCCGAGACGTTCACGAAAATATTCTCGCCGCCCCACTCCTCGGGGATGACACCGTACTTGGTGAGCTCCTGCTTGACCTTCTCGGGATCAGCCTCCGGCTTGTCGATCTTGTTGAGCGCCACGACGATGGGCACCTTCGCAGCCTTCGCATGCTGAATGGCCTCGATGGTCTGCGGCATGACCCCGTCGTCCGCACCCACCACCAGAATCACGATGTCGGTGACCTGCGCGCCCCGGGCGCGCATGGAGGTGAATGCGGCGTGACCCGGGGTGTCGAGGAAGGTCACCATGCCGCGTGCGGTCTTCACGTGGTACGCGCCGATGTGCTGGGTGATGCCCCCGGCCTCGCCCGCCGCGACCTTGGTGCGGCGGATATAGTCGAGGAGCGAGGTCTTGCCGTGGTCGACGTGACCCATGACGGTGACCACCGGCGGGCGCGGCAACACTTCGAGGGAGGTGTCGGTCTCGCCCTGCAGATCCTCCTCGATGACGTTGTCCTTGCGCAGCACCGGTGTGTGGCCCATCTCCTCCACCACCAGCATGGCCGTATCCTGCTCGATGGTCTGGTTGATGGTGGCCATCACGCCCATGTTCATCATGACCTTGATGACCTCGGTCGCCTTGACCGCCATCTTTTGCGCGAGCTCTCCGACCGTCATGGCTTCGCCGATGGCCACCTCGCGCACGACGCGCGCAGTAGGCATCTCGAACCCGTGTTTGGCGTCCGCGTCGCTGCCCATCGAGCGGCGGCGTCCGTCGCGGGATTTCTTCTTCTTGTGGCGCGAGCTCACGTCGCCGACGATGTGCAGCTCCTGCCGGCCGTACCGGGTCGCCTTGTCGTCCACTTCGCGGGCCGCCTTGCCCGGCTTCGCCGGTGCGGCGGTCGCGGTCTTGCGCTCCTTCTCGGCCTGTTCCCGCGCCTGTGCTTCCGCCTGGCGGCGCGCCTCCTCCTCGGCGGTGCGCTTGCGATTCTCCTCATCGCTCCTGCGGCGGTTCTCCTCTTCGAGCCGCTCGCGATCGAGCCGCTCCTTCTCCAGCCGCTCGTGCTCGGCGCGCTCGAGGGCGGCCTTCGCCTGCTCCTCGCTCTCGCGCTGCCGGTCGATTTCCTCTTGCTGGTGCCGCGCCTGGTCCTCGAGCACCTCGCGCTTCACGTAGGTGCGCTTGCTTCGGACCTCCACGTTGACCGTGCGCGCGCGGCCCTGGGGGCTCGCGAGCTTCAATTCCGACTGCGACTTGCGCCGCAGCGTGATCTTGCGGGGCGAGGCGTCGGCCTGCGCATCGTCGCGCCCGTGGCTGCGGCGCAGATGCGTCAGCAACTCATGCTTCGCATCCTCGCTGATCATGTCCTCGGCGCCGTCCACCTTGATGCCGGCCTGATCGAGCTGCTGGAGAAGCCGGTCGACCGGTACCTTCAGGACCTCGGCGAATTGCGCGACTGTTACATCTGCCATGCGAGACTCCTAGGCCTTCTCAGCCTTGACCGCTTTGTCTTCTTCCGCGAACCAGTGCTTGCGCGCATCCATGATCAGCTCCGCGGCCTTTTTCTCGTCGATTCCGCCCATCTCGACCAGCTCGTCGACCGCAAGGTCGGCCAGATCCTCGCGCGTTCGGACTCCCTTGCGCGCGACGGCCTTCGCCAGCGTCTCGCCGGCGAGCTCGATCAGATCGGCCGCCGGCTCCGCGCCGTCCATCGACTCCTCGCTGGCGATGGCCTGCGTCAGGAGCACGTCGCGGGCGCGCGTGCGCAGCTCCTTGACGATCTCCTCGTCGAACTCCTCGATGGCGTTCAACTCGCTCGCCGGAACATAGGCGATCTCTTCGATGGTCGAGAAGCCCTCCTGCACCAGGATGCTGGCCACGTCGGCGTCCACGTCGAGCTGCTGCATGAAGGTTTCGCGCAACGCGAGCGACTCGCTCTCGCTCTTCGCCTCCGCCTGCGACTCGCTCATGACGTTCAGCTCCCAGCCGGTGAGCTCGCTCGCCAGCCGGATGTTCTGGCCGCCCCGGCCGATGGCCTGGGAGAGCTTGTCCTCCGAGACCGCGATGTCCATCGAGTGCGAATCCTCGTCCACCACGATGGAGGTGACCTCGGCGGGCGCCATGGCGTTGATCACGAACTGCGCGTTGTTCTCATCGAACGGAATGATGTCGACGCGCTCGCCGGCGATCTCGTTCGACACCGCCTGTACGCGCGAGCCGCGCATGCCGACGCACGCACCGACCGGATCGACGCGCGGGTCGTTGCTGCGCACCGCAATCTTCGCGCGCACGCCGGCATCGCGGGCGGCGGCCAGGATGTTGATCAGCCCCTGACCCACTTCCGGCACCTCGAGCTTGAACAGCTCGATCAGGAATTCGGGCGCAGTGCGCGACAGGAACAGCTTCGCGCCCGCGGCTCGCATCGCATGGCCTCCGGTATTGTGCAGGAGGTAGCCGCTGGACTCGGTGTTGACGTTGACGTTGAAATCCACGTCCACTTCCGTGGCGCCGAGGATCACGCAGTCGAGCATGTTCACGACCTCCCCTCGATTGTAGGGATTGGCATAGAGACTGGCGCTGATCTCCCGGTGCCCGGGGTTGCGGCGGAGAGATTCCACGGCCTTCAGGTCGAAGCACTGGACATCGAGAAGCGTCTCGAAATACCCCTGTTCCAGCATGTCCACGAAATACCCGGTGATTCCTCCGCAGCCGAAACTGCCCTTGATCTTTCCCGCGGCCATCTTCCGGTGGATGAGGTCGGCCACCGCGAGCGAGGTGCCTCCGGCTCCGGTCTGGAAAGAGAAACCGTCCTTGAGCAGTCCCGAGGCCTCGATCACCTCGGAAGCGTATTTTGCGATCAGCAGTGCCGCCGGGTCGCGGGCCAGTCGCGTGGTGGTCGAGACGATCTTGCTCGGATCCCCGAGCGATTCGATCTGGACGACGTAATCCACTTCGCTCTGGCGAATGCTGATGGGAGAGGCCGGGAATCGAACCAGATTGTCGGTGACGGCGACGACCTTCCGGGCATAACGGGCATCGGTGTGGGCATAGCCGAGGGAGCCGCAGGCCGAAGGCCCATGAACCCCGTTCAGATTGCCGGTGATGTCGCAGCATGGGGCCGCAATGAAGGCGGCATCGACCTCGACTTCTCCGGTGGCCAGGGAGCGGGCCCGCCCGCCATGGCTGCGCACCACGATGGGGCAGTCCAGTTCGCCCTTGCTGACCAGTTCGGCGATGAGGCCGTTCACCCCCGTCTCGATCCGGGTGATCACGCCTTTGCGGATGTAGGGAATGATCTCGGCATGCACGGCGTGAACCGAACTGGAGGCGATGCCGATGTCGCGCAGACCCATGGCATCGAGTTCCTTGACCAGCAGGTTCAGCAGCAGATCCCCGTTGCGCAGGGCGTGGTGGGTGGAGATGTTCATGCCGTTCTTCAGCTCGCACATCTCGATGGCGGCCCGCAGCGAGGGCAGCAGCTTGCTGTCGCCGGGGTGGCAACGCACCAGGGGGCGGGTGGCCCGAAGCACTTCCGGTTGCCGGCTCCATGGATCCATGTATGGGATCGAGCGAACGCCCCCGCCACACCGCCGGAATCTCACGTCCGAGGCTATTTTTCGCCATGGATCACCTCATCGGAAAGGTCGTATTCGAGCAGGCCGAAGGCCATGCCTTCCCGGAGGGTCCTGGCCGCGCGCGCTACCACGGGGGCATCGACCATCTTCCCCTTCATGGAGATGACGCCCGTGCCCATCTCCCGGGCCCGCTTGATGGCTTCCATGACCTCCAGGGCGTGCTGGATTTCTTCGGCCGTGGGACGGAACACATCATGGATGATTTCGATCTGCCGGGGATTGACCAGCGATTTGCCGGTAAAGCCCAGAGCGCTTCACCAGCATGGTTTCGGCCCGCAAGGCATCCATGTCGTTCACATCCGAGAAGATCGAGTCGATGGCCTGCACCCCGGCGGCCTTGGCGGCCCAGACCACCTGGTTGCGGGCCGAGAACAGTTCCTCGCCCGACTTGGTGCGGTCGATCTCCATGGAGGCGGTGTAGTCCTCCGCCCCGAAAGCGAGGGCCACGAGACGCGAGGAGGCCCGGGCCGTCTCCACGCAATTGAGCACACCCTGGGCGCTTTCGATGGAAGGGATGATCTTGAAGTGGCCGATATCGAGGCCCAGCTTCTCCTCCTGTTCGGTGAGCAGCGTGTCGAGCCTCTCCACCAGTTCGGGGTTATCGGCCTTGGGCAGGCGGATGCCATCGGGCAGCGCGGGCAGGATTTCCCGGAGATCGTCGGCGCCGTACGGCGTGTCGAGCGGATTGATCCGCACGAACATCTCCTTGTTCCGGTCCTGGTAGAAGCGCAGGAAGTTCCGGGTCAGCAGCCGGGCGGCATCCTTTTCCACCAGCGGCACCGCATCTTCCAGGTCGATCATGACGACATCGGCTTCGAAGACCGGGATGTTTTGCAGCATGCCCGGCATGTTGCCCGGCACGTAGAGCAGCGATCGACGCAGTTTCATGCTTGCGCTCCTGGGAGGTTCACCACTGTTCCTCGATGTAAATGGTGTCCACGCCGCTGGTGGCGGAGTGGTGGAGTTCGATGCCCTGCACCAGGTACTCGGCCAGCACGATTTCGCAGGTGGTGAAGACTTCCGCTTCCACCAGGCGTCCACCCACCACGTCGCCGCTGGATTTGGACCCGAGGATATAGAACTGCCCGGCGAGCTGTTTCTCGGTGTTGGGGGCGATGTTGCCTTCCAGGGCCATCAATTCCAGAGGCCCCTCCAGCCGGTTGGTCTTGAAGCGGGCTTCGGTCATGGGCAGGTGGGCGCCCGCCTGGATGCCCGTGAATTCCACGTCGCGAACCGAGCCGACCGCCGAGACCAGGGAGGCAAACGGAAGCTCCTTGGAGCGCGCGAAATCCAGCAAGGCTTCGGTGATCTTGGTGCCCGGATCGATCTTGATGATGAATCGCCGTCCGGTGATGCATTCCCGGTACCAGAGTTTTTCCATGGTTTACTCCCCTGAAGCTCGGCGGATTGCGGTTTCGATTCTCGCTGCGATGGCATAATCGAGCGCGCCGCGGTCCGAGACCTGGATGTGACCCGCGCTGACCTCGAGCTGCTTCGAGGGTCGAAGAGATCCGAGCGCGGATCAGGTGTTCGTATTGTTTTTTTACGGTCGATTCGATTTCGACCCGAAGGGTGTCGCTGGGCTCCACCACGACCATCAGGTCGCTGGATTGCATCGTGCCCGCACTGGCCTTGCGCCGGATTTGCATAAGCTAGGCTTCCTCCATCTTGGTTCGAAGCCGCTCGGCGATGGGACGCGCAGGCGGCGATTGCAGAAATTCAAGGGTGGCCGGTGGAACCAGACACCTGAGGGTCTCAATGTCGTTCGCGGCAAAGGCCTTGCGCACCCGGGTCGCGCTGATGGGCAAGCCCCCCGCCTGGATGCGAGGCAGTTCCACACACTCGGATGGCATGCGCCTCGAGCACCTCGGCCATCATCTTATTGTAGGCCGCCGTGGTCGGGCACAGGGGCTCCTGGCCCACAAACCGGCAGGCGATGTGGAAGCGGGGGGCAATGCGCTGGGCGAACAGCAGCAGATCGATCTGCATCTGCGCCGCCGCAACCTCATCGAGCCGCTTCAGAAAGTAGGACGGAAAGGTGCCGGCGCTCACCGCGTAGCGGGACGTGTCCAGAACGGTCACATTGCGAAGATGGGCCGTGGCCTCCTGCGCCAGACGGAATCTCACGGCAAAGGGAAAGACCGACCGGTCCTCGCGCACCACGAAGAGGTAGAGGCGATCCACTCGCTGGGCCGCGCATTCCACCAGGTGCAGATGGCCGAGGGTGAAGGGATTGCCGTTGATGACGACGGCTCCGTTATGTCCCTGGGTAATCTGGGAGGCATGGCTGGCCAGGTAGTCCTCCAGGCCGGGCCCATGCTCCAGCAGCGCAGTCTTGGCCGTGGGTGACCAGCAGACGGAAATTCAGGGCCTCGAAGCTGGCCACGTTCTGGGGCAGGGTGAAGACGAACACGGTGTCGTGTCCCGGCGGAGATCGCCGACAGGATGAGCTTCGTCACCAATTCGCCCAGGGCATCCGTGCCTTGGTGGGAGGGCGCGATGGCCAGCATCTTGAGGACGTATCCGGCGCGGGCGCCACACGCGACCAGCCGGCCATTCTCGAACAGGCCGACCAGATCGTCGAACTCCGGCTCAAAGCGCAACCCCTGGGACTCGATCAGTTCCCGAGCCTCGCTCAACGCGGGTCGATCGAACGAGACAGGCCCCACGGGTCCCTTCGGAAAGTCCGGGTTCGGATCACTCACTCCTGGCCTCCTCGACCCTGCAAGCTTTCATTATGACTTCATCGCGGGTCGGGATCAATTCTAGTAGGTATATCCCAACCTGCCGGACTGTCATGGCGAGCGAAGTCGAGCCGGGGTCCCCAACGAGGCTCGGCTCGTTGGGGTGGACGAGCCACCTTTTGCTTCTAAAATGGGATTGCCGGACTGGTTAATTTACTTGGTGGAGGGCTGGATGACATATACAGCTTTGCCTCCGGCTTCCGCTAACAGCTTTGTCCGGTCTTGCGGCAGCCGGTCAATCGCATTCTGGTGCTCTTCCCGCGGAACAAATAGAAATATGCGTCCAGAACTTTGCGAATGTGCTAAGAATCCAGGATCATCGAAAAAGATGTGGGGGGCATCCGGGTAGTGAGAGCCTGCCTCCAGATTGTTGTAACGGCCATTCCAAATGCAAACGCGCCTATCAGTGTAAAACGCCACACTCGAGCTAGTATCGAACTCTCCATAGATACATAATTCATCAGCCGGCTTGAGCGAGCGGAGGATTACGTTGGCCATGTCGCGTGAGGACATGTGGGGTTCGAAAACACCGTAGGCTTGGTTAGCCGCGAAGAAGAACACTACCATCCCAAGTGCCATCGAGCCACACGCTGCGAGCGGGTGCTTGCGCCGGCGCAATAACCATCCCGCAATCGCACCGCCTAGTATGCCAATCGCAGCAAGCGTTGCGGGCACGCGCAAATCAGCAAAGGCTTCGGGAGTGAGGTCAAGCGCGTGGGCCATCGACAAGCGATAGAAGTCGGTCGGATGGTCGTGCAACACGGACGAGATGTCTCCAGTTGCGTGCAACTGCAATGAGTTCCAGACCAAGTATCCCAAGATGCCCGCCACAACTATACCTATGCCAAGCAAAGCTCCCTGGAGACGGACTAACAGGCGGCCGGAACGTTGCTCGGCAGTAGAGATTCCCAGTCCCAGCAATAAGGCGATGGCTGGCCATGCGCCAAAGCTGTAGTACTCCATCCGGGAGCCGTGCTCGACGGAAAAGAAGAGCATAATCAGACCTGCCCAAATGAACAGGAGTAGCGTTGCAAGCTCAGTCTTATCGGCGTCAGCGGCCCCTTTGGTCCATAACCGGCGCCGTGGAAAGCACTTGATGACGGTTGGCAAAAAGACGCACCAGGGAAAGAACCAAATGAGATGCAGCGCCCACCAAAGCACCAAGGGCACTGCGTCATAATCCGGGGGATAGCGCGTGCCGAGCGCGCGCTTGAAGTGCTCATTCACAAAGTAGGACCACAAAAAACCAGGAGCGCGTAATTCCGCAAGAATGTGCCATGGTAGTGCGACGATAAGAAAAATCGTCGTGCAAGAGACAAGCCGCAGCTCGCGCCACCGTTTCCAGCCGCGCGTTACAAGCACGAAAGCGAGGATGCCGCCGACTGGAAAAACAACTCCAATGAGACCGCGTGCCAGTACCGCGAGCCCAATCAAAACTGCACAACTCCAATAACCGAGACGGGGAGGGATTGAGCCGGTCCAGGTCCGGAGGAATAGATAAAAGATGGCTGCAAACAAGAAAGCATAGATCGCCTCGGGAATCATGATTCGGGTAAAGATGTAGCATCCGATGCTGGTCGATATCACCAGCCCGCTGTAGAATCCCGCGGCATTTCCAAAAAAGAACCTTCCGAATTCGAACACCATCAGGGTCAGCGCCACCATCGATAGCCCCACCGGGAGCCGAGTCGAGAACGCCGTCTGCCCAAGCAGCTTATAAGTTCCTGCGACCATCCAGTATTGCAGCGGCGCTTTCATCAAGTACCGAATCCCATTCATATACATGACCACATAATCGTGGCGCTGAAGCATTTCCCGCGCTACGACCGCGTGGGCCGCATCGGCATCATCGAGCAACGCAGGGGTCGCAGCCGTGCCCAAGTATATGACTGCGGAGATGAGTATCAGTACGAAAGCCGCAATACTGTATCCGATTAACGGCTTGGTCGAATTCGGTTGGGGCTCTAGGCTTGCATCCAGCGTGTTTCCCGGTAAAGTGCTGTTCATGGTCTTGTTCATATTGTGCTTAATGTTTGTCGCCAAACACAAATATACCCTTCAAATTTCCGCAGCCGAAGGCCGCGATCCAATAAGATGAATGGGAGATGATAGCTGTTTAATCCTTGAATAAAAGTTTAGCAGATCAGCCATGCCGGCTTCACGCTTTCACGGAAGAGAAAGCGAAGAAGTGTCGAGAAAATCGACCAACTGACTCAACCCGCGCATCTATGGAGCGTGCCGGGTGCCTGGGTCCACCAAGCAATCGCTGTCGCTCATTTTTAATGTTGATATTTTGCCAAGTCTGATAAAACTATCAGTCCTGAAATCAGCAACTTAGGCGTGAATGCAAGCGCTACGTCCGCGGCTCCTACTTTGCCGTGAGTCCGCGAAGGGAAGACGATGATGGATTTGAACAAGAACGTTTTGCGAAAGACTCCGACCGGTGTTGAAGGTCTTGATGAGATCACAATGGGCGGCCTGCCCAGGCGAAGTCCTATTTGGAGTTGGCCACCCAGGAGCTCGATCGAGTCACCCACATTACAAAGCAAACCTTAGCGTTCAATCGCGAGGACAAGACTCCCACGCTGATCGACTTGCGAGCGAGCGTTGACAGTGTCGTAAAGCTATTCGCCCCCAGATTGGAAGCGAGAGGAATTACCGTCGAAAAACGCTACGCCGAGGCCGAGCGCATCCGGGCGGGCGGCGGCGAAATTCAGCAGGTAATCTCGAATCTGATCTCCAACAGCATGGACGCCATGCCTAACCAAGGCAAGATGCAGTTCCGCGTTTCGCGATCGATAGGGAGTAACGGATCTCGACTGGTGCGCTTGACAATTGCCGACACCGGTTCGGGGATCCCTCGGGAACGGCTGAAGATGATCTTTGAGCCGTTCTTCACCACCAAGGAAATGGTCGGAACCGGCCTAGGACTCTGGGTCACGAAACAGATCGCCGAAAAGTACGGGGCTACGATTCGGGTTCGCAGCAAGCTTGGAAGAGGGACTGTATTCTCGATTGCCTTCCAATCACGCAAGGAATTACCGAAGCAAGTTGAATAAAGGGCCCTGATGGATGTGGCTATAAAAGACGCAGGGATTCTGATCGTGGATGACGAGCCTTTGCTCGCCGATACGCTCGCGACTATCTTCGAACAGGCGGGCTATACCGCAAGTGCTGTGTATAGCGGCGAAGACGCGCTGGCTTTCATCGCCGCCCATAAACCCTCGCTTGTCATCACGGATGTCATTATGCCTGGCATGGATGGCATCGCGTTGGCCAAGACGATCCAATTGTCCTGTCCGAGCTGCCAGGTTTTGTTATTCTCAGGCAATGCGGATACACAGGTTCTGCTAGAGGCAGCCCAGCAAGAGGGCCATGCATTCGAGGTCCTGGCGAAACCGATTCCTCCACCACAAATGCTCGCTAGGGTCGCATCGCTGCTTAATCGGAAGTGTTCTTCCCAGACGTAATCGAGCCTTGCCGGTTAAGTCGCGGCACTCTCCTCAGCTACTTGAGAGGATCATCATGCTCGTCATGCGATTGTTCGCATGAGAATCGAGGAGAAAATAATAATGAACGAGATGGAAGCCAGAATCCAGGCGCCCTACGCTGCCGTTCGGCAGGCTTGATGGTTTTTATGGCTGAGGCATTCGCGGCGCCTCTGCAGTCACACGATCCTTGCGTGGCCTGCGTTGCAGTGCCGAACGGCATTCTTGCTCAAGAAACGCTAATACCTGGTCCATGTGTTCCGTGA
>CAVTNZ010000067.1:0-109148 GCA_963736185.1 uncultured Gammaproteobacteria bacterium | reverse complement strand
TCCCCGTTCGTGGTGGTCGTCATGCTCGCCAACTGCCTGCTGATAGCGGGCGCGCCCCTGAACCTCGAGTTTTGCGGCCTCGGCCTCATCTCGTTCATCGTGTCGGCGCTGATACTGACCCCTCCCCCGGCGCACCGCTGGACCGCCACGGGCGAACGCGCCAAGCGCTCGGCCTTGCGAATGCTCGTCGAGTGGCTGTGCGTCGCGACGGTGCTGATGTTCGTCGCGGTCGCCTTTAAATTGACCGAGACCTTCTCGCGTGAGGTGCTGCTCGGCTGGCTCCTCGCCACGCCGCTCGCGCTCCTGCTCGCCGACTCGCTCGCGCCCTTCGCCGAGCGCATCCTCGAGGGCGCGGCGCTCGAGCGCCATGTGATCATCGGCGCCAACGAGGTCGGGATCGAGCTCGCGCGCCGCATCGCCCGCAGCCGCGGGAGCGGCCAGTTCTTCGGGTTTTTGGATTTTCGAAGCGCCGACCGCATGCTCGACGGCATGGAGCATCCGGTGATCTCGAGCTGCACGCCGAGCGAGCTCGCGGAGTTCGTGCGCCGAAACTCGATCACCCGGGTGTATCTGGCACTGCCGATCGCGACCACGCCGCGCGTCGAGGAGTTGATCAAGGAGCTGCGCGACAGCACCGCCTCGATCTACTTCGCGCCGAATATTTTCGCGTTCGACCTCATGCAGGCCCGTTCCGTCGACATCAACGGCATGCCGGTATTGTCGATCTGCGACTCGCCGTTTCACGGCATCAGCGCCTTTTGGAAGCGCGCGTTCGATGTGGGTCTCGCGATCGCGGTGCTGCTTCTGGTGTGGCCGGCGCTGGTGCTCTTGGGTGCTGCGATCAAGCTCTCCTCACCCGGCCCCATCATCTTCAAGCAGCGCCGCTACGGCCTGAACGGCGAGGAGATTCTGGTTTACAAGTTTCGCAGCATGACGGTCTGCGAAGACGGCCCGGTGGTCGCCCAGGCGCAGGAGCGCGATCATCGCGTCACGCGCTTGGGGGCGTTCTTGCGCAAGACCTCCTTCGATGAGCTGCCGCAGCTTCTGAACGTGCTCGAGGGCACCATGAGCTTCGTGGGCCCGCGTCCGCACGCGGTCGCGCACAACGAGGAATACCGCAAGCTGATCAGCGGCTACATGATCCGCCACAAGGTGCGACCCGGCATCACCGGCTGGGCGCAGGTCAACGGCCTTCGCGGCGAGACCCGCACGGTCGACAAGATGCAAAAGCGCGTGCAGTACGATCTGTACTACCTCGACAACTGGTCGCTCGGACTGGATTTGAAGATCATCTTGAAGACGGCGCTGCTCGTGATCAAGGATCGCAACGCGTTTTGATACGGCTCGGACGTTGAATTTGCCATCAAAGATCCCGGCGGACCGCGGCGAAATCCTCGGACGGCTCGTAACCGCGCTCAAAATCCCCCGTCGCAGGTCCAAGCTTCCACCCACTCCAGCGCCGCCAGATGCGCCGCAAGTCGTACTTAAGGGAGGAAAAAATCTCCACTATTCGCTGATCCGGCGGTTGGTCACCGCGGTGATGCTCAAAGACAATAACGGCCGGACGATGCTTTTCGATAGCAGGCGCAATTCCGGTGAGCACGGCAAACTCGTGGCCTTCCACATCGATCTTGATCACGTCGGGCGGACCTGCCGCAGCCAACAATCCATGGAAATCGATGAATTCTGTCGGTTGCCCCTGGCCTACCTCGGCTACGTGGGACATGCCAAGATTGCCGTCCACGCTAACTATGCTGCCATTTCCCACCCGATCGCTGACTGCCGCCTCAAGGACCGTCGAACGGGACAAGCCGAATTGGGCGACGTTCTGACGCAATATCTTCGCGACATCGACCAGCGGCTCGACGGCCAAAATCCTGGATCCAGGCACGCGCGCCAAAAAGGCGCAAGATACATATCCAATATTCGCCCCGATGTCCCAGAGGCAGGCGCCTGGTCGCGCGAACTGAACCAGGGCGTCAACCACACAGCGATCGAATCGCCCGGTGAGGTAAATGTGTCGGCCTATGAGGTCATTGGGCAGCACCTTGATATTGAATCCATCGGAGGTGTGCACATCAAGGGTAGCCTCGGGAAATCTCAGCCGGCGCAAGGGCGTACGATCGATGATGCGTCCCTTTCCGTTGTAGAGCGGTAGAGCACGGATCAGAGCTCTGCTGAGGCGCGCTACGGTCGTTGGCACAAGCCGCCCTCGGTCATGCCGCTGTACAAATTGGCGCCGGGTGACAGTCGCACTGATTTTCTCCTAGAAGTTCTTATTGGGGACGCCCAAGCCGCTTAGAGATATCCCGCGCGTTTTGCCCTCGCCGAGGCGTTCGTCACACCTAAGACTGGTTGCATCGGGGGCGTCGATAAACAAATTGAAATCGCACCTGGGTTTCACATCTTAACATTCTTCCCACAGCACCACCCCTCATGGGTCGGCTTGCGGCATACGCAGGCTACCCGCGATAGGTCGTGCTGATCGCTTCGCAATGCCATCGTGCTTTCCATGCCCCAATTGAGGTCGATCTCGCGGCATGGTGCCCCGAGGCGCGCCCGGCGTCAGGCCGGGAGGGCGGACACATGGAACAATCCGTGATGCCTGCCCCATTGGATTCGGGGCGTGAACACCCTCGATTTCTCCCTCATCCTGACGTGGTTCTCGGAAAACTGGCCTCCGAGCCCTTCGACGCACTCGATTTGATTGCATTCCCCGTCACATTTGGCGACTTTGTCACTCTGGACGAGAAGCATCCGGCCTTGTCCGATAGTAAGATAGGCGCCTGACTCAAAATGGGCCCAGAGCGGGCTTTTGCCGGAGGCTTGGCGTGTTTATTAGAGGGATGGCTCGCTTTTCGGGACTCTGCATGCTCGCTTGGGCACTTTTGGCGCTGTGCCCGAGCTACGGGCAATCTCTACAGCCCAACGAGGTGCCAGCTGCCCAACGCGAGGCTTTATCCCGGATCATACAACTCGGCCCCGGGGACAGCGTCAACTTCCAAGTTTACGGTCAGCCGGACATGAACACGACCGCCTACGTGGCCGATGACGGGACGCTATCCGTACCGCTGGCAGGCGCCGTCCAGGTTGCCGGATTATCGCCATCGGAAGCGAGCCAGAGAATCGAGGCAGCGCTCAAGAACGGGCATTTTCTAGTCGACCCGCACGTGACCCTGGCGGTGCTGGTGTCGCGCAGCCAACGTGTGAGCGTGCTGGGTCAGGTGGGCAAACCGGGCATTTACCCCATCGAGTCCAACATGACAATCTTCGATCTGTTGGCTCAAGCCGGCGGCGCACTGGAAACCGGTTCCGATGTGATCTACCTCTTGCGTTCGGATTCCACAGGGGTGGTGCAGCGCTATCCACTCAACACTAAGAACTTGGACGTAGTCCAAAACTCGATACCGGGCCATGCACTGCGTGGTGGCGACACGATCTTCATCCCGCGTGCCGAGCAATTCTACATCTACGGCGAAGTGACCAGCCCAAACAAGTACCGCGTGGAGCCCGACATGACGGTCATCGAAGCCATCGCCCGCGCAGGCGGCGTCACGCCGCGCGGCAGCGAGCGCCGCGTGGATATCAAGCGGATGGCGGCCGACGGGAGGTACGTGACCGTCAAGGCGAAACTGAATGACCCTGTCAAGCCCGACGACGTGATCCACGTGAAGGAGAGCATTTTTTGAGGTCTCCCAGGAACCTACCGGTGCTCGCGGCCGGTCGAACCGAGGCGGTAGTACCACCGCCAATGCAACTGCCGCCCGAGATACCGCAAGAGGAGGCGCAGGCAGGCATGTCATTGGCCCAAGTCTGGGCCATCCTATCTGCCTACCGACGGATGGCCGCCGCCATCGCGATCGGTATCGTGGTCGTCACCGCCGTGGTCATAAAGCTGGTGCCGAAGACCTACACGGCCACGGCGACGCTGATGGTCAACTACGAATCCCCCGATCCTCTGGCAGCTCGCGGCATCATCACCGGACCGGTGGCGACGTACATTTCGACGGAGATCGAGCTGATGGAGAGCAGCGAAACGCTGCTTCCGGTGGTCGATAAGCTGAAGCTTGCTTCGGATCCGTATTACACGTCTGGGTACAGAGGCGACGCCGGGGAGCTGCGCAACTGGGTGAAGGATGTCCTCGCCAAAGATCTTGATATCGAGCAAGGTCGTTTCGGCAGCCAATTGATATACATCAACGCCTCCGCCCGAGATCCCGTGCTCGCGGCCAAGATAGCGAACGAGGTCGCCGATACTTACCTCACACAGCAGCGCGCGCGCATGTCCGGTCCCGCGAGCGATAGAGCCAAGAATTACGCCCAGGAGCTCGCCGAGCTGAAACAAAAAGTCAGCATCGCGCAAGATCAAGTAACGGCATTTCGCCAACGGACGGGCGTAACCGACGCCGAGACGCAGGCCAACAACGTCGAGGCCGACCTGTTGGCGAGCCTCGAACAGCGCTATCAAGAGGCACAGAACCGGCGCCGCGCGGCGGAAGTTGCTGCGGGCTCGGACCAAGCCTCGAGCACGGCCGTGCTCGGTTCGGAGCTGATCCAGAAGCTGAAACAACAGCTCGATGAACAAAATACCCAGCTCGCTCAGCTACGCGCCACCATGGGATCAGCGCACCCCAAGGTCATCGAGCTGGAGAATCAGATCGCCGCCACGCGTCACTCCCTCGCAAATGAGACGGCAAGCTATTCGAACTATGCCTCCTCGGAATTGACGGCGGCCCGCGAGCTCGAAAGGAAGTTGGCGGCAGCCGTCGAAGTGCAGCGCCAGAAAGTGCTGGGCGTGCGCAAGCTCCAGGATGAAGGCACCAAGTACATGCTCGAGTTGGAATCGGCGCAGTCGGTGTACAAACGCGCGCTGGACGGATACGACCAGATCATGTTCGCCTCCGACGAGCACGCCACCAATATCAACTTCATCAGCCGCGCCGTTCCGGCGCTTAAGGCGACGAAGCCGAACAAGGTCAAACTGATGCTGTTGGGGGTGATTGCGGGCTTGCTGATCGGCGTGGCGGCACCTTTCGTGTATGAGTTCCTATTCAATCGCCGAGTGCGCTGCCGCGACGACTTCGAGCGGGTGTTCGGTGTGCCGGTGTTGAGCGAGTTCGATGCCATTGAGTTCACGACGGGTTCGGCATGAACGCGCAGACTCCCAAGGAGGTCTTGAAAGGCGACGAAGACGCTGCGGACGCGGCCTTACTCGCGCGTTTTCATTTGTCCTCCGACGGGGTGCACAGTGTGTACGATCTGATGCGCACCGACAATTTGAGTTTCGGCGAGGCCGCGGTGCGTCTGGGTCTCCTGACGCAAGAGCATGTCGACGAGGCCTTGGGCCGCTCCATGCCCAAAGAGGGATCCTCGGAACGCGGCGGCCTGATCGAAAACGCCATACGACGAGTCGCCGCAAACCGTCAGGTCATCCTGCGCGAGGGGGAAAAGGTCAAGCCGGGGCCCCGGCTCATCCTCGCTCACGATGCGGACCACGCTCGCAGCGAGAAGATCCGGGCGCTGCGCACCGAACTTCTGTTATTGAGCGATGTGAGCCAGGAGGCCAACACCATCGCCCTACTGAGCGCCGGTGTGGGAGAGGGACGCTCGCAATTGGCGGCCGAACTCGCCATCGCGTTTTCGCAGCTCGGCAGGCGCACCCTCCTGGTCGATGCGGATCTGCGCAAGCCTTCCCAGCACGTGCTCTTTGGCACCGCCAACGGAATCGGATTGACGGACGCGATATCGCAAGGCCAGAAAGCCATGGTCCATCCGGTCGAGGGCCTGCCGCAACTGTCCTTGCTGACTTCAGGGGCGGTTCCCTCGAATCCGCTCGAGCTTTTATCCGACGGTCGATTCGAGAAGCTGTTGCAGGATTGGCGCAAGGGTTACGAGTTCGTGGTGCTGGATACGCCCCCGATCCAAAGCTACGCGGATGGCCTCGCAATCGCGACGCTCGCCGGTCGAGTGCTGCTGTTGAGTCGTGCCCAACAGAACGTCCTTCAAGGACACGAGCGATATGCTGCGGCGGCTTGCGACCACGCAATCGCGCATTCTCGGCGCCGTGATTAACCACTTCTGAACGCTCGGGTCAGATTGCGGCGCCATCTGGTGCGGCTCGACCTCGAGACATGCGATCGTCGATGACCTACGCCACGTATATACTGTTGATCGCACTCGCGGCGCCGGCCGTGCTGGCCAGCGCCTATCTCCTGGGGCTTACGATCCTCTCGGCACGGGCACAGCCCATCAGACCGAGTTCGAGAACGTTGAGATTCGATGTCATCGTTCCCGCGCACAACGAGGCCGAGGTCATCGAGCGCACGGTATCGAGCCTTCGCAAAATCGACTGGCCCGCGGATCGGTTCAGGGTGCTGGTGGTGGCCGACAACTGTACGGATGCGACCGCAATGCTCGCGCGAAGTGCGGGCGCCGAGGTGCTCGAACGCCACGATCCGACGCTTCGCGGCAAGGGTTATGCCCTGGCCTTTGCGTTCCGATCAAGCCGTGAGCGGATCTGGGCGGATGCGGTGGCCGTGATCGACGCCGATGCCGAAGTCTCGAACAATCTACTGGAGGCGTTTGCGGGTCGGATCGAGCAGGGCGTCCAGGCGATCCAGGTGCACTACGGCATCTTGAATCCCATGGCGTCCTGGCGCACCCGCCTCATCACCATCGCGAAGGCGGCGTTTCACATCGTGCGCTCGCGCGCGCGTGAGCGGCTCAAACTGTCCTGCGGGATCCGCGGCAATGGATGGTGCGTGACGCACGAGCTTCTGAAGCGGGTGCCCTACCAGGCGTACTCACTCACGGAGGATCTCGAATTCGGCATCGACCTCGGCCTTGCCGGCTACCGCGTGGCTTATGCCGACGAAGCCCACTCCGACGCCGAGATGGTGACCAACGAAAAAGTCGCCAGCACCCAACGGCGGCGCTGGGAGGACGGTCGATTCGCGATGATCCGATCCCGCACACTGCCGTTGCTGCGCACGGCGTTGCGCCGCGCTGATCGGGTGTGCCTCGATCTGGCGCTGGATCTTTTGGTCCTGCCGCTGTCGTACGTCACCCTGAACGTGGGTCTGCTGATCACCGGCGCATTGGTCGCTGTCCATTGGAATCTCGCGAATGTGGCATGGGTCTGGCTCGCACTGGCATGCGCCTTCAGCTTATTGGCATACGTGCTTCGGGGCTGGCAACTGAGCGGCATCGGCGCCCGCGGAATCTTCGATCTCGCGCGAGTGCCGCTGTTTTTGACCTGGAGAGTTCTCTCCATACTCCGACCCCGCGCCCAAGGCTGGGTCAGGACGGACCGAGAGAAGTAAAGATCGCCGTAGAAATTGCTTTGTTTGAAGCGGTCCGCGACTGCGCGGGAAGAAACAGCGCGAGAGCAATGATAACTCTCGATTAAACCGACCGTTCAATTGCAATAATTATCCCTCGAGCGGCGAAAAATGCCGTGCTCGCGATGATGATGTCGCTCAACGCGCACGTTGCCGATCGCCGACATTTTACTCAACCGTCCACCTAGCGTTTCAATCACGCCCATCCCGCAGCTCTGGCAGACGACAGAGCCGCCATTTCAGTTATTGAAACGAGACGGAGCGACTATGCGAGTAAAGCGATCAGGGTCTTTTGCGGCGGTCTTGGCGGTGACGTTTTCGTTACTGATCACTGCCTGTAGCGGGAGTGCGCCAAATCCAGCGGCCACCAGCGGCGCCAGCTCCGCTGCCTCCACAACTGCTTCTGCGACGCAGCATAGTTCCGCTGCTCCCTCCGGCCCCGCTGCCGTCGATTTTTCATCGACCCAGTTCTCGGCAGGCCAGGCCTCCGGCTCGATATCACTCACCGTCCAACGCACCGGCTCTGCGCTAGCGGCAGCAAGCGTGGTCTACGGAACTGTCGCGGGTACGGGAACCGCGGTCGCCGGCAGCGACTATACCTTTACCAAAGGCACCCTAAATTGGGCTGAAAACGATTCTACCCCGCGCACCATTTCGGTGCCGATCAGCAAAGTGACTCCCTTCTCGGGGACCAAGTCATTTCAGGTTCAATTATGGGCTCCGAGCGCAGGACTGGCGGTCGCGACGCCCGGCATTGCGACGGCGGAGATTATCGGCGACAAATCGGAGTCTGCGGGAACGCTTCAGTTCACAGAAGGCAGCTATACGGTAGCGCAGGACGCCGGCACTTTGACTGTCGGGGTCACCCGGACGGGCGGAGCCACTGGCGCCGTCAGCGCCAAATACGCCACAGCCACCGACACCGCCACGGGCACCAACTTCACTGCGGAAGCTCACACGCTGCAGTGGTCCGACGGCGACACTTCCACGAAAACGTTCTCGATCCCCATCAGCAACTCACAGCCCTTTTCCGGCAGCAAGACGTTTGAAGTCTTGCTATCGGACGCCGCTGGCGGAGCTATTTTGGGTACTCCGGACCACGCGTCCGTCACCATTACCGGCGATGACTCCCTCCCCGCCGGAAATCTTGAGTTTTCGGCGGATGGCTATGTCGTCAATGAGGCAGCCGGTTCCGTGGTCGTGACCGTCAAGCGAGTAAACGGCAGCCACGGCGCCGTCACCGCTTCCTATGCCACTGACAACAGCACCGCCTCCGCGCCTGGGAACTACACCAAGGCGACAGGAACGTTACAGTGGTCCGATGGGGACGCGACGCCAAAGACGTTCTCCGTGGACATCAGCAACGCCACCCCCTTCTCGGGCACCAAGGCTTTCAGCGTCCTATTGTCCGATCCAACGGGAGGGGCCACCATCATCAACCCGGGTACGGCCACCGTTAGCATCAATGGCGATGCGCCATCGGGCACTATCGCGCTGGCGGCACCCAGCACCAGCGTTCCGCAAACGGCCGGTTCCGCCACGCTGACCGTCAACCGCAGCGGGGGCAGCGACGGCGAGGTTGCAGTCGCTTATGCGACCTCTAACGGAACGGCTGCTGCCGGCGTGCAGTACACCCCCATGAGTGGCACGCTGACCTGGGCAAGCGGGGATACATCACCCAAGACTCTGGCTGTACCGCTCCACGATGCGACTCCATTCGCGGGTGACAAATCTTTCGTCCTGTCGCTGGCCAACGCGAGCGGCGGCGCGAGCGTGGGTACGCCCAGCAGCACGACAGTCAACATCGTCGGCTCGGCAGCCGCTGCCCCCGGCAGCCCGCAACTGTCACAGTCGAGCTACACCGTGCTGCAGAGTGCGGGCTCCCTTTCGGTGACGGTCAACCGCAGCGGCGGCTCGAGCGGGGCGTTCAGCGTGACGTATGCGACCAGCGATGGCAGCGCGATCGCTGGGATCGATTACACATCGACCACCGGCACCCTGCAATGGCAGAGCGGTGACGCCACATCCAAGAGCTTTACGGTGCCCGTAAGCAACACATCGCCGTTCAACGGGACCAAGACCTTCCACGTCACTCTTTCGGCGCCCACCAATGGCATTGTGCTTGGCACTCCGAGCAGCGCAACGGTGACGGTGACGGGTGATGGTTCCAGTGGTGGCGCTGGTCCCGGGGTTCCTGCCAATCTGTTGATGACGGGACAAACCACCAACAGCATCTCGCTCTCGTGGTCGCCAGGATCCGCCGGCCCCGCTCCGGTGGCTTCCTATCGCATTTATCGCAACGGATCGTTGCACGCAACGGTGACTGGGACCACCTACACCGACGCATCGGCCAACAATGCGACGGTGCCCTCGTTTACTGCACCCGCGACCATCTACAGCTACGCAGTTACGTCGGTCGATAGTCTGGGTAACGAGAGCGCGATGGCCTATCCTTCCGTGTACTTTTATCGTGACGGGGTGTCCACCCAGACCGATAGCGACTATTCCTACGGGATCGAGGAGAATTGGCAGTCTACCGCGGGAAATCCCCAGGGCGGGACATACGACATTTCGCTGACGTATCCCAATGGAGGTGGCTTCCAGCCCTATACCGTACCGCCGCTGGCGCCCGTCTATGACCTCGAGCTCGGCAGCTTCAAGTACCTCACGCTAGACGTGAAAGTGAGCGACACGAGCCACCCATTTTTCATCGCTCATATCTCGCGCCTGCCGCCGGGAGACGTATACCCGCGGGCTTGGGTGTACCTGTCTTCGTATTGCACGCCCGTGGTGGGCCAGTGGGTAACCTGCAAAGTCCCGCTTTCCGCACTGTCGCTGGGATACACCAACTTCACTGCCTCTTTGTCCGGGAGCCAGCTCACGGTCACCAGCATTCAATCCGGCGTAGGAGTCGATGCTGGCGGATTCATTAGCGGCCCGGGCATACCTGCGGGTACCTATATTGTCGGCACGCCCGGTGGCGTCACCTTCAACAACGGTCAGCCGCCAGGCAACGGTCTCGGAACCTATACGGTGGCGGGCCCCGGGATCTCGGCCTCCACCAATGTACCCAGCGAGTCGATGGTCGAGCAGCGAACTGCCCTGTACAAGGTCAATCTCGGTATGCACGACCAGCCGACCAGCACGACCATATACGTCAACAATCTAGGTTGGACCACCAACTAACGAGGGAACCAGATAGCCGGTCCATCCGATCTTGAACGGATTGGACCCCGGTTCGAGGCCGCGCCTGAGGCGCGGCCTTTTTTTTGCCGTGGTCATCTTCTCGCGCGCAACTGACCTCCTCGCGCCGTCATCGGCCGCGCTGGACCTGGGGCGACCGCGGAGCTCCGCAATGTGCCTCCATACCGCTGATCAACCAAAGCTCGCGCCAGAGTACAGGTTGCCAGCGTCATCATGACGATGGGTAATATCCCCATGGGAGAGAACCAGCAGCTTTCGGACAGGTTCGTCATCGCTTGTTGAAAGAACAGCGCGAGATACAGCGCCGCCTGAGGGCGATCGATCTTAAACAGCTGCAGCGATTGCCGAACATAAACCATGAGGTAGGCGAGCAGACACAGCAACCCGACAAAACCCAAATCGTTGACGATGTCTAGATAACCGTTGTGGGCCTCGCTCGGCCAGAAATACATCCGCGACAAGAATACATACGACGGAGAGGTCGGTATGGCCCCCGTCCAATAGGCGCCGTAACCCGTGCCGAGCAGAGGATGAAACTGGATATGTTCCTTGATGATGTCCCAGATCATGGAACGGTTGGTGAACGTCATGTCCTTGCCGGTTACGGCGGTGATCGGGCCCAGCAATATCGTCGCGAGACCCGGGACCAGTTGCAAAACCGCGAGTGCATACGCAATCACCAGACAGCCGAATACGGTGACGAGGTAGGGGGTATATCGACGCATGGCCGGCGAGGTTCGCAATAAAAGAAGCATGAAACAGGAAGCGAACACAGTGGCCAGCAGTGAGGTGGCACTTTTCGATAGCCACAGGCAAGTCCATCCCAGTGCGGCGCCCGGAATAGATTTCCAGATTTTCGATTCCCCGGTAATCAGCGCGTGCATCCAAAACAGGGTTCCAAACGCGCAAAGCTCGCCAAATGGATTCTTTTGCGACGAAAGTCCGTGGTACCCGGCACCGTCGAAGTCGAGCGCCAAATTCGGCTCCATGACGATGTATACGAGCGATCCGAGCAGAAGGATGGTCAAGACCGGTCGAACCACCTCCTGCAAGCGGTTGCGATGCCATCCGACGAGGCAGAACGCAAAGCAGATCAGTCCTGTTGCCGCAAATGAGGCAAATCTGGCGACGGTGGAGCCGGGGTCAAATGACCAGGTCACACTGACCAATGCCAGCACCATGAAGATAAGGAAAAACACGTTCATCCGCCGCAAGAGCGCGCGGGCCTCGCCGATGTGGCTTAGGGCAACCAGCGCGCCAATCAGGATCAGTGAGATCTTGATCGCTCTGCCCACCGGATCTGGCGCAAGCGTCGCGAGTGCAGCCTGCACGCTGGGGTCCGAGGTCGGCGTCGTCAAACCATTGAAGTCGACCGTTGAGTAGATGATCCGAACCCAGATGGCGAACGCAAGCAGCCAAATCAGCGCGGGATTACCGGAACGTCTGGATTTGGCCTTTGCGCCGCGGTTGCCGCGACGGACCGGCACAGGTCCTGAGATCGAGACCATTCGAAGCTAACCGAACCGCCTGGTTGGGGTACACTCCTGCGATATCATGATGCAATCACCTTCGATTGTGGCCCGTAGTTTTACAGAATCCCAAACCGCGCTAGCATGCCACACTCATAACTCCCGCGCTAAGAAGGGGTCGGGGATGGCGCCTTTTAGGAATTTAGACCCGACAATGCGAACGCCGTCGCAGCCGTAACCGCACCAATCGTTGTAGCGTGTGCCGAAAGATCGTGTCTCGTGCCATCCCGCCCGCACCGGCCGATAACATTGCCATCACCTGGGCGATCTGGAGGCAAAGGAATGGGCGCGAGAACCTATATCGCCACATTGTTGTTGCAGATGATAGTTGGCTTCGATGGTCATGCCGCCGAGACGCTGCCTGCCACACCTCCCGGGGCGGCAGCTGCAATCCCTTCCATTGCGAACATACTGGTGGACCAATTTGGCTATCGGCCAAACGATCCCAAGGTGGCGGTGATACGCAACCCACACGTGGGTTATGACAACGCGCAAAAATTTGTGCCGGGAAACAGCTACCAAGTGCGACGGGTCAGTGATGGCGGAGTTGCCTTTTCGGGAACTTTGACGCCGTGGAACAATGGGGCCATCGAGGCATCTTCGGGCGACAGCGGCTGGTGGTTCGACTTTTCCAGTGTCGTGACGCCCGGAACCTATTACATCTACGATAAGAGCAGTAACTTGCGATCGGCGATCTTCCGCATCGATCAGCAGGTCTACAAGAACGTCCTGAAGGCGGCCATGCGCATGTATTTCTACCAGCGCAGCGGATTCGCCAAGCAACCGCCCTTCGCGGAGGAGTGCTGGAAGGATGCACCCGCGTACATCGGTCCGGGGCAGGATACGGAGGCTCGCGATGTAACGGATCGAGACAACGTCGGCAAGATCAGAAACTTAACCGGCGGCTGGTTTGATGCCGGTGATACCAACAAATACGTCACTTTCGCAGCGCCTGCCGTGCACCAGCTGTTGACCGCATATCAGGACACCCCCACCGTCTTCACTGACGACTTCAACATTCCTGAATCCGGCAACGGAATTCCAGACGTTCTTGACGAGGTCAGGTGGGAAACTGACTGGCTCAAGAGAATGCAATATCCCGACGGCAGTGCGGCGCTGAAAGTCGGCGAGATCGTCGATGCGCTCGCCGCTCCACCGAGCTCCGACAGAAACTCGCGCTTCTATGTGCCTAGCTGCACGTCGGCGACGATCGCGGTTGCGGGGATGTTCGCCCATGCTTCCTTCGTGTTCGCGTCCACACCAGCCTTAGCAGCGGAATCTGCCCTGCTTCGCGCTCGCGCCAAAGCTGCGTGGAGAAATTATCAGAGCATCGGAAGCAAGCAGACCCAGTGCGATACGGGAGCTGTCCGCGCGGGGCATGCCGATTGGAACGAACAAGAACAAAATTCCGAGGCGGTCGTAGCGGCCGTTTACCTCTTCGCCATCACCGACGAGATCGAGTACGCAAATTACGTCGCCGCTCATTATCGGGAGCTCAAGCCCTACCGCGACATGGGATGGTCTCGCTATAACCCCGAGCAGGGCGAAGCGCTTCTTTTTTTCACCACCTTGCCGAACGTCGATCCGAAGATGCGGCAGACGATTCGATCCGACAAGCTCAGCGATGTGCGCGCCGGGAACCACATCTACGGCTTTTCGCCCGAGGATGATCTCTACCGGGCTTACATGCACGACGCCCAATACCATTGGGGCAGCAACAATCCTCGCGCGGATTACGGAAATTCCAATCTTGACGTGCTCACTTATAAACTTGACGCCGCCAATGCGGATACCTACAGAATCCGCGCCCTCGAGATATTGCACTATTTTCACGGCGTCAATCCGCTGGGCATGGTCTACCTGAGTAACATGTCCCGCTACGGCGCAACACGATCGGCGAACGAGATCTACCACACCTGGTTCACGCATGGCTCCCGATGGAGCGACTCGGTCAGTTCGGCTTGCGGTCCGGCACCCGGATATGTACCCGCTGGACCAAATGTCTTTGCCGTGCGCGACGGCGTCCCCAAAACACTTTCCCCGCCGGCCGGGCAGCCTGCTCAAAAATCGTATCGAGATTGGAATGTAGGATGGCCTGAAAGTTCGTGGACCATCACTGAACCCGGGATTTACTACCAATCGGCCTACATCGAACTTTTATCGAAGTTTGCGGATTAACGCCCACTGCATGCGCGCAAACTCGCCTCCTTTACCCGGCGCCTCAAACAGTGCATCGATGAGTGCAAGCTTCGGCCGCCGATCATTACGCCCATTCAGCATCGCGATCTTCGATCAGGTGGTGCTGTCGGTCACAAATTTTCTGATCGGGTTCAGCTTGATTCGTTATGCAAGCGATCATGATTACGCGCTATACGTGCTGGTGCAGTCGACATTGATTCTCATGATCTCGGTGCACAATTCCTATCTGACGGGCCCGCTGGCCATCTTGGCGACGAAGATTCCGACGGAGGAACGGTGGCAAGCCATTGGATCCGTGAAGCGAGTCCAGCGCCGCGTGCTGCGGACAGGAGCCATTCCGCTCATGCTCGTGCCGCTCCTCGGCTATGTCTTGGGGCTGATGGACGGACTGCTGGCGTGGGTCGTGGCGGCGGGGATCCTTGCGGTTTGGGCGGCGTTGAGACGCGAATATCTGCGCAGCGTTCTGTTGATGTATTTCCGGCCGCAGGCGTTGCTTGGCGCAGATACGGCATATGCCGTGACGTTGCTTGCCGGTGTGGCCGTGGCCATATCCATTGGTACCAATGTCGTGGTTGGTGCTACCTTCGCATTGGCGGTAGCTGGATGGGTGGGCGCGGCCCAGGCGCATCGAGCGCTTGGCAAGGACCAAGTCTGGGACGAAGGACGCAAGGTGTCCATCTGGCCCCAGATTCATGCACTCGGAGTCTGGTCGCTGACCGGTTCGGTCATATGGTGGGTGCTCGGTCAGAGTTACAGCTATTTCCTGGCGACCCGGCTTAATCTGACTGCGGTCGCCGATGTGAATGCAACGCGTCTGTTATTGATGCCCGCGGTCATACTGACGACCGGTGTCGGTTCTCTGCTGAGTCCGACCGCTCCCGGGTGGTACGCCCAGATCGGCCTACATAGACTCGTTCGCCGCTTGCTCAAGTTCATGCTCGTGGTAAGTCTGTTGCAGTTCGCCTACTTTCTGAGCATATGGATCGGGCGGCATTGGCTTGTCGTGGACATCCTACACAAGAATATTCACGATCTTGATCGGCTGCTCATGCTATGGGGCTGCGTGATCGTCATCGGATTATGTCGTGACATCCTGCAATGTGCCTTGGTTGCGATGGGCCGCCTAAAATCACTCGCGTGGCAGGTTGGAGTGAGTACAGCGATCGCGGTCGTCCTCATGTGGTATGGTCTGGGATGGTGGGGTGCGCCCGGCGTGCTGATCGGCATGATCGTCGGCGAACTGATCAACCTTGCGGGTATTATCTTCCTGCTCCGCAAATGCATGCGCTAAGCTCAGCGCTCTACCAATAACATCCTTGTTCCACCTTGACGACCGTAGGTGGCGCTTCGTCACCGCTCGGCCTTACCCACGCAGCAGTCTGGAGGCCTGCAAGCAAACGGTCACGGTCCCAGCGCTTGCCATAGACCCCGAAGAATATTTGGGTGTGGCCACCGAGATGGAACCCGATGCGGCCGCTCGCTCTCGCATGAGCCGCCAGCGGCACGGAAAGACCGCCGGCACCGACCAGCATCACGTCATAAGGACTCGCATCGCATTCCTTGACCACCGCGTCGTAGCGCTCGCGCCAATCACGGTGTACGGGCGGAACCAGCCCCGGGCTCAGCGGCATTTTCACGGTGCGCAACTCGCACGGCGGCAGGATGGTCTGGTCGCGCCAAATTTGCTCGCGACGACGAAATTGTGACAACACGCTCTGAGCAAAAGGCGTAACAACCAGCACCCGTTTCCCGGCGAGAGCGGCGGACCAGGGCCGAGGGTGCCGCCAGGACTCGAAAGAACGCAGGCGCACGAGCGGCCGATCCGCGACGCGATTGATGATCTCAGACTCGCCTGGATGTCCCCAGGCGGCGAGGATGTCGAACGTGTCTATCGCCTCGAGAAAGAATTTGCAGAATGAGTCGAGGTGAGCGCGATCGGCGGGATGGATCCCCACGTTCACGAGCAATTGCTGGCGCAACTCCGGCGGGTAATCGCTGCCCCGAAGGTAGCAGGTCAACGCTTCGGCTTCCAGCGATCCTATCTTGCCTATTGCTAGGGGTGGGCCGCGTTCGATTGCCTGTCGAACATAGTCGTTGCCGCGCGAGGCATCATAGGTCATGTGCCGGAAGGAACGCAGCAACCGCAGTTCGTTGATAGCGTCTTTGGCGGCGCGATAGCGCGGGTTGAGAGCATTCCAAAGCGTCGGGTGATCTCGCAGCCGCATGGCGATTCGTCGACGTACCTTGACTAGCGCCTCCATTGCGGATCAACGGCTCCAATGACCATTAGACAAACTGCGTAACGATACCAGGTCGATGCTCGCATACAAGGTAGCCAATCGGCTTATCCTTCGAGCATCTTGAGCCGCAGATCTTGCTCAGCCGCGATTCTCGCATGTGTCTAGCGGCCTAGCGAGGATATAATAACTGTTTATATTCAAATAGTTACAGACTAAATGCAAACGGATTATTTCAATTCCGTCAGCAATTACAGACAGTTGCGCGAAGCCGCTTTGCATAATGTAATTACCGTGCGCAGACCCACGGACTGAATTGCGAGGCACAATGTCGAGCGAAAAAGAAAAAGATTCAAAGACTGATCTTCAACGTCGTTTCCTCATCAGCAGCTCCCTGGCCTTTGCCGGAACCGCAACGACGGGCATTCTAACTGGATGTGGTGGCGGAGCGGCGACTACGCGCTCGAGCACGAGCGGAACAAGCGAATCGACCGCCCTTCCCGCCGCCGCGACCCCCGCGTTTTCGCCTGCCGCCGGTAACTATCCCAACGCGCAGAGCGTGACGATCTCCTCCACGACCGCGGGCGCCAGCATCTACTACACCACAGACGGATCTACACCGACCACGAGCAGCCCAATTTATGGTGGCGCGATCCCGGTGACCGACTCAACAACCGTGCGTGCGATGGCAACCGCGAGCGGGTTTCAACAAAGCGGTGTCGGGAGCGCCGCTTACACGATCAGCGCCGGTGCTGCGCCGATCGTCGCGACCCCGACGTTTTCACCCGGTGCCGGCGCGTACACCGCCGCTCAGACGGTGTCCATTTCCTGCGCGACCTCGGGAGCCACGATCTTTTACACCGTAGACGGCTCCACCCCAACGACCTCGAGTGCTCAATACGGCTCTCCCCTTACGGTATCTTCGAGCCAGACACTGAAGGCGATTGCAACTGCATCCGGCGATCAACAAAGCGCAGTCGGCACAGCCTCGTATACGTTTAGCGGCGGCGCGCTTACGGCCCCTGCAAATCTGCGGGTGATCAACCAGGGCGGCCCAAACAACGGACCCCAGGGTTTTTACTCCTTTTTGGGATCGTCGAACTCCACATCCACCGAGGCAGATGCTGACTACCAGGGACTCTCATGGATTCCTGCGACACCCGGAACCAATCCGGTCGCGAAGTACAATATCTACCGCAACGGCACGTTCTACGATTCGATGGCGACTCCAATCACCATCACGGGCTACATAGTGCCGGGAACGAATTCGTTCGGGGCTCCTTGCGGAGTTCTTAAGGTAACCGCGGTGTCCGGAGGCAAGACGGCAACTTCGGATGGCAAGATCCTGCCAGGATTGAAACTCACCTCGAGTGCCAATGGGTTCGCTTCCGGTACAACAATCGTCGAATACACGACGGCGAATTCCGGTGGCGGCGGCACGGGAACCTACACCGTTAACTGGAGTCAGACGTGCGGGAGCGCGGGATCTCCGGTGACGTTCACCGGCTGGTCTTACAACGACACGCTGGCCACGGGTTGCAACCACTTCAATTACGTTGCACCGAGCACGGTATATGCCTATGCGGTTGCCGCCGTCGACTCGCAGGGTAATGAAGGACCGCTCGCTTACCCGAGCGCTTATATGTTCGAGGGATTCAGTCAGACGCAGAGCGCGCAATATAGCTACAGTGGCGTCGTACAAAATTTCCATGATACGACGGGCGCTCCCGCCAATGGCCCCTACGACGTTGCACTCACCTTTCCCGCAGGCGGAGGCGGCTTCCAGCCGGTATGGGGGGGTGCAGGACCAGACACCAACGGGTGTCTGTGTCCCGTGCAGCACTTCGAATGCGGCGCATTCAACTTCCTGACCTTCGATATCAAGGTGATGGACAATTTGTTCGAATCACGAGGTCTATCGTATATCCCGATCCTTCGGTCCTATGGTGTGCAAGGTGGTGTGGATGCTGCTCACTGGTGCAACATTAATGTTTTTGATTATTGCACCCCGAAAATAGGAGAGTGGGTGACGTGCAAGATCCCGTTCTCGAAGCTCAATTATGGCTTTGCTCATGTGCACGGATCTTTTGCGGCGACCGGGAAGTATTATGGTCTTTTCACGGTCACTAGCTGGGACTCGATGACCTTCGCAGGCCTTGATGGCTGTGCCACGATCATAGGCCCCGGAATCCCCACCAATACCTACACAAACGCCAACAACGAAGGCGGCTGGCCTGACCCGGTACCGCCTTACACCGGAAGCGGTCCGTGGGTATTCCACGTCATGAGCCCCAACATCGTGGGCACCGAAACGGGTTCGGGCACATACGTCATCCAAGCAACATCCTGCTATAAGCACGGATGGACATGGGCGGGTGGATCCATCCCTGATAACACGGGTGCTTTTTTCCTGAACAACATCGGGTTCACGACGGACTGAGCTTAAAGCGTGTTTCCGATCGACCCGGAGGGGTCCACGACCGGCCGGGCGAATGGGTTGTCGCATGCACGCATTGGATCGTAGAGGGCTACATATCTCACTACGCGAGATTCGTCTGACCCATTCAGAAAAAGATCGCTTGAAAGCAGATAAGTCGTCGTAAGGTTATCGACCATCCGCTCCCGTCGCGAGCGTGTGTCCGTCGAGACTCCCCAGGTCGGGCCAGATTTGGAAAACATCGCTCGGATGTGGAACTTGACCCGATACCACGTGGGACGCTTCGCGAGGACCGAGGCGATTTGATCTTTCGCAAAGGCATGCAGACCCGCCTCATCCAATTTCAAAAAGCCCAGCCGTCGGCGCACGGAGGAAACGATCTCGGATTCCGTAAAAACATCGGCTCCCCACAGCCCCAGACTCGCCGTAGCGGCAATACCTAGTGCCCCCACCAAAACACGGCGACGCTTTATCAAGCGGAGTCCCGTCCCAAGATGTGGTCCGCGGCCCGTAACGAAAGCGCCGATACCGTGAGCGTCGGATATGCCGGACTTGCCGTCGGATATGAGCTGGCGCCTAGAACCAGAAGATTCCTATATTTGTGGTCTACGAGGTGGGAATCCACGACACTCGTTCGCGGGTCGTTGCCCATCACCACCGTGCCTTGAATGTGTGCCGCGCTCGTCCCGAGGGCGGTCGAAACCATCCGCTCGATGGGCAGCGCGTCGGAGAGTTTATCGATCATTCGAGGAATCTGTTCCGCACCCTTCTTCGCGTAGTCCGAATAAGATGTGAAGTGTGCTCGCGCCAATCTGGGATTGTCCGGACTGACAGTCACAGTATTGGAATCACTGGGGATGTCATCGAATAGGAACCCGAGCATCATTCGTTCGTTCCAGCGTCCGGATTCGAGTCGCAGGGTGTCGTCGGGACGGTTGGCAAACGGCGAGCTCCACGTCTCGATCATGCACGCTGCATGGTCCCTCCGATGCTCACCCTCATAGAACAGATACCCGAGGCCGGACAATACCGTGCTCCCGTTGTAGCACTTGACACCTTTCAGATCGAGAGTGACGTAGACAGGCATTTGTTCATGCAGTCGGCGTCCAATGAGAGGATGGTCGAAACCTGAGCGCAACAGAATGTGCGGATTGAACAGGGCGCTGGCCCCAAGAACGAATAGGTCGCCAGTATCGCGCTTGGACGCGCTTTCCTGGATGTAATTGATCCCTTGCACCACGCCCGCGGCAGTATCGATCGTTTGCACCTCGGAACGCAATCGAAGCACTATTCGCGGATCTTTATAGAGCCACGCAAGTCCGTTCTGAATAGTGAATTTGGCATCGACCGGGCACAGTGAACAAAATCCGGTGGCGCAACAGATGCCACGCTTACCGGTAGCTACGCTCGCCCTTGCGGTGGTCATTTGGTACCAGCCATCAGGAAAGCGCTTCTTGAGCAAAACGTCAGGATCTGAAAAGCGATGAGGCGGCAGGGGGAAAGCGATGGAGCGATGCATCGGACTGTCGGTGGGGCCGGAGATCAGCATAGTTTGCTCGGCCGTACAGTAGTGCTTCTCCAGATCATCGTAAGAGACTGGCCAGTCCGTTCCCACCCCGTAGCGCGACTTCAACTCGAAGTCTCCAGGCATCATCCGCGTGGTGCCGCCCATCCAGCACTTTGAATTGCCGCCAAATCCGGGGCTCGTCCACCACTCTTTCAGCGGGTTTTGGTTTTCGAAAACGTCCTCGGGCTCGATGCTCGAATGACGGCGATTGGCAAGTTGCCAGGCCTTGGTGTCTTCATTACCGCGCTCGAGAACCAGGATTTTTGCATTGGGCGGTGCGTGCTCCAGGTAGCGCAGGAGAAAAAATGACGAAGCAAAGGATGTGCCGACAACCACCACATCGTAGTGTTCAGCCATGCAAATTCACCATAATCTGGCGGGCAGAGTCCATCGATGGCGCAAGCCCAGCGAACCCGCCCGTTCCGGATATGCTAATGCTTTTCATCCGAATATAAGATACACGCAAAATGCCCCGCATTCCGTGCGTCTTGACCCAGACTCGGCGCGTTCAGCGGTGGAGCTCTAAACTTCATAGAGCACCAAATTCCATATTTCTCAATACTTTATCCCAATGAATGACCCCCCGATGAATGATCGGTCTGATAGCGACGCGCAAAGGTCAGCCGCTGCTTTTTTGGGTAGACTATCGAGGTTCCTGGCGGGAGATAAGCCAGCCCTATAAAGATGCGATCCGGTAGACGGATACTGCGGTGTTCGAATGCTTCAATGTGACGATGCGTTGGACACAAGCAATCGCCCCGGGGGCACCAGCCTCAACGACAAGCGGGCGGTGACATTGAATCACCCCGTATCAGAGCCACTCTACTTCCCGTCGGGCGAGCGCAGCCTGTTCGGTTGGCTGCATGCGCGACCCGGCGGACCGCCCTCTTCCGTCGGGCTTGTGATCTGCAAGCCCTTCGGCTTCGAAGCGATGTCGGCACATCTGAGCATTCGCGCCTTCGCTGACTCCGTGGCAGATCTTGGAATACCCGCGCTGCGTTTCGATTACAGCGGTGCTGGCGATTCCGAGGATCTTGCCCCGGCAGCCGATCAGTGGGATGCGTGGCTGCAAGACATCTTGGCAGCCATCGATGAATTGAGGCGGCGCGCCGGAGTGAACCGTATCTGCCTGCTCGGATTCAGACTCGGCGCCACGCTTGCGACCATTGCGGCGGCACGCAGCCCACATGTGCGCGCCCTCATTGCAGTGGCGCCCATCATCAACGGCCGCCGCTACCTCAAGGAACTGCGCACGTTCGAGCGTGCCGCGGCAATGTCGACCCATGCCGCCGAGGCGGCGCAGATGCCCTCGCGCGAAGCCGATCTGGCGGGCGACGGGCACCTGGAGGTGAGTGGATTCTTCCTCAATGCCAGAACCATGACGGCAATGCAGGCGGTGGATTTGCTAACGCTGTCCGCGCCACCAATTTCCGACGCGTTGATCATCGACCGGGATGATCTGCCCGGCGCCCAGAAGTGGGGTGAACTTCTCTCCGTTGCCGGAATTCGGACGCAATATCGAGCTCTCCCGGGCTTCGTTCCGATGATGATGAGAGCACCCAATTTGACCGAGATTCCCAAGGCCATGATCGATGCGGTGCACGGGTGGCTCTCCCAGGACTTCGGATGGGGGGAGGCCGAAACCGCGAGCCTTGATCCAAGAGCTGCCGAGCGGGAGCCCGTGCTGTACCTGCGGGACGATTCCGCGGCGACCCTGACGGAGCAGCCGACGATGCTGCGGTCGGATCCATTGCTCTTCGGTATCGTGACGCTTCCACGCCAAGGCGAAATTCGACGCCGCGGAGTGATTTTACTGAACTCAGGCGGTGATCATCACATCGGGCCGCGTCGTCTCTATGTGTCGCTCGCGCGCGAGTGGGCAAAGCACGGGTACGTCGTCCTGCGCATGGATATTTCCGGTCTGGGCGACAGCGCTGCCCAGCCGGGCAAACCAGTGAACGACATGTTCCCGAGCAGCGCGATTGATGACATCCAGATCGCCGTCGATGTCATGCGTACCCACTACCACGTGCGCGAGGTGACCCTCGCTGGGGTGTGCTCGGGCGCTTCTCATGCGTTCCGCACGGCGATGACTGGAGTAGCCGTCAATCGGCTTCTCCTCATCAATCCACTGATCTTCTTCTGGAGGGAAAGTGTCAATGTGGCCGAAGTTCAGACCTGGGAAGTCGTTCAGAAGCCCGGGGCTTATCTAAGTCAAATACTGTCCATCGCGGCATGGCGAAGACTGTTGTTTGGCGATATCAGCATCTGGCGCGTAGCGCGAATCTATTTAACCAGACCGCTTTTGGCGGTGCAGTCCGTCGCGCGCAACCTGGCCCGGGGCCTGCATATTCGCGTGAAGGAGGACCTGCGATGGGAGCTCAACGCGCTGAAATCGAGGGGCATCCGCATCGTCTTTTTGTTCTCGAAAGGTGATGTCGGCATGCGGCTACTGCGGCTTCAGACAGGCCTGTCCGAAAAGAAACTCGGCAATCGCTACTGCCTGCGCGCAGTGGAGGGAGCGGATCACGACTTCACGCGCAGCGGCGCTCGCGCAGCCCTCGCACGAGCGCTCTCGGAAGAGCTTTATGCACCTCAGGCCGATGCAACGTCCCCGAAAAGCCCGGGTGCATCCCTCGAATCAGGCCTTACGCGCATAGGGGCGGTAGTGCCACCCCCAAAGCGCCGATAGCTTGCCGAAATTCGCGCACGCCTTGATAAACCAGGCAGCGACGTGGTGGCGCCCGAAGGGTAGCGAGACCACTACGCCGACTGCGGCCACCAGCAGTTGTAGAAAGCATTTCAACACGAAAAGAATCCGTTCTATCCACCCGACCGGTCGGTAACGGCCCTCCAGCGTGTACCGGGCGAATCCCTGGCCCCCGGCCAGAGCCCGCAACGCCAGGAATTTGAGCGAAAGCCGCTTGGGCTCCACCGGCTCGGAAACCGGCGCGCGCTCCGACCATACGATCCGAGCTCCTTTACGAGCGAGCCGGACCAGCAAATCCATATCCTCTCCCGCCATCAGCCCATAGCGCGGATCGAATGGTTCGCCTTCCTTATGCAAGAGATCCGCGCGCAGCAAGACGTTGCCGAAGCGCATGCGGTTGAGCGGCACCACGGCGCCCTCGGGTTGATGTGGAAAGTCATAGAAGCGACCGCTGCGGATCCAGCGCGGTGCGTCGCTCGGAACATCGGGTTCCACGGGCCCCAGAACCCCGTCGGCTTGATAGCGCTCGGCCGCGGATAGCAGCTCGTGCAGCCATTCGGGCGGCGCACGCTCGTCATCGTCGATGAAGGCAATCCATTCGCTCGCGGCGAGCTCTACGGTGCGGTTTCGCGTGATGGAAATGTTGGGCACCGGTTGTACGTCGTAATCGACCCGAAACGGCACACCGGAGGCCCGATATTCCTCCACGACCGGCCTCGCCGCACCGGCAGGGTCGTTGTCGACGACCACCACCTGATTGGGAAGCCTCACCTGGCGCGCCAAATCACCGAGGACGGCGCGCAGTCGCTCGTTGCGCTGGAATGTCGCCATGCACACGGTAACCTGCGGATCGGGGGCGCGCATAAGCTGATTATGGAAGATTGTCGAACGCTGAAACACTGTCGCTCATTGGCTACGGTCTCGCTTCGTCCGCCGGCGTCGAATCATCGAGCGGCAACACCTCGATGCGGCGAAACTCAATGGGGGCACCGTTTGATTGAATCGATATATAGCCGGATGACAGCACCTTATCCGCTCCCGATGCCAGCAGCCGCCGAGCATCCGGATCGTTTTCATCCAGCCTCAGGTCGGTGTATTCGACCACCTGGGCCCCATTCACCACCTGCCGCACCCGCTTCGCTCCATCAACTTCAGCCCATACGGTGACCCAGCGGTCGTCGCGTATCGTGATATCGCTCAGTTTGGAGCACTTTCCCTTCAGCGGTTGACCATCGATCAACACATGCGTGCCGTTCTGGCAGACATCGCCCGTCGGCTTGCTGCCGAGATACCAGCCCCCGACGATGTCGAACTCCACCGTTACGGGAAACTGCTGGTCCTTGCGCATTGTCTCGGGCGCTTGGCAATGTAGTTGCAGGCCGCTGTTCTTGTACGCCCAGCGTGGTGCGCCGGAGAGCAGGGAGCCGACGAAGCGATATTCCGCTCGGATCCAGTAATGCGAGAACTTCTTGTTGTAGAACAGGCTTCCGAATCGGTTATCGAACTTGTCGTACTTATCGTAGGAGACCTTCAGCAACCCATCCTCCACGCGATAGGTGTTCCGGTAGTTGTCGTTGAGGTTCTCGCCCGCGATTTTTACGGTCCAGCCGTCGAGATTCTTGCCGTTGAAAATTGAGATCCAGTTGCCGGCGGGGGCCGGAACGAGCACTTTGGGCTTTGGTGCGCAGCCGGCGAGCCCGGCAACCATCGCCACCGCCAGGACCACCCGGCGTATTATGAAGTCTGAAGACATAGGTGGCGCTCCAGCGAGTCGGGGAAATATTGACATAATGACATGGGCCACGTAGTTTTCCTGCCAAGATGTCGGTCGATGTTGAGGGAGCGAATAAAAAAAGCCATGACCCACATCCCGCGCGGATTATAGTCGACGACGGTCGTTTCGGGATGGAACCTTCAACGTGTTGAGACTTTGATGAAGCAACCGATCCTGGTGCTCGGCGCCAATGGATTCATTGGCCGAGAAGTCGTCCGCGGGCTCGCTTCGACCGATTGGGCCACTCCCATCAGAGGCATTCGCGCGGCGCCCACCGCGGCCAAAGACTCCCTCGAGGAACGATCGGTCGAGGCAACGCAAGTTGATTCGCTCCGCTCAGCCATGCAAGGAGTCGCCGGGGTCGTGAACTGCGTCGCCGGAGATGCCGCTGATATCGTGCTGAACGCGACCGCCCTCTTCGCTGCGGCGAAGACATTGACGCCTTCTCCGCGAATCATCCATTTGAGCACCATGTCGGTCTACGGAAGTGCGGTTGGGCTGGTCGACGAGAGCGCTTCGTTGCGAGGCGACCTCGGCCCCTATTCCGAAAGCAAAGTGGCTGCGGAAAAGGTGGCTTCGGCCTATCCCCACAGCGTCATATTTCGGCCCGGTTGCGTGTTTGGCCCGGAAAGTGAGCAGTGGAGCGTCAGGTTCGCCCGCCTCCTCTTAACGCATCGCCTGGGGGATCTTGGCGCAGCCGGTGATGGGTGCTGCAATCTGGTCCACGTCGGCGATGTAGCGCTCGCTGTTCTGCTCTCTCTTGCAGACCCTCGCACGGACGGGCGCGTATACAACTTGGCGACCCCCGCGCCTCCGACCTGGAACGAGTTCCTGATCAAGTACGCGATCGCTCTTCGTGCCGTGCCCGTCAGCCGGATATCCGGCAGGCGGCTTCGCGTCGAGGGCAAGATTTTGGCGCCTCCCTTGAAGATCGCGGAGATTCTCGCCCGCATTTTCAAGATCGATGCGCGCCGCATTCCCCCGCCGATTCCGCCTTCACTGATCCGCCTGATGGGACAGGACATCAGGCTCGACTCGAGGCGCGCCGAATCCGAACTAGGGTTACGCTTCAGAGACACTCAGGCGGCGTTGGAACAGACAGCGCGCTGGTTTACGGAGAGGTCAGTCGCACCGTGACTGATCGAATACGGCGCCTGCAGGGCGCTAAGCGAGGCTGCGGGGATTGAAGTCGAATCGCATCTGCGGCAAGAGCAGAAAGATTCTCGGTCCGCGAACGAGGTAGCGACTGGCGAGCCGGCTCGGACTGTACAGGAGCCGGAACAGCCATTCGATGCCGAGACGCTGGGCCCACTGCGGCGCTCGGCGCTCCTCACCGGTGAGAAAATTGATCGAAGCGCCGATGCAAAGCGCGAGTCCTTTCGCATGACCGCGGGTCTTCAACGCCTGGGCAATCATCTCCTGCTGAGGACATCCGACTGCCAGGAAACAGAAGCGGAACGGACTCTGCGCCTCGATGAACTGTAGGCAGGCTTCCATTGCATTCGGATCGCGGATGAATCCCATGGGAGGATTGTAGTGACGCAGATCCTTAAGCCCGTAGCGGCTCTTGAGCCACTCAGCCTGCTCATCGCTGCCACCGACCAGGACGATACCGTCCGTCGGCGCGATGACCTTTTGAAAAAGCTCGGCGGTCAAATCGCTTCCTGGACAGACGCGCATGCGAAGTCGCTTCGCCATTAACAAGAGATGCGACAAAAAGCGGCTGTCGAGAAGAACGTAGTCCGCCCCACTGTAGAGCTCGCGGAACGACGCGTCATCGCAGTAGCGGATCAAGTGATCCACGTTGGGCGTGATCACAAATCCAAAACGATCGGTACCAAAGGCAGCCGCGACGCGCGAGAATGAAGTGACGTTATGATCATCCAATCGGACGGTCATAGACAGCGGCAGCGACGTGGGGAGCGCCATAAATCACCATCCCGAGCGGAGCGATTGCATTGGAGCGTTCTTCGAATTGGTAAAAATTATAATCTAAATTGTAAGATAATTCCCACGCAAATCTACGACCCCACCCACGCCCGGAAGCGTGCCTGTACCCAAGTCGGGAAACTGGGAGCCGCGTCACGGTTCCAGCCCCCGGCCCGGAGGAGTTTCACCCGTGATCATTGACGCCCGAGATGGGCTCGATAACCAAACGCTGGCCGTTGATGTTTGCATCGTGGGGGCGGGCGCCGCAGGTATTGCATTTGCACTACAGTTCACCGACTCCACGACGACGGTGCTGCTGCTCGAATCCGGCGGGCTGCACAGCGAGCCTGACACGAATGCCCTCAATAAGGGCACGGTGGCCAACGAGAAGCTCCATAGTGAGCCAAATCGTTATCGCGAGCGGCGATTTGGAGGCACCACGACGATTTGGGGGGGGCGCTGCATGCCCTTCGACCCGATCGATTTTGAACCCCGCGACTACGTGGAGAACAGCGGTTGGCCGATCAGCTACGACTCGCTGCTCCCCTACTATGTCCAAGCCAACCGCCTCTGCGAAGCCGGAGAGTTCAGCTACCGGGCGCATGATGCACTGCGGAACTCCGATCGGCCGATGATCGACGGCTTTGAAGGCACCTATTTCACCAGTGACACCTTGGAGCGCTTCAGTTGCCCCACGGATTTCGGGGCGCGCTACGGCCACCGTCTGCAACGCGCGCATAACATAACCGTGTTATTGCACGCCAATGTCACATCCATCTGCGCCACGGCGGCCGGCAATGAGGTGCAATCGCTTCGCATACAAACGCTGGGCGGCAAGCACCTAACGGCGCGCGCGAAACACTTCGTGCTCGCGGCAGGTGGACTCGAGACTGCGCGTCTCCTGCTCGCAAGTCGTGACGTCCATTCGCGAGGCATCGGCAACGAGCATGATCTGGTGGGTCGCTATTACATGTGCCACCTGGCCGGCACCATCGGAGCGATCGCGATCTCGCGCCCTCTTGATGCAGTGAATCATGCGTATCAGATTTCCGAGGAAGGCATTTATTGCCGCCGCCGTCTGGCACTCAAGCCGGACGCGCAACGTGCGCAGCGGCTCGGAAATTTCATTGCGCGTCTGCACCATCCTCGCATCACCGACCCCGCGCATCGAAACGCGATCCTGTCTGCCCTGTATTTCGCGAAACCATTCATTTCCTATGAATACGGTAAGCGGTTGCATGGCGGGGAGAATCTGAGCTGGTCGGCGCGCTTGAAGCATCTGCGCAACGTGTCGACCGGGCTGCCCGATGTCGCGGCGTTCGCCTGGCACATGCTCCGGGACCGCAAGTTCGCCGAGCGTAAATTCCCTTCCATCATCATCAAGTCCAGGGCGAACCTCTATAGCCTCGATTTCCACGCGGAACAACAACCAAATCCCTTGAGCCGCGTGAGCCTGGGCACCGAAGTCGACGCCCTTGGAATGCCACGGATCCATATCGACTGGCGCTACACCCAGAGCGATGTCGATACGGTGCAACGCTCGCTCAAGCTCCTGAGCGAGGACTTTCGTCAATCCAGCGTCGGCGTCTTCGATTACGACCCCTCGACCGTGGAATTCGAAATGACACGCTACGGCGCGTACGGTGGGCACCACATCGGGACTGCACGCATGGGGAACGATCCGCGGACGAGCGTCGTCGATGCAGACGGCCGCGTACATGGCATCGCCAATTTATATGTCAACGGCGCGGCCACGTTTCCGACCTCGAGCCAGGCCAATCCGACTTTGACGGTCGTCGCGCTAGCCCTACGCCTGGCGCAACATCTCAAGACGCAATTAGCGCTGCATCCCCCCCAATTTGGCGCTGTTACTGAACCTGAAGAAGGGAATTCTCGCTGTCAGCGCTGAGGCGGCGGCTGCATCTTCGCGAAGATCCGCAGACCTATGGTCGTATTGGAGAACTCGTAGAATTCCTGGGTGGAAGTGCGCCGTTGGTAATAAGCATAAGGCTGAATCGACAACCAGCGCAGCGCCTGATAATTCACGTTGAGGAACGCGCCCGGCAACCTGTCTTTGCGCCCCAAGATATCGGTGCCGGGGATGGTGTCAGCCAGGAAATCGGACCAGACCTGCTGGTAGCTTGCGCTGATTCCGATCTTGAAGGTCGCCTGATAACTGACCTTTAATGCGACCGTAGTATCCAGCTCGGATCCCCCGGCGGCAATGTAGCTGTTTACCGCGCGCGTATAATCGAGGGATAACGACGTCTTCCCGCTGACGGCTCTGGTGTAGCCCAGGTTGCCAGTCACTTCAGACAAGTTTCCCTGATTTTCACCCTGGTCACGTTCGGTGTGCCCGACGGCGCCATGGAATGAGGAAAGCCGGGTCACCGCGTAGGCCATCGTTAAATTAATGGCTGTTTGCGTGTACGTTCCATCGATCGGGGCGTTCCGATACTTGCCATCCAGGTAGTCAACCGCCACACCATAGGTGAGCTTCGCCACTCCGAGGTATTTGAGTGCCAGATGAGTGGTGGTCTCGGTCAACCCGTAGCCCGGATAATCTTGGATGGGTGCGTCGAGGTTATGATATTCCTCGCTCGTTTCCAGACGCCACTCCGGTGCCACTCTGATGTTGAATTTGGCGATCTCGTCGCGATCGAGGTCGATCGCCAGCTGCGTGAAGGTATCTCGATTGGCGAAGGGCGCCATGAATCGCTGTGTGGTGGAAAGGAGCGTGCCATCGAGCTCGCTGAATAATTTCCAATCGAGCCCCGCCTTGACCAGATACTCATCGTGGTTCAACTCGCTATAGCGGTCATACTCGAAATTGCGGCCCTCGATTGTCCCGTAGAACCGCTGTCTTCCCCAGAGGTAGTTGACGTCCGCCCCTCCTACGGTTTTCAAATCCGAGTCGCCGAGCGCCGAATCTCCGCTCACGAGATACAGAGCGCTCGAATTCGGCAGGTAGAAGATGTTGTTGCTGTGCTCGTATTGGGTGCTGCCGTAAGGCAGGAACGTCGATTGGCACCATGCCGCGCCGGCGGCCAGGCAGGCGGCGAGCGCCAGAAGCGGCATGCAAAGGCGTCTCTCGAGCGCAAGCATTCGGACATCCCATTATGATTTCGGGGTGCATTATAGCTCACCCCAGGTTTTACCCACCCGAAACGATATCCGAGGCGGAGTGCGCGATCGAATTGACCCCGGTACCCATGGGGGCGCGTGAGGTCGATGGCTGCTCCCGGAGCGCTTCACCGGCGCATACGGCTTGCGGCATCCTCGCCGTTTGAAATGCGTCCAGCTGCGAACGCAGCAAACTTCTGGGATGTCGCAACAACCTTAGGTTGCTGATGATCATCGGTAGCGGATCGCTCCAATGGCCCAGCATCGAGACCGAGGAATGCGGAGCGGCGACCTCCCCCGGCCTCGAATCCGGCGAGGCGCCGCTGCCACTGCGTCGCCAGACTACCGCCTTCAACAGATGCATGAACCTATGGCGTGCCTCCAAGGACACCGCAGCCAGCGGCTCGGCTTCCGGTTCGAGCGCCTCAAAGGTCGATCGATACCATAGCCAGGGCAGATCAGCTCCGCGCGCAATGTCCAGTTCCATGAAGCCGAAGGAGCGGGGATTCAAATCGATGGCATGGAGCACTCCGTGATCTGCCAGAAGCTCGACCTCGAAAATGCCGCGGGACAATACTTCGTTGACCACCCGTAGCCCCGCTTCGAGTATTTGCGCGTTCTCGCATGCAATCTGAACGGTACTCACCCCCACGTCGGGAGGCCATTGTTCTTTCTTATAGGATACCGTGGCGATTAGCACCCCACCGTCCGCATCCTTGATTCCGCTGACGCTATAGACGCGGTTGCGCGCCGACGGGACGTATCTCTGAATCAGAGGCCGGGTCAGCTCCGGATAGGCGGCGGCGATGATTTCCTGCCCCGGTGCGACCGCATAGCGGCGAAACAGACGTACGACATCGGCTTCGTTGAACAAGACATGCCCGCGCTCTTCAAACCCCACCACCAGATGCGACTTTGGCTTCATGACCACCGGATAGCCCAGGACGGCTGCGGCGGCCAATGCTTCGTTCAACGAATCAGGCGCGGCGCCCGCGGGCGCCGGACAGCCCGACGCCGCGGTGATGGTTGCGAAGCGCGTCTTGATGAGACAATTCTCAATCTCTTCCAGGGGGGCGATCGTGCGCTGCACTTCCGGTGCGAATTCAGCGCGCAGTTTCGACACATAAAAAGCGACCAGGTCGGTGGTTGGCGCCACTCGTTCGATCTCGCCTTTGCGCACCTTGTCGCATAGCCAGGGTTGGAATTCCGAGGCGTTTTCGATCGGGGGACAGCGCATATGTCGGGACCGATAACGAGACCACCGCCCCGCACCGCTGCCATAAAAATGCAGGGGCACGCCCTTTCTGCCCAATGATCGCGAGAAAGCGAGTGTGGTCGCCCAGTAGTTATCGAAAATGGAGACGGCGGGTACACCGCATCCAGTGGGACTACGCACGGTTACCCTTAGGCGCTCGGCTGTCTGCAGGAGCGCGCGTGAGCGGCATCAAGTAGGCGCATTGGCAAGTCCGGCAACGATCGGCCGAGGCTGTCGGCGATGCAAGTGAGTGCTGAGGTTACGCGCAGTGAAACCTGCTCCATGCGCAAACCTGGTCAAAGGTCCGAACGTGGCAGCCGAGGCGAGTCCCACGAAATAGAGGCCTGGAACCGAGGATTCAAAATGGGCCGACAAAGCCGGCGATGTTCCATCCAGCTTCAACTTCGCGCGAAGGGCACCATCCAAAAAGGGCAATCGAGAAAGATCCACTCGATAGCCGGTACCCGCTATTACATGATCGGCCTCAGTCTCTAAAATGCCACCATCTTGATGGATAAATTGGAGCTTGACGACATCGTCTTTCACTTCGGCACTCTTCAACGCATAGCCGGATCGCATCGGAACCCGACCTTCGATCTTTTCCCGGATATACCAGACCGCAGCGGGTCCGAGGTGGTTCTTGACGATGCGGTGCCGCACACGAGCCGGCAACAAGCGAAACAGTTGCGGGAACAAAGTGTACGCAGCGGACCGCCTGTTCGGTCCCAAGCCGAAATTTGGATTGCGGATGCGCCACCAGAGAGAAGGGGGCTTCTCGCCGGGCCCATCGTGAAAAATAATCGGGGCTCGCGAGATGATTTCCACTGCAGCACCGTGATCTACCAACAAGGCCGCGACATCCGTGGCCGAGGCGCCGCCGCCAATCACCAGAATCCGCCGGCCGGCAAATTTCCCCAAATCGTCGTTATCCGCCGAGTGAGAACAATGGGTGGATGGCAATGAAGCCAGCTCTTGGGGGAGATACTCGAAGTAGCTGATGCCTGTTGCGACGACCACTCTCTGGGCATTGACGGATTCGCCATCGCTTAAGGTGAGCGAAAACCCGACTTCGCGGCGCTCCAACTTCTCCACCGTCCGCAGGTCCAAGGTGGGAACAGCCCGCCTTTGGAAATCCATCCCGTAAGCCGAGAACGTCTCGAGTGCGACGGGCAAGCCCAGATCAGCGTAGGGAATACGTTTTTCCGCACAATAACTGCGCAGGGTGAGTCGCCCTTTCGGGTCGAATAGACTGGAAGCAAATCCGTCCGACTTCAGGTGCATGCCCTTCGGCATGCGCAGGCGCCAGTTCTGCATGGGCACGCCGAATATGCGGAAGGGCACCCCATACGATTGGAGATGGGCGGCAATCGACAAACCATACGGGCCTGCGCCAATTATGGCGACATCGGTCACGATACTGATGACGGGTCTCCACAACGCCTAAATCAGGCTAATTTTATTGTCGCAGGCTGCAGGCTTGGGAACAACGTGGTTACCCGGGCAAGTGCTGTGGGGACTGTCAGAGTTGTGACGGCGTTCTCAGACCAAATCGAGCTCTCCGCGACTATCGATGCCCTTTGTTTCTGGACATCGCAAGTTGGGCCGGCACCACTGCGAATTTCTCGCCCCCTTCGTTTCGCTGTTAACATGCGCCGGTGGAAAATCCCGTCGTCGCCAACGCCCTGATACCGGCTCCCCATGGTGCATTGATCGTTGGTCCTTCAGACCCCGCCTATGGCGAGTCCTTGTCGCTGTCTGTGGTCATTCCAACGTACAACGAGGCACTCAACATCGAGCTACTCGTGCGAGGCCTGACGAACGCCCTTGATTCAACACTCGCACACCGCTACGAGCTCATCGTGGTCGATGACGACAGCCCGGACCAAACCTGGCAGCTCGCCGCGAGGCTCGGGGCGGAATACCCCAGCGTGCGCGTCATACGGCGAATGAATGAGCGCGGTCTGGCGAGCGCCATCATCCGGGGCTGGCAGGCCGCTCGCGGGGAGATCCTGTGCGCGATCGATGCCGACCTGCAGCATCCACCCGCCGTGGCTCCTGATCTGTTTCGCCTGATGTCGCGGGGCGCCGACTTGGCGGTGGCGAGTCGGCACATACCCGGTGGAGGCGTGAGCGACTGGAGCTGGGCGCGCCGCATCGTTTCCCGCACGGCTCAACTGATCGGCCTGCTCATATTGCCGGGCGTCGTGGGCCGGGTGAGCGACCCCCTGAGCGGCTACTTCATGATTCGCCGATCGGCCATCGAAGGCGTCGAGCTGAATCCGCTCGGGTACAAGATCCTCATCGAAGTCCTGGCGCGCGGCAGGCTGCCCTGGATCGGGGAAGTCCCGTATGTATTTCACGAGCGTACTCAGGGTGGAAGCAAGGCCACCCTGGGAGTCTACCTCGACTACCTGCGCCATCTCGTACGGCTGCGAACCTCGGTGCTGCCGCTCAAGCGGTTCGTCCGGTTTGCGTCGGTGGGTCTTTCCGGCGTGATCGTGGACATGGGAATTCTCTTCCTGCTCAGCGACCCCAGGACCCTGGGGTGGGGGCTGACACGCAGCAAGTTGATCGCTTCCGAATTGGCCATCGTCAACAATTTCCTTTGGAATGACGTTTGGACCTTTGCGGACTTGTCGGCCAATCAACCGGGCTTCACCCAGCGTCTGCGGCGCTTCGGGAAATTCCAGTTGATCTGTCTCGCGGGAGTGGGTCTCAACGTGACTCTCCTCAATCTTCAGTTCAATTATTTGCACATCAACCGTTACATCGCCAATGCCATCGCAATCGCAATTGTCACGGGTTGGAATTACTGGATGAATCTCAAACTCAGCTGGCGAAGTGCGGAGCCGGCACGCACTTTGCCGCCGTGATTTGAGCCTGGGCTGCGACTCATTGCTCATGTTTGAGGCTCGCTCGTTGCCAATTGGCGGTACGGGCGATACGATTGAGCGCGTGAAGATCGTGGGCGGCAGGCATTTTGAGGACCAAGGAGACGGTACGAGTGTCGATTAAATCAACGATCGCCTCGCAGTTCGAGCAGATTGCGGTCGAGCAGAACCGCAAGCTCAGCCGCCTGTCCGACGATCTCAAACTCCTCGATTCCGGCCTGGACTCGTTGAGTTTCGCCTTGCTCGTGACGCGCCTGGAGGAAACTCTCGGTTTTGACCCTTTCGAGGAATCCGACGACCTGCAATTTCCGGTAACGTTTGGCGAGTTCGTGAAACTGTACGAGACCCATCGATAAGAAGCTCATGGATGGGGCCCAAATAGGGTGAATACCCACCGAGTACCACCCGGCCCCCCGGAGCCGTACCCACCGAGCCAAGACCTGCTTGTCTGGCTGAGTGAGCAGTTCGATCGCTACGGCGATATCTATAAAGCATCCATTTACGGCACGAACGTGTATGTCGTGAGCGATCCCGACGGCGTCGAGCATGTATTGCTGAAGAACTGGCGCAACTACGTCAAGGGACGGGCGATCAAGCGCATCGCGCTTCTTCTCGGTAAAGGGATCATGGTGAGCGAAGGGGATTTTTGGATCAGCCAGCGACGGATGATCCAGCCGGCCTTCCTGCGCGCCTCCGTGGGCGAATTGATCGGAATGATTACCGATTGCAATAAGGCCCTTCTGGCGGAGTGGGAAACAGCGGCTCGCGCAGGACGAAGCGTCAATGTGACGCGTGATGTCAGCCGCACGGTGCTCGAGATCGTGCTGCGAGCGATCTTCGGTGACGACTACGACACGTGCGCAGCCGATTTTCGGATCCTTTCCGAGCGGCCCGAGCGCAGTCTGGAATTCGCGGAGGCCTTCCGGCCACTTGCCGAGGTCGTCGATCGGGTGGCGAGCCGGCGGCGCAAGGCAAATCGGACATCTGCCGACATCCTTGGAGTCTTGTTGCAGGCTCGGGAGCGGGATACAGGCCAGTCGATGTCGGATCGACAGCTGGCCCGCGAAATCATGACCCTCGTGGTCGCCGGTCACGAGACCACGGCGAGCGTGTTGAATTGGACCTGGTATCTGCTGTCGCAGCATCCAACCATCGAGCGCAGGCTGGAGAGTGAGCTGGGGCCGCCTGGCGTGACCGACCCCGTCCCTTTGGATGAGCTACCCCGCTATCGACAGACTCGCGCAGTCATTGACGAAGCCATGCGCCTGTATCCGCCTGGGTGGCTGATGACCCGAAAGGCACTGAGCGAGGACCGCCTGGCCGACTATTTCGTCCCGGCCGGTACTGAGATATACATAGCGCCTTATTTGATTCAACGTCATCCCGCGCTTTGGGACGAACCCCACGTGTTCAACCCCGATCGGTTTCTCGACGAAAAAGCCGGCGGCAGGCACCCTCTTGCGATGATTCCATTTTCCGCAGGACCGAGGAACTGCATCGGGGAATTCCTGGCTCGCGTTGAGATGCAGCAGCATCTCATGACCATGGTCCCGAACCTGCGGCTGCGCTACGCGAGCGATCGACCTCCCGAGATCGTTGCCGGAGTCAATTTGTTGAGCCGGCATGATTTCATCATGGCACCCGAAACGAAGCGCCCGCACTGACGAGAGCTCTCGATTGAACCAGGGGCCACGAAGACGGTCCCATTCATCTGAGAGACATTTTCAATGGGCAAAAAGCGATGTCGGTAAGATCAACGGTGATCTCACAATTTGAAAGGGCTGCGATTGAGCAGAAAATTGAGCTCCCCCCCCTTTCTGACGATCTCAACCTGCTGGACTCCGGATTGAACTCGTTGAGTTTTGCAATGATCGTCCTGCGGCTGGAAGAGTTGGTGGGCTTCGATCCTTTCGATTCCGCCGAAGAGGTTCAAGTGCCCGCAACCTTCGGCGAGTTCGTCGACCTCTACGAAAGAGCTCCCGGGTAAAGCGCGACCCCGCTTTGCATCGATCGGCTCCCCTGCCGCGACTTGTCCAATCTGTGACCCACGTCACACCGGATTGGCCCGTTATTTCACATAACCCTCACGGCGCTGTGAGCGGTGTTAACGTTTGGCGACAGCTCGCTGGTAGCATATAGGCGTGAAGGATGTCTCGGTCCTGAGGAGAAGTTAGATGATTCGCACTGTCGCTTTGGCTCTTTTGTCGATTTCGATGGCTGCCGGGGTCGCATCGGCGGACCAGCGGTCGGTGCCCGACCGGGGCGGTTTCTGGTGGGGCAACCCGGCCTCGGCTCCCGAGCTCGATCCCGGCTCCGTGATGTCGGGTCTCACGCTGTTGGTCGGAGGACTGACCATTCTTCGTGCCGGCCGTAGAAAAAATACCGACGCCTGATTGTTTCGCTTTCGGAGCCGCGTGCGCGAACGCGTGCACGCGGCTCCATTCAACTTATCTCGACGACGCGCGTCTCACTCGAGCGCCGCGCACTTTCCAATTCGATCGGTCCATTGTGACCTGCATCGCGAGCTCCGCGAATACTTGATCGATCCTGTGCAAATGCGGCAATGGTTCACGACCGTTGCAGAGCGCATTTCCTAGCATGGCCCCATCACAAGATGAGGTGCTCGCTGTGTTCAAGAAAATCGGGATTGTCGTGTTGCTCGCCGCGTTGTCGGGTGTCGCCTCGGCGCGCGAGTACTGCACGATCGAGCGGACCCTGGGCTACTCCTACCGGGTGTGCACGCCTGACAATGGGATCGGCCGGCCCAATCCCGGCATCTCGCAGGCGATCTCGCCCACGCCCGTGATCGCGGCGCTTACGCTGGCGCTCGGCGGCCTGGTGGTGCTGCGAACGACCCGCCTGCGCAATCGCGCCTAGTCGAGATATTCCGCGACGGTGCAGCGTCGCACATCGGCCCGGCTGATCCCGGGAGCCGTCTCGATCAGCTTGAATTTGTCCTTGCGCGTCGCGCGCGAGAACACCGCCAGATCCGTGATCACCATGTCGACCACGTTGACGCCGGTGAGCGGCAGCTCGCAGCGCTTCTTGAACTTCGAATCGCCGTCCTTGGAGGTGTGCTCCATCACCACGACGATGCGCTTCACGCCCGCGACCAGATCCATGGCGCCGCCCATGCCCTTGACCATCTTGCCGGGCACCATCCAGTTGGCGAGATCGCCGTTCTCGGCCACTTCCATCGCGCCGAGGACCGCCATGTCGATGTGACCACCGCGGATCATGGCGAAGCTGTCGGCGGAGGAAAAATACGAGCTCATCGGCAGCGCCGTCACGGTCTGCTTGCCCGCGTTGATCAGGTCCGGATCCTCCTCCCCCTCGTAGGGGAAGGGGCCGATGCCGAGCATGCCGTTCTCCGATTGCAGCACGACCTTCACCCCCGCCGGAATGTAGTTTGCGACCAGCGTCGGGATGCCGATGCCCAGATTCACATAGAAGCCGTCCTGCAGCTCCCGGGCCGCGCGCGCGGCCATGTCCTCACGAGACCACGGCATGGGAACCCTCCGTACGTTTGCGGGTGGTGCGCTTTTCGATCGGCTTGTGATAGGGGCTTCCGTCGATGATGCGGGTCACGAAGATGCCGGGGGTATGGATTTGATCGGGGTCGAGCTCGCCCGCCTCGACCAGGATCTCGACCTCCGCCAGGGTGACCCGACCCGCGGTCGCCATGTTCGGATTGAAGTTGCGGGCGGTCTTGCGATAGACGAGGTTGCCCTCGGTATCGCCCTTCCAGGCCTTGACCAGCGACACGTCGGCGACCAGGCCCTTCTCGAGCACGTAGGTCTCGCCGTCGACCACGCGCTGTTCCTTGCCGTCCGCGACCACCGTGCCCGCGCCGGTCTTGGTGAAGAAGGCGTAGATGCCCGCCCCGCCCGCCCGGATGCGCTCGGCCATGGTGCCCTGCGGATTGAACTCGAGCTCGAGCTCGCCGGCGAGGTATTGGCGCTCGAATTCCTTGTTCTCGCCCACGTACGAGGAAATCATCTTTTTGATCTGACGGGTCTTGAGCAGGAGCCCGAGACCGGCGCCGTCGACGCCGGCGTTGTTGGACACCACGGTCAGGTTTCGCACGCCCGAGTCGTGCAGCGCGGTGATCAACCGCTCCGGGATGCCGCACAGGCCGAACCCGCCGCACATCAGCGTGATGCCGTCCTTGACGACCCCTTCGAGGGCGCTTGCCGCGTCCGGGAAGACTTTGGAACCCGTCACCTTGCCCATCTGAACGCACCCCCCGTCGCGGCGCCCGGCCGCTGTCTCGTAACCGCGCGCCATTATACGGAGCCCGGAGGGCGGGCGCCTGTCCCAAAAGAGACGGCGGCCGGCGGGGGAGCGACGCGGCGGCGCTCGGCTTGGACGACGGGCCGCGGGGCAGCTGGCGGCGCGGATGGATGCCAGCAGTGACGATCGCGCAGGCCCCAGCTTACCCGGTAAGCGACATGCTAGAATGGAATAACTCACACGGAGTCACCATGTCCGCGGCTACGCTCACCAAGAAGGGCCAGATCGTCATCCCTGCCGACATCAGGGCACGCTACGAGTTGACCGCCGGTACGCAGGTGGAGTTCGTCGATGAGGGGGGGGTGATTCGTCTGGTGGTCAGGCGTCGCGTGGCCCGAACCGACCCGGAAGCTGGTTTCGGGCTGGTTCGGGTGAAGCCAGCGAAGTCCGGGGTGCCTCGACGGCTGTCGGATTTTGACGCCGCCCTCGTAATTCGTCGTAGCCGGAACAAAGCTTGATCGCCGTCGATACCAATATTCTGGCGCGTTTTTACTGCGACGACCCGGACGACCCCGAGGCCAGGCGGCAGCAACCAGCGGCGCGGCGGGTGATGGTTGAATCGGAATCGATTTTCGTACCGCTGACCGTGATCCTCGAATTCGAGTGGGTCATGCGGGGGTTCTACGAGGCCCCGCCTGCCGCCTTTTGCGAGGTCATCGGACACCTGCTCGGTATGCCCCATGTGACGGTGGAGCGTTGGGAGGCCGTCAGCGACGCCATTGATTTGCACCGGCGTGGGCTCGATTTTGCGGATGCGCTTCATCTGAGCACGAGCAGGACCTGCACCCAGCTGTTGAGCTTTGACGACCGCAAATTCGGCCGTCGGGCGCGGCGGTTGAAGGCCGCGCCCGAGGTGGTCGTCCCGAGGTAACCGCAGGCGCGTTCAGTAGCGGTACTGATCCGCCTTGTACGGCCCCTGCTTCTTCACGCCGATGTACTTCGCCTGCGCATCGGTGAGCTCGGTGAGCTGCGCGCCGAGCTTGGAGAGCTGCAGCCGCGCCACTTTCTCGTCGAGATGCTTCGGCAGCACGTACACGCCGACCGGGTATTTCGCCGTCTGGGTGAAGAGCTCGATCTGCGCGAGCACCTGGTTCGCGAACGAGGAGCTCATCACGTAGGAGGGGTGCCCGGTGCCGCAGCCCAAGTTCACCAGCCTCCCCTCGGCCAGAAGGATGATGCGCTTGCCGTCGGGGAAGATGATGTGATCGACCTGGGGCTTGATGTTCTCCCAGGTGTGCTGGCGCAGCGAGGCCACTTCGATCTCGTTGTCGAAGTGCCCGATGTTGCACACGATGGCCTGGTCCTTCATGCGCTTCATGTGGTCATGGGTGATGACGTGGTAGTTGCCGGTCGCGGACACGAAGATGTCCGCCTTGTCCGCGGCATAATCCATGGTCACGACCCGGTAGCCTTCCATCGCGGCCTGCAGCGCGCAGATCGGATCGATCTCGGTGATCCACACCTGCGCCGACAACGCGCGCAGCGCCTGCGCCGAGCCCTTGCCCACGTCCCCGTAGCCGGCGACCACCGCGACCTTGCCGGCGATCATCACATCGGTGGCGCGCTTGATGGCATCGACCAGCGACTCGCGGCAGCCGTATAGATTGTCGAACTTCGACTTGGTCACCGAATCGTTCACGTTGAACGCCGGGAACGAGAGCATACCGTCCTTGGCCATCTGATAGAGCCGCTTGACCCCGGTGGTGGTCTCCTCGGTGACGCCCTTGATCTTGGCGAGCCGGGTCGAATACCACTTGGGATCGGCCTTGAGCTTCGCCTTGATGGCGGCGAACAGGCACTCCTCCTCCTCGTTCGAGGGCTTGCCGACGAGCGAGGCGTCCTTCTCGGCGCGCGCGCCGAGATGCAGCAGCAACGTGGCATCGCCGCCGTCGTCGAGGATCATGTTGGCGTACGTGCCGTCCGGCCACTCGAAGATGCGATGCGTGTAGTCCCAGTACTCGGCCAGGGTCTCGCCCTTGACGGCGAACACCGGAGTGCCGCCCTCGGCGATCGCCGCCGCGGCATGGTCCTGGGTCGAGTAGATGTTGCAGGAGGCCCAGCGCACGTCGGCGCCCAGCGCGTTCAGCGTCTCGATCAGCACCGCGGTCTGGATCGTCATGTGCAACGATCCCGCGATGCGCGCGCCCGCGAGCGGCTTGTCCTTCGCGAACTCCTGCCGGATGGCCATGAGCCCCGGCATCTCGGTCTCGGCGATCTTGATCTCCTTGCGGCCCCAGTCGGCGAGCCCGAGATCCTTGACCAGATAATCCGTTTTGACTTTCATCGCTGCATTCATGACATGACTCCTGGAGGCGCGGCTCAGGCGGCGCGCGTTGACGGAAGCTCATCGGCAAGGGCTTCGGCCTTGTCGGTTCGCTCCCAGGTGAATTCTTCTTCCTTGCGGCCGAAATGGCCGTAGGCGGCGGTCTTCTGATAGATCGGCCGGGCGAGATCGAGCATCTCGCGCAGACCGAACGGCGTCAGATCGAAGTGCGAGCGCACGATCTGCGTGAGTCGCGCATCCGGCAGCTTTCCGGTGCCGAAGGTCTCGACCATGATGGAGGTGGGCTCCGCGACGCCGATCGCATAGGAGACCTGCACCTCGCAGCGCGCCGCCAATCCCGCCGCCACGATGTTCTTGGCGACGTAGCGAGCGGCATAGGCCGCCGAGCGGTCCACCTTGGAGGGATCCTTGCCGGAGAACGCCCCGCCGCCGTGGCGCGCGAAGCCGCCGTAGGTGTCGACGATGATCTTGCGACCGGTGAGGCCGCAATCGCCGACCGGACCGCCGATGACGAAGCGTCCGGTCGGATTGATGTGGTACTTGGTGCGCTTGTCGACCCACTTGGCGGGCAGCGTGGGCTTGAGGATTTCCTCCATCACGCTCTCGCGCAGCGCCTTGGTGCTGATGTCGTCGGAATGCTGCGTCGACAGGACCACGGCCTCGAGGCCCACCGGCCTGTCATCCTCATAGCGCAGCGTCACCTGGCTTTTGGCATCCGGCCGCAGCCACGGGAGCTTGCCGTTCTTGCGCACCTGGGCCTGGCGCTTGACCAGCCGGTGCGCCAGCGTGATGGCGGCGGGCATGAGCACGTCGGTCTCGTTGGTGGCGTAGCCGAACATCAGGCCCTGGTCGCCCGCGCCCTGCTTGCGCTCATCCTTGCGGTCGACGCCCTGGGCGATGTCCGCCGATTGCTTGCCGATGATGTTGAGCACGCCGCAGCTCGCGCCGTCGAAGCCCATGTCGGAAGTGTTGTAGCCGATGTCGAGCACGGTCTTTCGAACCAGCGCCTCCACGTCCACCCAGGCGCTCGTGGTGACCTCGCCCGCGACGATCACGACGCCGGTCTTCACCAGGGTCTCGCAGGCCACCCGGCCGCGCGGGTCGACCGCCAGGATGGCGTCGAGCACCGCGTCGGAGATCTGGTCCGCGACCTTGTCCGGATGTCCCTCGGAAACCGATTCGGACGTGAATGAAAAACTCTTGCTCATGTGTCAGATCCCTTCAGGTACTTGGCCAAAACTATCGGTGTAGCGCCGCAGCAATTCCGGGCGCGAGAACTGATGATTCTGCGGCCCGCGCGATTCGATTTTGATCGCCCCCATCAGGGAGGCCAGGCGGCCGGTGGTTTCCCAATCCAGGCCGTGGAGCAAGCCGTGGATTAAACCAGCGCGGTAGGCGTCCCCGCAACCCGTCGGGTCGATCACGGCCTTGGGCTTGACGCAGGGAATAGTCCAGGTTCGGTCCTTGGTGTAGATCACCGAGCCCTCGGCGCCCCGGGTCACGATCAATGCCTTTACCTTGTCGGTGATTTGGGTCTGGGTCAACCCCGTTTTTTGCTGTACCAGACCCCATTCATAGTCGTTGACCGCCATCCAGGCGGCTCGTTCAATGAATTGCCTCAGTTCCTCGCCCGAGAACATCGGCAGCCCCTGCCCCGGATCGAAGATGAAGGGGATGCCGGCGGATTGGAATTGCGCGGCATGCTCGATCATCGCCTGACGGCCATCCGGGGCGACGATCCCGAGGCCGACCTTCGTGCGCACGTCGGCGACCTTGTTGAGATGCGCGTACTGCATGGCGCCGGGATGGAAGGCCGTGATCTGGTTGTCGTCCAAATCCGTGGTGATGAAGGCCTGCGCGGTGAACGCCTCGTCGATGACCTTGACGTGCTCGACGCTGATGCCCTGGGCGACCATGCGCTCCCGGTAGGTTCCGAAATCATGGCCGGCCGTCGCCATCGGCAGCGCGGTATCGCCCAGGAGCGTGAGACCGTACGCGATGTTGGCGGCGCAGCCGCCATACTCACGGCGCATCTCGGGAACGAGGAAGGCCACGTTCAAGATGTGGATCTTGTCGGGGAGGATGTGGGTTTTGAATTGGTCGGGAAAAACCAGGATCGTATCGTAGGCCACGGAGCCGCAAATCAGGGCGGCCTTCCCGCCGCGCACTTCTTGAACCATTCACCACCCGTCTCTGATTAAAGGGCTATTCTACAGGTAACCGATGGCCACCGCCCTGTCCAATGCCGACCCCGGCGCCGCGCCTGGCTCTATGTCAAAGCAGCCGGGCTTCTCGAAGCTCCTGATCCTCCTCGGCGCCATCTCGATCCTGACGCCCTTCTCGCTGGACATGTACCTCCCGGCACTCCCGGCCATCGCCCAAGACCTGAAGACGAGCGCGAGCGCCGTGGAGCTCACCCTGCCCTCGTTTTTCGTGGGTTTGGCCTTGAGCCAATTGCTGTTCGGCTCCCTCGCCGACCGCCTCGGCCGGCGCCCGCCGCTGCTCTGCGGCCTCGCCCTGTCCGTGGTCGGATCGGTGGGCTGTGCACTCTCCGGGGGCGTGGCCTCGCTCACGGTCTGGCGGGTGGTGCAGGCGCTCGGGGTGGGAAGCGCCAGCGTGATCCCGCGGGCCGTCATTCGCGACCGCTTCGATGTGGCGCACACCGCCCGGGCGTTGTCGTTGCTCGGGCTCATCACCGGGCTCGGCCCGATCCTTGCCCCCCAGGCGGGCGGCGCCATCCTGCTGTTCGCCGGCTGGCGCACCGAATTCTGGCTGCTGGCCGGGCTGGGCGTCCTCTGCCTGTCGATCGCCTTTCTCACCCTGCGCGAGTCCATCCCCGCGCAGCGCGCGAGCGTGACCGGCCCGAAGCTCTGGCTGAAGCTTCTGACCGACCGCCGCTACATCCGCTATGCGGCCTCCGCCAACCTGATGCAATCGGGGGTGTTCGCGTACATCGCCGGGGCGCCGTTCGTCTACATCGATCACTTCAAGCTTTCGCCGCAGGAGTTCGCCTGGATGTTCGGCGCCAATGCGGTGGGCCTGCTGATCGTCGGCCGCATCAACGCCCACATCGTGTCGCGCTTCGGGCCGGAGCTGATTTTCCGGCGCGCGATGCTCGGCACGGCGGCGATGGGCCTCGTCCTGTTCGGCGCCTCGTTCCTGCGTGTGGGCGGCGTCTGGATGCTGGCGATTCCGCAGTTCCTGTTCATCGCGCTCCTGGGATTCAACTTCTCCAACGGCTTCGCGCTCGCGCTGGCTCACTTCGGAAGCTCCGCCGGAACGGCCTCGGCCCTGTTCGGCACGCTGCAGTTCGTGTTCGCCGGCCTCGCGGGCGCCGCGGTGAGCGCGCTCTACGATGGCACCGCCCATGCCATGGCCGCGATCATGGGCCTCGCGGGCGTCGGCGCCGTGCTGCTCTACCGGAGCACCCGATGATGCCGCGCGCAGCGCTCGGGCGCGAGCTCTGCGGTCACTGGGAGACGGCCGTGCGCCGCGAATGGCTGGTCACCAACGGGCTCGGCGGCTACGCCTGCGGCACGGTGGCGCTCGCCAACACCCGCCGCTATCACGCCTTTCTCATGGCGAGCCTCGCCCCGCCGGTGGAGCGCACGCTGCTCGTCGCCAAGGTCGATGTGAGCGTCGAGTACCTCGGCCACCGCTACGCCCTCGCGTCGAACGAATTCGCGGATGGCACGATCGATCCGCGCGGTTTCGTCGAGATCGAATCCTTCGACGTCATCGACGGCATCCCCGTCTGGCGCTACGCGCTCGCGGACGCGCTGCTGGAGCAGCGCATCTTCATGGCACCCGGCGCGAACGTGAGCTATCTCACGCTCGAGCTGAAGCGCGCCTCGGCGGCGGCTCGCATCGAGCTCAAGCCGCTCACCGCCTACCGCGAATTGCACGCCCACGAGCACGGCGGCCGCGCCTTCGCGGTCGATGCGCGCCCCGCCGGCTGCACGCTGCGCGCCTTCGACGGCGCGCGCCCGTTTCATCTGGCGCTCGATCGCGGGCGTTTCGTTCCGGGCGCCGCCGCCGGCGGCGAATGGTATTGGAATTTCTTCCACCGCGAGGAAGCGGCCCGCGGGCTCGATGCGCTCGAGGATCTGTTCGTGCCCGGCGTGTTCCATGCCGAGCTCGAGCCGGGGATACCGCTCACCTTCACGGCCAGCGCGGAAATGCCCGCCCCCGCGCCCCCCGCGAGGGTGTCGGCCGCGCTTCTCGAGCGCTCCCAGGCCTCGAGGGCGGCGCTGCCCCCGGGCGCGCCCGCCTGGATCGAGACCCTGGCCACGGCCACCGACCAGTTCCTCGTGCGCCGAGGCGATGCGGCGGGCTCGTACAGCATCATCGCGGGCTATCCCTGGTTCGCCGATTGGGGACGCGACACCATGATCGCGCTGCCCGGACTCGCCACGCTCCTCGGACGCTTCGAGATCGCGGCGGGGATTCTGCGCACCTTCGCGGGATTCGTGGACCGGGGCATGCTGCCGAACCGGTTTCCGGACCAGGGCACGACGCCCGAGTACAACACCGCCGATGCGACGCTCTGGATGTTCCAGGCGCTCGGCGATTATCTCGCGGCCAAACGCGACCCGGAGCTCACGCGCGAGCTCTTTCCGGTCGTGAAATCCATCGTTCACGCGCACGTGCACGGCACCCGCTACGGGATCGGCGTGGACCCCGCCGACGGCCTGCTGCGCGCCGGGGAGCCGGGCATTCAGCTGACCTGGATGGACGCGAAGCACGGCGACCATGTGTTCACGCCGCGCATCGGCAAGCCGGTCGAGATCAATGCGCTCTGGCTCAATGCCCTGCACGTCGCCGCGCGCCTCGCGGATCGCAACGGCGATGCGGAGGAGAAGCGCTGCTGCGAGTCGCTCCTGGCGCGCGCCGCCTTGAGCTTTCGCCGCTTCTGGAATCCGTCGCTCGGGTGCCTGTACGACGTGATCGACGTCGACGGCGGACCGGGCACCGATGCGGCGATCCGCCCCAATCAGCTGTTCGCGGTGTCGCTGCCCTACACGGCGCTCGCGGCCGATGAGATGCGCTCGGTGGTCGACACCTGCGCGCGCGAATTGTTGACGAGCTACGGCCTGCGCACCTTGAGCCCGAAGGACCCCGCCTACATCGGCCGCTACCGGGGCGATCCCTGGCAGCGCGACTCGGCCTACCATCAGGGAACGGTCTGGGCCTGGCTCCTCGGGCCCTTCGCCCGCGCTCACTACCGCACGCACGGGGATGCCGTGCTCGCCCAGTCGTTCTTGAACCCGTTCGCAGAACAACTCGAAAGTGGCTGTCTGGGCTCGATTGGCGAGATTTTCGAGGGTGATGCGCCTCACAATGCGTGCGGCTGCTTCGCGCAAGCCTGGAGCGTGGCTGAGATACTACGGTCGTGGATACAGCTCGAGCACGAGATCCGAAAGACCCAGAAGTCGCATTAGCCGATGCGATGACCCGCGAGCGCGAACGACTCTCCGCCGAGCAGCCCGGCCGCGACGGCTGGAAGCACTGGGGTCCCTACCTGAGCGAGCGCCAATGGGGCACGGTGCGCGAGGACTACAGCCCCGGCGGCAACGCCTGGGAATATTTCCCGCACGACCATGCGCGCAGCCGCGCCTATCGCTGGGGGGAGGACGGCATCGCCGGCATGTCCGATGCGGAGCAGCGCGTGTGCCTGTCGCTCGCCCTGTGGAACGGCCGCGACTCCATCCTGAAGGAGCGGCTGTTCGGGCTCACCAACTCGCAGGGCAATCACGGCGAGGATGTGAAGGAGGAGTATTTCTACCTCGACGCGACGCCCTCGCACTCCTACCTGAAGATGCTCTACAAGTATCCGCAGCGCGCCTTCCCGTACGCGGATCTCGTGACCGAGAACGCGCAGCGCGATACCGGCCATCCGGAATACGAGCTGCGCGACACCGGGGTGTTCGCCGGCAACCGCTATTTCGATGTGTTCGTCGAATACGCGCAGGGCGAGCCCGGCGACCTGCTGATGAAGATCACCGCGTGGAACCGGGGGCCGGACGAGGCGCCGCTGCACCTCGTGCCGCAGCTCGTGCTGAGAAACACCTGGAGCTGGACTCCGGGCGCCGTGAAGCCGGCGCTGCGCGCCGTGGGCGGGCACGCGATCGGCATCGAGCCCGCCGGGCTCGGCATGTCGCGTCTCTACACCGAAGAAGGCGCGCAGCTCCTGTTCACCGAGAACGAGTCCAACGCGCCGAAGCTCTGGGGCCTCGGCGGTCCGGGATTCTTCAAGGATGGATTCCACGACCGGATCGTCGACGGGGTCGACAGGAGCGTGAATCCGCTCCAGGTCGGCACCAAGGCCGCGGTCTGGCGCGAGTACCGCGTCGCCCCCGGCGCGAAGGTGGAATTGAGGCTGCGCCTCACGCGGCGCGCCATGAGCGATCCGTTCGGCGGCTTCGACCGGCTGCTCGAGACGCGCCGGCAGGAAGCCGATGAGTTCTATGGGCACCTGCAAAAGGACATCGCCTCCGCCGATGCGCGCATCGTGCAGCGCCAGGCGTTCGCCGGGCTCATCTGGAGCAAGCAGTTCTACCAGTTCGACATTCCGCTCTGGCTCAGCGGCGATCCCGGTCAAACGCCGCCGCCCGAGGCGCGGCGGCAGGGGCGCAACGCCGAATGGCGCAACCTCACCAACGCCGACGTGCTGTCCATGCCCGACAAATGGGAGTACCCCTGGTACGCCTCCTGGGACCTGGCGTTTCACTGCATCCCCTTCGCCATGATCGACTCGGCCTTCGCCAAGCATCAGCTGGTGCTCCTGACGCGCGAGTGGTACATGCATCCGAACGGGCAGATCCCCGCCTACGAATGGGCGTTCAGCGACGTGAACCCCCCGGTGCACGCCTGGGCCGCCTGGCGCGTGTTCCAGATCGACCGCAAGCTGCACGGCGGCCACGGCGACCTCGAGTTTCTCGAGCGCGTGTTTCACAAGCTCATGCTCAACTTCACCTGGTGGGTGAACCGCAAGGACGCGCTCGGCCGCAACATCTTCCAGGGCGGCTTCCTCGGGCTCGACAACATCGGGGTGTTCGACCGCAGCTCCCGGCTGCCGACCGGCGGCTACATCAATCAATCCGACGGCACCAGCTGGATGGCGATGTACGCGCTCAACCTCATGCGCATCGCGCTCGAGCTCGCGCAGCACAACCATGTGTACGAGGACATCGCGAGCAAGTTCTTCGAGCATTTTCTCGGCATCGCCGAGGCGATGAGCAGCATGGCCGAGGGAGGACTCTGGGACGAGGAGGACAAGTTCTTCTACGACGTGCTGAACCTGCCCGACGATGCGCGGGTGCGGCTGCGGATCCGCTCCATGGTGGGGTTGATCCCCCTGTTCGCGGTCGAGACGCTCGAACCCGAAATGCTCGAGAAGCTGCCGGGCTTTCGCAAGCGGCTCGAATGGTTCCTGGAGCACCGCCCGCACCTCTCCTCGCTGGTGTCGCATTGGCAGTCGCCGGGCCGCGGCCAGCGGCGGCTGTTGTCGCTGCTGCGCGGACACCGCATGAAGCGGCTCCTGCAGCGCATGCTCGACGAATCGGAGTTCCTGTCCGACTACGGCGTGCGGGCGCTGTCGCGCGCGCACCTGGAGCGCCCCTACGTGTTCCGCTGCGACGGCAACGATCTCACTGTGCGCTACACGCCGGCGGAGTCCGATACGCGCCACTTCGGCGGCAATTCCAACTGGCGCGGGCCGATCTGGTTCCCGCTCAATTTCCTGATCATCGAGTCGCTGCAGAAATTCCATCATTACTACGGCGACGACTTCAAGGTCGAATGCCCGACAGGCTCCGGCACCCTGCTCACCATCGAGCAGATCTCCGAGGAGCTGTCGCGCCGCCTGTCGCGCATTTTCCTGAAGGACGGGGACGGCAACCGCCCGGTGCTGCGCCACACGCCGGAGCTCCAGTCCGATCCCCACTACCGCGACTGCATTCCGTTCTACGAATACTTCGATGGCGACAACGGCCGCGGCGTCGGCGCCTCGCATCAAACGGGCTGGACCGCGCTGATCGCCAAGCTGCTCATGCCCCGCATGCGCGACTGAGATCGCCTCGGGCGCCGCTCCCGCGGCCCGCTTTGAAAAAATTTCAACGGGCGAGACAGGCCTGAAAGCGGCCGTCGACGCGGTGCGCGTACCAGTCCGTGGTCAGGCGCCGCTCGATCTTGGGCCCCTCGAGTTGGATTTGAGGCATCGCGGCGCGCGGCAGGGAATGATGCACCCTGCGCTCGGCGAGGCGCAGCACGCCCCGGTACACGGCGCTGCGCTCGAACTCATCGCTACGCCCCTGCTCGAGATCCGCGTGGATGGCATCCGGGTCGAGCCGCAATCGGCCGGCGATGGAGCGCACCGCGAGCTCGGTGTCGCCGACCTGCGTCTCCCGGCCATGCGGCAACAGCGCGCCGTCCGCCGTGAGCGGGCGGCCCGAGGCGATCGCGAGCGCCTGCTGGAAAGCGGCGTTGCGGCTCGAATACTGGCCGGCATTGTAGTCGGCGAAGCGGTAGAGGTAGCGGTCGTAGGGCGCCGGGTAGGCCAGCAGATGCGCGGTGCCGAAGTACAGACTCCCCTGCCGCGAGAACAGCTCCTCGTCGATGCGGGTCTCAATGGGATAGGGATAGGAGTGCGTCGCAGCAAACTGGTCCGCAAAGGCCACGTTGACCTGCATGGGCCCGCGCGTTCGGATCGGGTTCCAGCTCGCGAAGAGCGTGCGGCCGAGCGGCACCGAGCCGGTGAAATCCTCGAAGATGTCGCTCAGCTCCTTCTCCGTGCGGGCATGCTCGATGCGCTCGCCATAGCTCTGCCCGGTCGGCGATTGGAGCCTCAAGACCTCGTGCACGATCCCCACCGGGATGCCTGCGTGCGCGGCGCGCCGGTCGATCTCGCGCCAGGCTATCGCGCCGAGATCGGGCACCACGGGGTCGACCCGGAATCCCGACTCCTGCGCGATGACCGCCGCGACCGCACACACGTTCTCGCGACTCACGTTGAGCTGAAGCGCGGCGAACGCCCCATAGAGGTCGCTCACCCAGCCGGCGCGGTCGGAGATGTTTCGGGGCAGCGATCGATCGATCAGCGCGCGGCTCTCGGCGGGACTCGCCCCGGGCGGCGTCGGCGGGTGCGAGGCGCAGCTCGACAGCAGGAACGCAAGGCCGAGAACCCAGGCCAGATGACGGTGTCTACACAGTTGGCTCACGCACGCCCTTGCTCCATGGTAGATCTTACATGTTTCGCTTATGTTACGAGCACTTGAACTAGAGAGCACAGTTGCATGAGTATGCAAGGCTTGGGAGATCACTGAAGGCCGATATGTCCGCGAATCGACAGTCCATGGAAAAGCCGGGGGAAAAGCAGGTTCCCGCCGGATGCGTGTACTGGATCACCGGACTGTCGGGCGCCGGCAAGACCACCCTCGGGCGCGCACTGTGGCAGCGGCTGCGCGCCGCCGGGCGCTCCGCGATCTTCCTGGACGGCGACATGCTGCGCGAGGTGATCGCCGAGGACCTGGGCCACAACCTCGCCAGCCGGCGCAAATCCGCGATGCGCAACGCGCGCCTGTGCCGCCTGCTCGCGAGCCAGGGCGGCGATGTGGTCTGCCCGACCATTTCGATGTTCCACGAGGTGCAGCGCTGGAATCGCCAGAACATCCCGAACTACCGCGAGATCTACCTGCGCGTGCCCATGGACGAGCTGCAGCGCCGCGACGCCAAGGGCATCTACGCCGCGGCAGGGCGCGGCGAGCTCTCCGACGTGGTCGGCCTGGACGTGGCGGCGGAGCTCCCCGAGGCGCCCGATCTCGTTCTCGACAATTTCGGCGCGCTCGACAGCGCCGCCGCGGTGGATCGCATCTGGGCCGAATGTGTCGGGACGGCGCACTCGCGGCCCGCGACCCCGCAGGGCCCGGTGAAATTCGCCACCAAGGCGGAGACGCTCGAGTCGCTCGCGCCGCGCCTGCGCACCGCGCGGGTGCTGCCGCAGATCCGCTTCACCGTCGCGGACTGGCGCGCCGACCGGCCGCGTGTGCTCGGCGCGATCCAGGCCGAACGCTGGAGCGCGCAGCCCGTGATCGTGCGCTCGAGCTCGCAGAACGAGGATGGCGCCGTCAGCTCGCAGGCGGGCAGATACGATTCGGTGCTCGGCGTGCTCGGCGAGCAGCGGCTCATCGAGGCGATCGAGGAGGTCATCGCCTCGTTCAGCGTCGGCGGCAGCTCGAAGGACCAGGTGTTCGTGCAGCCCATGCTCGAGCGCGTCGCGGTCGCGGGGGTCGCCTTCTCGCGCCTGCCGAGCGGCGGGGGCCCCTACTATGTGGTGAACTACGACGACCGGTCGGGCCGCACCGACGTGGTCACCGCCGGCACCGGCGACAATCTCGAGACCTTCCTCTGCCTGCGCTCGCGGACCGACGCCTGCCCCGCCGCGCTGGCCCCGGTGATCGCGCTGATGGGCGAGATCGAGAGCTCGTTCGGCTGTGATGCCATCGACGTGGAATTCGCGATCGACGGCGACGGGCAGCTGTATCTGCTGCAGGTCCGGCAGCTCTCGGTGGAGCACCACGGCATGGTCGCCGACGCGCAGGTGAGCGACGCGCTCGCCGACGTGTCGCGCAAGGTCGAGCTGTTGAGCCGGCCGCACCCCTTCCTGCACGGCAGCCGCTCGATCTTCGGCGTCATGCCCGACTGGAACCCGGCGGAGATCATCGGGCTGCGCCCCTGGCCGCTGTCGCTGTCCCTGTACCGGGAGCTGATCACCGATGCCATCTGGGCCTATCAGCGCGACAACTACGGCTACCAGAACCTGCGCAGCTTCCCGCTGCTGGTGAGCTTTCACGGGCTGCCCTACATCGACGTGCGGGTGAGCTTCAATTCCTTCGTGCCGCGCGATGTGCCGAGCGATCTCGCCTCGCGGCTGGTGAACTATTACATCGACCGTCTGCTCGCCGAGCCGCAGCTGCACGACAAGGTGGAGTTCGAGATCATCTTCTCATGCTACACCCTGGATCTGCCGAAGCGGCTCGAGAAGCTCGCCGCGAACGGCTTTTCCTCCTCGGACACCGCCGAGCTCACCGGCGCGCTGCGCCGGCTCACCAACCGCATCATTCACGGCGAGTCGGCGCTCTGGCGGCGCGACCGCGCCAAGATCGATCTGCTCGCCCAACGCCTGCCGGTCATCGGCGATGCGAAGATCGACAAGATCAGCCGCATCTACTGGCTGCTCGAGGACTGCAAGCGCTACGGCACGCTGCCCTTCGCGGGCCTCGCGCGCGCCGGCTTCATCGCCGTTCAGCTGCTGCAGTCCTTCGTGGCGGTGGGCGTGCTGAGCCCCGAGGAGCACGCGACCTTCATGGCGAGCGTGGACACCGTGGGCTCGCGCATCGGCTACGACTTCGCCCACAAGACCAAGGCGGAGTTTCTGGCGCGCTACGGGCACCTGCGGCCCGGCACCTACGACATCCTCTCGCCGCGCTACGATGAGGCGCCGGATTTGTATTTCGACTGGACCGGCGCGCCCAAGGACTCCGCCGAGCAGCCGCGATTCGCGCTCTCGATCGAGCAGCTGCGCCACATCGAGAGGCTTCTCAAGGAGCATGAGCTCGAGATCGACGTGCTCGGCCTGATCGAATTCGTGAAGGCGGGCATCGAGGGGCGCGAGTACGCGAAGTTCGTGTTCACCCGGAGCCTGAGCGATGCGCTCTCGCTGATCCGCCAGCTCGGCGAGGAATACGGCCTGTCGCTCGAGGATTGCGCGCACCTCGATTACGACGCCATCCGCACCCTCTACAGCGAATCGGGCTCGGTCAAGGAGCGGCTGCTCGAGAGCATCGCGCGCGGCCGCGAGCGCCACGCGCTCACCCGAAACCTCGTGCTGCCGCCGGTCATCGCCTCGCCCGAGGAGGTGTTCGCGTTCCATCTGCCGCCGAGCCAGCCGAATTTCATCACCCGCAAGAGCATCACCGCGCCGGTCGCCTCGGTCACCGATCCGCCCGAGAGCTTCGCCGGACGGATCCTGTTCGTGCCGAGCGCGGATCCGGGCTTCGATTGGATCTTCACCCGCGGCATCTCGGGTTTCGTCACCCAGTTCGGCGGCGCCAATTCGCACATGGCCATCCGCGCGGGCGAGCTCGGCATCCCCGCCGTGATCGGCGCCGGCGAGACGCTGTTCCGGCGCTGGCAGAGCGCGCACAAGCTCTGCCTCGACTGCACCAATCAGAAGGTTTTGCAGATCGCATGACGACCGTTGCGATCACCCAGCGGGTTGCCGTGATCCCCGAGTACGGCGAACGCCGCGATTGCCTCGATCAGGCGTGGCCCCGATTCCTGCACGCCTGCGGGCTCCTGCCGCTGCCCATGCCGAACGTCGCGGACGTGGCGCTCGAGCTGTTTCGCGGGTCCAATCCCGCCGGGCTGGTGCTCACGGGGGGAAACGACCTCGTGGCCGTGGGCGGAACCGCACCGGAGCGCGACGAGACCGAGAATGCGCTCATCGATGAAGCCGAGGCGCGCGGCCTGCCGGTGCTCGCCGTGTGCCGCGGCATGCAGCTCATCCAGCACCGCCACGGCGTCGCGCTCTCGCGCGTCGACGGGCACGTCACCCCGCGCCAGCGCATCGCCATCGACGGGCGGCCCGCCGAGGTCAACAGCTACCATTGTTTCGGCGCGCGCGACTCGCGCCCGCCGCTCGAGGTGTGGGCCGTGGCGCCGGACGGCGTGATCAAGGCGATCCGCCATGCCTCGCGCCCGCTCACCGGCATCATGTGGCATCCCGAGAGAAATACGCCGTTCGCGGCGGATGACATCGCGCTGTTTCGCCGCATGTTCGAGGCGGCCTGATGCGCGCGCTCATCCTCGCGGCGGGACGCGGCAGCCGCATGGGTGCCCTCGGCGATGTCCGGCCCAAGTGCCTGGTCGAGCTCGACGGGCGGCCGCTGCTCGACCGCCAGCTCGCGGCGCTGCGCGCCGGGGGCGCGCGCGACATCGGCATCGTGCGCGGCTACCGCAAGGACATGCTGAACGATCCCGCGCTCGAGCACTTCGACAACGAGCGCTGGTCGGAGACCAACATGGTCATGTCGCTTGCCTGCGCCGCCGAGTGGCTGCGGGCGGAGCCCGTCATCGTGAGCTATGCCGATATCTTCTATCGAGGCGATTTGATCCGCGCTCTCGCCGCGGCGCCGGGGGAGCTGGTGATCAGCTACGACCGCCGCTGGCGCGAGCTCTGGACGCGGCGCTTCGCCGATCCGCTCTCGGATGCCGAGACCTTCCGCATCGACGCCCACGGCAGGCTCCTCGAGATCGGCGGCAAGACCCCCCGGATCGAGGACATCCAGGGACAGTACATGGGGCTGCTCAAGTTCACGCCTCCCGCCTGGGCGGCGATCGAGCGGCTGCTCGCCTCGCTCGAGCCCGCCGTGCGCGACCGGCTCGACATGACCGGCTTGATCCGACGACTGCTCGCCACGGGCGCCGTCACCCTCTCGACCTGCGGCACCGACGGGCAGTGGGGCGAGATCGACAATGCAGGCGATGTCGCGCTCTACGAGGCGATGCTCGCCGACAAAACACTCACGCTCGAGCCGGTCGCGGCGACCGCGCCGGGGTGAGCCATCCAAACAACTGGACCGCTGGGGTTATCGATCATGAAACACGGAGATTTTACGGGCCTGGCCGGCGACTACGCCAAATTTCGACCGGGCTATGCGCCGCAGGTGGCCACCGCCATCCTGGGATTCATCGGCAAGGATCCCGCCCAGGTGGATGCGGCCGACGTGGGCGCGGGCACCGGCATCTGGACCCGCATCCTCGCCGCCCGCGGCCTGCACTCCGTCACGGCGGTGGAGCCGAACGATGACATGCGCGGCCAGGGCGTCGAGACCTCGAAGAGCACCGGCATCACCTGGAAAAGGGCTCGGCCGAGTCCACCGGACTCGCCGACGGATCGGTCGACTTGCTGACCATGGCCTCCTCGTTCCATTGGGCCGACTTCGACAAGGCCTGCGCCGAGTTTCACCGCGCGCTGCGTCCGAACGGCGTGTTCGTCGCACTCTGGAACCCGCGCTACATCGAGGCGAATCCGCTGCTGGTCGAGATCGAGGCGCAGATCGCCAAGCTCAAGCCCGACATCAAGCGGGTCTCGTCCGGCCGCTCGGGCCTCACCGAGCGCCTGACCGATCTGCTGCACGGCAAATCCCTGTTCACCGACGTGCTCTACCTCGAGGGACGCCACACCTCGAAACAGACGCCCGCCGAATATCTCGGCGCCTGGCGCTCGGTCAACGACCTGCAGGTGCAGCTCGGTCCCCAGCTGTTCCAAAAATTCCTGGATTACGTGACCGAGCGCACCGCCGGATTGGCATCGATCGACACGACGTTTCTGACCCGGGCCTGGGCCGCGCGCCGCGCGTAGCCGCTCAGCGGCGGCGGGCGCGCGGCCCGTTTCGCGTCAGAGAGGGCTGACATCGATTCGGTCCAAACCAGGGATACAAGCCGTCACCGGCCGCCGCTACGCTCCGCGACAGCATAACAATGAGGGCTCCATCATGGGTCGCGGAATTCTTCTCTGGCTGCTTGGCGTTCCCCTTCCGATCATCCTGCTGTTGGCGATGTGTTCGCATCGCTAGACGCGCCGCGAAGGAGAACTCCTATGGAACAGGTAATCGACACGGGCGGCGCCCGACTGACCAACGTTCGCGCGGACGACCCGCGCATCGACACCTCGCTGTTCGCGGGCAAATCGGCGGCCTCGTGGCCGGCGATTTTCGCCGGCGCCTTCGTCGCCGTGTCCGTCTCCCTGGTGCTGATCGCGCTCGGGTCCGGCCTCGGCTTCGCGGAGGTGTCGCCGTGGCGCGGCCACGGGGTCTCCGCCACCACGTTCACCGTCACCACCGCGATCTGGCTCATCGTCACGCAGTGGATCTCGGCCTCGCTCGGCGGCTACATCGCGGGACGGCTGCGCACCAAGTGGGTGGGCACCCATACCCACGAGGTGTTCTTCCGCGACACCGCCCACGGATTCGTCACCTGGTCCGTCGCGACGGTGTTCGTCGCGGCGGTGCTGGCCGGCTCGGTCACCTCGCTGGTCGGCGGCGGCTTGCATGCGCTCGGCGGCGCGACGGTCGCGGGGGCGCAGATGAGCGGCCCCGGCGGCGGCATGGGCGAGATGTCGGGTGGGCCCGGCGCGGAGCCGGGGGCGATGCCCGCGGGGCCGCCCGCCGCATTGACCTATGAGATCGACAAGCTGTTCCGCCCCGCCACGGGGTCCCCGTCCACGGGAAGCGCCGGCGGCGCGATGAGCGGCTCCATGAGCGGCGCCATGACCGCTGCGCCGCAGGGCGCCCCCGGCTCGGGCAATCTCGATACCGACTCCGATCCCCGGGTCGAGGCCGTGTACATCGCGTTTCACGCCATGACCACCGGCGATGTCTCCCCCGCCGATCGCGGCTACCTTGCCTCGCGCGTGGCCGCGCAGACCGGCATTTCACCGACGGACGCACAGAACCGGGTGGACAACTTCGTATCCGACATCCAGGCCGCGCAGACCAAGGCGAAGGCCGCGGCGGACAAGGCGCGCAAGGCAGCCGCCGAGGCGTCGATCTACCTCGCGCTGTCCATGCTGGTGGGCGCCTTCATCGCCTCCATCTCGGCCGCGCTCGGCGGGCGGCTGCGGGACGAGCATATCTGACGGGGGATAAGACGCGCGGCGCCCTCTACGATCCGCTCTTGTGCTCGTCCTGCCATTTCTGCACCGCCGCCAGGGTGTTCTCGACATGCTTGTCGGGATTCATGGCGGTGTACTCGTAGATGATCTTTCCCGTCGGCGCGATGACGTACGACGTCCGGTTCGCGTATTCCGGCTTGGCGGCGAGCACCGCGTCGTAGGATTTGGTGATGCTTTGATCGGCATCCGAGGCCACCGCGAATTTATTGCGGCACTCGGTCACGGAGAACTTGTTCAGCTTGTCGATGGGGTCGTGCGACACGCCGATGACGGTCGCGCCCAGCGCCTTGAACTTCGCGGTCGCCTCCGCGAACTCGTGTGCCTCGACCGTGCAACCGGGCGTGAACGCGGCCGGATAGAAGTACAGCACCACCGGACCCTTCTTGAGCGCGTCCGCGAGCGAGAACGAAAACGGTTTGCCGGCGAGGGTCGCCTGGGTGGTGAAATCCGGTGCCTGTGCGCCGGGCTTCAGCGCCGCGAACACGGGAGCGGCCAGACCGAGCGAGAGTGCGAGAGCCAGATAACGGTTCATGCCAGTACCTCGAGGGTTGAGTATCCGGGAACGCGTCCGAAGTTTGCGCTGTCCGCCTCAGGCTCGCAAGACAGGCCCTCAGGCCGTCCGAGCCCCGACAACGGCGAAGCCCTCGCGTTGTGCGGCAGCCCCCAGTCGGGTGTCCAAGCATACGAACTCGATGGAGTGAGGATCGTGGTTGGCGGCCACCAGCGCCGCCGCCAATTGCAGGCTGTCCGCGGATCGAAGGGGATGCACCCGCAACAGGCGTTCCGCGGACCGGCGCAGCGAATCGGTCGGTGCGACCTCATGCCAGTTGAGCGCCATCGCCCGCGCGGCCGCGAGGGTGGCCGCCACCTCCTCGGCCCTCATCAACCCCTCTCGTTCCCGCCGCGCCAAGGCTGACGCGATCTCCACCGGCGTCCCCCACCAAGCCACGATGCCGGCGTCTTCGTCCAAAAGCTCCAGCAGGCGCTCGCGGGCGGCTTCCTCGGCGAACAACGGGACGATTGCCGATGAGTCCCAAAATCTCATTCGAATGCGTCCCCAGGGATCATCGATCTTCCTCCCGATCCTCCTGCACGGCCTCGGCGAGCTTTACCGACCGGCGCAGGGGATGGGAGAGCATGGCGCGCAGCGCGGCTGCAGAGGCCGGCCGCAGCGGCGGTCTCACCGCCCCTTGAGCGTGCAGCAAGGCCAATCCATCGGTCCCCCGGCTCTTGGTTTCGATGCGCTCGATGCGCGCAATGGGAACGTCCCGATCGTAGATCACCACGGGCTGCCCCGATCGCACCTTGCGCAGGTACGCGCTCAGGTTGTTCTTGAGCTTTGATATACTGGCCTTTTCCATATGGCCATTATAGCTATATTGTAAAGGCCGTCAAACCCCGAGCACCTCCCGCAGCGCCCGGCACACCCGCGGCACGTCCTCATCCTGCATCGCCGGAAACAGCGGCAGGGTCACCGTCTGCCGCCCGACGCGCGCGGCGACCGGGGTGTCCTCCGGCCGGTAGCCCTGCCCCCGGTAGTAGCTCAGGCTCGGGATGGCGGGATAGTGCACCCCGATGCCGATGCCCCGCTCGGCCATGCGTTTCTGAAATTCCGTTCGCGTCATGCCGAGCGCGTCGAAATCGATCAGCAGCTGAAACATGTGCCAGGCATGTCCCGAGTCGCCGCGCGCCGGCAGCACCGCGCCCCGGAAACCGTCGAGCTCCGCGAAATAGCGCCCGGCCAGCGCCCGGCGGCGCTCGTTGAAGCCGTCGAGGCGCTTCAGCTGGTCGATGCCGATCTGCGCCGCCACATCGGTGAGGTTGCTCTTCGCCCCCGGAAACATCACGTCGACCTCGCCCCGGGCATTGCGCTGGATGCCGTGGAATCGGTATTGCTCGACGAGCCGCGCGGCCGCTTCGTCGCCGGTGGCGATCGCGCCGCCCTCGATCGAGGTCATGTTCTTGTTGGGGTGGAAGCTGAACACGGCGAGATCGCCGAAACTGCCGATGAGCCGTCCGCGATGCCGCGTGCCGATCGCGTGCGCGGCGTCCTCGATCACGCGCAGGCCGTGCTTCGCGGCGATCGACAGCACGGCGTCCATGTCCACCGCGAGACCCGAGAAATGCACCGGCATGATGGCCCGGGTCTTCGGGCCGATCGCGGCCTCGATCCGCGCGACGTCGATGTTGCGGGAGGCGAGCTCGATGTCGACGAACACGGGCCTCGCCCGCACCCGCGCCACCACGTTCGCGCTCGCCGCGAAGCTCATCGCGGGAACGATCACCTCGTCGCCCGCGCCGACGCCGGCGATTTCGAGGGCGATCTCGAGCCCCGCCGTCGCGGAGGTCATGACGCGCACGTGGCGCCCGGCGCCGAGGTAGGCGGCCAACGCCGCCTCGAACGCCAGCACCTTGGGGCCGCTCGCGAGCTGGCCGGAGCGCAGCACGTCGGCGACCGCGGCGATGCTCTCGGCATCGATGGCGGGCCGGGTGAACGGCAGGAACGGCGCCGTCATTGCCGTGCCGCCAGCACGCGGCCCGCGTCGCGGCCCACCTCACGCATCGGTACCCCACGCCTCACGAGCTCATCGAACATCGGTTTCTCCATGATTGCGAATGCGGTGGACTGCCGGGTCCAGCGCTGCACGAATTCGTCCACCGTCGGAATCTCGGCGCCGGGGTCGCGCTTCAGGCCGTAATCGAGCTCCCCGCGGAAGGACACGAGCTCCACGGTGCGTCCCCAGTAGAACGGCAGCGTCTGATCATACGTCGCCACGCTGTAGAGCGGCGCATCGCGCGGAATCGCCGGGAAGGCCCGCGCGAGCATGACGCCCGAATAGATCGGCGCGACCGCCGCGGCGGCGCGCATCGCGAGCAGGCCGGCCAGGCACCAGCCCGCGCCCAGGAACAGGCAGTGGCCCGTGGCGTCGCGTCGGCGCCGGGAGAGCACGTACAGTCCCGACACCGCGAGCAGCGCGGCGATCTCCGCCAATGGCCCCCGCAGCGCGAGGAAGTAGCCGCTGCGCGCCGACGGGGCCACATGCGCCGGGGCGAACAGGCAGAGCAGCCCGAGCCCGAGCGCGACCGCCACGGTACCGAGCGCGGTGCGCGACAGATCCCGCACCAGCAGTCCCCCGGGGAGCGCGGCGATCCCGAGCGCGAGCGCCGGCATCGCGGGCAGGATGTACGGGATCAGCTTGGAGTCGGACAGCGAAAAGAACACGCATACGAACCACACCCAGATCTTGAGGAACAGCACGGCATCGAATGCGCCGCGCCCCCCGGGGCGCCCCCACCCGGGCCGCGGCCAGCCGAGGAACAGCACCCGCAGCGCCGACAGCGTCCAGGGCAGGCTTCCCAGGAGGAACACGACCCCGAAGAACCACCACCCCTCCTGGCGGTCCGCACTCGGCGTGAGGTAGCGCGCGAAGTGCTCGTGCACGAAGAAGAATTCGAGAAAATCCGGCAGCCGGCGCGCGGCGAGCGCATACCAGGGCACCGTGATGGCGAGGAACAGCGGCACGCCGGCGGCCGCGTGCAAGCGCCGCCAGGGCTTGAAATCGCGCGTATAGGCGCTGTAGAGCACCAGGACCGCCCCGGGGATGGCCGCCGCCACCAGGCCCTTGGTGAGCATCCCCAGGCCCGCGGCGGCCCAGGCAAGGAGCATCCAGCCGCGCGACGAACCGCCCTCCTCGGCGCTGCGCTGCGCGGCGAGGAAAGCCGCGAGCGCCACGGTGAGGTACAGCGTCAGGCTCATGTCCAGGGTCAGAAGCTGCCCGAGGAGCACGAACAGCTGCGTGCCGGCGAGCACCGCCGCCGCCCGAAACCCCGCCGACCCGCCCCACAGGCGCCGGGCGGCGAGCGCGACGACGAGGACCGAGCCGAGCGCCGAGAGCGCGGTGTAGAGGCGCGCCGCGAATTCGTTGCGGCCGAACAGCGCGAGCGACAGCGCCGTCGCCCAGTACTGGAGCGGGGGCTTCTCGATGTACGCGAGGCCGTTCAGGTGCGGCACGACCCAGTCGCCCCCGGCGAGCATCTCGCGCGGAATCTCGGCGTAGCGGCCCTCGTCCGGATTGAACAGCGGCCGCAGCGGCAGCATCGCGAGCCAGAGGAAGGCGATCAACCCCCCCACGGCGAGGTAGATCGAGCGCCGGCGCGGGGAGTCGTCGGCGAGGCTCACCGCGAAGCCCGGTCGGCGCCCTCGGCAGCCGCGGCGCCCTCGGCAGCCTGAACGGCGAGGACGCCCGAGCGCCCGGCGATCTCGCCCATGACGACGCTGCGCACGGGCAGCGGCCGCTGCCTCACCTGCGCAAGGAGGGAGGCCATGTCGAGGAGGCAGGCGCCCGCCTCGCGCCATTTCTTGAGCAGCGACGCGAAGGCGTCCCTGAGCAGCATCCCCTCGAGCTCCGCGTGCAGCGTGAACACCTGAGGGCTTCCTGCCGGCGTCCGCGACGCATCCGCGGAGAGCCGGAACACCGCCTCCGCGACGTTCGACTCGTCGATGCCGTCCCGTCCCAGCAGCTCATCGAAGGTCGGCAGCGTGGTCGGTATCTGCGGGCAGGCGCTCGCGCCGGCGGCGAGCCGGGGCAGGAACGCGCCGCCCCCGCGGGTATCGCTCGCGTATGCGAATCCATACTCGTTCTCGAGCTCGAGCGCGTGCGCATTGATCTGCCAGCCGGCCGCGGCGTGGGAGGCGGGGGGCGCGCCGAACAGACGCTCGAACGCCGCCATGCCCCGGTCGAGCTCGGTCCGCGTCCAGCGCGCATCGGCGCGCGCCACGCCGTCCTGCCAGCGCACGTGATCGTAGGTATGAAGCCCCACCTCGAATCCCGCATCGCGCACGCGGCGCATGTCCTCCCCCGCCTCGCGGCCGATGTCGGGCCCGGGGAGCAGCACGCCGTACATCAGGGTCTTCAGGCCGTAGTGCTTGAGCACCGAGGTGCGGGCCACCTTCTGCGCGAATCCCTTGCGGAACACGCGTTTCATGGCGCGCCCCGTGTGATCGGGCCCGACGGAGAAATAGAACGTGGCGCCGACCGCGTGCTCCCTGAACAGCGCCGCGAGCCGCGGCACCCCCTCGCGCGTGCCGCGCAGCGTGTCGACGTCGACCTTGAGGCCGATCGTGGCGCCGTCAAGCATCGCTATGCATGGCTCGACAGCAGCGCGGAGGCGGATGGGAGGCTGTGCGCATAGGAATCGAATATCGCGTTCAGCGCCGTGCGCATGTCGGTGCGCGGCTTCCATCCGAGCTCGGCGGTGGTGTTCTTGATCGAGGGCAGCCGCGCCGGAATGTCCGCATACCCCTTGCCGTAGTAATCGAGCGCGGAGATGTCGATCAGCCGGGTGTTGCGCGCGGTCGGCGCGTATTCGGGCCGCGAGAGCGCGATCTCGAGCATCATCTCGGCGAGCTGGCGGATCGAATAGAGATTCTTCGGATTGCCGATGTTGTAGATCTTGCCGTCGGCGATGCCGGCCGGATTGTCGATGACCGTGGTCAGGCATTCGACCGCATCGTCGATGAAGGTGAACGCGCGGGTCTGCCTTCCGCCGTCGACCAGCTTGATCGGCTCGCCGCGCACGATGTGGCCGAGGAACTGGGTCAGCACGCGCGAGCTCCCCTCCTTCGGATCGTCCATGCTGTCGAGCCCCGAGCCCACCCAGTTGAACGGCCGGAACAGCGTGAACTGCAGACCCTGCTCGCCGTAGCCCCAGATGATGCGGTCGAGCAGCTGCTTCACGCAGGAATAGATCCAGCGCTGCTTGTGGATCGGCCCGAGCACGAGCTCGGAGGTCTCGGGATCGAACTCCTTGTCGCGGCAGGCGCCGTAGACCTCGGAGGTCGAGGGGAACACCACGCGCTTCTTGTACTTGACGCAATGGCGGATGATCGGCAGGTTCGCCTCGAAGTCCAGCTCGAACACGCGCAACGGCTCGCGCACGTAGGTCGCGGGCGTCGCGATCGCGACCAGGGGCAGGACCACGTCGCACTTGCGCACGTGGTACTCGACCCACTCCTTGTTGATGGTGATGTCGCCCTCGACGAAGTGGAAGCGCTCGTGGCCGAGGAGCGTGCCCACCCGCTCGGACTGCAGGTCCATGCCGTAGATCGACCAGTCCGTGTTTTTCAGGATGTACTTGCTCAGATGGTGGCCGATGAAGCCGTTGACCCCGAGAATGAGAACGTTTTTCAAGATGAGCCCCTAGGTTGCCGTCCGTGCGAAATCAGGTGAGCGCGAGCGGTTGGTTCGACAAGGCCGCGGGTGCGGCGTTCGGCGCGACCGGCCGGTCGCCGGCCGCAAGCTTTGAAATCTTCAGGCGCCGCCCGTCGACGCAGTCGGCGTACCACTCGCCGCCCTCGGCGTACAGGCACGGCGCGCGCTCCGGATGACGCGGCGGAGCGGGGTCGAGGCGGGTTTCCAGCACCTCGAGCCTGAGGCCGTTGAGCTCCGTGAACGCGCCCGGGAAGGGCGGCGCCACCGCCCGCACCAGGTCGTGGATGCGGCGCGCGCCCGCGCGCCAATCGATGCGCCCGTCCTGCGGGCGGCGGCGCCCGAAGTAGGAGCCCTGCGCGAGATCGAGCGCCCTCGCCGCGGCGCTCCCGGCGATCAGCTTCGGGAGACTTCTGGCGAGCACCTGCCGCGCGGCCTCCGCGACCTTCATCGACACCTCGAGCGCGGTGTCGTTCTCCAGGATCGGCACCGGCTGCTGGTCGACCAGCGCCCCCGCATCCGGCTTCTCGAGCATGTAATGCAGGCTCGCCCCCGTGACGCTCTCGCCGTGGATGATGGCCCAGTGGACCGGCGCGCGGCCGCGGTACTTCGGCAGCAGCGAGCCGTGCATGTTCAGGGCGCCGCGCTTCGGCAGGTCGAGCCATGCCGCGCTCAGCATGTGGCGGTAATAGAACGAGAATACGAAATCGGGGCGCGCGCGCCGGCCCTCGGCGATCCACTCGAGCGTGTTGGGATCCTCGGGCGTCTCGGCCCGCAGGCGGTGCTCGGCGGCCAGCTCGCGCACGCTGCCGAACCAGCGCTTCTCCCCGGGATCGTCGGCGTGGGTGAACAGCAGCGGGATCTGCACCTCCTGCGAGAGCAGCTCGCGCACGCAGCGCACCCCGACCTCGCTGTAGGCGAACACCACCGCGCGGGTCACTGCCGGGCGCCCGGAACGATGTCCACGGCCGGCAGCGGCTGCTCGTAGGCGCGCCGTTTCTCCTCGCCGCCCTCTTCGAGCACCGCCTCGATGATGTAGCGCGGCCGCTCGCGCACCTGCGCGTAGATGCGGCCGACGTACTCGCCCAAAAGGCCGATGCCGAACAGCGCGAGCCCGATGAAGAAGAACACCAGGCCGAACAGCGTGAACAAACCTTCCGCTTCCGAGCCGATGATCAGGCGGCGCACGAACAGCACGATCACGAGCAGCGCCGACATCGCCGACATCGCCATCCCGACCATGGAGAAGAGCTGCAGGGGCACCACGGAGAACCCGGTGATCAGGTCGAAATTGAGCCGGATCAGGCTGTAGAGCGAATACTTGGACTTTCCCGCATGCCGCTCCTCGTGGGCGATCGGCACCTCGATCGGATTCATGGCGTAGAGCGAGGCCAGCGCCGGGATGAAGGTGTTGACCTCGCGCGTCTCGTTGAGCGCGGCCACGATCAGGCGCGAATAGCCGCGCATCATGCAGCCCTGGTCGGTGATGCGCACCGGGGTGATCCATTCGCGCAGCTTGTTGACGCCCTTCGACAGCCACCGCCGCCAGAGCAGGTCCTGGCGCTTGACGCGGATGGTGCCGACGTAGTCGTAGCCCTGGTCCAGCATCTCGACCAGCTTGCCCACCTCCTCGGGCGGATTTTGCAGATCCGCGTCCATGGTGACCACGTAGTCGCCGCGCGCATGGGCGAGACCCGCCATCACCGCGGAGTGCTGGCCGAAGTTCGCATGGAACAGCACCACCCGGGTCTCGTGCGGCCGGCGCTGGAATTGCCGGCGCAGCAGCGCCGCGGAGCGGTCCTTGCTGCCGTCGTTGACGAACACGCACTCGTAGGGGATCCCGAGCTTGTCGAGCGCGGGGTAGAGCCGCTCGAACAACGTCTCGAGCACCTGTTCCTCGTTGTAGACGGGGATGACGACGCTCAGTTTGGGCGCACTGACCATGGACTATCGCTCAATGATCGGCGGGTACGGCGCCGTGCGACTTCAACATCTCGTAGATCTCCCGCGTGCGCTCGCGCATGAGCACCGCCGAGCCGCGCGCCTCGACGTTCAACCGCAGCAGCGGCTCGGTGTTCGAGGTGCGCAGGTTGAAGCGCCAATCGGCGAACTCATAGGACTGGCCGTCGGTGCGGTCGATATGGAGCGCCTCACCCGCATAGCGCGCCTCGACCGCGGCCATCGCCGCGGCGGAGTCCGGCACTCGGTAGTTGAGCTCGCCGCTCGCCGGGAAGGCGGCGATGCGCTCGCCCACCAGCGAGGACAGGGATCTTCCCGTCTCCGAGAGGATCTGCGTCATCAGGAGCCACGGGATCATGCCGCTGTCGCAATAGGCGAAGCGGCGAAAGTAGTGGTGCGCGCTCATCTCGCCGCCGTAGACGGCGTCGACCTCGCGCATGCGCTGCTTGATGAAGGCGTGGCCCGACTTGGACTCGACCGCCTCGCCGCCCAGGGACTCGACGATCTCGATGGTGTTCCAGGTGAGCCGCGGATCGTGCACCACCTTGCCGCCGCGCTCGCCCTTGAGCAGCACCGAGGCGAGCAGCCCGACGATGTAATACCCCTCGATGAACTCCCCGCGCTCGTCGAAGAAGAAGCAGCGGTCGAAATCCCCGTCCCAGGCGAGCCCGAGATCCGCCCCCCGGGCGCGGATGGCGGCCACCGTCGGCGCGCGATTCTCCTCGATCATCGGATTCGGGATGCCGTTCGGGAAGCGGCCGTCGGGCTCGTGGTGCACCTTGATGAACTCGAACGGCAGATGCCGCTCGAGCCGGTCCACGATGAGTCCCGCGCCGCCGTTGCCGGCGTTCACCACGATCCTCAGGGGCTTCAATTTCCCGCGATCGACGTACGACAACAGGTGCTCGACGTAGGCGGACGTGGTGTCGATCTGCCGGCGCCGGCCCGGCGCGGGCGGATCCTTGAATCCGCCGCGCTCGGCGATGGCGCGGATCTCCTTCAGCCCGTTGTCGCTCGAGATGGGTTTGGATTGCTCGCGCACGAATTTCATGCCGTTGTAGTCCGGCGGGTTGTGGCTGGCGGTGACCATGATGCCGCCGTCGTAGCGCCCGTCGAAGGTCGCGAAATACACGCCCTCCGTGCCGCAGATGCCGATGTCGTACACGTCCGCGCCGCCCCCGGTCAGGCCGCGGCAGAGCGCATCGGTGAGCCCGGCGCTCGACAGGCGGATGTCGCGCCCCACCACCACTTTTTTCGGCGACAGGAATTCGGCGTAGGCGCGGCCCACGCGGTAGGCGACATCGTCATTGAGCTCGGTGGGGATTCGGCCGCGAAGATCGTAGGCCTTGAAGCAGGTGATCGCGCTCAAGTGCTGGTCCCTTGGCGGCCGTAATTGTCCTGGAAGCGCACGATGTCGTCCTCGCCGAGGTAGGACCCCGACTGCACCTCCACGATGTGCAGATCCACCTTGCCGGGATTCTCGATGCGATGGCTCGCGCCGATGGGGATGTAGGTCGACTCGTTCTCCGACAAAAGGAACGTCTTGTCGTTGCAGGTGATGCGCGCCGTCCCCTGCACCACGATCCAGTGCTCGGCCCGGTGATGATGCATCTGCAGCGACAGCACGCCGTTCGGCTTGACCGACAGGCGCTTGACCTGGAAGCGCTCGCCCGCATCGAGGCTGTCGTAGCTGCCCCAGGGCCTGAACACCTCGCGGTGCAGGGAGGATTCCCCGCGGCCCGACTTCTTGAGCTTCGCCACCAGCTCCTTCACGTCCTGCACGCGCTCCTTCGGCGCGACCAGCACCGCATCCTTGGTCTCGACGATGACGTGGTCATCCATGCCCACCGCGGTCACGAGCCGGCTGGTCGAATGCACGTAGCAGTCGTGCGTATCGTGCACCAGCACATCGCCGCGCAGCACGTTGCCCTCCTCGTCCGCGGGCAGCGCATCGAACAGCGACGCCCAGGAACCCACATCGCTCCAGCCCGCGTCGAGCGGCACGACGATCGCATCGCGCGTCTTCTCCATCACCGCATAGTCGATGGAGTCGCTGCGGCATTTCTCGAACGCGGCCTTGTCGATGCGCACGAAGTCGAGGTCCGTGGTGGCGGCCGCGAAGGCCGCCTTGCTCGCCTCGAGGATGTCGGGGGCGAAGGCGCCGAGCTCGGCGAGATAGCGGCTCGCCTTGAACACGAACATGCCCGAGTTCCAGTAGTAATCGCCGGAGGCGACGTATTGACGCGCAAGATCGAGCGGCGGCTTCTCGATGAATTCGGCCACCGGATACGACGGGCCCGGGCCGTCGCCGCGCCGGATGTAGCCATAGCCGGTCTCCGGCGCGTGGGCGACGATGCCGAAGGTGATCAGCTTGCCCTTGAGGGCGAGCGCGGCCGCCGCGGTCGCGGCGTGCTGGAACGCGCGCGCATCGCGCACCACGTGATCGGCGGGGGCGACCAGCAGCACGGCGTCGGGATCCTGCTTCTGGGCCTGTAGGGCGGCGAGCGCCACCGCGGGGGCGGTATTGCGGCCGACGGGCTCGAGCAGGATGGCGGCCGCGCGCATCGAGAGCGTGCGGATCTGCTCGGCCACCGTGAACCGGTGCGCCTCGTTGCAGACGATCACCGGATCGCCGGCGCCCTCGACGCCCGCGAGCCTCAGGGCCGTCTCCTGCAGCATGGTCTGCTTGGCCGTGAGCGCCAGCAGCTGCTTGGGATACATCTCGCGCGACAGGGGCCAGAGCCGCGTACCGGCGCCCCCGGAGAGAATCACGGGAGTCAAGTTCATAGGGCACTCATCCTGGCCGCTTGCCGCGGCCGATCGCATAGTAGCTGAACCCGGCGCGCTCCATGTGCACCGGGTCGTAAAGATTGCGTCCGTCGAAGATCACCGGGGTGGAGAGCGCGCCGCGCATGTGCTCGAAGTCGGGGCTTCTGAATTCGCGCCATTCGGTGACGATCGCGAGCGCATCCGCGCCCTCGAGCGCCTCGGGCCCGGTGTTGCAGAGCACGAGGTCCGCGCGGTTGCCATAGATTCTGGCGCATTCGGCGTTCGCCACGGGATCGTAGGCGCGCACGCGGGCCCCTTCCGCCCAGAGCGCCTCCATCAGCACGCGGCTCGAGGCCTCGCGCATGTCGTCGGTATTGGGCTTGAAGGCGAGTCCCCAGAGCGCCAGCGTTTTGCCGCGAAGAGCGCCGAAATGCGCCTTGATCTTGCCGAACAGCACGGTCTTCTGGCGCTCGTTGACCTCCTCGACCGCGGTCAGCAGGCTCTCCGGGTAGCCGACCTCCTCGGCCGAGCGCTTGAGCGCCTTCACGTCCTTCGGAAAACAGGAGCCCCCGTAGCCGACGCCCGGGTAGATGAAGGCCGTGCCGATGCGCGGATCCGAGCCGATGCCGACGCGCACCGCCTCGATGTCGGCGCCGAGCACCTCGGCGAGATTGGCGAGCTCGTTCATGAAGCTGATCTTGGTCGCGAGCATGGCGTTCGCCGCGTACTTGGTGAGCTCCGAGGAGCGCAGGTCCATGACGATCATGCGGTCGCGGTTGTGCATGAACGGCTCGTAGAGGGTGTGCATCAGGTCGGCCGCGCGGACGCTCGAGGTGCCGATGACCACGCGATCCGGCTTCATGAAATCCGTGATCGCCGCCCCCTCCTTGAGGAATTCCGGGTTCGAGACGGTATCGAATTCGATCGCCGCGCCGCGCGCCTGGAGCGACTCGGCCACCGTCCGCTGCACCTTGTCGGCGGTGCCCACCGGCACGGTCGATTTGGTCACGACCACCTTGTACTCGCTCATGTGCTCGCCGATGGTGCGGGCGACCGCGAGCACGTAGCGCAGATCCGCCGAGCCGTCCTCGTCCGGGGGCGTGCCGACCGCGATGAGCTGGAATAGTCCGTGGTCGACCCCCTCCTTCGCATCGGTGGTGAAGGTGAGCCGCCCGGCGGCGGCGTTGCGCGCGACCACCGTCTCGAGGCCGGGCTCGTGGATGGGGATCTCCCCCGCCTTGAGCATCTCGACCTTGCGCCGGTCGACGTCCACGCAAACGACGTGATTGCCGGCGTCAGCCAGGCAGGCGCCCGTGACCAAGCCCACGTAGCCTGAGCCGAAAATGGTGATACGCATCCGTAATGTTCTGATTTAACAGGAAAAAGGTTTGAAAGCGTAGCGGTTTTGGGGGGCTAAGTAAAGGCGGCCCTGGCACGCGCTAGGCTGCCGGAGTCCATTCGCGCAGCGCCACGTAAACAACGCCGCCATCCCTGCCGGCGCCAGAACCGTTAGGTCCAGGGCTCCCGCTGCAGCTTGCGCTCCCAGGCGAGCGAGCTCGAGACGATGGATCGCAGGTCATCGTGGCGGGGCTCCCAGCCGAGCTCGACGCGGATGCGCTCGGCCCGCGCCACCAGATACGCCGGGTCGCCCGCGCGGCGCGGCTCTTCGCGGATGTCGAGCTTTTTGCCGCCCACGGCCTCGACCATGGCCAGCACCTCGCGCACCGAGTAGCCGTGGCCGTAGCCCACGTTCAGGGTGGTCGGACGGCCGCCCGCCCGCAGGTAGTCGAGCGCGCGCAGATGCGCGGCGGCCAGATCCTCGATGTGCAGGTAGTCGCGCACGCCGGTGCCGTCGGGGGTTGGATAATCGGTGCCGAAAATGGAGATATGGGGCCGTTTGCCCACCATGGCCTCGCACGCCACCTTGGTGAGGAGCGTCGCGCCCGGCGTGGTCTGGCCGATCCGGCCCGAAGGATCCGAGCCCGCGACGTTGAAATAGCGCAGCGCCACATACCTGAGCGGATTGACCGCCGCCACGTCGCGCAGCATCCATTCGGTCATCAGTTTCGACGTGCCATAGGCATTGATCGGGCGCGTCGGCGACTCCTCGCTCGCGTAGCCCTCCTCCGGGATGCCGTAGACGGCGGCCGTGGAGGAAAAAACGACCTGCGGCACGCGGTGATCGAGGCACGCCTGCAGGAGCGTGCGGGTCGAGCAGGTGTTGTTACCATAATATTTGAGCGGCAGCGCCACCGATTCGGGCACGATGGTGTGCGCGGCGAAGTGCATGACGGTGTCGACGTCGTGGTCCGCGAGGAGCTTCGACACCAGCGCCGCATCGCCCACCTCGCCGACGACGAGCTCGGCGCCGATCACGGCCTGCCGGAATCCCTTGCCGAGATTGTCGAGGACCACGATGCGCTCGCCCGCCTCGGCCAATTGCCGCACCACGTGGCTGCCGATGTAACCGGCGCCGCCGGTTACTAGAATAGCTCGCTTAGTCAAGGAGTTACAGACCAAATCGACAGTAAACTCGCAGCATCAGGGATGTGCGGTATCGGTGGGTCCCGTGCTGGTGGGGGGGGTATTTCGGGCGACACGTCGGACCTTCAAGTTGGTGACCTTGCGATCGTCCGACGTTAGCACGGCTTGCCGCGCCCAGACCAGGTCGTGCGATTCGGGCGCCGGCTTGTACTCGACCACCACATCGCTCAACAGCTGCAGCGCCCGCTGGCAATCGAAGCGGCCCATGGCGCCCCCGATCTCGTCGAGCATCCACTGGATCCGCTCCCACGGCAACGAGTGCTCGATGGCGCGCAGGATCATCGGATGCTGCGTGCCGGTCACGTTGTTGCCGATGAGGAGCTCCTCGTAGAGCTTCTCCGCCGGCCGCAGACCCGTATAGGCGATCTCTATGTCGCCGTCCGGATGCGCCTCGTCACGCACGGTGAGGCCCATGAGGTGGATCATGCGCTTCGCCAGATCGCAGATCCGCACGGGCTTGCCCATGTCGAGCACGAACACCTCGCCGCCGTCGGCCATGGACCCCGCCTGGATGACCAGCTGGGCGGCCTCGGGAATGGTCATGAAGTAGCGGATCACTTCCGGATGCGTGACCGTCACCGGGCCGCCCGCCTTGATCTGCTCGTTGAACAGAGGCACCACGGAGCCCGACGAGGCGAGCACGTTGCCGAACCGCACCATGCAGAAGCGGGTCTTGGTGCCGCGGCGATGCAGCCCCTGCAGCACCATTTCCGCGAAGCGCTTGGTGGCGCCCATGACATTGGTGGGATTCACGGCCTTGTCGGTCGACACCAGCACGAAGGTCTCGACCTCGGTCTCGTGCGCAGCTTCGGCGGTGTTCCAGGTCGCGATCACGTTGTTGAAGATGCCCTCGATCACGTTCTGCTCGACGATCGGCACATGCTTGTAGGCGGCGGCGTGATACAGCGTCTGCACGCGGTAGGCCAGCAGGATGTCGCGCATGCGCACCTTGTGGTGGCCGTTGCCGATCAGGCCCACCAGATCGAACTGCAGGGAGTTCTGCTCGGCCGCCGCGCGCAGCTCCCGCTCGATGTTGTAGAGCGCGAGCTCGGACATCTCGAACAGCACGAGGCGCTTCGGGCCGAGACCGATGATCTGGCGGCAGAGCTCCGATCCGATGGAGCCGCCCGCGCCGGTCACCATGACCACCTTGTCGCGGATGCAGGCCTCGAACAGGCCCGCCTTCGGCGGCACCGAATCGCGGCCCAGGAGGTCGCACACATCGACCTCGCGAATGTCCTCGACATTGGCCTTGCCGGTCACCAGCTGCTCGAACTCCGGGACGGTCTGCACGTGCACGCTCAGGGGCTCGAGCGCGCTCAGGATCTCCCGCCGGCGGCGGCGCGTGAGGGACGGCAGGGCAAGCAGCACGCGGTCGATGCGGTGGTCCCGGATGAGGTCGGGCAGCTCATCCGGCGGATAGACCTTGATGCCGTTGACCATGCGGCCGTGAAGACTGCGGTTGTCGTCGATGAACACCACCGGATCGAATGCCCGCGTGGTCGAAAGCACCGAGGACAACCGGGCCCCGGCATCGCCCGCGCCATAGATGGCCACCCGCGCTTCGGTCGGCTGGATGTAGCGGGTGAGCAGATAGAAACGCACGATGAACCGCGATCCGGCCACATACAGGAGCGCGAGACAGGAATAAATGGTCACGACGCTCACGGAAAGTCCGGGAAGCGTGAACGTGGAGCCGAGGACGGCGAGCAGTACGCCGCTCAATGCAACGGCCAACGCCACCGCAAAGACGGCCTTGTGCCCCAGGAAGCGGATGACGGCGCGGTACAGACCGAAACGCACGAAGATCGGAAGGCTGATCGCGACCACGGCGAGGTAGGCGGGCCAGTCGGCGGGATTGAGCACCGGGCGCCCGGCCTTGAGGCTCAGGGCGGACCACAGCGCCAGCGGCATGGTGACGGTATCCGCGCAGACGGAGATGAGTCGCTTGGTGGAGCGCGGCAATTCCACAGCCCGCCTCAGGAAGTCGTCAGCGCGTTCCACGTTCTTTGATCCCAACGCGAGCCTCCATGACTGCACCCCCCACATCCCCGCCTTTTTCGTGACCATTATTGGAGCGAGGAATCGATCTCCCTTCGCGCCAGTTTACAGAAAATACCCGCTGGCAGATTGATTTTGCACTAATTAACGATTCGGCAACGACTAACGCGAACCATTAGCAACTCCTCGCGCGGCTCCCAGCACTGAGCAACGCGGCTGATCGCACACGGTTGACCGCGCGGTCGACCGCGGGCGCCGCCGGGCGCACGCCGCGCTGTGCGCGGCAAACCCGCTGTCCGCACGGCCTCCTAAAGGCGCGCGCCGGCCAAATTCTCGCAAAACCACCGATAGGTGCGCTCGATCCCCGCCCGCAGCGCGATTTTCGGCCTCCATCCGAGCCCGTACAAGCGTTCAACATCGAGCAACTTACGCGGCGTGCCGTCCGGTTTTGAAGTATCGAAAACCAACCTGCCGCTGTAGTCGATCACCGACACGATGATCTGCGCGAGCTCCCGGATGGTCACATCCTCGCCCCAGCCGATGTTGACGATGGGCTCGGCATCGTAGCGTTGTAACAGATACACGACGGCGTCCGCCAAATCGTCCACGTGCAAAAATTCGCGCCGGGGCGTCCCGGTGCCCCAGACGACCACCTCCGCAGCGCCGCGGCTCTTCGCCTCGTGGATCTTTCGAATGAGCGCGGGCAGCACGTGCGAATTCTCGAGATCGAAGTTGTCGCCGGGCCCGTACAGATTGGTCGGCATCAGCGAGATGGCCTTGAATCCGTACTCGCGCCGGAACGCTTGACACATCTTGACACCGGCTATCTTCGCGATCGCATACCACTCGTTGGTGGGCTCGAGCGGGCCGGTCAGCAGGTAATCCTCCTTGATGGGCTGCGGCGCCAATTTGGGATAGATGCAGCTCGATCCCAGGAACACGAACTTGCCGACGCCGCTGCGATACGCCGAATCGATGACATTGTCCTGGATTAAGAGATTGTCACGTATGAACTCGGCGGGACGCGAATTGTTGGCGTGAATGCCGCCGACCCGCGCCGCGGCCATGATCACGGCGTGCGGCCGGTGCTCCTCGAAGAAGCGGCGCACGGCGAGTTGATCGGTGAGGTCGAGCTCGGCGTGGGTGCGCAAGAGCAGATTCCGGTAGCCCTGGGCCGTGAGCGTGCGCACCACCGCGGAACCCACCAGGCCCCGGTGCCCCGCGACGAAGATGCGCGCGTCGGGAGCGGGCGTCGGTCCGCTATTCATGGTGGCTGTACACCTTGTAGCCCTCCTTGGCGATCATGGCATCGCGCTTGGCGGTCTCGAGATCCGCGGCCACCATCTCGGCCACCAGCTCACCGAACTCGATCTCCGCGGTCCAGCCGAGATTTTGCCGGGCTTTGCTCGGATCCCCCAGCAGGGTCTCCACCTCGGTCGGCCGGAAGTAGCGCGGGTCGACGTGCACGAGCTTGCGCCCGCTGGCCGCATCCACGCCGACCTCGTCCACCCCTTCGCCCTCCCATTCGATCCGCATGCCGAGGTGGGAAGCGGCGGCGACCACGAAGTCGCGCACCGAGTACTGCTTGCCGGTGGCGATGACGTAATCCTCCGCCTCATCCTGCTGCAGCATCAGCCACTGCGCCCGCACGTAGTCGCGTGCGTGGCCCCAATCGCGCCGCGAATCGAGATTGCCGAGATGCAGGGTCTGCTGCAAACCCACGTGGATGCGGGTGAGCGCGCGGGTGATCTTGCGCGACACGAAGGTCTCGCCGCGCAGCGGGGATTCGTGATTGAACAGAATGCCGTTGCAGGCGAACAACCCGTAGGCCTCCCGATAATTGACCGTGATCCAATACGCGTAGACCTTCGCGGCGCCGTAGGGCGAGCGCGGGTAAAAAGGCGTGGTTTCCCGCTGCGGAATCTCCTGGACCTTGCCGAACATCTCCGAGGTCGATGCCTGGTAGAAACGCGTTTTCGACTCGAGCCCGAGCATGCGGATCGACTCGAGCATTCGAAGCGTGCCGACCCCGTCCGCGTTCGCGGTGTACTCGGGCGTCTCGAACGAGACGCCGACGTGACTTTGCGCGGCCAGGTTGTAGATCTCGTCCGGCTGAACCTCCTGCACGATCCGGATCAGGTTGGTCGAATCGGTCAGGTCCCCGTAATGCAGCCTCAGCCGCACGTTTTTCTCGTGAGGATCCTGGTAGAGATGATCGATCCGGTCGGTGTTGAAGGAGGATGCGCGCCGTTTCACGCCATGCACCTCGTAGCCCTTCGCGAGCAGGAATTCGGCCAGATAGGCCCCGTCCTGGCCGGTGATTCCCGTGATCAACGCTGTCTTCGCCAATTCAACCTCCGTCGTGCTCGAGGCCCGGGATCCGGGCCATCCGGGGCGGGCTTGCGCTCCGCCTCCCGCCTATATTACCCAGTGCGGCCACGCGGCCCACGGTAGAAATTACATTGGGGGCATATCGCCCGCGGGCGGATCAATCCCCTTCGATGCCGGCGCCGGCGCTCCAGGCGATGGCGATCAGGGGCACCCAGGCGAGGAGCGCGAAGGCGGCACCCCAGACCGGCCGGGCGGCGGCGAGATACGCCAGGGGATCGAGCCACAAGGCGTTGACGAGCAGGATGCCCAGCGTCACCTTGAGGTGGCTGCGGTACCTTCTGCTGAGGCGCTGGTAGGCGTGGCTGCGGTGCGCCTCGGCGAGACGGGCGCCGCGCGCCCAACGCCTGAACAGGGTCACGGTGGCATCGACGATGAAGGCGCCGAGCAGGATCAACCACACCCAGATCGAGAGCCGGCCCCGCACGATGGTCGCCCAGGCGATGGACCCGACGAAGAAACCCAGGAAGCCGCTGCCCGCATCGCCCATGAAGATGCGCGCGGGCGGCCAGTTCCAGATCAGGAATCCCGCCGCGGCCGCCGCCACCACCAGCAGCGCGAACACGATCGACGGTTCTCCGCGCTGCCAGAAGATCAGCAGCGTCGCAAAGGTCATCACGCTGATCGCCTCGACGCTCGCGATGCCGTCGATGCCGTCCATGAAGTTGTAGAGGTTCAGGAACCAGACCAGGAAGATCACCGCGACGATCGAGCCGGCGGCGCCGAGATTCACCAGCGCGGAGCCGACCTGCACGGGCGGCAGCGCGCCGAGACAGTACACGCACCAGCCGAAGGCCGCGAACTGCACCGCCAGTCGAACCGCGACCGAAACGCCGCGCAAATCGTCGATGAAGCCGATCAGCGCGACGAACGGACCTCCGATCAGGAGCGCGGCGGCGAGATTCTGCGGCACGTTGCCGCGGGCATACGCCGCGCCGATCGTGATCAGCACCGTGACGACGATCGCAAGACCGCCGCCGCGGGGCGTCGGCAGCACATGCGAGCTGCGGGCATTCGGCACGTCGATCACGCCGCGCGCCAGCGCGAGACGCCGGATGATGCCTGTCAGCAGCATCGAGGCGACGAATACCGCCGCGCAGATCAGCATGTGCTCAGAGGCCACGCGCCGCCTCCGCGGATCGATACCAGGCCACGGTGCGTGCGAGGCCCTCGTCCAACGAGAGCGGCGGCGACCACCCGAGACGCCCGCGCGTGCTGTCGATATCCACGGTGAGCGAGCCGCACAGGCGCATGACCTCGGCGCCGCGGCCGAGCACGCTGCCGGCGGCGCGCAACAGGGCGGTCGGGACGGCAACGAGGCGGACGCGCCGGTTCATGGCGCGCGCCAGCCGGCGGATGAGCTCGGGCGTCGACACATCCTCGCCATCGGAGGCCATCCACACCTGGCCCGGGGCCGCGGGATGCGCGAGGAGGACGGCGAGCAGATCGGACAGATTCCACAAGCTCAGGAGACTGCGGCGATTCGCGACGGCGCCGAGCGGAAGCAGCCGCTCCTGGTCGACCCAGCGCATCAGCCTGGCGAAGTTCGCCTTGACGCCGGGTCCGTACATCAAGGGGGCTCGCACGATCGCCACTTCCATGCCGCTTTGCTCTCCAACCTGCATCGCGAATCTTTCAGCCTCGTATTTTGACACGCCATACGCATCTTGGGGTCGCGGCTCATCGAGCGCCGAATACGGCCGCTCGGCGGCCGCCTCGCCGTTGACCTTGACGCTGCTCAGGAACACCAGGCGCCGCACCCGTGCAGCGGCGCAATGCGCGGCGAAATTCTGCGTGCCGCGGGCATTCACCTCCCGGTAGGCCTCCCCGTTCCCCCGATCGTTCATGACATGGGCGCGCGCCGCGAGATGGATCGCCAGATCCACCCCCTCGAGCGCCGGGTGCCAGGACGTATCCGCGCCGAGATCGCCCACCGTGACGATCTCGGCCGCGTCCGGCGGCGCGCGCCCGGGGTCGCGAACCGCCGCGCGCACCCGGTATCCCGCCTTGGTCAGCGCTCCGCATAGCGTTCGGCCGACGAAGCCGGAGGCGCCGGTGACGAGCACGCGGCTCACGGGAACCCCGCGCTCATCGCGAGAAGTCCGGCGTACTCGTGCAGCGCGAGCTCGGTCTTGTGCAGCCCGGACGAGGTCGGCACCAGCAGCTGCAGGCCTCGGATGGGCGGAACGCCGACCCGCTGACCGGTGGGCGCCGGTATGGGATCGAGCCCGGCGCGGCGCATGAGACGCATGGCGCGCGGCATGTGATAGGCCGAGGTCACCAGGATGAACGGTGTCCGGCCGATCAGGGCGGCGACCGCCCGTGCCTCCTCGCCGGTATCGAGCGGGGTGCTCAGAATGTCGGCGCGCGGCACCTCGACGCCGAGATCGTCCGCGAGCTTGGCGTAGCCGAAGGCGGAGGGCGTGTCGCCGGGGCCGGCGCCCCCCGACACCACGAGATGCGCATCGTGCAGCCGCCGGCAGATCCTCACGCCCTCGACGAGCCGCGCGAGGCCATCCTCGTTGAGCGCGGCGGTCACCGGTATGTGCCCGGCGGGCGCGTACCCGGAACCCAGCACCACCACATAGGCGGCAGCGCCCGGCAGCGCATCGAGCCCGAGCGGCGGGTAAATCCGCTCGAGCGGCCCGAGCAGCGCATCCCCCACCAGGTTCGTCGATCCGAGATACGCGACGGCCAGGGCCACTATCAGCGTCACCAACGCGGCACGGCGCAGCCGAAAGCCCCGCAGGATCACGCCGAGCAGCGCCAGCAGGGAGGCCAGGGCCAGCGGTGCGAGCAGCATGTGCACGAAATTCTTCAACGCATGCATCGTGTCACCCGGACCTTGCGCCGTCGAACCACGAGAGCTCCGCCGTCTTCAGGGGAAAACGCAGACAGAGCTTCAGCCAGTTCGTGCTCACCCCGTTCGAGCGGCAGGCGCGCATCATTTCGCGGGTGATCTGCCACTTGCTGCGCCAACCGCGATTGCTGAGCCCTCCCGTGGGCATTCTGACCAGCGGCTCGGGCAGATAGCGGTACGGCGTGTTTCGGCAGGCGAAGGCGCGCACGCACAGCTCGAAATCTCCGGCGATCCGAAAACTCGGATCGTACTCGCCCACCGCACGATACACCTCGCGCCGCATGAACAGCGTGGGATGCGCCGGCATCAAGCCGTAGCTCAGGGACCCCGCGGTGAAGCGATGGGAGCGGTAGCGCCGCACCACGCGCGCCGGCGCGTGCTGATCGACGATGAGCACGTCGCCGAACACGGCCTGTACCTCCGGGCCCGGGAACGCGGCCGCGATCCGCGACACGGTGGCCGGCGAGAGGTAGGTATCGCCGCAGTTGAGAAAGCCGATGACCTCGCCCGTCGCCAGCCGCAGGCCCTTGTTGAAGGCGTCGTAAGGGCCGTCGTCGGGTTCCGACACGATCCGGGCGCCGCGCCGGTCGCCCGCGCAAATCTGCGCGAGGGTCGCGTCGCGCGATGCCCCGTCCACGACGATGTGCTCGATGTCGGGGTGGTCCTGCTCGGCGATCGAGGCGAGCGTCGATCCGATGGTGCGCTCGCCGTTGAACACCGCCGTGACGATGGAGATCTTCATGGACCGCTCCCGGCGATGCAGCGTTCCACCGTGGCGGCGAACTGCGCCGCGAATTGCGACACCCTCGCCTCCGCGTCGATCCGTGCCTCGAGCGCGAGCCGCTCCCGCTCCTCGCGGCCCGGGGGAACGAAGCGCTCGAGCGCATCGGCCAGCCCTGCCGGATCGTCGGCGCCGAAATAGCAGGCGCGGTCGCCCGCCTGCTCCCGATGCACGGCGAGATCCGACAGGATCAGCGGCACACCCGCCGAGCGCGCCTCCTCCACGGTCGTGCTCCAGCCCTCGTAGCGCGACGGGTTGACGAGCGCCGCGCACGCCCGCATGAGCGCGGCAAGGTCGCGGTACGGGATCATCCCGAGGATCCGGTAGCGGTCCGCGACGCCGAGCGATTCGATGGCCGCGCCCACCGCACCGAAGTGTTCCTTGTTGCGCGGATCGACCGGCTTCCCCGAGGCGGCGATGACCACGGTCGAACCGCGCTCCTTGAGGAGCGCCATGGCCGACGCCACCATCAGATGATTCTTGTGCCGCCAGAACTGGTTCGGCATGAAGAAAAAATCTCGCGGGAGCCCGTAGCCGTCGGCGATGCGCCGCGCCTCCTCGAAGCTCATCGGCACGGGCGGCGGCGTGGCGAAGTGCACGACGTGGGTATGGCCGGCGGAGGCCGGATAATACCGCTCGCAGGCCTGCTGCGCGTCGCGGCTGCTGACGATGATCTCGCGGCCGGCGCCGATCTGGGCGCGAAATCCGAGCTCGCGTTTCCAATAGCCCGCGGGGCTGAAGGCCTGGGGGAGCGCCCGGTGCTGAAAGTCCGCCATCCAGGCGAGGGCCGGCACGCCCAGCCGCCTGCCGAAAAAGCGGGCGAGCTCGAACACGCCGTCGATGCGGCGGGCGAGCAGCTCGCGGCGGATCGAGCGGTCGACCCCGAGCAGCACCGCCGATGCGAGCGAGCGTGTGTTCCTCGAATCGTTGAACGCCGTCGAGCACACCGTCTCGACGCCGGGCACCGCCCGAAACGGCGCCACGTCGGCCTCGGGCCGGTCCGTGCCGTGGAACAGCACGGGGACTATTCTCCCCGGCTGGTGCCGTTCGAGCACGCGAAACAGGTTCAGGAGGTAGTGATAACCCCCGGTCCAGAGCCGCGCGTCGACGAGCGTGAAAGCGATTCGCATCGGCCTGGGCGGCCTCAGTCGGGGGTGGAAGCGGGCGGGAGAGACCTGCGCTCCGCCCACGACTTCTCGTCCAGGGCGAAACCGCGCAACAACTTGGAACCGTACGCAATCATGACGAGCGTCGAACCTACGCCCACCGTGTACCCGAACGAGACGAGCACGCTGCCGCGGAGCAGGTAGAGTCCGAGGATCGACATCTCGAGGTGGGCGAGCTCGAACAGGTAGGAATTGACGGACCCGGGCTTCTGCGGTTTCGAGAGAAACTTGTCGATCCTTCGATACAGGAGCCCGGTCAGGAACATGCCGACGGCGACGCCGATCGGCCCGTAATCCACGTAGAATTCGGCCGGAAGCGGAAAGGAGATGTTTTCGTGGCTCATCCCGCTGTAATCCGCGAAATCGACCGCAGTGCCCTGCGGTTTCCCCGCCCAAAGATCCCGTGGAACCCAGAAAAGCAGGATCCCGATCACCTGCCACCCGTCACTCTTGTATTTCAGCTCGATGACCTGGGTCAGATTATGGAAGGCGTCGAAATGGCCGGCGAAGATGTAGGACAGATTAAAGTTGGAACCCAGATCCACGTCGGTGTTCTCGGAGTTCAGGAAGCGGAACACGTCGGCCAGCGGGGCGAGAAAAAGAATGGCGACGATGACCACGACAAGCTGGGTGTATTTCGAGTTGTAGCGCGGCATGAACACCATCATCGCCATCGGGATGTACAGGGCGCCCGCGAGGCTCCTCGGGATGCCGATCGGTGAGACCAGGAGCGTCGCGACGAAGCACAATCCGAGGATTTTCAGCCAGGACTTGTGCTTGTGGCGGCTGATGATCAGCGCACCGAGGAAGAGCAGATTGAACATCAAGGGCCGCGCGACGTAATTGATCAGCGAGTACGCCATCGCACTCTGCTCCTCCTCTTCTCCATAGCCCCGGAGCAATATCTTGAACGCGTTGAAGCTGTAGAAATTGAGGAGGCATATCGCCAGGATGATGATGACGATGCACGGGATCAGGATGGCGAGCTGGCGGTGACGCACGCTCACCATCCGAATCCGCTTCAACAGATCCAGGCTCAGGCGCCTGCCACGCATCGACCCGTAGCCGATGTAAAAGCAGACGCCGGACATGAGGGCCAACGCCGCCGCCTCCATATAGGACGAATCCTCCGGCACTTCGGCGCCGCCGTAAGTGACCCCGAGCCGGTACTCGAACAGCGGGATGACTCCGAAGAAAAACAGCGAGAAAAAGGAATACGACAGCGCCAGGTTGAACCTGCGCACCCACATGATGTGCGCGAGGCTCAGGCCGATGATGGCGAAATGGATGGAAAAATAAAGTGGGTTGGATCGACCGTCCGTCTCGAGAAAGATCACCAACAAGGACAGCATGATGACGATGAACATCACGAGCGAGGTCCGTCCGAAACGCGGCCGTTCGCGCTCCTCGCGGATGAAAACCTGGCGGATGACGCGGAATGGATCGATGTGCATCGGTTGGGCCGTCAATCCGAGCGCCGGGCGCGGGATCGGAACCAATCGACGGTCCGCCGCGTGCCTTCAGCCAATGACACGGCGGGGGTGAAGCCCATCGCGGCCGCCCGGGCTGTATCGGCGATCAGGCGCTCGGGATCACCGGCCCGCGCGAGTCCGCTGAAACGGATCTCGACGGGCGCCTGCCAGGCATCGCACACCGTGCGGGCGACCTCCGTCACGGTCGTCCCGCGCCCGGTGCCGCCATTCAACACCGCACACCCGGGACTGCATGCCTGCCGCGCCATCCACAGCAGGCTGACCGCGTCCGAGACGTGTAGCCAGTCGCGGATTTCGCGGCCGGTTCCGCCGAGCTCGAGCGGCGCCGATCTCCCGCCATCGAGCTTGCAGCAGATGTCCCAGAGAAGCTGCTTGTGCAGCTCCTCTCCGTACACGGAGAACAGGCGCACGATGGCCGCGCTCAAACCGAAATTCTCGCCATACGAGTGGCACAGCGCCTCCATCATCGACTTGTGATGACCATACGGGGAATAGGGACGGACCCGGGCGCTCTCCGGGATGGGCCCGGTATGGCCCGCGCCGTAGACCGCGGCGCTCGAGACCGCCACGATTTTGGTCTCCGCGGCATGAATCCGGACCCACTCGAGCAGACGGGCGGTCGTTTCCACCGTGCGCGTGAAATCCTCCAACGGGCTCTGCAGCGAAATGCCCACCGACGATCCGCCCGCGAGGTGAAAGACGGTATCGGGCCGGCCGGAAATGCCCGCGAGCTGCGAAAGATTCGAGGACTCGATCTCTCCGTTGATCCAGTGCGAGACGGACCAGTGCCGCGCATCGCCCGCCGGCCAGGATCCGTGGCCGATGCCGAACACGGCGGCGCCGGCCTCGGCGCAGCGCCTCGATAGATGGCGGCCGATGAAGCCCTTCCCGCCGGTGATCCAGATAATCGGCATCGGCTCAACCACACTCGCAATAGGCAAACCCGTTGTACACGATGAACCAGGGGGCGGCATGGGGAAATGCCCTCAAGGCAGCCCGCCGGACCGCGCTCTTCAGGAACCCCTTGATCCGCCCCGACACATGCCGCTCGTATCGCAGCGACGATGCGCCCACGCCGCACCGAGTGACTTGGAGTCCGGATGATTCGAGGAGGTTCCGCAGCGTGGCGGGCGTGTAGAAGTTGATGTGGCCGAACGGCCGGCCGCTCGAGATGGAGCGGTGAACACCGAGACCGTGCTCGAGCGGCACCTCGATGTACACGCGCCGCGCCACCCGGCGCATCTCGAGCAGCAACAAGCGCTCGTGCTCGACGTGCTCGAGCACGTGGATCGCGATGGCGAGATCGAAGAACTTGTCGGGATACGGGATGTGATAGCCGTCGAACAGCCTGGCATCCTTCAGCGAAGGCAGCCCGCGGGCGCCGATCGCCTGGATGCCGCTCGATGAAATCTCGATCGCATATAACTCTCGGGCGAGCGCGCCGCGATCGAGCTCGGCGAGCACGTTGCCGTCGCCGGCGCCCACGTCGAGGAGCCGGTCGAAGCGGCTGTTCCCCAGCACGCCGCTCAGGTAGCCCATGGTCTGCTCGGCCGCGATCGCGCGCTTCTCGGCGGTCTCCGCCGCCGAACCGTAGTAATCGGCGTACAGGTCCAGGTACTGCTTCCGCACCAATCGGTCTTGATCGCCCATGGCCCGGCCGCTACCGCTCGCCCGCGCCGAGCTCGCGGATCACCCGCGCCGGATTGCCCGCTGCGATCGTCCAGGGAGGCACCGCCCTGGTCACCACGGCGCACGCCGCGATCACCGCGCCCTCCCCCACGCTGACCCCTTTCAAGATCGTCGCATTGAAGCCGATCCAGGCCTTGTCCGCGATCGAGACCGGCGCGATCTTGACCTGCGACCAGTCCTTCGCGCCGTGCAGCCAGCGCTCGGTATCGCCCCGGCGATGCGAGAAAGCGATGCCATGCGAGTTGTGATCCACGACGGTGACGCCCCAGCCGAACATCACATCGCTGCCGATCTCCACCGAGTCGGCCACCGCGATCAGACCGGTGCCGAGGTAGGTCCGGTCGCCGACGGTCAGGCGCGCCTGCGGCCTTTCGAACACGATCCTGTCGCGGATGAAGCAATGGCGGCCGATGCGCAGGTGGCACTGCCCCGCTCCCTTGACCCGCCACGGCAGGAAATCGGTGCCCGGGCCCACCTCGTAGGAGGCGAAGCGTCGCGCGGTGAGCGCGGCGGACGCCGCACACAAAGCCTTGAGAACCGGCCTCATGCGCCGAGCCCGAGCATCCGCGATGCGCGCGACAGCACCGAGTTCAGGCTGAGGCGCGGCACGGGCAGCGCGCGGTACACCGTCTCGATTTCGGCGGTCGTCCCGATGGCGGCGGGCATCGCGCTGACGCGAAAATCCGGATCGATCTCGCTCTGCGCGAAATCGCTGACATTGCAGTTGACGCCGCTGCCGTCGAACCCGAGGTTCCTGACCATGGATTTTTTCGGATACAGGGCAAGCCCGTCTCGAAAGAACACGCTCAAGTACCAGCGGATCGCCCACGAATCGATCTTGCCGTGCTGCTGTGCCTGCAGCATCCTGAAGTAGGGATAATGGCCGTCAAGATCGAAACGCCTGCGAAGCGCCGGATCCGCGAGCAGGCGCGGATACTCGCGGGCGAGCGGATCGTAGTGGCGCCACGCCCGTGCCCAGGTCGCCCAGCCCCACGAGGTGATGAACGGCAGGAAGATGGCATCGTCCGCCGTGGCGAGGCTCGCGGGGAACATGTGCCCCGAGATCTGCATGACGCGATCTTCGGTTTCGTAGCGCCCGAGCGCCGCATTCATGTAATCGAGAAAGTTCGGCGAGGTCGCGAGGTCGTCCTCGACGACGATGGCCCGGCCATGCGTCTCGCACAGGCCGTTCAAGCCCTCGGTGATGGAGGAGGCCAGTCCCATGTTGGAGGTCCGCTCCACCACCGTGACCGACTTGAATCCGTCGATGGAGCGCAGGGCTTGCCGTACCTGCGCCACGCTCGCGGCGGCCTCGGGCTTGCGAGGCGCGTCCGAGAACACGTACAGATCGCTTTGCGCCGCGAGGGCATTGGCCCGCAGGGCCGCGAGCGTCGCGCTCGTATGGCGCGGGCGGTTGTAGACGAACAGGGCAATCGGGGCGCGATTCATCCGCTCACCCGGCCCTGCGGAACACGAGGGTGTTGAACGTCTTCGCCACCAGCTCATAGCCCTGATCGCACAGCAGCCGGTAGATGTCGCTGCTCTGCGCATCGGCCAGCGCCACGCCGAGCGCCTCCACCAGGATGCAGCGCGGCCGGAACTTGGCCCAATCGTTGGATCGCAACACCGCCAGATCCAAGCCCTCGACGTCGACCGAGAGAAAGTCGATCTCCTGGCCGGCCGGCAGGTGACGGCTCAACAGCGTGTCGAGCCGCTCGACCGGCACCTCGACCGTGCCGAGGAGCTTGTAAGGCGTATTCGCGAGGCGCGAGGCGACGAGGGACTCGTCGAAGGTGTTAAGGGCCGGTTCGTCGAACCGGTAGTACTTCAGGGATCCCGCCCGATCCGACACGCCCACCTGCAGATTGATGTCGCGGCGGCGGATCGACTTGAACGCCCGCATGGCGTCCGGATTGGGCTCAATGTTGATGCCCCGCCAGCCGCGCCGGTAGAACAGATTCGTGTTCGAATACCGGCGCGGGTGGTGCGCGCCCACGTCCACGTAGAACCCCCGCCGCTGCCGGTCGAAGATTCGCCCGATGATCATGTCCTCCCCTTCCTGGGAGTAGGATTTGCGGGCGTGGATGTCCCAAAGCCGGCCGACGAGGCGGATCAGGCGCTGCCTCAATCGCATGTGCAATGGCCGGGTGTCACCCTGGATCATCGTCGCCTCGATGCGGCCGCCTGCCGTGGTCGATGAGTTCAAGAAATGGATTCCGCCTTCCGCCGCACAGGCCGGCAGTGTACCCGTGCGCGTCCCGACCATCCACGTGGGCCGGCTCAGGGAACATGGTTCCCATCCCGGGGGGTGGGATCGAGGCGCGGCGGGGGCAGCGACTGCTCGATCATCGCTCGAAACCGGCCGAGCTCCGCCTGCGCGAGGTGGCCGTTGTCCGCGAACAAGGGCCTGCCCTCGACGAGATAGTCACAGCGGCCCGCGGTGCATTGCACCCGGTCGGGGCGCGCCAGGCGAACGTCCGTGCGCGCCTCGAAGTGCCGGATGGCCGATCCGTAGCGCCGAAGAAATTCAGCCTCGGGCAGGTACAGCGCCCGGTCGATCGGACGGCCGAACGCCATTTGCCGGCTGAGGGTCGAAGCGACATCCCAGCCGGGCTCGGCAATGGGCCCGATCAGCACGATCCGCTTGCCGGCGCGCGCGAGCTCGCCGATGAGATCGTCGAGCGCGGCGACGAGCGCCGCGTCGCCGCCGTTATCGACCGTGCGCCCCCCGGCATCGACCAGTCCCTCCGGTCCGTGCGCCCAGTCGAGTCCGAGGATCACCCACCGGGCGTGCGTCAGCTTCGCAACCTCCGCCAGGTTCTCGCGCGCCGTCTCGATGCAGCCACGGGTGATGTTGACCTCGACGGTCGGCAGACAGCCGTTGGCCGGAACGAGCAATCCGCCCTGGTGGCGGTCGGCGAGAACCTGCGCGACGAGCGGGGCATACATCTGAGCGTGGGAGTTTCCGAGCAGGATCACGTCCGCGCTCGCGGCATCGCGACCGGGTAGGTTCATCAAGCAGGCACGGGATGCGCCGAGCAGGATGTAGTGCGAGATCGGGCAGCGATAATTGGTGCCGACCGCCCGATCGACGGCGGCCGCCGCCGGACTCAGCCGCCCCGGCAACCCGCGGGTCGCCATCAAACCGATCGCAGCCGCGAACAGCGCCGCCGCGCACGCGCCGGCCGTCCAGCGCACGGTGCGGATGGACAGCGCGGAGCGGCGAAACGGCCGTTCGATCACCCGCCAGGAAAGCACCGCGCAGGCGAACATGGCGAGAAACGCCGCGCAGAGCTCGAGCGGCCGAAGTTCGCGCACCAGGTAATACTGAGCGAACACCAGAATGGGCCAATGCCACAGATAGAGCGAATAGGAAACGAGCCCCGTGAATCGCAGCGGCGCCAGTTCGAGCAGCCGGTTCACCACGGGCGCGCCCACCACCCGCGTACCCCGCCCCGCCCAGATGATCATCGACACGCCGAGGGTGGCGGGCAACGCCGCGGGCATGATGGCCAACGGTTGAGGCGCCAGGGTGAGACCCCAGAGGACCAGGGCACCTCCTCCCGCGGCAAGCGCTTCGTTGCGCCAGGCGGCGGTCGGCGCCTGCGGAAGCAGCACCAGGAGAGCGCCGAGACCGAGCTCCCAGGCGCGCCCCGGCAGGAGGAAAAAGGCGGTGGAGTCGGCACCGAGGTAAAGCGCCGCGGCGTTCACGCCCAGCGACAGCAGCGTCAATGCAGCGATCGCCGCCAGCGCATGCCGCGGCCAGCGCCGCCAGAGGAGCGCCAGGATCAGCGGAAACAGGATGTAGAACTGCTCCTCCACCCCGAGCGACCACAGGTGCAGCAGCGGTTTGTCCTCCGCCGCCCTCGCGAAATAATTGGTGTCCCGCCAGAAATAGAAGTTGGCGGCGAAGCACAGGGTTGCGACCAGGCTTCTGCCGTAGCCGATCAAATCCGCGGGCAGCAGCAGCGCGGCGGCAACCGGCGTCGCCACGATCAGCAGCAGCGACAGGGCCGGCATGATGCGCCGGATGCGCCGATCGTAAAAGCGCGCGATCGAAAAGCTGCCTTCCCTGACCTCCCCCCAGAGAATGGACGTGATGAGAAAGCCGGAGAGCACGAAGAAGATGTCGACCCCGAGGTACCCGCCCGGAAGAGTGTCGCGGCGCATGTGGTAGGCGATGACCGAGAGCACGGCGACCGCCCGCAGACCGTCGATGTCCGGACGGTAGGAGATGACGTGGGAATCGGCGCTTCCGGCCCCCGTCAACCTCATGTCAGATCCCGCACGCCTCTTGTTCGCATGTCTCGCGCTCGATCCGTCCGTCGCGGATTTCCCACGTCTCGTCCACCACCGACCTCACCTCGCTGTCGTGCGTGATGAAGATGAGAATCCGGTCCGCGAAGCGCCGGCAGAGCGTCTCGACCAGGAATTTTCGCGTCGCCGAGTCGACGGCGCTGGTGCACTCGTCGAGGATCAGCACGTCGGGCTCGCGGATCAACGCCCGGGTGATGCCGAGCCTTTGCCGCTGTCCTCCGGAGATGTTCGATCCCTGGTAATCGACGCCGGTGTCGAGCCCCCCCGGAAGGCCGGCGAGGTGATCCCCGAGCCCCGCGGCGACCAGGGAATCCGTCACCGCCTCGTCGCCGCTCTCCACGCCCACCGTCACGTTGTCGCGCAGGGAGCCGGTGAAGATGCGCGTCTGCTGCTCCACGAGGATGATTCTCGAGCGCAGCGACAGCTCGTCGATGGATCCCAACGGCATGCCGTTCACCCGGATCGATCCGCCGGAGATCGGCAGGAGGGCGAGCATGGCATCCGCCAGGGTCGATTTGCCGGAGCCCGATTTGCCGACGATCGCGTAGGAGCGCCCGGCCTCGAATACACCCGAGGCGCCCTTCAGCACCGCGGTTCCCTCGACGTACCCGCAGACCACGTCCTCGAGCGCAATCCGCCGGATGGGCTCGCGCAGCGGCTGGCGCCCCACGCTGCGGGCGTCGTCGAATTGGTGGCTCAGGAGCTCGCCGGCATCCTGGGAGGCGCGGATGTCGACCACGAGCTTACCGCCCGCCAGCACGAACTCGCCCAGGGACGTGAGAATCCGGATCAGCATCGTGGTCAGCGCGAAAAAGAACACCGGCGAGCTGAATCCCGGTGCGGATCCCGCGGGCCACAGCCAGATCACGCCGAGGAGCACCAAAATCAGCGCCGGCGCGGCCTTGTAGCCCTGGTTCAAGGCGTCGATCTTGAACAGCTGCCGGACATAGCGCCGGATCTGCTCCCGGTACCCCTCGACCACGAACCGCTCGGCCGACAGGGAGCGCACGGAGCGCAGCCCGTTCAGCGTCTCGATGAAATGGGTGTTGAGCGAGCGCGACAGATCCAGCGCCTCGGAGCTCAGGCGCATGATGGTACCCATGCCCCTCGACAAGAGCAGCGCGCACAACACGACGAAACCGGCGGTCATCCAGAACGCCGCGTGCGAGAAGCTCAGCAGCACCACGAATCCCGCGAGCGCCGACAGCGCCGAGGCGAGCAGCTGGCCGACCGCGAAGAAGATGTTTCCCGCCTTGCTGGTCTCGTCTCCCGCGAGCGACACGTAATAGCCGATGGTCCGCTGATAGATCTTGGCGAGCGGCTCGTGAATCACCACCCGGCGCATGACCTTGTCGCTCAGGTAGGCGTGGATCTGCTTCGCGGTGAAAATGTTGAGCGTGATCTGCGTGTAGCCGACCACGATGCGCAGCCCGAAGAACACCAGGAACAGCCACAGCCAGGTCCGCGGGGAGTTCTGGAACCCGAGGACGGCCGCGGCGTGATCCCAGAAGCGGCTCAGCACGCCGGACTTGGCGGAAGATCCGGCGCCGCCCTGCACCAGCGGGATCATCAGGCTCAGGGTGGCGTATTCCAGCACGACCATGAGGAGCGTGAGCCCGAGCACCACGCGCACCAGCGGGAAGGTCCTGACCGCGAATACGAAGAAGCGCGGCAGATAACCGAAGATCTTGCGGACGGTGTAGGTGGGAAGCATCAGCCGTTCGGATAGTCGAACCACATGTACTGTTTCCATCGAAGCAGCTGCGAGACGCCCGTCGCGCGCAGCAGCCGCCGCACCGCGCTCCATCCGGCTCCGCGTCCGTGCCACGGACGGCGCAGCGCGCCATGCCAGCCCAGGATGTCGCGTTTGATGCGGCCGGCCTCCTCGGATGCGAACAGGCCGGCGGCCTCGCACCGCTCGATCATGAAGTAGGCCTCGCTGAAAAATCGGTAGCCGCAGAGGGCCACTGCGAGTTTGCGGGCGCCCGGGGCGTCCCGGGCCTCGATGAGCCCACGCCAGTCACGGACGTAGACTACGTCGACCTCCCAGACATGAGCGGACACGGTCGGGCTGTTGCGGTACACCTCGAACATGTCGCGTTGATAAGCATCGTCGTCCCCGTCCTTCGCGCGATGGGACCTGGCGACACTCACATCGAGCAATCGCATGCCGGATGCCGCGAACCATTCGTCGATTGCGGTCCAGGTGGGGGCGCCACGGTAGGGACTGAAGTTGCGCGACACGCCGCCGCAGATGTTGACCTCCACCTCGGCGAGCAGAAGCCTCCGGCGCCGCGCCTCGGAGAGGCCCGCGAGTATTTCGTATTCGGCCCCCTGCACATCCAGCTTGATGATATCGATGGCGTCGACACCGGCCTCGTCCATGACCTCATCGAGACGGCGGGTCTGAATGCGGGTCTCGCGCAGCGGGTAGATGTAGCTGTCCCGCTCGCTCACGAATTCGCTCCCGGCATCGATGGGGTACAGCGAGCTGCCCGTCGGGGCATTGAGCATGTGCAACGTTCGCTCGCCTCCGGCGCCGGACAGCCCCACGGGCAGCACGTGAAATTTCCCGCGCTCGGGGTGGCCGGCATGGGCGGCGGTAAGCTTGTCGAAGCTCGCCTGGTGCGGCTCGAAGCAATAAAAATCGATCAGGCCCTCGTAGGCACGCCAATGCGGCTGCATGCCCTCGGCGGACCCCACGTCGACGCCGATCATGCGGTTCGAGCCGAGCAGCGAGCGTTTCAGCGGCAAAAGAGCGGCCGCAGCGCGCGCACGCCGTCGCTCGATGAACCGGCGAATCAAGCTCCACCCATGACTAGGCGTGTTCCATGACGAAGCGGCGGGCGTACTTGCGCCACAGCGCCGCCTGTTCCCGAAGCAGAGTCTGCTTCGCGAGCTCGGCGCGGATGCGCGCTTCGTTGCGGTTGCGGTAGATCACCTGCAGCGACAGCCGCTCCCCCGAAACGACCAGGCTCCCGCGATGCAGGAGACGCGGCCCGTCGAACACCATCGTCTGACCACCCTCGCTCAAGTACGGCACTTCGAGCGACTTGAGCGTCGATGCCAGCTCGGAATTCGCGAGGATGTCGTCGCCGAAGTGGCTCGACCCCCGCAGGGCGGGGGGCAGTTCCATGAATATCCGCCGCAGCTCGGGGCGCCGCGCGAGCACCCGGTAATCCCCCTCCTCGCTGGTCACGCTGTATCGATCGCCGATGATGCGATCGAGCGCGCGATGGACGCGGATCTTGCACTCGGAAACTTCCCAGCAGTTGCTCGCGGGAATCGCACGGGTGGGACCGCCATCCTCGCGTACCGGCGTCAAATAGATCATCGATTTCGGCAGACAGTCGCCCTCGTCGTAATGCAGGTACTGCAACGGGCCGCCGGGCAGCGCCACATCCGAATAGAGATTTTGGTACCAGCGCTGCCCCGCATGGGAGTACTCGAGACCGGCGCCGAGCATGGTCATGCGGTTGCGCTTGAACTCGCCGAGCACCTCGAGGATACCGGCCTTGCGCACCGCGCCGATGATCGCCTTCCAGAGCGGCGAGTGGTAGGCGACGTTCGAAACGGCTCTTTCATGCGGTTTCGCGAGAGCGCGGGTTTTGAGCGTCTCGAACTGTTCCATCGCGGCGCGCTTTATCTCGGCGTAGGCGTCGGGCTCGAGGTCGGTGATGTACATGCCCTGGCTTTGCAGTGCGCGAAGCTGCGCCGACTGAGGCTCCGCGAGCCGCACCGCCCGGTATTCGCGGGCGCCAAAAATCCGGCGCGTGAATTCGTAGCTGAAATCCGCCACGGTCCAGCGTATGCACTGACGCAGCCACTCCTCGGCGATCACCGATATCCGGCGCTCCTTCACGTGGCGAAGGACGCAGTCCATCGAGGCGCGGATGCGTGCCAGCGCCTCGACGCCTGCGGCCTCGGTGGGCTCGGCCAGCGCATAAAACGCCCCGCTCGCCGCGTCGATATCGCGGACCTGTTCCTCGATGAACGAATTGTCATAGTTCACCGGGCTCTTGAATGGCGCGTAGGCCGGGTGGGTGTCGTAGTCGATGTCGGGGAAACGCATGCGAATTGCTCCGGTAATCTGCACGAATGATATACCGCCGCGGGTCCCCTCGCCGATCTACGATCCGGCGAAGCGGCGCAGCTTGGCCGCCAACGGATTGGTCCGCGGATCACCCCCGGGGCCGAACAAACCGTCCACCAACCGGCCCACCTCGCGCTTCAAACACTCGGTCTCCTCGGCGAGCGAAACGCCGGATGGCGGCACTTCCAGATCGACGACGGAAGTCAGCCGCCCGTGGAGCACCTCGCTCATCTTCCCGCCCGCCGACAGGTTTTTCGACCGCCGCCGGCAGTCGGTCTCCTGCTGCAGGGTGGGCGCGATACTCCTGATCACCCTGCGCAGCGCCTTGGCAAGAAACGGGGCATGTTCATCCCGCGAGAAACTGTCCGAGATGTCGAGCGAAGCGTAATGATATTCAAGCGCATTCCAACGGAAGGTCCTGCGGGTCCTTTCGATGTCCCATCCGTCCTCGAGAGCGCGTTCGATCTCGGCGAAGTAGCCGGTCTTGGTCGTCCCGACGTAGTTCAAGCTCGGTGGATACAACACGAACTGCGGTGAATAGAGCACCACCGGAAGGCCCAGCAACGACATTTCCTTGCCGGCGCTCGACCATCCGTTGGCGAACACATCGGTGATGGCGGCGAGGTCGTACAGCGAAACGTTCTCGGTGGGCCAATTGATCCTGGCGTTCGCCGGCAGATGGGCGAAAGCCTCCTTGAGCAATCGGGCGTGGTCGGACAGCACGCCCTCGCGTTTGTTGGGAAACTCGCGGGGGTGGACTCGGATCACCAGACAAAGCTCCGGTCTTCCTTCGACATAGTCGACCAGCGCGCGTATCCAGTCGACTTGCTTGGCGAAGAGCAGCCCCTCGGTCGGGGGCAGCACCCCCACCACCTCGGCGCCGAAGCGCTCGTCGTCGCTGCTCATCGTCGCACAAAGGACCCTTTGATCTTCCCGTATCTCGAAAACCTTGCGCAGATCCGCACGATTCCCGGAGGCAGCCGAGTACGCCCAGGCGCTCCTGCCTTTCGCGACCTCGAGCAGATGATTGGTCGCGGCGCGCATCGCCGCCGGAGGACAGGGGCGCTGCTCGAATCGCGGCCACTGGCTGCGCAGGTGCCGGTAGTACGAGAACGCGTGATCCTTGGCGAAAACCAGCGTCTCGAGTCGATGCGAGAGGTTCTCGCCCGCATGCAGGAAGTACTGCGGCACACCGCGCAGCTCCGCCAGCCGGCAAACGGCGCGGTTCACCGAGTACAGCGCGTTGTACAGCACGATGCTGTCCGGGCGCAGATCGTCCAGCAGCCGCTGCGCCGTACGCAGCACCACGATGACATTCTTGAGGCTCGCGCGGTAACGCGCCCGTTCCTCGTCGTTGAAGTCAAGGGTGGCCCGCTTGGTCTGAATCAGCAATTCGTACAGCGCAATTCGTCCGACCTCGACGCCGTTCAGCACCAGGTCCACGTGGTTTTCCGGCGGCGTCGAGAACAACATCTGCTCGGCGGCGGCGAGATCTGCGTCAGTCACCAATGCGGAAAGATCGGGACCCGCAAAGCCGAAGCGGTCGCGGATGATCGCCAGGTTCTTCTCGCAAAGAGCGCATATCCGGCTCTTTTGCTCGGCGGTGGCCGAAAATGGGACCGAGTAGGCGCTCATCGACACGCAGTGGCTGCGGAGCGTACGCCCACAACCCACGTAGACGATATCGTCCCCGTGTTTTGCCAGCGCCTCGGCGACCAGCGCCTCCGGAAAAGCATGGATCCAGGTCGCGGAGTGCGGGGCGAAAAATAGTACTTTCAAGTCAGAACAGATCCCACGACAGCGGGGTTCCCCGTTTGACGGCGACTTTGGTGCGTCTTCCCAGCACGAGCTCGAGGTACTTGGGTTCGAGCCCCTTTCCCGGCCGGATCGACCGAACGTTCGCCCGAGTTAGCACCCCGCCCGCCCCGATGTCCTGTGTGACATATAGCGAGCGCCGGTAGATCAAGGACTTCTTTTCGGCCTCGGTCGGTCCGTAGCGGACTGCGCCGAGAGCCTGCCACGCCCGCTCGCTGTCGACGACCAGCGAACGCATCTCGTCCGGCTCCATCGAGAACGTGGAATCCACGCCGCCGTCGGCCCGGCTCAGCGTGAAATGCTTTTCGATGACGGTCGCCCCCAACGCCACGGCGGCCACGGACACCCCGATTCCCATCGTATGATCGGAAATGCCCGCCTCGCAGTCGAACAACTCGCGCAGGTGGGGAATGGTGCGGATGTTGGTGTTTTCGGGCGTGGCCGGATAGGTACTGGTGCACTTCAGCAAGATCAGATTCTTGCACCCCGCCTCCCGCGCCGCCCTGACGCACTCGCCGAGCTCGGCGACGCTCGCCATGCCGGTGGAGATGATGACCGGCTTGCCGGTCCGCGCCACCCGGCGGATGAGCGGCAGATCGATGTTCTCGAAAGAGGCGATCTTGTATGCCGGGCTCTCCAGCGACTCGAGAAAATCGACCGCCGACTCATCGAAGGGGGTGCTGAAGGCGATGAGGCCGAGCGAGCGGGCGCGCTCGTAAATGGGTTTGTGCCACTCCCAAGGCGTATGCGCCTCGCCATACAGCTTGTAGAGCGAGGTGCCCGTCCAGAGACTGTTGGGATCGCCGATGTGAAACTCGCCCTCGTCGAGGTCCAGCGTCATGGTATCCGGTGTGTAGGTCTGCAGCTTGACGGCGGCCGCTCCGCAGCGGGCAGCCGCCTCGACGATCTCCAGCGCGCGATCCAGCGACTTATTGTGGTTGCCCGACATCTCGGCGATGACGAACGGAGGATGGCGCACGCCGATCAATCGGGCGCCAATCGCGAATTCGGAACTCATCGATGGATGATCCTTTTTGAATACTCTGCAAGCTCGATGACATACCCGGCGCCCAGAAACAGTCGTGCCGAGCGCTCGTTGCCGGCCAAAACTCGTGCCCGAATCCCGGTCACCGCCGGATGGTTGCCGGCGAGCCACCGTTCCGCACAGTACAGGAGACTTCTTCCCTGGCCGGGAGGATTTGGGCCTGGAACCAAATATATCGAAATTTCGGCCTCGTCGGCGCGCAAGTCGAAGCGGACGACTCCCACCGGTTGGCCCCCGCACTCGCCGATGAGCAGAATGCGATCGGCGCTGTTCACGACGGATGCCACCCAGCTCTGGTGGGTGGCTCTGTCGATCAGGTCGGGGATGCGCGAAGCTGCTCTGACGGCCGGGTCGTTGCGCCAGCTGAACAAGCTTTCCGCATCGGCGACGGTGGCGACGCGAAACTCGATGTTGCCGCGGGTCAGGTTGCGAACGGTCCGCCACACCCCCTCGCCGTCGACGGCCTTCAGGCCCGCGCGGGACATGGCCTCTCGAAGATAGGGGTTGTCCATGAGCAGTTGGACATGAAATCGGATGAAGGATGTGCTCTCGCCTCGCAGCTCCGGCGCGAACAGCAGCCCGTCGCAGGCGGCGGATTCGATCTGCCGCTTTTGGTTTTCAGCGGCGCAAATGGCCAAGGTCGGCAGGCCCAGGGAACATCTTTCCCAGGTGGCCGCCCCTCCCGCGCCTATCGACAGATCGGCGGCCGCCATGAGCTCCCCCATGCGATCCGTCTGCACGTGGAACGCGAACCCGTGACGCGTGCACTGCGAGGCGATCTCCTCCCGGCGCTGATTCGCGAGGTCCACGACCACGTCCACGCGCAACTCGGCCAGCTTCTGTCCCGCGACCGCCTCGATGGCGTGGCTGGTGTAATTCCCGGCGTCGACACCGCCGAAATAAATCAGAATTCGCTTCACCGAACCGTGCCGGGGTCTCACATGAGGCCGTGCCAGCCGGAACTCTTCGCGCACCAGCGCATACGCCGGGCCCAGCAGCAATTTGCATCCCACCGGAACACGCCCTGCATAGGGATTATCCGCGCGCAGGTTTTGGTCGAGCAGCACATCGCAATTATGCGAACGATCCGCCAGGTCGTCGATGACGGCGATGGAGCCCACGTGGGCTCTCAGAGCGGTCTCCCATCGCTCATCGAGGGCATAGTGATCGACGACCAGCCATTCAAAAGGGATTCCGGACAATGCCTGGATGGTGTCGGCCGCATCCTGGGCTTGGGATGTCCCAAGCCATCGGGAGTGGCGCAGATCTCCGCATTCCTCTGCGGACCCAACGCCCCCGATCTTGCGCAATTCGATGTTTCGCTCGCTCAAGCGCCGCTGCAATTCGTCGGGCAATTGGCGGCTGACAAAGCAGACCTGGCGACCGGAGGACCTCAACGCATCGGCGAGCGTCAGGCACCGGAAGAACTGTCCGGTGCCGATTTGGCTCGATGCATCCACGCGAAAGGCGACGCTCATCGACCGGTACCCGCCGATCGACGGGGCGATTCTTGGACTTGTGGCGGCATCAAGACTCTTCAGTACCCTGGTTTCGCCCGTTCGCAACCGGCGTCCAGGCCTGCGGCCGGACCGTAGAATATCACCCGCGCGATCGCCCTCGTTGAAGACGAGGTCGAGTGAGCTTGCATAGGGCTCGAATGGCTTGAAACACTGCCGGTACACCGGGTGCTCGTAGACATGGATCTCCACGGAAATCGATCGCCGGTCGAATTCCATGCGATCTTCCAGGAGATAATCCTCCGCGCCGGGCGGCGAGATGTAGCGCCGCGCGCCCATTTGTTCACATAGCATGGCGACGTGGGCGCCTCTCTTGCCGCCGACGTCCAACTGGCTGGCACGCACACTCGGGGTGTTGATTCCCAGTGCGGACGCCAGCCATTCGATGAGGCCGCAGTTGAGATCGCTGAGGCTTCCGCTCGCGGCTGACTTTTCGAGCACCGCGCAAAATTCAGGGTAATAGCGTTCAAAAAACTCGGCGCGCCGGTAGTTTTGCGCGACGGTACGCAATATCTTGCGCACGAATGCGTCGCCGGCGATTTTTGTGTCACAGATTCGCTGCCCGAGCCTTCCGGCGCTGAGTACCGGTACCGTCAGATAGCTCAACCCCTCGGGTGTCCGGATACGGTTGCGTTGCTGCCAGGACTGCTTCGAAAACGCGACGTCATCCAGCAAGACCAGAAAGTCGGCCTGATCGACGAGATCATACCATCCCGCCCACGGCAGGAAGGTGGGCTGTGCAATTGCGAGGGTTTGTACTTCCATGTATCGCCGGTCTCCACCGGCAGGCGAACTTATCACTTGGCACTCGATCCGCTATGAAACAAGCGCGGCCTCGAGCTCACGGACGGCCTCGCTGCGGCCCTGCATGACCGACGCTGCCGCGATCGACATCGCGGTCAGCGATTTGGGGTCATTGCGCAAATCCGAAATCTCCGCGGCCCAACGCTCGACGCTGATCCGCTCCGCGTCGCCCAGGTTTCGCACCGCACCCAGCGACTGCAGAATACGCGCGTCGTCCCTCTGATTATCCGCGCTGACGGCGACCAGCGACGGCAGTCCCACGCAACACCGCTCCCATCCGGCCACCCCGCACGTACCGAGACCCAGATCGGCTTCGCGCATGAGTTCGGCCATGTCGTCAGTCTGGCGGATCACGTTGGCGCAAGCCAGATCGCGTGCGGCGTCGAACACCGTGTCGGAAAAAGGGTTGGTCGGTCCGAGCACGAAATCGGTCCGCGGAGCGTCGGTGCCCATGGAGCGCAGCGCCCGCACGACTTTCAATGATTCGTTGGTGGGATCGACCCCACCGAAAAAAACCAGCATCCGACGCAGGCCTCCGGTCCGCGGAACGGATTGAGCCGCGGAAAACTCCGGACGGAGCAGCGCGTATTTCGGGCCGACAAAAACACGCGCCCGTTCGGGAACGAGGCCGCAATAGCGCCGATCGGGAAAATCATGGAGATTTTGATCGAGCAGCAAGTCGCAATCGTGCATCCGATTTCCCAAGTCATCAATCACCAGGATACGGCCGACGTGCGGTCTTAGGACCAGCTCCCAGGACCGGTCCAGCTCATAATGATCCACGACCAACAGATCCGGAGACCGCCCGTACGCCTCGAGCGAGACGCTGGTCTGCCGGGCGTCCAACTCCCGGAACGCCGCGGTATCGTTGGTTTCGCCGGCTGCGAGGCGGGGCAGCCGGCTGCAGTGGAAGCGCCGTGATTCAACCACTTCGCACAGATGCCCGTCCACCTCCCGGCAGATGAAGAATACTTCACAGCCCTTTTGCCGCAAAAATTGACCGAGCGTCAGGCAACGCATGACATGACCGGTGCCAATTTCCAGCGACGCATCGGCTCGGATAGCCACGATCATCGACCATTCCCCTATCTTGGGCCAACGACACAGCGAACCCGCGGCCCCGAAAGGATGCGAAGTTACGTGGGCCCGATGGCCATGGCGATGGTATCGCGTGGTCGCCGGCTAAACTGTAAGAAATTGTAGCGCTGCATCAACGGCGGAGTCCGTCAAGTCCACGCGCCGTGAGCGCCGATGGCGGCCCACATCAGCTCGGCGCGCTTCCAGTCCTCTTCGCTGTCGATGTCATGAACCCGCCAGCGCGGCAGCAGTACGACCGTGGAGCGGTCGTCGAAAACCTTCGCGGAACTCAGCCATGCCTCCGGCCTTCCCCAGTAGAACTGCCCAGCATCATGCAGGGCCTCAGGCAGGTCCTGAGAGCGGGTGGGAAAATACTGCGGGAAAAGCATCTCCAGACCGCCGGACGTCGTCTGTCGAAATGATCGGTAAATCGGCGCCGCAAAGCTCGTCGCGGCGAACACATATTGCCAGGTGCCGGATTCCAGCAATTCCAGAGCCCGCTTGATGTCCTGGTCGCGTATGAATGGTGCCGTTGCATAAATGCAACATACCGCCGTCAGATTCTCGCACCCCAGAGTCTCAATCGCGTGCGCGACGACGCGGGTCGTACCGGTGTGATCGTCCGACAATTCCGGCGGACGCACGAACGGAACCTCCGCGCCGCAAGAGCGGGCAACAGCGGCAATTTCCTCATCATCGGTCGACACCACGATGCGATCGAACAACCCCGACTTCGCGGCCGCCGCGATGGAATGGGCAATCATGGGCCGGCCCGCGAAGGTCCTGATGTTCTTGCGCGGAATACGCTTGCTGCCGCCGCGCGCCGGAATCAGGGCAATTCTCAAGGGGCACCACTCATCCTGACCGGTTCCCGGGTCCCCATGTGCTAGGGCTTCGTGGCGCTGACGACCCAGTCGTCATCGACGAAACCCTCGTGCACATACGTCATCCGGTCGATGCAGACGTTGGTGAACGATGCGAACGCGCGCTCGATCTCGGCGCGCGAGAAAAACAGGTGATCGATGCCGTCCTCCATGTTCGAGGGCGCCCCGGGACCCAGGGAGCCGAGACGCCAGGTCGAGCGGCCCACCGGAGTGGCGCGATGTATTCGGCTGTCGCCATCGGTGCGCAGAACGCAAAGGCATTTCCCGCCGGGCTTGAGCACCCGGAAGACCTCGCGAAAGGTTTGCTCGGCGCGTTCGATCGGCATGTAATAGATCACGCCGAAACTCAACACCACATCGAAGCTGTCGCTCTGATAATGCGACAGGTCGTGACCCGGGCATTGGTGGGATTGAACCTCGAGGCCGCGTCGCGCCACCGTCGCCTGCAGTTCGCGCAGGCCCACGGCGGATAGGTCGCAAGCATGGGTGTCGAATCCCTCCGCCGCGAAGAAGATGGCGTGTCGGCCCGAACCGCACCCAAGATCGAGCACCCTGGTGCCCGGGGCGCGATTGCGGGGAAAATTTCGAAAGGTCCAACGAACGACCGAATCGTGCGGATAAGCAGGCCTGAAGCGCGGCGACTCGTGAGCCGCATCCCATCGAGCCTGCATTGACTGGTCTTTGAAGTCCACTATAAACCTGGGGAATGCCTCGAGCCGGGCGTGAGGGATTCAATAGTACTGCACGATGAAGTATCCGCCAACGGCACCGGCAAAGCTCGTCGTGGGATCCGCCCAGACGCGTATCTGGTTGGATGGACCGGTCGAGCCGGCCGCGATCCACTCTGCGACATTTCTCTGCACGATGATGCTGCGCGCGCCCGGCGCCGGGATCCCGCCTCCGTCGACCCCGTATACGACCGACTTGTCGCCGTTGCCCACATGCAGTCGGTAGGGCTCATCTCGCCCGTCGTTGCCCGGTCGAAACACCAGGATGTTGGCGATCAATGCGTCGACGGGCAACGTGACGATCCAATCGTAAGCCGCGTCCGCGAATGGCCAGGGCCGATTCTGCGGTTTGACGGAAACGGTCTTCAATCCGGGAAAATTGCCGGCCCGGCCGCCGTTATACCAATTGAGATCGAAGTCGATCGCGTAGCGGTGAGTGCGAGGATCGCTTGGCACGAAAGCATTATTATAGCACCCGCGCGCCGAGATGAGCCCCCAGGCGAGGCCATCGCCCGGTGCGCGCGACGTTGCGCAGCGGACGGAGAGATCTTTCGGAACGTCGCATTCGACGAAATGAATCGAGCCGGGCTCGCCGTATTGGTCGCCGCCGCCCGCGGCCGGGCCCCCGACCTGGTAGGTGTCACCCTGGTTTTGCGTGAGCACGCACCGATTGAAAGTCACCCGCGCGGTCGAGACCTCCACCTGCCGACGAGGTCCGTTGGTCGCGGTGATATTGCATTCGTTGAACACGACATGCGCGCCCCCGCTTCCCGAGCCGTGATACACCAGCCGATCATTCGTGCTGTGCATCTCGGTCTGGACGCCGTTGAAGGTGAAGGTGTTGTTGTTGTTGCCCAGACCACCGCCCGCGATATTGAGCAGATAATGCGGCGAGCCCCCGTCGTCCATGATGTAGCTTCCACCGAAAACCCGCAGGGCGCCCCCGCCCCCCGCGGCGACCTGGAACACATCGCCGTAGATCGTTTCGATATCGCAACCGTGATATTCGATGTTCATGCATTGCGCGCTGTTGAAGAGGTGCACCGCGTTGTGGATGCCGGTGAACTTGCAGCTGAAGAACTTGTGCTCCGAACCGACGTTGCCGGTGAGACCGCCCTCGGAGTCGATCGCCGTGTACAGATTCAGCATCCAGCAGCGGAAGAAGCGCCAGCCCTGGTCCTGCTGGAAGCGGAACCCGCTCCCGCATCGCGCGTTGTCGCTGGTAAATTGCAGGTCGCGCACGGTGACGAAGATGTATTGCTGCGTCGATCTCGCGGAGTTGTCGTAAAACCACCGCTCCGCGCCCGCGGTCTTCAACTTGAGGACGCTCGAGGCCAATCCGTCCCCTTCGATGATGAAGCCTCTCTGAAAATCGGCGGCGTCGTTGAAGACCGCATCGTCGTCGATCAGGTAGGTGCCGCGCGGAAAATACACGCGCCCGTGATCGCCCATGCCCGCCGTATTCGCCCCGGTCACGGCGGCCTTCAGGCAATCCCGAACCGCACGGTGGGAACTGACCCGCGCGGTGGGATCGGCCCCGTAGCGAAGGACATTGCCCGGCGCAAAGCGGTAATTCGCCGGAGCGATCTGCGCCATGGCCTCCTGCTCGGTTCGTGGGTAAAGCGAGGAGAACGCATCGTCGATCAGCGGCAGACGGTCGATCGACCCGCCGGAGATCGGCCGATCCTCCGGGTCGGTGATCACCACCTTCAGCATCACTCCCGACGGCGCCCAGATATCGACCGGCAGCCGGCCGTCCCCGCCGAGAATCATCGGATCGGCGTTCCTGCGCGTCAGGCCCGGATCCGCGAACGTGGCCGCCGGGGTGGAGCTTTCCGCGAGATAAACGTGCACCTTGAAGCCGGCCGCGACCGTGCCGGCCGCGGCCAGGCCGTTCACGATGAGGGGGATGGGGCTTCGATACGCGTTGGGCACGTGGGCCGCCCGATGCTCGTCATGCAATCGCGGAGCGCAGGGAATCGACGACGTAGTCCTGTTCGGCTTCGCTCAAGGTCGGATACATGGGCATGCTGATCGCCTCGCGATAATACTGCTCGGCCTGCGGACAATATCCGGCCGGGAAGCCGAGCTGGGCGTAGTACGGATGCCGGTAAACCGGCATGTAATGCAGATTCACACCGATCCCCGCCCCGCGCAGCCGCTCGAACACCTGGCGGTGCGTGGGCTCGATGGCGTCGAGCCGAAGCCGGATCACGTACAGATGCAGACCGGAATAGGAGTCGGGGTGCTGCCAGGGCAGCGTCACGGGCAGATCCGCCAGCAGCCGGTCGTAGCGGGCCGCGAGCGCGTGCCGCCTGGTCAGATAGGCCGTGAGACGCTTGAGCTGACTCGCGCCGAGCGCCGCGTGGATATCGGTCATCCGGTAGTTGAATCCGAGCTCGAGCTGTTCGTAGTACCACGGGCCGTCGGGCGCGCGGGTCATCTGATCTGCATCGCGCGTGATGCCGTGGGTGCGCAGCCGGCTCATGCGGGCGGCGAGATCCGGATCCCCGGTGAGCGCCATCCCGCCCTCGCCCGCGGTGATCACCTTGACCGGATGAAAGCTGAACACGGTCACGTCGCTGTACCGACCCGCCCCGATCGGCTCGCCGCGGTAGCGCCCGCCCACCGCGTGCGAGGCGTCCTCGATGACCCGGAACCCGTATTGCCGGGACAGCGCGTGGATCGCCTGCATGTCGCACGCCTGGCCGCAAAGGTGCACGGGGATCACGACCTTCGGCAGCCGGCCCGCCACCTTGGCGGCGGCCAGCTTGCCGGCCAGAGCCTCGATGCTCAGGTTGTAGGTTTTGGGATCGATGTCGACGAAGTCGACCGATGCACCGCAATACAACGCGCAGTTCGCGCTCGCCGCGAAGGTGATGGCGCTGGTCCACACCGCATCGCCCGGACCGACCTCGAGCGCAAGACAGGCGATGTGCAGCGCCGAGGTGCCGCTGTTCACGGCCACCGCATGGCGCGCGCCGCAAAACTCGCGCATCGCCTGCTCGAAGGCGGGCACCGCCGGTCCCTGGGTCAGAAAATCCGAGCGCAGCACCTCGCCGACGGCCTCGATGTCCGCCTCGGTGACGTCCTGCCGGCCGTACGGAATATTGACCATTCAGATCTTGCCGATCTTGTCCCGATTGAGCGCGACCCACTGCTTCAAGGTGTCGACGCTCATCCAATCCGGATTGTTGTCGGAACGATAGGTGAAATCGGCAGGCACCCGGGCGCCGTTGTTGATCCGCGCCGGATCGTCGCTCCATTGGTGGATCGCCGGAAGGATCTTGTAGTACCCGTCGTACTCGTAGGTGTAGGGTGCATCCTCGATGCCGATCATCTGCTCGTGCAGCTTCTCACCCGGCCGGATGCCGACGATCTCCACGCGCGTTTCCGGCGAGACCGCGGCGGCGATCTCCGTGATGTTCATCGAGGGGATTTTCTTGACGTAGATCTCCCCGCCCACCATGTCCTCGAAGGCGCGCCACACGAGCTCGACCGCCTGCTCGAGCGTGATCATGAAGCGGGTCATGCGCGCATCGGTGATCGGCAGGGAGCCCTGCCCGGCGAGCGACAAAAACAGCGGGATCACCGATCCGCGCGAACCCATGACGTTGCCGTAGCGCACCACCGCGAAGCGGGTCCGGTTGCCGCCGGAATAGGAGTTGCCGGCGACGAACAGCTTGTCGGAGGCGAGCTTGCTGGCGCCATAGAGATTGACCGGACTGCTCGCCTTGTCGGTCGACAGCGCGACGACCCGGGACACCTTGGCGTCGATGCAGGCATCGATGACGTTCATCGCGCCGATGATGTTGGTCTTGACGCACTCGAAGGGGTTGTATTCCGCCGTCGGCACGATCTTGGTAGCCGCCGCGTGAACCACGAAATCCACCCCCTCCAGGGCGCGGGCCACGCGATCCTTGTCGCGCACATCGCCGATGAAGAAGCGCACCCGCTTGTCGCCGCCGTAGAGCTTGGCCATTTCCCATTGCTTCATTTCGTCGCGGGAAAAGATCACCAGCCGCCGCGGGTTGTACCGGGCGAGCGTCATCGGCACGAAGGTGTTGCCGAAGGATCCGGTTCCGCCGGTGAGCAGTATCGAGGAATTGGTCAGCATCGGCGCATGCTCATGCGGCGGCCTTCGAACGCTGGTAGCGGTACTTGAGCGCAAGGAAGCAAAAACTCAGCACCAGCCCGAGGAAAGCCCCGCCGATCGATATCAACGTGCGCTTCGGGCTGTCCTTGATCTCGGGCGGCACCGCCCGATCGATGAAATGGTAGGCGTAATCGCGCTGCACGTTCGCCATCATCTCGCTGTTGATCTGCTGCTCGATCAGGTGCGAGATGGCCTGCCTCAGCTCCACGCTGTTCGCGGTCGCGAGCTCGCGGTTGAGGTAATCCAGGCTGTCCCTCGCGGTCTTGATGTCCGCCTGCCTCAGCCGTTCGTTGACCAGATCGATCATGCCATTGGCCCACTGCGCGGCAAGCTCCGGCGTATACGCATTGACCGCCAGGGTGACCAGACCGCTCTTGGAGTTCTCGTTCACCGTACGATCGTCCTTGAGCAACTTCACACCCTGCTCGAGGGTGGGAATTTTCTTCCCCGGCAGCCATTTCTTGGCCACGGGATCCCAGCGATCGTCGAACAGGATGGGCATCAGGTCATTCTTCACAATGAACTCACGCAGAAACCCCGGCGCGTTGAGCGTGGCATAAGCCTCCACCTTACGGCCCCCACCCCCGCCGAGATCGATCCCGGCCAGCTCCGCGATGCCGCCGACCTCGTCCTTGAGCGAACCGCCCTTGTTGTTGCTCTCGGCGGTCGGCGAGACCACCGATTGGGCGCGGTAAAGGTTCCGCATCTGCAGGGAGATGACGGCGGCGGTCGCGCCGCCGAGGAACGTCATGATCACGATCAGCTTCCAGTGCAGGCGCAGTCTGCGCGCGAGCCTGCCGGGATCGATCGCGTCGTCCGACTCCGAGTCCTTCGGCGGCACCACCAAAAAATAGCCGGCCGGGGGAGCCGCCATGTCGGGCGGCGGGCGCAGATTGTCCGGTTTATTCGACATCACAGATATTCGTGGATCAAGATGAAACCGATCGCCAGGTTGTAGATGATGGTCGTGACCGCCTGCACCAGCGGCAGCGTGGGCACCTTCTGGGTATCGAGCGGCACGACGATGGTGTCGCCGGGCCGTATCTCGGTGTCATGGGTGCGCCGGAACCACCCGTGGCCGCCGCGCGATACCACATCGCCGTTGGCCCGCACCACGTAGATACGCTTGTGGTCGGCGTGCTGGGTGGTGCCGCCGCTCTTCTGGATGTAGTCATCGCGGCTCAGACCCGGCTCGTACACGTGGGAGGTCGGACTCTGCACCTCGCCAAGGATGGTCACGTCCTGGGTCTTCTTGGGGATGATCAGCTTGTCGCCATCCTTCACGATCACATCGTAGGGACCGCCGGTCTTGCCCGTGAGGATGCCCTCGGCATTGATCACGAGCCGTCCCACGGGCTTGGTGTCGCGCAGTTCGCCGAGCAGCTGCTGGCCCACGATCAGACCCTGACTGGCCGCAGCCGCGCCGCCGCCGCCGCCGCCCGCCACCGCCGCGCTGCTGGCCACGGCCTCGAGGGACAGCGCCGCCAGATCGTTCTGCAGGCGGGTCGCCAGCATCTCGATCTGGTCCTTTTCCCGTTTCTTCAGATCCTCCCGAATGAACACCGCACCCTCGGGAAACGCGGTCTCGGTGAATCCGCCGGCCCGCACCATCACCGAATGGAGCGTCTCGCCCTGGTGAATCGGATATTTGCCGGGGAATCTGACCTCGCCCGCCACCTCGATCGTGCCGGGCTCCATCCACGACGGAATCGGCTTGATGACGAGCGTGTCGTAGGGCCGCAGCGCGAGGTCGGCGCCCTTGTCTCCGCGCCGGATGGCCGCGAGGTCCACATTGATGAGCTCGGTCCGCCGGGCGTTCCCGTCCACCACGGCATAGCGTGTAAGCTCCGCCTGGCCTCGGAACGCCGCATCCTCGAGGCTGCCGCCAGCACGGATCAGATCGCTGATGTGCATGGTCGGCTCGAGCGGATACTTGCCGGGCGCCTTCACCCGTCCGTCGATGTTGACCACCTGCTCCGGCTTGTCGGGGGTCGCCTGCAGCTCGAGATCGCGGATGATCGGCGCAATGATGCGGGCGCGTGTGGACGACAGGTTGAACACCGTGATCTCGTCGCGCGGCTTAAGTTCCGGATCCGCCGCCGAGCCCTTGGCGAGCAGTGCTCTTTTCAGATCCGCGGAGATCACTTCGACCTTCAGTTCCGGGGGAACGATGCGCCGGATCATGATGTAGTGCAGATCCGCCTCCGGACGCACCTCCTCGAAACTCGACAGCACATCCGACAGGCGCAGGCCCGGATGGTAGGCGAAAGCCCCCGGGCGGAACACGTAGCCCTCGAGCTTCACCGAGTTCTCGAGGGTGGGACGGATCTCCGGAATCTTCAATTTATCGCCGTTCTCCATCACCAGCGACCGTCCGGAGGCGAGCGCCAGATCGATGTTGTGCATTTGGTGCACGTGGGATTGCGAGATCCGCTCGAGCTGTCCGAGCGTCGGATCGGCGTCCGGCTGCAGACCCCCCGCCAGCTGGATGACTTGTTCGGCGGTCTTCTCGCCCTTGAGCTCATAGATGGCCGGGCGGCGCACCGCCCCATACACGGAGACGGTCGGGCCGATGGGCGGAATGAAAATCACGTCGCCGGGCAGCAGCTGATGATCGCCGCTGTTGTCGCCGCGTAGCAACATGTCGTAGAGATCGAGCGTGGAGACCAGCCGCCCGTCGCGCTTCAGCTCGATGTTTCGCAGCGAGCCGATCTTCTTGACGCCGCCGCTCACGAACAGCGCATTGGTCATGGTCGACAGGCCGCTCACCGTGTAGGAGCCGGGCTTTTGCGCCTCGCCGAGCACGAACACGCGGATCGAGCGCAGGTCGCCGATGGTGACGCTCACGCGGCTGCCGATCAGCTGCTTCGAGACGCGCTGCTCGATCGCATCGCGTGCCGCATCGAAGGTCATGCCCGAGACCATGATGGGCCCGATCTTCGGGAAATTGATGCGGCCGTCGCGCTCGACGGTGAGCTCGTAGGTCGCCGGCTCGTTGCCGTAGAGCTGCACGACCAGGGTGTCGCCCGGCCCGACGATGTAGTCGACCGGCACCTGGATGTCCGACACCGGCGCGAAGGTGCTCGGAGAGCCTTCGAACAGATCGTAGCCGAACGGCTTGAGCGCCTCGTCGCCGATCGGCGTCAGCCGCAGCAGCGTCGCGCGCACGAAGTAATCGTTGAGGTCGGGATCCGCGGCGAGCCGTTTGGTGGCCTCCGAGGCCGTCAACCCGGAGAGGGGCGTCGCGGGCAGCCCCGGAATTTCGACCACTCCGAAGCGGTTGAGCTTGTACGGATTGCCGTCGAGGATGCGCTTCTCGAATTTCGCCTCGTCCGCCTTCTCGTCATCGGTCTTCGGCTTGTCGGTGGGCAGCGGACAACGCGACAGATCGAACCAGTTATTGTTGTTGTTGCCGTTCGCGTTCTGGTTGTAGCCGGCGATGCCGCCGATGCCGTTGACGCCCATCAGGGGGCTGGCGCCGTTCAGTCCGGCAACGCCGGCCTGCGCGCCGAGTCCCGCCGCGCCGGCCGTGCCGCTCGCGCCGAGCGAACTCAGCGCGCTGTTGAGCGGATTCGCCGCCGCGGGGTTCGCGCCGATCGGCGGATTCTGGGGATTGTTCGGATTCTGGCCGTTGTTCTGCAGCGCATTCGGTCCGAGATTGGCGCGCTGGCAGATATCGTCGACCGAACGGATCTCGATCATGATCGAGTCGTCGGGCCGCAGCTCCGGGTCCTCGTTGAACTGGCGCAGGATCCGCCCGTCGCGCGTCTTGATGTTGCGCTCGGTGATGTCCTGGTTCATGGGCGGAACGACGGTCTCGGGATTCTCGAGCTTCTTGTCGGTTTTCTTGGTGCCGTTCTGGCTTCCGTTGCCGAGCACGCCCTGCAGCAGCCCGCCGTTGTCCTGGCCGCTGCCGCCGGTCAAACTGTCCTTGATCGCCTGCAGCGGATCGTCGCTCTGCGCCGACGCCGTCAGCACCGCGGAGAAGATCAGCAGGGAGGCGCCGAGGACGAGGCGCGCCCCGCGCCATTTATTCGGCATGGTGCGATCCGGAAGACTTGAACTTGGCCGTGAAACCGTTTATTGAACGCGCAGTCATGCCCGAGAACACCATTTTTTGACCTAGATCTCGCATCATATACTCTGCGCCGCAGAGGTCCAACTGGCCGCTAGCGGCGGCCGTAGTTGTTTTCCATCCAAGCCGAATAGTCCCTGCCGAGCAGGCGTTCCCACCACGCGCGGTTTGACAAATACCAATCCAGCGTCTCCGACAGGCCGCGCGCGAGATCCCGCGAGGGCGCGTAGCCGATCTCGGCGGCGGCCTTGCGGTAATCGATGGCGTAGCGCCGGTCGTGCCCGGGGCGATCGCGAACGTGCTCGATCAGCTGGGTCGCGGGGCGCCCGGCCGCCGCGGGCGAATCGGGAAACGCGGCCTTGAGGGCGGCGCGCGACGCGAGCGCCGCGTCGGTGAGCGCGCACAGGGTGCGCACCACCTCGATGTTGGCCGTCTCGGCATTGCCGCCGATGTTGTACACCTCGCCCGGGCGTCCGCGCGTCAGCGCCAGCGAGATCGCCTCGCAGTGGTCGGCCACGTGCAGCCAATCGCGCACCTGCAGCCCGTCGCCGTACACCGGCAGTCTCGCGCCGCGCAGGATGTTGATGATCGTGAGCGGGATCAGCTTCTCGGGGAACTGGTAGGGCCCGTAGTTGTTCGAGCAGTTGGTGACGGTGGTCTCGAGCCCGTAGGTCTCGTGATAGGCGCGCACCAGATGATCCGAACCCGCCTTGCTCGCGGAATAGGGCGAATTCGGGGCGTATGGCGTCGATTCCCGGAACGGCGCATCGCCCGGGCCGAGCGAGCCGTAGACCTCGTCCGTGGAGACGTGGTGGAAGCGATGGCGGGGCACGCTCCTGGCGTCGATCCACGACGCCTTCGCGGCCTTGAGCAACGCATGGGTGCCGACCACATTGGTGCGGATGAAATCGTCCGGCCCGAGGATGGAGCGGTCGACGTGCGATTCCGCGGCGAAGTGCACGACGGTGTCGATGGTGTGCCGCTCGAGCACCTCGCGCACCGCGTTTTCGTCGCAGATGTCGCCGCGCACGAACACGTAGCGCGGGTCGCGGTCGAGTCCGGAAAGATTGTCCGGATTCCCGGCATAGGTGAGCGCGTCGAACACCACCACCCGCCCCTCGCGGCTGCGGTTCAGCCAATGGCGCACGAAGTTGGCACCGATGAAGCCGGCCCCCCCGGTGACGCAGAGATTATGCGGCTCGAAGCTCATCCAACATCGCCCTTAAGTTGCTGCGCCAGTGAACCGCCGGCACGGCCGGCAGCAGCGCTCTCGTTGCGGAAGTGTCGAGGACGCTGAACGCGGGCCGGCGCGCGCGGGTGGGATATTCCGAGGTCGCGATCGGCACGATCTCGATCGGCCGCTTCAGCAGGCCGCACGCAAGCGCCTCCTCGTGGATCGCGACCGCGAAGTCATACCAGCTCGCGACGCCGAGGTCGGTCCAGTGGTGGATGCCGGACGCCGCGTCCGTATCGATCAAGCCCCACACCGCGCGCGCCAGCCCCGAAGCCCAGGTGGGCGTTCCGATCTGATCGCACACCACCTTGACCTGCCCGCGCTCGCGCATCAGTCGCAGCATGGTGAGCACGAAATTACGCCCCTCGGCGGCGTAAACCCAGGCGGTGCGCAGCACGATGCCCGCGCAGCCGCCGCCGAGCACGCGCCCCTCGCCGCCGAGCTTGGTGACTCCGTAGACGCCCAACGGGTGCGGCGCATCGCCCGGAAGGTAGGCGCGGCTCGAGCTGCCGTCGAACACGAAATCCGTCGACAGGTGCACGAGCCGGCTGCCGCAGCGCGCGGCCGCGTCCGCGAGCATGCCCACCGCGAGGTCGTTGATCGCAGCCGCCTTGCCGGGCTCATCCTCGGCGAGGTCCACCGCGGTGTATGCGCCCGCATTCACCACCCAGTCCGGCCTGGCCTCGCCCAACGCGCGGCCGATCGCCGTCCCATCGGCGATATCCACGTCCGCGCGCGTTTTGGCGAACACCTCGTGGCCGCGCGGGGCCGTTTTCACGACGGCCCGGCCGACCTGGCCGGCGGCGCCGAACACCACGATCCTCACGGGAACTTCTCGATGTCCGCGAAGCTTTTGCCGCGGGCATCCTTGGCCGAGAGCTCCGGCTGGATCCCCGCAGGCAGCGGCCAGCGGATCGCGAGCGTCGGGTCGTCCCACGCCAGCGAGCGCTCGTCCGCGGGGCTGTAGATGTCGGTGCACTTGTAGAAGAGGTCCGCGCTCGGCGAGGTCACCAGGATGCCGTGCGCCAGGCCCGGGGGC
>CAVTNZ010000066.1:0-8542 GCA_963736185.1 uncultured Gammaproteobacteria bacterium | reverse complement strand
TGAGCATCCCCTTGTCCAGGGCGAAGTAGCTTTTCCCATAGCCTCCCGAACCTCGAACGTTCGGGGCGACCACCGAGAAGCCGAGCTCGTTGACGACGTATTGGATCCAGGGATCGAACCTCGGACGAAACTGGGACTCCGCGCCGTCGTGCAGCACGATCAGCACGGGATGCGGCCCCGGGGCCGAAGGTTCGTACAGATACAGCGGCAACTGCCGCGGCTTGCCGTCGATCCGGTCGAAGGTCGGAAATTGCGTCAGGTGCGGCACGACGAATTTTTTCCTGTCGAGCGGGCCGGTCTCGCTCGCGGTCCATGCCTCGAGACGGTTGGCCTCGATGTCGAGCACGTAGGCATCGCGCGGTTGATTGGCGGCCGACAGGCCGAATGCCAGGCGCTTGCCGTCGCGGTCGAAATCGAGGGAATCGATGACGCCGGTGAACGGAAGCCGCGGGGGCATCAGGTCCTGGTGGGTTCGCAGGTCGACCAGATCGAGCCTGCCTAGGCCTCCCTCATTGGTCACATACGCCAGATAATGCCCGTCTTTGGAGAGCGCAAAGCGTTCCACATCCCAGGGGCTGCGCGCCGAGATGTCGTTCTTCTCGCCCGTGAACATGTTGACGTAGCGCACCTTGGCCGTGTCGCCTTCGCGATCCGACAGGATGTAGATCCCGGTGCCGTCGCGCGAAAATTTCGCGTCCGCGATGGCCACCTTGGCGGGTGAGGAATCGATCTCGCGCTTTTGGCCGCTCGCGAGGTCGACGATGTACAGGTAGTCCTCCTGAGCGGACACGTGCTTCTCGACCAGGAGCTTGCGGTCATCGGCGGACCAGTCGAGCGGATACCAGGCCGACCCGTCGCCGGTGACCGCGAGACGGGGCAGCGCGCCCGAGTCCGGGTCAACGATGTCGATGTCGTACGAGATGCCGGTGCGCGCGGTCGTGAACAGGGCGATTTCCCGCCCGGAATTGGACCAGAGTGGGCCTCCGTTCACCGACCTGCCGTCGGTGAGACGCCGCGGCGCGGCGTCGCCGATGCGCTGATAGTAAACCTGAGTGTTGCCGTCACCCGCGGTATCGCGCTCGAAAAAAAAGGCATCGCGATTCGGATCGGGCGAGAAGGCGGCCTGCGTGATAGGCTCGCGCAGGAAGGTGATCTGGCGTCTCTCGCCCATCGGGTGATCGACGAGATGCAGCTGATCGGTCTCGCCGAAACGCGTGAGGATGAGGAGCTGCCCTTTCGGCGTGAACCCGAGAGGGGTCGCCTGGCGCGCGCTCAGGTAGGCGTCCAGCGTTTCGCCGGATCCGAGCGGCCGATCCGGAATTCCGTCGTAAATCAGATCGCCCCGCGTCACGGGCGGCGCCGCCTCGGCGGCGAAAGCGAGCAGGAGCGATGCCGCGAGCAGCGGCGGAAGAAATATGCGGCTCATTATTCCTATGTTCCCAAACCCCGAGGATAATGGCCCGCGAGGATAATCCATACGATGACCGGCTTCGAGCACCTATTACAATCCTGCGACGTGGGCGACATGCTCGACGAGATCGCGAGCGCGGATCCCCCCGCGTACCTGCGCCGCTGCTTCGCCGAAGGGTGCTCGTCCCCCACCTTGTCGTGGCCGCGCATCCAGGAGCTCGCGCTCTGCGCCATGGTGCTCGACTCGATCGTGAATGAGCGCGACTACGAGGGCCTGGAGCCCGAATTGGTCTCCGATTGGCGCCTGCATTTCTCCCATACCTGTTCGCAGATGCGCACCCTCGCCGTCGAGGCGCTGCAGCGCGCGGGCGGGATGGCGGCGGTTCCCGCGGATGCCGCACCCGAACTGGCCGAGCTCGAGCATCGTCTGGCCCCGTCCTAAGGCGCATGGCCAGCGTACCTCGCGTTTTCGCGCCGACACTCGCCGCCGCGGCGGCGGCTTGCGGGGCGGCCCTGCTCGCCGCGTGCACGTCGCCTCATCCGCGCGGGGAGCCGCCTGCGGGCGGCACAGCCGCCGCCGCGACGACGGCGGCCACCGACGACTGGCACGCATTGATGATCCTGCCCTTCGGCACGCTGCTGCGCGATGTGCCCTATCGGCTCGAGGAGGTGGTTGTGTTCCACGACGCGGCCGTCGCGGTCGCGGGACGGCAGGAGCACGAATGCTACACGCTCCGGGAAACCGCGCCGCCGCGGCTGTTCGGGCGGCCCGTGGAGGAATTATCGCTGTGCTTCTCCGCCGACCGGCTGAATCGCATCGAAGCCTCGGTGAGGCTGCCGGCGCAGTCCGCGTCCGCGCAATTCGCGTCGGCCTGCGCCCGATGGCAGCGTACGGGGACTCCCGGCATCAGCAGCCCCGACCATTGCCAAAACCGGGACGGCGACACGGAGCTCGACGCCGGGCTGGGGGCGGAGGGCTCCGCGGGGCCGGTAGTGTCGATCGCGCTCATCGATCAGACTTGGGTTTCCTACGGCAGTCGTGAATAGAAGCGAAGAACTCGTCTCGTTGCGCGACGGCGCGCGCCGTTTCGATTTGACACTCGAGACGGCGCAAGCCGAGGCCTTGCTGCAGCTGCTCGACGATCTCGAGCGGGCGAACGCCGAATTCAATCTCACCGCGATCCGCGACCGGCCCGGCATGCTCGCCAAGCATGTGCTCGACAGTTTGAGTGTGCAGCCATACCTTCGGGGCGCCGCGCGCATCGCGGATGTGGGCACCGGGGCGGGCTTTCCCGGATTGCCGCTTGCCATCGTGAATCCGTCGAGGCATTTCACCTTGATCGAGGCGACGGGCAAGAAGGCGCGTTATGTGCAACAGAGCGCGCAGCGGCTGAATCTCGCGAATGTCGAGATCGCGAACACGCGCGCGGAGCTTTATCGGCCGGCTGCACCGTTCGATGTCGTGGTCGCGCGCGCGCTGTCGTCGTTGGCCGACTTCGTCACCCACGCGGGACATCTGTGCGCGCGGGATGGGCGGCTGCTGGCGATGAAGGGCAGGCGCCCGGACGAGGAAATCGCCGCACTGCCAAAATCGTTCCGGGTGACGGCGGTGCATCGGATCGCGCTTCCGGGGCTGGACGACGAACGTCATCTTGTGGAACTCTCCGCTGCCGGTCCCAGATCGCCGGCCAAGCCGAAGCCGAACACCACATGAAACGGGTCATCGCAGTAGCAAACCAGAAGGGCGGTGTCGGCAAGACCACCACCGCCGTGAATCTCGCCGCATCGCTCACCGCAACCAAGCGCCGGGTGCTGTTGATCGATCTGGATCCGCAGGGCAACGCCACCATGGGCTGCGGCGTCGACAAGAACTCGCAAGCATGGACCAGCTGCGATGTGCTGCTCGGCGACTGCACGGCCGCGCAGGCGCTGGTGCTCGTGGAATACGGCGGATTCAAGCTCATGCCGGCAAATCAGGAGCTGACCGCGGCGGAAGTGCGGCTGCTCACCATGATCGCCGGCCGGGAATTCAAATTGCGCAATGCGCTGAAGCCGCTGCGCGATGAATTCGACGTGATATTGATCGACTGCCCGCCCGCTCTGAACATGCTGACGGTGAACGCGCTCGTGGCGGCCGATTCGGTGATGGTGCCCATGCAGTGCGAGTACTACGCCCTCGAGGGCTTGAGCGCGCTGGTGCAGACCATCGAGCAGATCAAGACCAGCATCAATCCCGAGTTGGAGATCGAAGGATTGCTGCGCACCATGTTCGATCCGCGCAACAATCTGGCGAACGCCGTCTCCGCGCAGCTCATCGAGCATTTCGGCAACAAGGTATTCCGCACCCTGATCCCCCGCAACATCCGCCTCGCCGAGGCGCCGAGTTTCGGCAAGCCGGCGCTGTTTCACGACAAGGAGTCGCGGGGAGCGCTCGCCTACCTGGCGCTTGCCGGGGAGATGATCCGCCGCGACGAGTCGCCGGACACGTTCGATGCGCCGGATGCGAGCGATGTGCCCGAGGGGCAGGGGGCGCCCGCCACGCAGGGGAGGGCGGAGATGCCGGCGCCCCCCGAGATGCCGGTGCCCGAGATGCCGGCCCCCGAGATGCCGGTGCCCGAGATACCGCCCCCTGAGATGCCGGCGCCCGAAATACCGGCACCCGAAATACCGGCACCCGAAATACCGGCACCCGAGATGCCACCGGAAGCCGAAGCGGCTGCGCCTTCGTCTTTCGCCGCCGATTCGCCCGAGGCCCCTGAAGCGCCCGTGACGTCCGTATAATCGACGCATTGACGCGGATGCGGTGGGCGGGTTTCGAGGATTTCCAGTATGACCGTCAAAAAACCGGCCTTGGGACGAGGACTCGCGGAGCTGTCTCCATTGTTCGCCCGCCGGAGCACATCGCCGGAGGCGGCCCCGCCCGCCGCGCCGCAAGCCGCGGGGGACCGCATCGCGAACCTCCCCGTGGATCTGCTGCAGCGGGGCAAATACCAGCCGCGCACCGACATGCGGCCCGAGTCGCTGCAGGAACTCGCCGATTCCATCAAGGCGCAGGGGCTGGTGCAGCCCATTCTGGTGCGTCCGCTCCCGGGGCGTAACCCGGGCGAATCGCAGCGCTACGAGATCATCGCCGGTGAGCGCCGCTGGCGCGCGGCCCAGATGGCGGGACTCGCCGACATCTCGGTGGTCATCCGCGATGTACCGGACGAGGCCACCCTCGCGATGGCGCTCATCGAGAACATCCAGCGCGAGGATCTGAACCCGCTGGAGGAGGCACGGGCGCTGTCACGCCTCATCGAGGAATTCGGGCTCACGCATCAGGCCGCGGCAGAGGCGGTGGGCCGCTCCCGGGCCGCTGTGAGCAACCTGCTGCGCTTGATGGAGCTCTCGGACGAGGTCAAGGAACTCCTGGAACAGCGCCGCATCGAGATGGGCCATGCTCGCGCCCTGCTCTCGCTGACCGCCCGCCGGCAGCAAATCGAGGTTGCCGGCCTGGTTGCCAAGAAGTCGCTGTCGGTGCGCGACACCGAATCGCTGGTGCGGCGGCTCCTCTCGCCGCCGAAAACGGGCGCCGCGCCGGAAGCGTCCGCGGACCCGGACATCCGCCGCCTGGAGCTCGAGCTCGCCGACAAACTGGGCGCCAAAGTCGCTTTCCAGCACGGGGCGACGGGAAAGGGCAAATTGGTCGTGAGCTACAACAGCCTCGACGAACTGGAAGGAATCCTCGCGCACATCCAATAACGCCCGCCCTGAACGCTCGCACGTCCAATAACTTGAAGCACTGCAAAAGGGCCCCTATAATGCGCCGGCTAATTTGGGCCAGGGCCGCCGGGCCTTGCGTCGGAATCTCGAAGGCTTCCCCGGGGTTCCAGGGCGATGTGGCAATTTAAATGCGAAGCGCTCGCGTTCCGGATGACGGACCCGGGAATGCAGGCGTCGCTCCATGTGCGGGATATAACGTGATCGCGATCGACTTGGCCCTGGCGCGACGGCTGGCCCTCAGCGTCGTACTGGGACAGGCCGCCGTGACCGTGGTTTGCGCCCTTGCGGCCTGGTTGATCGCCGATGCCGATGCCGCGCTGTCCGCGGCAATGGGAGGCGGAATCAGCACCGTGGCGAGCCTGGCGATGGCGTTTCTCGGAGTCGGCGGCCGCTCCGCCGTGGCCCCGCAACGGGCGCTCGCGACGTTTTTCGTCGGCGAGACGGCGAAGGTTTTGGTGATGATCGTGCTGTTCATCGTGGTGCTGAAGACGATGAAGGTGGTTCCGCTCGCGATGCTCGGCACGTATGCGGCCACCTTTCTGGTGTTCTGGGTCGCGTTGGCGAATCTTCTGCCCCCGCTCGGCGGGACACGGATCGGAAGTGCGGACGCGAAAGCCGGGGCTGATCTTGGATCGGGCCGATCCGACCCCAAGGAAAGAGTCGAATTCGAGGCGAGACGTTAAGCGAGCGCGTAGGCAGTAAATGGCATCAGATCAGCCCATCACCGCGAACGAGTACATCCTCCACCACCTGACGTACCTGACCAACAAGGCGCCGAAGGGGATACTGGATCTGTCCGTCATCAACTGGGACAGCGTGTTCATCTCGCTGGCGCTCGGGCTGATTTTCGTGGGCGCGTTCTATTTCGCCGCGCGCACCGCCACGTCGGGCGTGCCCGGCAAATTCCAGAATTTCGTGGAAATACTGGTCGAATTCGTCGACGGCCAGGTGAAGGACACCTTTCACGGGACCAACAAGCTTCTCGCACCCCTGGGTCTCACCATCTTCTGCTGGGTGTTCCTGTTCAATTTCATGGATGTGCTGCCGGTGGATCTGCTGCCTCTCGTGGCGCGCGACGCCGGCGCGGGTCATTTGAAGGTCGTTCCGAGCACCGACCTCAACGTGACGTTCGCCCTGTCGTTGACCGTTTTCGTGCTGATCATCTACTACAGCATCAAGGTGAAGGGGCTCGGCGGGTTTCTCGGGGAGCTCACGCTGCAACCGTTCAGCGCCAAGAATCCGGTGGTCAAGGTGCTGCTGGTGCCCGCGAATCTGCTGCTGGAGATCGTGCCGCTTCTGGCGCGGCCCCTGTCCCTGTCGCTTCGATTGTATGGAAACCTGTTCGCGGGCGAGATGATCTTTTTGCTGCTGGCGACCTTGTCGCTGAGCGGCTTTCATCAGCTGTCGACCGCGAGCGGCTGGTTCTTCCTGGTCTTGCAGGTCCTGCTGGCGGCGGCGTGGACCGTGTTCGATTTTTTGATAGGCGTGCTGCAGGCGTTCATTTTCATGGTGCTGACGATCGTCTATCTGTCGATGGCGCAGGAAAAGCATTAGCAAACGCGGGTCGGATAACCGGATCTTTTTATTGTTTTCGTCTAGGAGGATTGAATGGATAACATTGCACACGTTCAGGCCATGACCGTGCTCGCCGTCGGAATCATCTTCGGCATGGGCGCGCTCGGCACCGCCATCGGCTTCGGAATCTTGGGCGGTCGTTTTCTCGAGGGTTCCGCGCGCCAGCCGGAGCTCACCCCGATGCTGCAGGTGAAGATGTTCATCGTCGCGGCGCTGGTCGACGCGGTTGCCATGATCGGCATCGGCTTCGCGCTGTTCTTCACATTCGCGAACCCGTTCACCGCGGGTCTGACGCACTAGCTTCCGGCTAGAGTCCGACCGCACCGCCCAAGCCGGCAAGGAGTCGAACGTGAACATCAATCTCACGCTGATCGTGCAGATGCTCGTGTTCATCGCGCTCATCTGGGCCACGATGAAGTTCGTGTGGCCGAAGATCACCGACGCGATGGATGAGCGCTCGCGCAAGATCGCTTCGGGACTCGCGGCAGCCGAGAAGGGCAAGGCCGATCTGGTCCAGGCCGACCAGCGCGCCGAGGCCATCGTGAAGGAGGCGCGCGCCAAGGCCGCCCAGATCCTCGATCAGGCGAGCAAGCGCTCGAACGAGATGGTCGAAGAGGCCAAGGGTACCGCGTCGACCGAAGCCCAGCGTCTGGTGGCGCAGGCCCACGAGGATGCCGCACTCGAGAGCACGCGCGCGCGCGAAGGCCTGCGCAGGGAAGTCGGCCGGCTCGCCGTCGAGGGCGCCTCGCGCCTGCTCGAGCGCGAGATCGACCCGGCAACGCACGCGGAGCTGCTCGACAAACTGGCCACCGAGGTCGCGCGTGGCTGAGCGGGCCACCATCGCCCGGCCCTATGCCAAGGCGGCGTTCGAGTACGCCCGCGACTCGCAAGCGTTTGCGGCCTGGTCGCAGGGGTTCGCGGTCGCCGCACAGGTGGTCGCCGACCCGCGCATCGCCGGGCTGATCAAGAATCCCGAGCTGACGGCGGCGGACCAGGCCTCCCTGGTCAACGACGTGGGGGGCGAGCAGCTCGACCCCGGGCTCAAGAATTTCGTGCGCGTGCTCGCGGAAAATCACCGGCTGCTGCTCCTGCCGGAAATCGCCGCGCACTTCGAGTTCCTGCGCTCGCAGGTCGAGAATACGGTAGATGTCGAGGTCGTCTCGGCGGTGCCGCTCGACGCCGCGCAGGCCGAGAAGCTCAGGCAGGCGCTCGACAAGCGGTTGAAGGCGCGGGTGCGGATGAAGAACTCCGTGGACGCGGGACTGCTCGGGGGCGCGGTGATCCGGGCGGGCGATCTCGTGATCGACGGCTCGCTCAAGGGGCGCCTCGAGCGTCTCAGAACGGAATTGACTGATTAAAGGATCGGATATGTCCATCAAGGCATCGGAAATCAGCGACCTGATCAAGGCGCGAATCGAGAAATTCCAGTCGGCCACCGAAGCGCGCAACGTCGGCACGGTGACCAGCGTCACCGACGGCATCGTCCGCATCCACGGTCTTGCGGACGCGCGCTACGGCGAAATGCTCGAGTTCGCGGGCAACACCTTCGGACTGGCGCTGAATCTCGAGCAGGACTCGGTCGGCGCGGTCGTGCTCGGCGATTACAAGCACATCTCGGAAGGCCAGCAGGTCAAGACCACGGGACGCATCCTGGAAGTGCCGGTCGGCACCGAATTGCTCGGCCGGGTGGTGGATGCGCTCGGCACGCCCATCGACGGCAAGGGCCCCGTGAATGCGAAGCAGAAATCGCCGCTGGAGCGCGTCGCGCCGGGCGTGATCTTCCGCAAGAGCGTGT
>CAVTNZ010000065.1:0-56337 GCA_963736185.1 uncultured Gammaproteobacteria bacterium | reverse complement strand
CCCAGCCGGTGCAGACCGGGCTCAAGGCCATCGACTCCATGGTGCCGATCGGCCGCGGTCAGCGCGAGCTCATCATCGGCGACCGCCAGACCGGCAAGACCGCGGTGGCGATCGACACCATCATCAATCAGAAGGGCACGGGCGTTAAGTGCGTCTACGTGGCCATAGGCCAGAAGCAGAGCTCGATCGCCAACGTGGTGAGAAAGCTCGAGGAGCACGGCGCGATGGCGCACACCATCATCGTGGCCGCCTCCGCCTCCACACCGGCCGCGATGCAGTACCTCGCACCCTACGGCGGCTGCGCCATGGGCGAATACTTCATGGACAACGGCGAAGACGCGCTGATCGTCTATGACGACCTGTCGAAGCAGGCAGTCGCCTACCGGCAGATCTCGCTGCTGCTGCGCCGTCCGCCGGGCCGCGAAGCCTATCCCGGCGACGTGTTCTATCTGCATTCGCGTCTGCTCGAGCGCTCCGCGCGGGTCAACGAGGAATACGTGGAGAAGATCACCAACGGACGCGTCAAGGGCAGGACGGGATCGCTCACGGGACTGCCGATCATCGAGACCCAGGCCGGTGATGTGACCGCCTTCGTGCCCACCAACGTGATCTCGATCACCGACGGGCAGATCTTCCTGGAAACGGATCTGTTCAACGCCGGCATGCGCCCGGCCATCAACGCCGGCATCTCGGTATCGCGCGTCGGCGGCGCCGCGCAGACCAACATCATCAAGAAGCTCGGCGGCGGCGTGCGCCTCGCGCTCGCTCAATACCGCGAGCTCGCGGCGTTCTCGCAGTTCGCCTCCGATCTCGACGAGGCCACCCGCAAGCAGCTCGATCGCGGCGCGCGCGTCACCGAGCTCATGAAGCAGAAGCAGTACGCCCCGATGTCGGTGGCCGAAATGGCGCTGTCGCTGTATGCGGCGAACAACGGCTACTTCGACAAGGTGGACCGGCGCAAGGTCGTCGAGGCCGAGGCGGGATTGCAGTCCTTCGCGCGCGGCGGCTACGCCGAGCTGCTGAAGAGCATCAACGCGAAACCCGATCTCACCAAGGAGAACGAGGCATCGCTCAAGAAGTGCTGCGACGAGTTCTTCTCGACGCTGTAGACGCGCATGGCGTACGTGCACCATCAAGTGAGCAGAGGCTATGGCAGGCGCTAAGGAAATTCGCGGCAAGATCGCGAGCATCAAGAACACGCAGAAGATCACCAAGGCCATGGAGATGGTCGCGGCGAGCAAGATGCGCAAGGCGCAGGAGCGCATGCGCGCGGCGCGGCCCTACGCCGAGAAGATCAGGAAGATCGTCGGACACCTGCGCCAGGTGAACCTGGATTTCAAGCACCCGTTCACCCTCGAGCGTCCGGTGCGCGCCGTCGGCATCATCGTGGTGAGCACGGACCGCGGACTCGCCGGGGCGCTCAACCTCAACCTGTTCAAGTCCGCGCTCGCCCCCATCCGCGAGGCGCAGGGCAAGAACACGAAGGTTTACGTCTGCGCCATCGGGCTGAAGGCGCTGCAGTTCTTCCGCCGGCTGTCCGGCGTCGAGCTGGCGGCGTCCGCCACGCACCTCGGCGACCGTCCGCACGCCAGGGATCTGATCGGGCCGATCAAGGTCATGCTGGATCTGTACCGCGAGGAGAAGATCGATCAGCTGCTCCTGATCCACAACGTCTTCGTGAACACCATGACGCAGAAGGGCACCGTCTCGCAGCTGCTCCCGCTGCAGACCCTCGACAAGGATCAGCTCCAGGAGCGGTGGGACTACATCTACGAGCCGGACGCCGTCGAGATCCTCGAGGGACTGCTGATGCGCTACATCGAGTCGCAGGTGTTCCAGGGCGCGGTCGAGAACGTGGCCTCCGAGATGGCCGCGCGCATGGTGGCGATGAAGAGCGCATCCGACAACGCCGGCGCCCTCATCGAAGAGCTCCAGCTCATTTACAACAAGGCCCGCCAGGCCGCGATCACGAAGGAGCTTTCGGAGATCGTCGGCGGCGCGGCAGCGGTATAGGCAAGAGGAATCTAAAATCATGTCCAGCGGCAAAATCGTGCAAATCATCGGTGCGGTCATCGACGTGGAGTTTCCACGCGATCAGATCCCCGAGATCTATGACGCGCTCAAGCTCGATGATGTCGACCTGACGCTCGAAGTGCAGCAGCAGTTGGGCGACGGCGTCGTGCGCGCAATCGCGATGGGTCCCTCGGAAGGCCTGCGCCGCGGCCTCTCGGTCACCGGCACCGGCAAGGGCATCAGCGTCCCGGTGGGCGCGGGCACCCTCGGGCGCATCATGGACGTGCTCGGCAAGCCGCAGGACGAGAAGGGCCCAATCCAGAGCACCGAGACCCTGCCCATCCACCGTCCGGCGCCCGCCTATGACGAGCAGGCCGGCGGTCAGGATCTGCTGGTCACGGGCATCAAGGTCATCGACCTCCTCGTACCGTTCGCCAAGGGCGGCAAGGTGGGACTGTTCGGCGGCGCGGGCGTCGGCAAGACCGTCAACATGCTCGAGCTCATCAACAATATCGCCAAGCAGTACAGCGGACTGTCGGTGTTCGCGGGCGTCGGCGAGCGCACCCGCGAGGGCAACGATTTCTACCACGAGATGATCGAGTCGGGCGTCATCGACAAGGACAACCTGGCGAATTCCAAGGTGGCCATGGTCTACGGCCAGATGAACGAACCGCCCGGCAATCGGCTGCGCGTGGCGCTGACCGGCCTGACCATGGCGGAGTATTTCCGCGACGAGAAGCAGGCTTCCGGCAAGGGCCGCGACGTGCTGTTCTTCGTCGACAACATCTACCGCTACACGCTGGCGGGCACCGAGGTGTCGGCGCTGCTCGGGCGCATGCCATCGGCAGTGGGTTACCAGCCGACCCTGGCCGAGGAGATGGGCGTGCTGCAGGAGCGCATCACCTCCACCAAGACCGGCTCGATCACCTCGATCCAGGCGGTGTACGTGCCCGCGGACGATTTGACCGATCCCTCGCCCGCCACGACCTTCGCGCACTTGGACGCAACCGTCGTGCTGTCGCGCCAGATCGCCTCGCTCGGCATCTATCCGGCGGTCGATCCGCTCGATTCCACCAGCCGCCAGCTCGACCCCCTGGTCGTCGGCGAGGAGCACTACGATACGGCGCGCGGGGTACAGGCCGTGCTGCAACGCTACAAGGAGCTGCAGGACATCATCGCCATTCTCGGCATGGACGAGCTCTCCGAAGAGGACAAGCTCATCGTGTACCGGGCGCGCAAGATTCAGCGCTTCCTGTCGCAGCCCTTCAACGTCGCCAAGGTGTTCACCGGCCAGGACGGCAAGATCGTCCCGCTGAAGGACACCATTCGCGGCTTCAAGGCCATCATCGCGGGCGAGTACGATCATCTGCCCGAGCAGGCGTTCTACATGATCGGCGGCATCGAAGAAGCCGCCGAAAAAGCCAAGACCCTGTCGTAGACGCAGCCATGGCCCACACCATTCACGTCGACATCGTCAGCGCCGAGGGCGAGATGTTCTCCGGGGAGGCCAGCATGGTGTTCGCGCCGGGCACCCTGGGCGACCTCGGAATCGCGCCGCGGCATGCACCGTTGATCACCACGCTCAAGCCGGGCGAGGTGCGCGTCCATGCCGAAGGGGCGGACGAGCAGGTGTTCTACGTGGGCGGCGGCATCCTCGAGGTGCAGCCGCATGCCGTCACCGTGCTGGCCGATACCGCGGCACGGGCCAGGGATCTGGACGAGGCCGAGGCGCAGGCCGCCAAGCAGCGCGCCGAAGAGGCCTTGAGGTCCCGCGGCGAGAAGCTGGATCTGGCCCAGGCACAGGCCGAGCTGGCGCGTGCCGTGGCACAATTGCGAGCGATCGAGCGGTTGCGCAAGAGACGTTAGGAGCCCCCGGCGTAGGAGCTTTCATGCCGCTTACCGTCGTCATTCTCGCAGCGGGACAGGGCAAGCGCATGAAGTCCGATCTGCCCAAGGTGCTGCAGCACCTGGCCGGACAGCCGCTGCTCCAGCATGTGATCCGCACGGCACGATCGCTGACACCCGCCAACATCTGCGTGGTGTACGGCTACGGCGGCGCCCAGGTCCAGGAGGCGCTCAAGCACGAGGACGTGGACTGGGTGCTGCAGGCCGAGCAGCTCGGCACGGGGCATGCGGTGATGCAGGCCATGTCCCTGATTCCCGACGAGCATACGGTGCTGGTGCTGTACGGCGACGTGCCGCTGATCGGCGCCGCGTCGCTCAGGAAACTCGTCGATCTCGCGGTCGCGGGTGCGCTCGCCGTGCTCTCGGTCCCTCTCGACGACGCCACGGGTTACGGGCGCGTCGTGCGCGACGCCCGCGGCCGGGTCAGCGCCATCGTCGAGCACAAGGATGCGAGCGCGGCCGAGCTCGCCATCCGCGAGGTGAACACCGGACTCATGGCGGCACCCGCCGGACGGCTGCGCGAGTGGCTGCTCGGCCTGGGACGGGACAACTCGCAGCGCGAGTACTACCTCACCGACGTGGTCGCCCTGGCCGTGAAGGACAAGCAGCGCGTCGAGGCGCTCCCCGCCACGGACCCCGACGAGGTCATGGGCGTCAACGACAAGGTGCAGCTCGCAGAGGTCGAGGCCCACTACCGCAGGACCTGCGCGCGCAATCTCATGCTCGCGGGCGCAACGCTCGCCGACCCTGCGCGCATCGACATCCGGGGAGATGTCGAGGTCGAGCGCGACGTGTACATCGACGTGAACGCGGTGTTGATCGGCAAGGTGCATCTCGGCTCGCGCGTCAAGATCGGCCCGAATTGCATCATCCAAAACGCCCGCATCGGCGCCGACACCGAGGTGTTCGCGAACACGGTGATCGAGAACGCGGTGGTCGGCGAACACTGCCGCATCGGGCCGTTCGCCCGGCTGCGCCCGGACGCCGTGCTGCACCGCGGCGTGCACATCGGGAATTTCGTGGAGATCAAGAAGAGCGAGATGGGCCCGAACAGCAAGGCCAATCACCTCACTTACGTCGGTGATTCGCGCGTCGGAAGCGACGTGAACATCGGCGCCGGCAGCATCACCTGCAATTATGACGGCGCGAACAAATGGCCCACCGTCATCGGGGACGGCGCGTTCATCGGCTCGGGCAGCATGCTGGTGGCGCCGGTGCGCATCGGCGCCGGCGCCACCATCGGCGCCGGATCCACCATCACCGCCTCCGCGCCCGACGGCAAACTTACGCTGACCCGCGCCGCGCAGATCTCGTCCGACACCTGGACGCGGCCCGCCAAGAAGTCCGCCGAAGAACATGCGGCGCTCGTGGCGCGGGGGCTTGGATTGGACGAGAAATAGAGTCCACCACGCTTCTCGCGAAGTGGAGGCCGGCGATCCATGCCGGGTGCCGGCACATCACTCGCTCGGCACGAAGATCCACAGCAACACATATAAAAGCAGACCCGCGCCCGCGCAGATGAAAAGCGCCGCAAATATCAACCGCCAAACCCACGCGGCCATGCCGCTCGATCGGGCCATTCCCCCGCACACGCCGCCGAACCATCGGTCGGCTCGGCTGCGCCTGAAGGAATTGACGGCGGACACCAGCGGCTCGTTGGAATGAGTCGGGCCGGCCTGCAGAAGGCGTTCCTTGGCCCTCATGAACTCCTCTTCCGTGAGGCTTCCCGACGCGCGCAGCTGCGCGAGCTTGGTCAGCTCATCGCTCAGGGTCACGGTGCGTACTCCTCTTGGGTTCGCAAGTAGAACACCGCAACTCCCGACAAGTTGCGGGCGAGCCTACAGGTATTTCGTGACCCCCTGAAATTCCTTGATCAGGGCCCTGATTTCCCGCGGCATGGACTCCGAGGTCTCCTCCACGCAATGGTGGATGTGGTCCTTGATCAGCTCCTTCTTGGCGTTCGCGATCGCCTTCTCGACCGCGTGCAGCTGCTGCGTCAGTTCCATGCAAGGCCGCCCCGCCTCCATCATTTCGATGACACCGGCCAGGTGTCCCTGAGCCCGCTTCAACCGGGTCGCGATCTCGGGAAACTTGTGCATCTGTAACATCTCCGTCATATATCCTATCCCCCTAGACAGGATACTCCAGACGGCTTAGGATCGCGAGCGCCGTCGGGGGGGAATGTCATGCCGATTCACGATCACGAGCCGTCTTTGCAAGGCAGGACCTTCCTGTGGGGAGGCGTCGGAGTGGGCGTCGTGTTCCTGGCCGCGCTGCTCACGCACGGCTTCGGATTGTTCAGCGGCGCCGGCAAGGGCGAGGAGCCGCCGGCGCTGATGGTGCGCGAGGGCGACCGGATCGTCGTCCCGGAAGGGTCCGCCCTGCGCAAGGCGCTGACGGTGCAGCCGGCCACCGCGCGTCCGGTAAACGCCCGGCTTACGCTGCCGGCCATCGTCGAGTCCGATCCCGCGCGCACCACGGCGGTGCTGACGCCGCTCTCCGGGCGGCTGGTCTCCCTCAAGATCGCCCTGGGCGACCGCGTGAAGAAAGGCCAGGTTCTCGCCGTCATCGACTCCCCCGATCTCGGGCAGGCCTACGACGACGACGCCAAGGCGGCGGATTCCCTGAAGCTGGCCGACGAGAACCTCAAGCGCGAGGTGGGGCAGCATGGGATCGGAGCGGCGTCCGACAAGGACCTGGACCAGGCGAAAAGCGACCGCGCTCAGGCGTTGGCCGAGTACACCCGCACGCAGGCTCGCCTGAAGATGCTGGGCGCTTCCGCCGACCGATCGCGCCTTCTGGTCGTCGCCGCCACCATGAGCGGCAGCATCATCGCCCTGTCGGTCGCTCCCGGCGACATGATCAACGACCCGACCCAGTCGCTCATGACCATCGCGGACCTGAGCACGGTGTGGGTCACCGCGCTCGTTCCGGAAAAAGACGTGAGCGCCGTCCACAAGGATCAGGGCGCCGAGGTCGTCCTGTCCGCCTACCCGGACAAGGTGCTGCGCGGCAGGGTGCTGTTCGTTTCGGACGTAATCGAGGCCGATTCCCGGCGCAACAAGCTGCGCATCGCCTTCGCGAACGGCGACTACCTGCTCAAGCCGAACATGTTCGCGACGGTCACCCTGACCGGACCGGACAAATCCGAGATCGTGGTGCCGAGCTCCGCGCTGCTGATGAACAACGACCGCACCAGCGTGTTCATCGCGACCGCGCCCTGGATCTTCGAGCGCCGAACCGTCGATCCCGATCTCGGCGACGGCGCGACCGTCGCGATCCGCTCCGGTCTCGCAGCCGGCGAACAGGTCGTCGTCAAGGGCGGAATCCTGCTCAATGATTGATCAGTTCGTCGGCTTCTGCCTGCATCGGCGCGTCGCGATCATCGTCATCGCGGTGCTGCTGTCGGGGTTCGGCGTCTACGCCTGGGAGACGCTCTCGGTCGAAGCTTATCCGGAGCTGGGGGATGTGGCCGCGCAGGTGACGACGCAGATTCCGGGGCTCGCCGCCGAAGAGGTGGAGCAGCTCGTGACGGTGCCCCTGGAGCGCCAAATCAACGGCACCCCCGGGCTCCTTTTGATGCGCTCCTCCAGCACCTTCGGCCTGTCGCTGATCACGGTGCTGTTCCGCGACGGATACGAAGACTATTGGGCGCGCCAACGATTGACGGAACGCATCAATCAGGCGGTGCTCCCCTCAGGCGCAACGCCCTCGCTCGATCCCGTGGCGGGGCCCGGCGGCGAAATCTACCGATACACGCTCGAATCCGGGACCAAGAATCTGCAGGAACTTTCCGAGATCCAGCGCTGGGTAGTGATACCGGCGCTCAAGTCGGTTCCGGGCGTGGTCGATGACACCAACTTCGGCGGTTTCACCACGGAGTATCAGCTCAACCTCGATCCGAAGCAGCTGACGCACTACGCCCTCGGCATCGCCGACGTGATCAATGCCATCAACAGCAACAACACGAACGCCGGCGGCGGCCGGGTGTCGCGCGGCGATCAGAGCTACGTGATCCGTGGCGTCGGCCTGATCCACGATCTCGAGGACATCGGCTCCATCGTCGTCACGCAGGTGAACGGCGCCCCGGTGCTGGTGCGGGATCTCGGCCGCACCACGCTGAGCCACCAGGAGCGCGAAGGCATCCTCGGGAAGGATTTCAACCCCGACACGATCGAGGGCATCGTTCTGATGCTGAAGTACCAGAATCCCTCGCAGACGTTGCGCGGCGTGCACGAGAAGGTCAGGGCCCTGAACGCCAAGCTGGCCGCGAGCGACGTGCGCATCGTGCCGTACATCGACCGCGACGATCTGGTGCACGCCACCATCCACAAGGTCGGCCAGACCATCCTGGAAGGAATCACCCTCGTCTTCCTGATCCTGATCCTGTTTCTCGGCAGCCCGAAAAGCGCAGTGGTGGTCGCGGTCAGCATACCCCTGGCGCTGGTATCGGTGTTCTCGCTGCTGAATCTCACCCATGTATCCGCGAACCTGCTGTCGCTCGGCGCCATCGATTTCGGCATCCTGGTCGACGGCGCGATCGTCGTGACCGAGGCGGTGCTGCGGCGGCGCGAGGCGCTGCCGGACGAGGAGCTCAGCGAGAGCGAGGCCAAGGCCGCCACGCTCCAGGTCACGCGCCCGATCTTTTTCGCAAGCCTCATCATCATCACCGCCTACCTCCCGTTGTTCTCCTTCGAGCGCGCCGAGGCCAAGCTGTTCACGCCGATGGCCTACACCATGGGCTATGCGCTGTTCGGCGCGCTGCTGACGGCGCTGGCGCTCGTGCCGGGTCTTGCGTACATCGCATTCCGCAAACCCGGGCGCGTCTACCACAACCGCTGGCTCGAGCGGCTGACGGTCAGGTACGACCGGATCCTCGCCCGGTGCCTCGAGCAGCCCCAGATCATCTACGGGGTGGTGGTCTTCGCGCTGCTTGCGGTGGTCGGGCTGGGAGCGACCGTCGGTCGCGATTTCCTACCCGACCTCGATGAGGGCGCCCTCTGGCTCCAGGTGCAGATGCCCACCGGGCTCGCCCTGAACAAGGCGAGCGACATGGCGAGCGAACTGCGTCGCGCCATCCTGAAATACCCCGAAGTGTCCTACGTCGTGACCCAGACCGGGCGCAACGACGACGGCACGGACCCATGGACCATGTCGCACATCGAGGCACCGGTGGGCCTGAGGCCTTACGACACCTGGCCCGCCGGCGAGTCCAAGAAGCAATTCGTCGACAAGCTGGCCGCGAACCTTGCCAGGGACCTGCCGGGCTTCTCCATCGGCATCAGCCAGCCCATCATCGACGGCGTGAACGACATGATCGGCGGCGCGCACAGCCCGTTGGTCATCAAGATCTTCGGCGACGATCTCAACGAGCTGCGCCGGATCGGCGGGGAGATCGTGGACGTGCTCTATTCGATCCAAGGCACGTCCAGCGCATCGGTCTTCCAGGAGCCGCCGATTCCCCAGATCGAGGTGAAGCTGGATCACGCGAAGGCGGCGCGTTACGGTGTGAACATGACCGATGTGCAGAACGTGATCCAGACGGGAGTGGGCCAGGCTCCGGTTTCCACGGTGTACGTGGGGGAGCGCACGTACCCGTTGACCGTCCGGTACACGGCCGACACGCGAAATTCTCCGGAAGCGCTCGGAAATCTCCTGGTGAACACCTCGAGCGGCGCCCAGGTCCCGCTGTCCCAACTGGCCGACATCCGCGAGCGTTCGGGGGAAAGCACGGTCACCCGCGAGAATGGCCAGAGAAACCTGACCATCCGCATCGACAACCGCGATCGGGACCTCACTTCATACCTAGAGGAAGCGCAGAAAAAAATCGACGCACGCGTGCACTTCGACCGGAACAAGATCCGCCTCGAATGGGGCGGTCAGTTCGAGAATCAGCGCCGCGCGGAGGCGCGCCTGCTGGTGATCCTCGGATTGGTGATGGGCATGATGCTGATATTCCTCACCGTGGGCCTGAAGTCGTTCCGACAAGCGCTGCTGATTCTCGGCGTGGTGCCGCTCGCGACCCTGGGCGGCCTCGTCTCGCTGCATCTCACCGGCCAGAATCTCAACGTCGCGAGCGGCGTCGGCTTCATCGCCCTGTTCGGCGTGGCGGTGCAGAACGGCATCATCATGGTGTCGAATCTGAACCGCATGCGCAAATCCGGACTCGATCTGCACGAAGCCATCATGCAGGGCGCGACCGAAAGGCTGCGGCCGGTGCTGATGACGGCCACGGTCGCGACGCTCGGCATGCTCCCCGCCGCCATCCATACCGGAGTGGGAAGCGACGTGCAGCGCGGCATCGCGACGGTGGTGGTTGGCGGCCTCGCGATCTCGACCATCCTCACCTTGTTCGTGCTGCCCTCGATGTATCACGTCATCGAGCATTGGGCCGAGCGGCGCCACGGACAGGCGCGGTGGGGCCAATGAGATTCCCGCGCGCAATGGGCCTCGGCGCCACGGTCGCCGCAAGCATCGCCGCCTGCGCCGTCGGACCGAACTACGAGCGGCCCACGCCGCCGCCGGATTCCGGCTACGGCGCGGCCCCGTCCGTCGGCACGACCCATGCGGCCGAGGGGCCGGCGGGCAACGCCCAGCGATTCGTCGCCGGCATGGATATTCCCGCCGAGTGGTGGGCGCTGTTCAAGTCGCCGCAGCTCGACCTGCTCATCGAGCGGGCGCTCAAAGGCAACCCGGACGTGCGGGCCGCGCAGGCCGCGCTCAGGCAGGCGCATGAGCTGTATCTGGCGCAGAAGACCAGCTTCTTTCCCAACGTGCAGGGGAGCTTCGGCGCGGATCGCTCCGAATATCCGGCGGGCACCTTGACCGCGCCCGCGAACACGGCGAACACGACCTACAGCCTCTACACCGCGCAGCTTACGCTCACCTACATGCCGGACGTGTTCGGCGCCACGCGGCGTGCGGTGGAAATGGCCAAGGCGCAGGAACAGAGCTCCCGCTTCCAGCTGGAGGCGACGTACCTGACGTTGACCAGCAATGTCGCGGTGACCGCGATCACCGAGGCGTCGCTGAGAGGCCAGATCAGGAGCACCGAGCGGCTGCTCGAGCTGCAGCGCCACCTCACCGACGTCACGCAGAAGCAGCGTGCGCTCGGCACCGCGAGCGATTTGGACGTGCTGGCGCAACAGTCCGCGGAAGCGCTGATCGCGCAGACGCTGCCGCCGCTGCAGAAGCAGCTGGGACAGACGCGCGATGCACTGACGGCGCTTCTGGGAAGACTGCCGGCGGAGGAGCCCGCCGAAACCTTCACCCTCGGCGGATTGACGCTTCCGACGGATCTGCCGGTGAGCATCCCGTCGAAGCTCATCGAGCAGCGCCCCGACGTGCGGCAGGCGGAGGAGAATCTGCATGCTGCGTCGGCCGCGGTGGGCATCGCGATCGCCGACATGCTGCCGCAGTTCGCCATCAATGCCGACGTGGGCTCGAGCGCCTTGACGGTGGGCCGGTTGTTCTCACCGTACACCGGATTCTGGGACGCGGGCGCCTCGTTGACCCAGACCCTGTTCGATGCCGGGGCGCTGCTGCACAAGAGGCGGGCGGCCGACGCGGCGCTGGATCAGGCCGGCGCGCAGTATCGCGGCGCCGTCATTCTCGCGTGCCAGAATGTCGCCGATACGTTGCGGGCGCTCGCCGCGGATGCCGATGCGCTGCGCGCGAGCGTCCAGGGTGAGCGCTCGGCGCGGCGCACCTGGGAACTGGCGCAGCGCCAGCGACAGCTCGGCACCATCAGTCCGGTGGCCGTATTCACCGCAGAGCTCGCACTTGCCCAGGCGGAATTGGCGGTGAGTCAAGCGCAAGCCAACCGATTTTCAGACACCGTCGGACTTTTTCAGTCGCTCGGCGGCGGATGGTGGAATCGACGGGAGGAGCCTCACTATGAACAACCTGGTCCTGCGGGAAAATAAGGGCGGCGCGGCGATTCTGACGTTGAACCGTCCGGAGAAGTTCAACGCGCTGTCCAAGGACCTGTTCGCGGATCTGGAGGAGCACGTCGACGCCATCGCCCGCGAGACTCGCACCATAGGACTCGTGATCCTTCGCGGCGCGGGCGCGACCTTCTCCGCGGGCTACGACATGCACGAGGTGCTCGCGCACGTCCGCGCGCATGCCAAGCCGCACTTTCACTCCGAGGTCATCCAGAAGCTCTCGGATCTGCCGCAGCCGGTCATCTCCGCGGTGCAGGGACACTGCTCCACGGGAGCGCTGGAACTCGCACTGGCCGCGGATCTGATCGTCGCTGCGGAGTCCGCACGATTCTCGGACGTGTACGCGCGATGGGGGCTCACCCCGGTGTGGGGGCTCTCCCTGAGGCTGCCGCACCGCATCGGGAGGGCGAAGGCGAGCGAGATGATGCTCACCTGCAGGAACTACACGGGTGCGGAGGCGATGGCCATGCATCTGGCGAATTTCTGCTTCCCCGACGAGCGCTTCGATGCGGAACTGTCGCGGCTCTCGGACGACATACTCGCCAACTCCTGGTACGCCAACCAGGTGAACAAGCGCGCACTCATCGGCATCGACGGTCTGAGCCTGCGCGAGGCGCATGGGCTGGAGTTGTTCAAGAACGAGGGGCTGGCGCCGGATGCGGCGAAGCGGGTCGCGAATTTCTTCGCGAAGCCGTAAGGCCCCGCGCGGTGGCGTGCTACAACGTCGCTGGCGATATCAGCGATTCCAATCAGGAGCTCAGTAATGTCAGAGAAGATGGCGATCAGCTACCCCGTCGATTGCGTGAACCGGGTGAAGCGGCGGCCCGACCGCGGCTTCTACGATCACGCAACCGTCCACGCGGTGCTGGACGCTGCGGCCATGTGCCATGTCTCCTACGTCGTGGACGGGAACCCGTTCTGCACGCCCACGTTGTTCTGGCGCGAGGGGAGCAGGCTGTACTGGCATGGCAGCAACTCGAGCCGGATGCTGCGCAACCTCTCCGAAGGCCAGCCGACATGTCTCACGGTGACACACCTCGATTCCCTGGTCCTCGCACGCTGCGGGTTCAATCACTCCGCGGACTATCGCTCGGTGATGGCCTTCGGGAACGCCCACCTGGTGGAGGAGCCGGACGAGAAGCGACGCGCGCTGGTGATGATGGTGGACCGGTTCTTTCCCGGCCGCACCGCGCAGCTGCGCGCGAGCACGCAGAAGGAAATCAACGCGACCACCGTCATCATGATGGACATCGAGCGCGCATCGGCCAAGATCCGCGCCAAGGGTGTGGCGGACGACGATGAAGACTACGAGCTGCCGATTTATGCCGAGCGCCTGCCCGTGCGGACGGTCATCGGTGAGCCCGAAGCTTGTCCGCGGCTCAAGCCCGGCGTCGATCGGCCGCACAATCTCGACGGTTATCGGGCCGGGCGACTGCTCGAGGAGGCGGTCGCCGAAGCACATGCCGCGGCATATCCCGGGCCGCTGTCGACGAACCGGGCCTTAGGCGAGTGAGCGATCGACGAAATCGCGCGTGGTCAGCCAGATGGCCTTCCATCGGGCGAGGGCTTCGCGGCCCTGCTCGGTGATCCGGTAGTACCGGCGAGGCGGACCCGAGTAAGAGGGAACGATGCGGCTGGTGAGAAGGCCATCCGCCGAGAGCGAACGCAGGACGGGATAGAGCGAGCCTTCCTTGAATACCGGTGCCCCGTCCTGGGACGCGGCCAGCCGCTTGCCGATTTCGTATCCGTACAGATCCTCGGTGCTGCGTTCGAGCAGCGCCAGCAGGACCAAACTTACCAGCCCCCCGTTGAGGTCCTTCTGAAACTTCTTGGAGCCCCTAGTGGTCACTCGATAATAGTATCTACATACCGATATGATTAATCAACTAATATAGGTAAGTAACTAAGATAAGGACAAGAACCCGACCGGCTCCACGCGGCTAAAACTGAATTTTCGCATCCGCTCGGGCACACTAGGCACCCGTTTCAATCCCGGGTGGAGCTCAGACCGATATGTGCGGAATCGTCGGCGTGGTGGCGGAGCGTAATGCCGTGCCCATTCTCATGGAGGGATTGCGACGCCTCGAATATCGGGGATACGACTCGGCGGGCGTCGCGGTTCTGGGCGCCGACGATCGATTGGAGCGACGACGCGCTCTGGGAAAAGTGAAGGTCCTTCAGGATAGCTTGGACGCCGAGCCGATCGCCGGCCACGTCGGCATCGCGCACACGCGCTGGGCGACCCACGGCCTGCCCACCACCCGCAACGCTCATCCCCACATATCGCGCGATGGCATCGCGGTCGTGCACAACGGCATCATCGAAAACCACGAGGCACTGCGCGCCGGGCTCATCGATCTTGGCTACGAGTTCACCTCCGAGACGGACACCGAGGTCATCGCCCATCGCATTCATCATCACCTGGCGGATTCGTCGAGCCTTTTCGAGGCGGTGCGCAGGACGGTCGCGGAGCTCGACGGTGCGTATGCGCTGGCCGTGATTTCCGAAACCGATCCGGACGCCATCGTGCTGGCGCGCGAGGGCTGCCCCGTGGTCGTGGGTCTCGGCATAGACGAGAACTTCGTGGCTTCCGACGTGGCCGCGCTCCTGCCCGTCACGCGGCGTTTCATGTTCCTGGAAGAGGGCGACATCGCGGAGATCCGGCGCAAGTCCATCACCGTCGTCGACCCGGCGGGAACGCCGGTGACGCGTTCGGTGCTCGAAAGCGAATTGCCGGCCGACGCGGTGGAACGGGGTCAGTATCGGCATTTCATGCTCAAGGAGATCCATGAGCAGCCGCGCGCCATCGCACAGACCCTGGAGGAACGCGTGTCGGGTGCGCGATTGCTGGAGGCCGCGTTCGGGCCGACCGCGGCGGCCGTGTTCAAGCGGGTCAAGGCGGTGCACATCGCCGCCTGCGGCACGAGCTATCACGCAGGCCTCGTGGCCGCCTATTTCCTGGAGCAGATTTGCCGCATCCCGGCCCGCGTGGAGATCGCGAGCGAATACCGCTACCGCAATCCCGTGGTCCTTCCGGACACGCTGTTCGTCACCCTCTCCCAGTCCGGCGAGACCGCCGATACCCTCGCCGCCCTGCGCAATGCCAAGCGTGCCGATTATCTATCGACGCTGACCATCTGCAACGTGGCGGAGAGCTCCATGGTGCGCGACTCGGAGCTGGTGCTTCTCACCCGGGCCGGCCCGGAGATCGGCGTCGCTTCCACGAAGGCCTTCACCACCCAGCTCACGGCGCTCGGCATGCTGGTGGTGGCCCTTGCGAAAAATCGGGCAAACGGGGCGGAGCTCGAACGCGAGCTGATGGTGCAGCTGCTGCAACTGCCGGGACTGGTCGAGAAGACACTGGCGCTCGATGAACAGATCCGCGCGCTCGCCGAGATCTTTGCCGACAAACAGCACACGTTGTTCCTCGGGCGCGGCCCCCTGCACGCCATCGCGATGGAAGGGGCGCTCAAGCTCAAGGAGATCTCGTATATCCACGCCGAGGCATACGCCGCCGCCGAGCTCAAGCACGGTCCGCTTGCGCTGGTCGATGAGAACATGCCGGTGATCACGGTGGCGCCGAACAACGAGCTTCTGGAGAAGCTCAAGTCGAACCTGCACGAGGTGCGGGCCCGCGGCGGCCAGCTCTACGTGTTCGCCGACCCGCAGGCGCACATGCGCAGCGCGGAAGGGGTGAACGTCATCCAGATGCCCGCAGCGGCGAGCCTTCTGCAGGCGCCCGTCGTGTTCGCGGTACCGATGCAGCTGCTCGCCTATCACGTCGCGGTGCTCAAGGGGACCGATGTCGATCAGCCGCGGAATCTGGCGAAGAGCGTGACGGTCGAGTGAGGTAACCGAGGCATCGCTCACGTGACCGCCCGCGAATTGCGCACCGCCGGTTCCAAGCGGACGACGCCGACGCAGAGAAAGCCGCGCCCGAAACGGCCGAAGGGGCCGAAGGGGCCGAAGCGGCCGACGGCGCCGACGGGGCAAGCGGGTTCGGCCGGCTTCGGGGCCGCCTATTTCGAGAAGTTCTACTTGAGTCCCGCCACGCGGGTCACCGATGCGGGCGAGATGCGCACCCGGGCCCGTCTGATCGCCGCCGTGCTGGCCCAGGCCGCGATTCCGGTGCGCAGCATTCTCGACGCCGGCTGCGGCATCGGGCTGCTGCGCGCGCCTTTCGCCCAAGAGCTGCCGCGAGCCCGGTACACCGGGCTCGACGCGAGCGACTATCTCTGCGAGCGCTATGGCTGGGTGCGGGGCTCGGTCGCGGACCATGCGCCGCGCCGGCCGAGCGATCTGCTCGTTTGCTACGATGTCCTCCAGTACCTGAACGATCGCGATGCGGCACGGGCCATCTCGAATTTCAAGCGACTCACCCGAGCGGCGCTCTATGTTTCGGCCCTGACCCGCGAGGATTGGCGCGAGCACTGCGATCGCACGCTGACGGATCGCGCGGTGCATCTGCGCGCCGGCGATTGGTATCGGCGGCGGTTGCGCAGGGATTTCCGGTATCTCGGCTTCGGTGTCTGGCTTCGCAACGACGTGACCGCGATCTTGTGGGATATGGAGCGGCGCTAGCTAGGGAAGCCAGCTGGGCGGTCAGAGCGTTGCCTGGATCCAATCGACCAGCGCGGCGTGCACCGGCTCCCCCGCGCCGGTGTCGGCGCGCGGGTCGTTGATGAACGAAACCAGGACGTACGTCTTTCCCGATGCACCCGTGACATATCCGGCCACGGCGGTGACGCCATCCAGATGACCGGTCTTCAGCCGCACCGAGCCCGGGGCGGTGTCGTGCATGCGATGCCGCAGGGTTCCATCGATTCCCGCGAGAGGCAGCGAGGCGAGGAACTCGGGCGCCCAGCGGCTGCGATATGCAAAGCGCAGGAGCGCCGCCATCTCGAGCGCGGAGATGCGGGCATTGCGCGAAAGCCCGGAGCCGTTGTCCACCACCATGTCCGCGAGCGGCAGCTCGCGATCGCGCGACCAATCCGCGAGGGCCCGAGCGCCCTTGTCGAGCGTGGCCGGCGCACCGTAGCGCTCCGCGCCGATGGTCAGGAACAGATGGCGCGCCATGAGGTTGTTGCTGTACTTGTTCGTCAGGCGTATCACCTCGCCGAGGGTCAGCGATTCGAAGCTCAACAGCGGCTGCGCCTCCGGCGGCGCCGCCCCGATGCGCATCGCGCCGCCGAACTCGCCGCCGGATTCGCGCCACAGTTCGACGAACGTGCCGAACGCGTAGCTCGGAGCCTTGAGCATCACCCGGGTGATGGTGCGATCGAGACATTCGCCCGACAGATCGCCCGAGAATGCGGCCCGATTCGATTCCGCGGAGGTCACCTCGAAGTTCACGCGGGCCGCCGCTCCGCTGCAGCGTCCCGCCACGAAGGCGATCCGGTTGTCGATGGCGAGATTGATCGGAGCGGGCGTCGCGACAATGTCGACCCTGCGTGTGGCGGCGTTCGGAGCAATGCGGAACTCCACGGACTGGAAATTCACCATGAGCGCGTCCGGCGCGACGTTGTAGGATCGATCGGGGCGGCCATCGAACGCGCCGGGATCCTCCGGCGGCGGCGCGAACGCCGTGTCGTCGATGACGATGTCGCCGCCGATGGTGCGGATCCCCTTCGCACGCAATGCGCGCACGAAACTCCACCAGCGCTCCAGGGTCATGTACGGGTCCCCGCCGCCCTTGAGGATGAGGTCGCCCTTCAGAACGCCGTCCTCCAGGGCGCCGTGCATGAGCGCATCCGTGTGCCAGGTGTAGGCGGGCCCCAGGAGATCCAAGCCCGCGAAAGTCGTCACGACCTTCATCGTGGATGCGGGGCTGCGCGGCATCCCGGCGTTCAAGCTCGCGACCACCCGTCCCGAGTCCATGTCGAGCACGGCGAAACTCGCCGAGCCCGGCGCAATCCGGCCCGCGGCGAGCGTATGCGCCACGGGAGCCGGTATGACCCCCGTCGAGGCGGGCGCGCCAATTGCCGCCAGCAGTCCCGCCGCACACAGGGCCAGTGCCCGATAAAATCCAGGATCCGTCATCGCAACACCACGCTCCGCCATGCGCCCGATCGCCAGCGCAGAAACAACATCAGTCCCAGGCAGCATACGTAAACCAGCGCGGCGATCCACCCGCCGACCGCTCCCAGGCCGTACTGCGGGAGCCAGTGCACCCATCCATCGCCGGATCGAAACGACAGCGCGTGGGCGAGCGGCACGAACAGCGCCCACGACAGCGCGAGCACCATGATCGACGGCACGCGCACGTCGCCGGCGCCGCGCAGGCATGCGCCGCTCGCGATATTGAAGCCGTCGAACAGCTGATACCCGGCGGCGATCCAGAGCAGCACGTAGCCCTTTTCGGCCACCTGTGCCGCCTGCGGATCCGCTGCGTTGGTGAACCAGGGCATCAGCCACTTTCCCGCCGCGGCGACGATCACGCCGATCAGGCCCATGTAGCCGACGGCGAGCGCGATGATGCCATTACCGACCTTGTACGCCCAATCCACTCTGCCGGCACCGATGGCCTGGCCCACGAGGGTCGTCCCCGCCATGGCGATTCCCACCGCCGGCATGTAGCAAAAGGACGTGAGCACCAGCACGATCTGGGTGGAGGCTCCGTCGACGTTGCCGAGACGCACCTGCATGAGCTGAAACAGGGCGAATCCCAGGATATCGGCGGCATACAGCAGTCCCATGGGAAACCCGAGCTCGAACTGCGTCACGAGCGCCCCCCAGTCGAGCGGATAGGTCCGATTCGAGCGGTAGCGCCGGCGGGTCCGGCCGCCGAGAAAGGCGGCGAGCGCGGCGATCAGACCCACGAGCTGCGCCGCACCGGTCGCCCATGCCGAGCCCGCGACGCCGAGCCCGAGACCGAATATGAACAGTTGGTTGAACGCGGCATTGATCAACGCCACCGCCAATGTGACGCGCAGCGTGATGGTCGGGCGCCCTATGCCGTTGAAGAAGCCGAGAACCGAGTAAAGCGCAATTCCGAGGGGAGCACACAGCATTCTCGGGAACCAATACCGGAGCGCGAGATCGAGCGTCGCGGGTGCGATGCCGAAGGGCGAGAAGATCGCTCTGCCGCTCAACGCCAGCGCGGTAAACACGGGCACGGTGAACAGCGCCGCCCAAAGGGCGGTCCAGGTGGCTTGCGAGGCGCGCGCCAGGCGCTGGGCGCCGTAGGACTGAGCCACGAGCGTCTGCACGGACAGCCCCACCCCCCCGAGGAGCAGGATGAAGACCAGGACCGGCCAGTACACCGCGCCCATCGCCGAGGTCGACGCCGGCGAAAGGCGGCCGACGAACCAGGTGTCGGTTGCATTCAGCACCGCTTGCACGGCACTGTTGAGCATGAAGGGGAGCGCGAGCCCCGCGACCGCGGCGTAATCGAGGCGCACGCGCCCGCTCGAGCTCAGCCGCTGGCCCGGCGCGAGCTCTGTCGATGGCGGAGGCGACGGCGCGTCGATCGAATGCACGGATGTGTCCCCTGCGGCGAGCGGGCGAGGTTACCAGGCAATGAGCAAAAATGTGGAACGCAGCATCGACGCCACCCTCACCGCGCGCGAGCTGCCGGGCGGCGCCTGGCAATTGTCGGGCGGCGCTCAGGAAGGGATCGATATCATCCTGCGCGGAACGGAGCCCGAGGCGCGGGTGGTGTTGACCGGACTGCGCGCGAGCAGGGCGGTGGTCGCGTGGCACCGGAACGGGAACCGTGGCGGCGCGACGGTAACACTGACCACGGCCGGCGGCCCCCGTCAGCTCCGGGTCCGCACGTTGATCCTGCACGAGCCCCGGGCACGGCTCTACGATGGACTGCCGCTGGTCCGTCTGGACGATGCCGCCCGACGATTCTGGCGCCGGGTGTTCTGGTTGGTGCGCATTCCGGGCGGCCGGCGCCTGCTCGGCCTGGTGGCCCGGCGATCCGGCGGCGCAAAGTAGGCGAACTGCATCACAGCTCCGGGAGCGTTCTGTCAATGGGCGTTCGCCGACCCTGTAATTGCGCTTTAAGCAACGCCGGGAACTGCGACGCGGGTCGCGGCCGGCAAGCGCCACTTGCCTCACATTGGCGCAGGGAGATCCACATTCATCCATTACCCTAAGAGCGGCGCCACAAGTGCTGGACATGAAACCATTCGTCCCCGAACCGGATGCGGCGGCGGCTTCTTTCGAGCCGTACGGCCGCCTGTTAAGGATGCTCATGCCCAGCCTCAAGGGTGTGTTGGTCCACGATGCTCTCGGTAACGTCGCCTGGTCCTCGGAAGATTGGGATCTTGGCGATGAACTCGATGTCGTGAAGGAGGCGATCGCGAATGCGATCACCGACCCGCACGAATTCCCCGGCGTCGTCCGCCACGATGCGGACAGCGCCGTGTATTCCTTCGCCATGCGCGGCGAACACGTGGATTCGCTGGGCGTGGTCAGCCTGCTCGTGCAGCTCTCGGGTGCGCGGCGCACCGAGGCGCGTCCGCTTTCCTACATCCGGCAGCTCGTGCAGCCGGCCCTTGAGTGCCTGCGGCGCGAGCTGGCGCTGCGCTCCCAGCTGGGATCGCGCGAGCGCGATCTCGACGTGCGTGAGCGCGATCTGTCGCTCATGCTCGAGATGTCCTCGACTCAGTCGGCGACGGGCGAAGCGGACGAGTTCGATCTGATCCTGAAGACGGCCATGGAGCACATGGACTGCGCGCTGGTCGCCCTCTGGGTGCCCGACAAGAACATCGGGCTCTCGATGACCCGCAGCGGCAATCCGATGTCCCCCGAATCTCTGCTGCGCGCGCAGCAGCACCTGATGGCCTGGATGCAGCTTCAGCAGCGCACCATCGTGGTCAATCACATCTCCAAGGTGGCGAGCGACGTGGCCGCCCCCTACAAGATCCTGGCATGTCCGGTGCGCCACCCGTCGGAACGGGTGATGGGCGTGATGGCGCTCTTCAATCCGGCGAGCGCCCACGATTTCGATTCCCATCAAACCCGAGTGGCGGAGCTTCTGGCGAAAAAGGTGACCATCATCATCCAGGCTCAGTACGACGCCGGCACCGGTCTCATGACCCGCCAGTCATTCGAGCGCCAGGCGAAGTCGCTGCTCTCGGCGGCGACCGAGGCGGCCACGCATTGCATCCTCTATCTGGACATCGACCGGCTGCACGTCATCAACGAAACCTTCGGCATGCACGTGGGCGACGACGTGATCGTCAGCGTCGCCGAGTGCATGGCGAAAGCGCTGCCGTTGAAGGCGCTGTCGGCGCGCATTTCCGGCGATCGGCTGGCCGCGCTGATCCCGGACAGCGGAATGGAGGCGGCTGCCGAGCTCGCGGAGCGCATTCGCGCAGCGGCAGCCGCCATCGTGCCCCGTGCAGGCCAGGGATCCTTCGAAGTCTCGGTGTCCCTCGGCGTCGCTCCCGTGGGGCGCTCCGACAACGCGCTGGCGCACGCGCTGGCCACCGCGGAAATCGCCTGCAAGGCCGCCAAGGACCGGGGTCGCAATCGGGTCGAGGTGTTCCAGGATTCGGATCAGAGCATCATCCGCCGCCACACCGACATCCTGGTGATCGGCAAGCTTCGCGACGCGCTGGGCAACGACAGTTTCCGCCTCGATGCGCAGCCCATCCTGCCCCTGCGCGGCAACTACGGGCGGCCCCGGTTCGAACTGTTGATCCGCATGCTGGGCGACCGGGGGGAGATCATCCCGCCGTCGAAGTTCCTGTCATCCGCCGAGCGCTATCAGCTCATGCCGACGGTGGATCGCTGGGTCGTGCACCGGGCCTGCGAGCTGCTCGGCGAGCACAGCGCGGCGGTGGGTGAGGATATAGCGCGATTCGCGATCAATCTGTCGGGCCAGTCGCTTCAGGACGACAGCTTCCTCGCCTACGTGGTCGAGGAGATCCGGGCGAGCAAGCTGCCGCCGAATGTCCTGTGCTTCGAATTGACCGAGACCGCGACGGTGGGAAATCTCGCGAAGGCGCAGCATTTCCTGCACACCCTGCAGGATCTCGGGTGTCAGTTCGCGCTCGACGATTTCGGAACCGGCGTGAGCTCGCTCGCCTATTTGAAGGATCTTTCGGTCAACTACCTGAAGATCGACGGCAGCTTCGTGCGCGACTCCCTCAACAACACACGCAGCGAATCCATGATCAAGGCCATCGCTCAGCTGGCCAAGGTCATGTGCATGGAGACCATCGCGGAATACGTCGAGACCGACCAGCTGCGTGCGCGCATGGCCGACCTCGGGGTCGATTATGGCCAGGGATTCGCGATGGGGAAGGCGCAGCCGCTCAACGATTTGCTGCGCGAACTGGCGATTTACGAGGCCACCGTCAACACCTGGGAAGGGATGGCGGCGGCCCCCGTTGCCGATCCAAAGACCCCCTCGCTGATCGTCGCCCATTGAGGCGCGGGCGGCGGTTGCGCCGGGCCGCGGCCGATACGCCAGGCCCTGTCGTCCAAAGTCTTACACCGTTTAGGAAGAAATCGCCCTTGGACCGGCGGTGTCGTGATGGCGCAATGGACGCGTCGTCACGCAACCGAGGCCAGCCCATGTTGATTCTTACGCGACGCGCCGGCGAGGCGCTTCGAATCGGCGACGACATCGAAGTCACCGTCATGGCCGTGAACGGGTCCCAGGTTCGTATCGGCATCAACGCGCCGCGCGACGTGGCGGTGGACCGCGAGGAGATCGCCGAGCGAAAACGGCGCGACCGCGAAGCCGAACGGCCGGCGGGCGCACAGGCCGCCAAGACCGGCGGTCCGTCCCAACGGGAGCCGGACGCGGCGAAGGCACGGCCCTAGCTAGCTATAGCTATGGCGGGCGACCGGCTGGCCATCGCCGGATTTCCGACCGGCATCGGCGTTCGAAGTCAAGTTTTTGCGCGAGGGCCAAGTACCGCTACACTTGCGGCGAATGCGATCCAAATCGCAGGTCGGAACTCAACCAAGGTACGGTAACGCATGACGGCAACCTCGGCGCAGGCACCGGAGCTTTCGGTGCAAACCTGGTTCAACTCGGACAGGCCGCTCAGCCTCGCGACCCTGCGCGGACGCGTGGTGGTGCTGGTCGCTTTTCAAGTGCTCTGCCCGAATTCGATCGCCGCCGCCATTCCCCAGGCACGGCGCATCCACGAGACCTTCGAGCCCACGGACGTGTCGGTGATAGGCCTTCATGCCACGTTCGAGCATCATCAGGCGTACAGCCTGGCGCTGCTCAACGCCTTCATCCACGAATACCGATTGAAATTCCCGATCGCCCTCGACAGCGCCAACACGGCCGGACCGATCCCGCACACGATGGAGCGCTACAACATGCGTGGCACGCCGAGCCTGGTGCTCATCGACCGGCAGGGCCTGATCCGCAAGCACGCCTTCGGGGCGACCGACGATTTGAGAATCGGCGCGGAAATCGGCGCGCTGACTCAGGAGACGGCGCCGGCGGCGGCACTTGTGCCGGCTGCGGCGCGCGGTCCGGTCGGCGCCGTCGGTCGTCCGCCCGCGGCGGCATAGCGGTCGAGGGGGCCGGCCCGGCCCCCCGGCCGACCTGAGAACTGCGCCGAACTCAGCGTGCAAGCGCGAATCGAATGCGGATCCGCGCGCGCTGGGAAACCGGCTTGGCATCGACGACCACGGGCTTGTAACGCCACTGCAACAATGCATGGATGGCCGCTTGCTCGAATACGCCGCGAGGGTTTGCGGCATGCACCGCCGGGTCTTTCACACGGCCCGTCTCTGCCACGGTGAACTCGACCTCCACCCATCCTTCGAGCGAGTCTTCCCGCGCCTTGAGCGGGTAGTCGGGCTGTACGGACTTCACCAGGACGAGCTGGCCGGCGTCGATCACGCCGTTCGGCGCGGACGGCTGCGGCGCGGCCGGGCTGCCATGATCGACGTCCGCCACGGTGGGCGCCTCGCGCGGGGGCTGCTGCGTCGTCGCGGGGGCCTGGTCGGCCGCCCTGAGTTGACGCTCCGCGGCGGCCGGAGCCTCGCTGGCCCGTCCGAGCGCGGCGGATCGCTCGGCCGGCGCCGCCGCAGGGCTTACGCCGTCCGGCCCGGCCTGTGCCGCCGCAGGGCTTGCGCCGTCCGGCCCGGCCTGCGCCTTTGGGCGCGGCGCATCGGTCGAAGCCTTGAGCTGGGCGCGCGCCTTGGCGAGCTCGGCGGTGAGGAGCACGATCCGTCCCAAGTCCGCGCCCGCGCGGCGCGCGGTTTCGATGGCGCCCGCCGCTTCATCCAGGCGCTGATCGAGCAACGCGCTCTGCGCCCGCGCCAACAGCCTCTCGCGCAGCGTCGCGATACCGGAGCGCGCTTCAGAGTTGGCGGGGTTGCGTGCAAGTTCCTGCAGATACAGCTCCAAGGCATTGTCCCCGCCCGGCGCGATCAGACGGTTTGCCGCAAGCGCCTGGGCCGCCCGGGCGAGCAGCGCGCTGTCGGTGGCCGTGCCGGCGGTTCGAGGATCGGCGGACTCATCAGGAGCCGCCGTATTGGCCGCCGGCGCCCCGGCCGCGGGGGCGTGCCGACGGTCGCCGTGCGCCAGGGCCCAGAAGCCGCCGGCGATCGCGCAGATCGCCGCACATCCGCCCGCGATCGCCAGGCCGGCGTTGCCCCGGGGTTTGGCCGCAGCGGCCGTTTGCTCCCCCACGCGGCGGCGCTGCCCCTCGTAGCGCTTGACCGCGGCATCCGCGAACAACCTTGCCCGGGCGGGCGACATGGGTTTGTGAATGAACCGGTAGACCGTGCCATCGCTGATCAGGCGAGCGAGCTCGGTCTCGGCGTCGCGGGCGCCCGCGACCACGATGACGAGATCGGGAAACTGCTGCCTCATCTGCGCGACGAACAGCGCACACGCCTGGCGCAGCGCATGCACGTCCAGGACCAGGATGCCGACGCCTCCGGCGAGCAGCAGATCGCCCACTTTGTCCGCCGAGAGAACGTGCCAGAGTCGGCGGGACGGTCCGACGGCCTCCCGAAGCGTTTGCAGGAAGCCCTCATCGGCGGTGAGGACGACCATCTCGACGATCTCGCTCGCGAGGCTGAACCTCGCCGCATCCATCGTTTGGGTGTCGTCCTCGGGTGCTAGCACCGGCATCTTCCTCGCATGGTATGACTCGATCATGGGTTACGTTGTCGCCCGCCGAAGGCGGTGCGGCAACTCATCCAAACCCTGAATTGTTTAGGCTAGTGTCATTCTGCGGGTGACGCTATACGATACGGAGTCTCGTGACGCAGACAACGCGAGTTGCAGTGCGTCAAGCCAGTTCTGTGACCGGCGACACATTGGCGGGCGCAGTGCCAGCGGTGGGGAGGTGTGGTTGAGCGAGTCCATCGGCATCCAGTGCAAACTTCCGGTCGATCAGCGTACCGCGTTGGAACAATTGCTGTTCTTCAACGTCAATCAGCACCGTGTGCGCCTCGGCATCCAGCAATCCATCGAAACCTACGGCGTCCCCGAGATCCAGGAGCACGAAGGCGCCCTGTCCATCCGCGTGGGGGATATCGAGGGCGTTCAGTCGCTGTTCGCGGTCTCCGACAGCGGCCGGCCATTGGGGGTCGCCGTCTTCGTGCGCCTGGCGCGCGAGCGGTTCGTCGTCCTGCACCTCGGCGTGCAGCAGCCGTGCGCCGTCTCAGCCGACCTGAACACACGGGTCCTGCTCAAGCTGATGCATGAGATCCGCAGTACCGCGCGCCGAACTCATGGGGTCGATCGCATCGAATTGGTCTACCGGGACCGTCCCGCGGTGCGCCTGCACGGCTGAGGGCCGCCGCGATGAGCCGCGTCAAACGCCACGACGATGGGAAGCTGCGCTGCGCGTGGTGCACGACCGATCCCGCCTACATCGCCTACCACGACGAGGAGTGGGGCGTAGCCGTCCATGACGACCAACGTCTCTTCGAGATGCTCTGCCTGGAAGGCGCGCAGGCGGGGCTTTCCTGGCTCACGATTCTGCGCAAGCGCGAAGCCTATCGGCGGGCGTTCGACGGATTCGACGCAGAGGCCATGGCGCGTTACGGAGCCGCGAAACGAAAGCGGCTGATGAACGACGCGGGAATCGTGCGCAACCGGCTCAAGATCGACGCGTTCATCGGGAATGCCCGCGCTTACCTGCAGATCCGCGGCCGGCCCGGCGCGTTCGACGAATACATCTGGCAATTCACCGGGGGCAAGGTGCTTCGCCGCCGCCCGGCAACGCTGACCGGCATCGCCACCACGACGCGTCAGAGCGACGCCATGAGCAAGGATCTCAAGCGCAGGGGTTTCCGCTTCGTCGGCTCGACCATTTGTCATGCCTTCATGCAGGCGGTGGGCATCGTGGATGAGCACCAGCGCCACTGCTGGGTCACCGCCCGGGACGCCCTCGCGGGCTGAATCCGACATTATCGGCGGCGCGCCGCGACGCATCGCAACGGCCGGAGCGGATCATTTAGGGGCGACGGAATCCGCCGTCTGGCCGAACAAGACCTTGCGCCGTTCCTCGGTCATCGCGGGATTGGTGTCGAAATTCGCGGCCTGGGCATAAGCGCGCACCGTCGCCGGCCGGCTTTTGATGGCGTCGAACCATCGCTTCAAGTGAGGAAAGTCCTCGAGCTTCTGCCCCTGCGCCTCGTGCGGCACCACCCAGGGATACGCCGCCATATCGGCTATCGAGTAGGCGCCGGCCACGAAATCGCGGTCCGCCAGGCGCCTGTTCAACACACCGTACAGGCGATTGGTCTCCTTGACGTAGCGCTCGATGGCGTAGGGGATCTTCTCGGGCGCGTAGCGCGAGAAGTGATGATTTTGCCCGGCCATCGGCCCCAGGCCGCCCACCTGCCAGAACAGCCACTCCAATACCTCCGCATTGCCGCGCGCGTCCGCCGGGATGAACAGTTCGCTCTTTTGGGCCAGATACAAAAGGATTGCGCCGGACTCGAACACCGACAGCGGCGCGCCGTGATCGGGCGGACTGTGATCGACGATGGCCGGCATCCGGTTGTTGGGCGAGATGGCCAGGAATTCCTTGGTGAACTGTTCGCCCTTGCCGATGTTGACCGGGACGATACGGTAAGGAATCTGGGCTTCCTCGAGGAACAGGGTGATCTTGTGCCCGTTGGGCGTCGGCCAGTAGTAAAGGTCGATCATGGCGAATTCTCCGGTGGCTCCAGGGCTATGTTATGCCTTCGCAAAATGGCGATGTCCACGTCTTCCTCGCGCGGCAGCCTGCGCATCTCGCGCACGCGGTCACGGGCGAGGGCATTGGTCAGCCAGGGAAGCGACGGCGCGTCGTACTCGCTCGCCGCCGTCACGCGCCACTCGAGCTCGCGCCGGCGCTCCGCGACGGCGCGAGCGTCCCTGCCGTCGGGCGCGGACAGCCGCCTCTCGATGGTGAGGCCCGCCATTTGCGCGGAGACGGTGTCCCCACGCTGCATGAGCTTCGCGAGTTTCAGGCAATTATCGCGCCGCTCGCCGTAAGGTTCGCGGCAGGCGGCCAGCAGCGGCGTGAGCGGCGGCAGGATCTCGGCACCGGCCACCGCCATTGCCTCGCTCAGCCTGCTCAGATCGGAGGGTACGTAGCCCGGCGGCAGCTCGGCGCCCGCCTTCTTCAGCGTGTCGAACAGCAATACCACGGTGCGATTGCGGTAGAACTCGAACCGCGAGCCCCGCGCCATCTCCTGCAGGATGCGCGAGACCTCCATCGAATCCTTGTCGCGTTGGGCGACGGCCAGCGTCGCCATCCACACGGCGCCGTTCTCGGCGTCGACCCAGCGCATGGTGGTGGCGGGATCCCGGATGTCGCAACCCGTCGTACCCGCACACAGCTGCAGCCGCAGCCAGCCGATGGCCGCATTGTCCGGATCGAGCTCGCTCGCTTTCGCCGCGAGATCGACGGCCGCCGAACGCACCGCCGCGGCGTCGCCTTTAAATCGCGGCGGCAGCAGATACCTCAGCGCCGCCGCGGTTGCCAGCGAACCGGCGTCCCCATGGGCGCTAAGCGCCTGCGCGGCGGCCGCACGCCAGGCGGGATATCGGCCCGACGCCGTGCTGCCGCCCGCCAAACCCGCCCCGGGAATGTCGCGCGCCGCCGGCGCTCCCGCAGCCAGCGCCGCGTGCGCCGCCATGAGCGCGGCTGCCTGCAAGCACCGCCTGAAACCTGGAAGGCCCATGACGCGCGTGCCTTGAATCAGTAGCTCTTGGCCCGCGTGAGGCCCGCGGTGATCGCGAGCCGCATGGCGTCTTCCACGGAAATGTCGAGCGGCTGGATGATCTCGCGAGGCAGGTAGACGGTGTAACCGCCGAACGCATAGCTCATCGGAAAATACACCGTGACCAAGTCACGCCCGCCGTGCGCCTCCAGCACCGCGGGGGCGTCTTCGCGCGTGACGAAGCCGATGGCATTCACACCGGCGAAACGGGCGAGCACCACCCGCTGCAGATCCCGTTTCTCGCCGCTGCCCGAGGGCAGAAGGCTCACGACGTCGCGGAAGCCGCCGTACAGGGTCTTGACGAATGGAATTCGGCCGAGGAAATCGTCCCAGTACTTGAGGATGATCTTGCCGGCGTAGGCGTTGACCAGGCCGCCGACGATCAACAGCAGTGCGAACCCCGCCAACAAGCCGAGCCCCGGCCAATAATGCTCCGGGCTCACGATGCCGAGCGCGATGAGCGCGCGGCGCAGCCATCCCTCCACGGTGTGCACCAGCCACCAGATCACGTAGACCGTCAGCGCAAGCGGCAGAATCGTGACCAGGCCGCTCATGGTGAGCGCCAATATCTTCCGCAGGACGGTTCTCATGACCCTATGATAGACAAAAGCGGCTGACTACTGGCGCGGCAATACGAATCGCAGCCCGCGAAAGTCGAGCACGACGCCATCGCGGCGGATCCGCTCGAGCACCGGCCCTTCCGCCAGCGTGGCGCCCTCGCGATATTTGCGCATGTTGATGTACACGAAGCGCTCCGCGGGCTTGGTCGCGTAGACATGGACGTCGAGGTGCAGGTCGGGCAGCGCATTGGCGCCCGTCAGATCGAGCTCGCTGATCGTCGGCAGCACCTCCTGGTCGGACTTGTCGTCCGCCGAGGTGAGGAGCGGGTCGCGTTGCCCTCCGCCTGCGGTGGAAGCGGGCGGGGAAGTCCGGCCCGGCTGGGCCGCGACACCGCTCGTCGCCGCGCTCTCCGGCACGCTGTCGGCCGGGATCTCCGGTGCGTAGACCGGAGCTGCCGGATCCATTGGGCTGAAGTGATGGTCGGGTGGATTGGAACCGGCGGCAGCCGGTGCGGTGGTCGGCGCCGCTGCAGCGGCCGGGGAGGTTGAAGCGCTCTGCGCGGTGGTTGCTGGCGCGACGGCCGGTGCGGCTGTCTGGGTCTGGGCCGCCGCGCCCGGGAGCGGCGCCGATCCCGGCGCGGAGGCTGCGGGGGCGGTGCGCGCCGCCTGCGTTGCATGGCCGGCGAGCCCCGCCAGGCCGCCGCGCGCCAGCACGACGAAGAGAACCGCGAGATTGACGGCCAGCAACGCGGTCAACGCGATGGCCCAGACGGGAAAACGCGCGCGCCTCGGCGCGGGGGCGGTGTCGATCAACCCGGGAACGCTTTGGCGCTGGCGTTCGATCTCCGATTTCTTGAGTGCGTCTAGGATGAAGGACATGGCGTATACCCGGAGGTCTCCTAGCCGTGCGGCGGCGTGAGGGGCGTGAGCAGCGGGGAACCCGGATCGGCCAATGCGGTGTCGAGTACGACCTGCGTCTGCAATCCCGCGACGCCATCGACGTTCAGCCGGTGTTCGCGCTGGAAGTTCTGCACGGCTATCGCCAGCGCCTGGTCGTACACGTCGTCGAGCGCCGGATCGGAGGCCGCGCCGTGGAGCGCGTTCAAGCTGCGGCGCAGCCACCTGACCTCGTCCCCGCGCATGCCCAGCGACAGCAGCCGCGTGTGCGGCGTCTTGGGCTTCCACACGACCGTGAAGTCGCCGAACCAGTCGCGCGACAGCTCATCGAGCGGCAGGTGAACGTTGTGATCCCCCAGATCGAGCGTGGCGGAGTCCTGGTCGAGCGCGGACAGCACGACGCGGTGCCGCTGTCCCTCGTCATCGGTCAGCGTGAGGATGGCGGGGCGGTTGAGGGCGCGAACCTGCGCCCATGAGCCGCGCTGATCCAGACAGGCGAGCCCGGCCTTTTGCGCCTGGCCGCAGGGGTCCTTGTCGTCGGTCATCGCGGTCCCCCAAAGCGAGAGCAGCCGCCGGAACGCGGCCGCGTCGGTGGTATTCGCGGCGTTCTGCGCCAGCACCGCGTTGATCGAGACGCGGGGGGGTGCGGGAGCCGGCCGGGGACCCGCCGGCGCGAGGCGCGCCGCCGGAACCGGTTTGGCGGCCGCATGCAGCACCGTCGAGGAGTGACGCCAGAGGCTCGCTGCGAGGAACACCGTGACGCAGACCCCTGCCAGCGCCGCGCCTGCCGCCAGCCAGCCGAGCCACGGCGGCAGGAAGCGGCGACCGTAAACCTCCCCGGCGGCGCGGCGCACCAGGGCCGGCGTCACCTTCCTCGTGTCCTCCGTGTAAGCGCCGAGCAGTGCGCGATCGCAGACCACGTTGATGACGCGGGGGACCCCCGACGAGACCCGGTGCACCTCGCCAAGCGCCGCGCGCGTGAATATCTCCCCCGAGGAGCCGGCAACCCGCAATCGGTGGCTGACGTATTGTTCGGTCTCCGGTTTGGCCAGTGGATTGAGGTGGTAGCGGCCGGTGATGCGCTGAGCCAGCTGGCGAAGATCGGTGCGGTCCAAAAGCTCGCGCAATTCCGGCTGCCCGATGAGGATGATCTGCAGCAATTTCTGGGTCGCGGTCTCCAGATTCGTGAGCAGGCGGACCTGCTCCAACACCTCGGCCGACAGGTTTTGCGCCTCATCCACGATGACGATGACGCGTCGGCCGTCGGCATGCGCGGCCAGCAGGCGGCGGTTGAGCGCATCGACCATCTCCTTGACGCTGTGCCGATCGGCCTCGTCCAATCCCAGGCCCAGCTCCTCGCAGATGGTGAGCAGGAACTCGACCGGTGTGATGCGGGGATTCAGGATCACGGCGACGTCCGCATGCTGGGGCACGCGCGAAAGCAGCGTCCGCACGACGGTGGTCTTGCCGGTGCCGACTTCGCCGGTCAGCTGGATGAAGCCGCCCGATTCGTTGATGCCGTACAACAGGTGCGCGAGCGCCTCGGCGTGTCGCTCGCTGAGATACAGATAACGCGGGTCGGGCGTTATCGAAAACGGCTTTTCGATCAGGCCGAAGAAGCTGACGTACATGGCGGGTGGGATGATACCAAGCTCAGCCGCGACGCGGACCCGAGCCCGCCCGCGGCAGAAGGCTCGCTCGGGTGAGCAGCGTCGGACCGAACCGGCCGCGGATGCCGTCGACCGCCGCATCGAGCCGCGAGTCCTTCGCCGGCCCGGTCGAGAACAGATCGGCCTGCCGCGGGGTGCACAAGCCGCCGGTCCCGACGCCGAGCAATCGCAGCGCCGCATCCGGTTGGTCGGCACGCCAGGCGGCCAGCAACCGCCGGGCCGCGGCCGAGACGACGGCGGTGTCCTGGCTGGGCTGCCCGAGCGCGCACTGGCGGCTGTAGGTCTTGAAATCCGCGCGCCGGATCTTGACCGAGACCCGGCCGGCGGCGAGACCCTGGGCACGCAGTCGGGCGGCGGTGCGGTCGGCGAGCGCCGTCAAATGGCGGTCGATTTCCGCGGCGTCGCGAATGTCCTCGGCGAAGGTTTCCTCCGCGCTGATGGATTTCTCGTCGCGATCGGCCTCCACCGGACGCTCGTCGATGCCGCATGCCAGCGCCCGCATGGCGCGGCCATGCTTGCCGAACGCGCGCCACAACGCCTGCTCGCTCGCCCGCGCGGCGTCTCCAACGGTCTGGATGCCGGCCGCATGCACGCCCGGCAGGCTCTTGCGGCCGACTCCGATCAATCGCTCTATGGGCAAGGCGTCGAGCACGTCGTGCAAATTCTCCGGTCCGATGCGGAACATTCCGTCGGGCTTGGCGAGTTCGGAGCCGATCTTGGCGAGCAGCTTATTGGGTGCGATCCCGACCGAGGCGCTAAGTTCAGTGGCCGCCCGAATGCGGCGGCGGATCTCGGCGCCGATCGCCCCGCCATCTCCGAGCAGGCGCCGGCTCGCGGTGACGTCGAGAAACGCCTCGTCCAGCGACAGTCCCTGCACCAGCGGGGTGAACTCGCGGAATATCGCGAATACCTGGCCCGAGACCTCGCTGTAGCGCGCCATCCGCGGCCGCACGCAGATGGCGTGCGGGCACAGCCGCAGGGCCTCGCGCATCGGCATCGCCGACCGGACGCCGAAGCGGCGCACCGCGTAGCTCGCCGCGGCGACCACGCCCCGTCCGCCGGTTCCGCCGACGATCAGCGGCCTGCCCCTGAGCTCGGGACGGTCGCGCTCCTCGACCGATGCGTAGAACGCATCCATGTCGACGTGCAGGATCACCCGCACGGCGGCTCCCTACTTCACCGTGATGGTGATCTTTTTCGAGTGCAGCGTCGGCTCGAACGGGATGTGCTGGTAGTCGGCGAACAGCAGCTCGAGCGTGTGCTTGCCCGGCGCGAGCGTCACGGTGGTTTCGGTCTGGCCTTTGCCGAAATGGACGACCTTGTCCGTCGCCGGCAGCGGCGCATCGAGCTTCAGCTCGCTCACGTCCGTGTCGATGAGCAGGTGATGATGGCCGGTATGGTCGATCTTGACGCCGGCCGGCGCGACCCCCATGCCTTTCAACCCGAATTTGACGGTCACAGGACTCGTCACCGTCGCGCCGTTGGCCGGGGCGATGAAGTACACCTCGGCGCCGGCCGGCGCCGGCTGGCGGTCCTGCGCGAATGCCGCGGCGGCGAGGACACTCGCGCCAAAGGCGAGCAACACACGATTCATAAGCCTCTCCCCATGCTAGATGAGATCCTTCACCCCGTCGCGCTCCTCGCACAATTCGCGATGCGTGGCCTGCATCTTCTCGCGCGAGAATTCGCTGATGTCGAGGCCCTTCACGATGCTGTACCGGCCTCCCTTGCAGACCACGGGATACGAGTAGATGACGCCCTCGGGAATGCCGTAGCTGCCGTCGGAGGGGATCGCCATGCTGACCCAGTCTCCGTCGCGGGAGCCCAGCACCCAGGTATGGATGTGATCCACCGCCGCCGAGGCGGCGGAGGCCGCCGAGGATGATCCGCGCGCCTTGATGATGGCGGCTCCGCGCTGCTGCACGGTCGGAATGAAATGGTCCGCGAACCAGCGCTCCCCGACCAGAGGGATCGCCGGCTTGCCGTCGACGGTGGCGTGATGCAGATCGGGATACTGGGTCGCGGAATGATTTCCCCAGATGATCATCTTGTTGATCCTCCCGACCGGCGTTGCGGTTTTCTCGCTGAGCTGGGACAGCCCGCGGTTGTGGTCGAGGCGCGTCATCGCGGTGAATCGATCCGGCGACAGCGACGGTGCGTTGCGCTGCGCGATCAACGCATTGGTGTTCGCCGGATTGCCGACCACCAGAACACGCACATCGCGGCTCGCGACCGCATCCAACGCCTTGCCCTGGGCCGAGAAAATCTTGGCGTTCTCCAGCAGCAGATCCTTGCGCTCCATGCCGGGGCCGCGCGGCCTCGCGCCCACGAGCATCGCGATGTCGCAATCCTTGAATGCAAGGCGCGCATCGTCCGTCGCCGTGACCTTGTTGAGCGTGAGAAACGCGCAATCGTTCAGCTCCATCACCACGCCCTGGACCGCGGCCTGCGCGGCGGGAATCTCCAGCAGATTCAGATTGATGGGCTGATCGAGGCCCAGCATGTGGCCGGAGGCGACGCGAAATGCGAGCGCGTATCCGATCTGGCCGGCGGCGCCCGTGATGGTGACGGTAACTGGTTTCTTCATGCAGGACCCCTGTGAAAGAGCCGCCAATGGTAGCCGAACGGGGGCGGGGTCGCATGCACGCGCCGAAGGGCCGATCATCGGCCGCCAGCGCCCCTAGGCGTTCGCCGTGGGCGCCCGATGAGGGGGGCCGACGCGGGCCCCCTCGCTCAGTTGCCGCGCTAAGTGATCTGTAATACTATATCACCACATCACCAAAACATGGTGACACCCTATTCGACGACCGTGCCACCGGTCCCTCCGGGTCTCGGGCACCGTGAGAGCGCGATTGGATCCGAATTGGAACGATGACCAGCCCATCTATCGCCAGCTGCGCGATCGAATGGTCGCTTTGATTCTCGAGGGGGCGCTCGAGGAGGGCGATGCGCTGCCCTCGGTCCGCGCCGTGGCCGCCGATTACCGGCTGAACCCGCTAACGGTGCTCAAGGGGTATCAGCAGCTCGTGGACGAACGGCTGGTGGAAAAGCGCCGCGGTCGCGGGATGTACGTGAGCAGCGGTGCGCGCCAGCTGTTGCTGGCCGGCGAGCGCGATCGATTCCTGAACGGCGAATGGCCGCGCGTCCTGGCGGTCATCCGCCGGCTCGGATTCTCGGCGGACGAACTGTTCGCCCGGGAACCCGCCGCGACCCATCCCGCCCCCGCCCCCCGCGGCGGCGAAACGACCGACAAGTGAGCCGCACCATGGCCTCTCTCATTCATGCGCGCGGCCTCAGCAAGAAATTCGGAACCCAGGTCGCGCTCGACCGCGTCGATTTCGACGTTCAACCGGGCCGCATCGTCGGTCTGATCGGACCGAACGGCGCCGGCAAGACCACGGCGCTGCGCGCCGTCCTCGGCCTCACCTCCTACGAGGGCGAGCTCGAAGTGCTGGGGCGCGAGCCGTTCCGCGAGCGCGCGGGGCTGATGAGGGAGGCTAGCTTCATCGCCGACGTGGCGGTGCTGCCCTCGTGGCTCTCGGTGGATCACGCGATCGAGTTCGTCGGCGGCGTGCATCCCCGGTTTCGCGCCAGCCGCGCGCGCGCGCTCCTCGCCAATGCCGGCATCGCGGGCGGCCGGCGCATGCGCGAGTTGTCGAAGGGCATGAAAACCATGGTGCACCTGGCGCTCACCATGGCGATCGACGCGCGGCTTCTCGTGCTCGACGAGCCGACGCTCGGTCTCGACATCCTGGCGCGGCGCGGATTCTACGATGCGCTCTTGAACGATTACATGAACGACACCCGCACCATTCTCATCACCACGCACCAGGTCGAGGAGATCGAGAATCTTCTCACCGACGTGCTGTTCATCGACCAGGGGCGCATCGTTCTCGATTGCTCGATGGAGGACATCGCCGTCCGATATGCCGCCATCGCGGTCACCGACGAGATGCTCGCCGCCGCCCGCGCCGAACGGCCCTTCCACGAACGACCCATGCTCGGCAGGAGGATCCTGTACTTCGAGCGGCCGGATTTCGAGCGGCTCGCCGCGTTGGGCGAGGTGTCGACCCCGAGCGTCGCCGATCTGTTCGTCGCCAAGCTGTCCCGGGGAGCGTCCGCATGAACACCTATGTGTGGCTGGTGAAGCGGGAATTCTGGGAGAACCGCGCCATCTGGATCATACCCGCGGTCCTCGTCGTGCTGCTCACGCTCGGCTCGCTGTTCGGCACGATAGAGGCCACGTTCTTCGACACCGGCGGGGGGATCCGCTCGATGGGGGGCTTGATGTTCGTGGCGTTCGGGGCCCTGTTCTTCACCGCGATGTCGATCTATTCGTACTGGTATCTGCTCGACTGCCTGCATGCGGAACGCAAGGATCGAAGCGTCCTGTTCTGGAAATCCCTCCCGGTCTCCGACAGCGCCACGGTCCTGTCCAAGCTCTTCGTCGCCCTCGCCGCCATACCCATGCTGTATTTCGCGGCGGCCGACCTCGCGGGGCTGCTGGCGGCCTTCGTGCTGTCCGTGCGCGCGCACTCGTTGCTGGGCAACTCCCTGTGGCGGCCGGACGTTTGGCTGCAGATTCAGGCGGGATGGCTCTATGTCATCGCGACCACGGCGATCTGGTATCTCCCGGTCACCGGCTGGCTGCTGCTGATCTCGGCCTGGGCCAGGCGTGCTGTGATGCTATGGTCGGTGCTTCCGCCGCTCGTCCTCATCCTGGCGGAGCGCCTGTTCGTCGGCACCCACGAGTGCCTGAGCGCGATCGGCGACCGGCTTCTCGGCTATGCATCCAGGGCCTTCGACCCGCAGGCCTACCAGTGGGCGGATCAGTGGTCGGGCAATCAGCCCTCCTCGGGATCCCCCTCGATGTGGCAGGTGATCGATCCAGCGCGCTTTCTGTCGAGTCCCGCCACCTGGACCGGGGTGCTGATCGGCGCCGCACTGATCGCGGCAGCGGTTCAAGTCCGCATGCGAAAAGCGGACCCTTGAGCCGGTCCGCGGCGCGGGTTCGCGCCGGTACTATTGGGATTCGCCGGACGGCAGTGCAAAATAGAAAGCCGCCACCGCAAACGTCCCCAAGGAGCTCGAATGTACAAGACCAAGATCGACCTGACCGAAAAGATCCGCCGCAACGTCATCGTCGTCCTCAATGACCGGTTGAGCGAGGCGATCGATTTGCAGAGCCAGGTCAAGCAGGCGCATTGGAACGTCAAGGGCCCGAACTTCATCGCCCTGCACGAGCTGTTCGACAAGATTTCCGATGTCGTCCTCGAACACATCGACGCGATCGCGGAGCGCATCACGAGCCTCGGCGGCACGGCCGAGGGAACCGTCGCGGTCGCCGCGAAGCGCAGCAAGCTCAAGAACTATCCCCTGAGCATCACCGCCGGCAAGGATCACCTGTTCTATCTGTCGACCCAGCTGTCGGTATTCGGCAAGGCGGTGCGAGCCGCCATCGACGAGACCGCCGACATGGGCGATGCGGATACGGCGGATCTGTTCACCGGCATCTCGCGCGAGATCGACAAATACCTGTGGTTCGTCGAGGCGCATCTGCAGGACAAGGCCTGAGATCGCGGGCGGCGCGGCGCGCGCACCGCCGAGCCTGCGCCCGCCGGGCTAATCGAGCAGATGCGAGAAGTAGCTGTTGCATAGGCGGTTGAGCGGATCGGTCCGCTGACGCAGCGCCCGGAACAGCTTGGCGCGCTCGCCGAACGCCTTGGCGACATGCTCCGGCTTCAGGGCGCGCGACTGGTTGAAGGTCGGCACGCCGCCCAGGGCGGATGCGAAATCGTTGAAGTCGATCAGGAACTCGTCCCATCCGCGGTCGCCGGTCGAGGAAGGCTCGAGGGTGAACATCGGTCCCCCAAAGCTCACGCTGAACAGGGAGCTGCGGTCCTGGTGCAGGCGGCTCGCGCCGTTGACCACGTTGCAGCGGTAGCCATGCTGCTTGTAGTAGGACCTGCAGAAGGCGAAGTACTCGGCGAGGAGCTTCGGAAAACCGGCCTGCGGAAAGCCCCACAGCGTGTACGTGTAGCGGGCCTTCCACGCCTCCTGGGGAAAGTCGCGGATCCATTCGTGCGAATACAATACGACGTTGCGCGCGGCGCGATCCAAGGTGGCGCGCAGCGCGCGCTGCACGCCCGACACGACGGCGCCCGCGACGCCCGGCGCCGCGAGCACACTGCCCACGGTCGAGCCGAACGCCGGCAGGACGTTGCGCATCACCGACTTCTTGATCTGCCAGATGCCCGCCCGGTTCATGCTAGCGCTCTCGTCGAGCGTGCGCCGCTCGACGGTGATCTGATCGTTGAATGGCGAGATGTGCAGGCGCAGGGCGCCGGGGGCTTCCACGATGCGGGAAAAGCGCGCACCGAACTCCTTCAGCGTCAGCACTTCGTAATCGATCTTCACGGGAGTGAGTGGCTGCACCTTGAGCACGGCCTCGTTCACCACCCCCAAAAGACCGAAGCTCGAACAGAGCACGCGCTTCAAATCCGTGTTGCGGTCCGTGATGGTCATCGGCTTGCCCTGCGGCGTGATCAGCTTCAGCTCGGTCACGAGCGAGGAGAGCTGCGCGGCACCCGCTTCGTAGGAGGCCTGCGGCAGGGTGGTCACGGCCACCGCGCCCACCGTCATGTGGCCCATCTCGGGGGTCAGCGGGAGCTCCTGACCGCGCTCGGCGAGCGCGCGCGCCAGCGTGCCGATCCTCACTCCGGCCTGCGCCCGGACCTCGGTCTCGCCGAATTCCACGATCTTGTCGAGCGAGCTCAGATTGACGGTGGTGCCGCCGTCGCCGCCGACGCAGCGTGTCTGCGAATAGTCGCCGCCCACGATGCGCACGGGCGTCGGAAACTGCTTGGAATCGCGCAGGATCGAGGGAAGGTCCTCGGTACGCCTGGCCTTCATCACGAGCCTCGGCCGGCGGTACAGGCCGGACGCCGAGGTATCCGCGCTTCGCGAACGATCCACTTTCATCACCATATCGCCCCCCGCACTCACTGACGAGCAAACAGACCTTGCTGCGCAGAGGCACCGAAACCGAGGGGGGGCGCGGACGCGCATTCGGCGCGTCTTGGAGAACTGGCGACCCCGCTATCGTCAGGCTTCATGGAAGCCCCTTAGACCGGTGGTTTTGCGTCCCCGCCTTTCGGTGGGTTTGCCCTTGAACAGCCTCATTACTATGGGAGCAGAAGGGGGAAAATGTAAAGTATTTTTTATCCCATCAGGAGCAAAGTCTCGGCGTGCTCCACCGCCTCGGGCGTACCGCACACCACCACCACGTCGCCAACCTTGAAAACCGTGTCCTCGCCCGGTTCCCGGCCCACGATGCCGTCGCGCCGCACCGCGCTCACGGCGGCTTTTGAGCCCCTGCCGGCGAGTTCCGCGATGCTCCTGCCGACCGCCCAAGCATGAGGAGGCAGTATCACGCTGTGAAGCTCCTCACGAAATGCGTGACTGTCATCCGGGACCGCCGCGTCTGGGTCGGGAAAGTATTGCCGCAGCATCCCGTAACGATGGCTGCGGATGTCGTTCACGGTTCGGATCACCCGCGAGACCGGAAGCTTCAGGAGCAGCAGCAGGTGGGAGAGCAGCATCAGGCTGGCCTCGAGAGTCTCCGGCACCACCTCCGTGGCGCCCGCGGCCTGCAACTCGTCCAGCCGGGCATCGTCCTGGGTGCGCACCAGTATCGGCACGTCCGTGCGCAGCGCGCGTACCGAGCGCACGATTTTGAGCGACACCGCGGGGTTCGCAAAGGTGATGACCACGCAGCGCACGTGCGACAACCCGACGTTCTGGAGAACGGCGGGCTGCGCCGCATCGCCGTACATCACCGGATCGCCGGCCTGTCTTCCGGCGCGGATGCGCTGCGGATCGACGTCCAGGGCGATGTATTCGAATCCGGTCTGCTCCAGCACCCGGGCGATGTTCTGGCCGACCCTGCCGAAACCGCAGATCACCACATGATCGCGCTCGGCGAGCGCGCGGGTGGCCTCGGCCTCGCGCATGGCCTCGGTATACCGCGGCCCCGCTTCGCGCAGGATGGCCCGCGTGATCCGGCGGTTGTGCCGGATCAACAGCGGCGAGGCGACCATGGACAGCACCGTGGCGGCGAGCAGCGGCTGGACCACGGCGGGAGCGGCGAGGTCGCGGCGCAGGAGCAGTGTGAGGAGCGCGAAGCCGAATTCGCCGCCCTGGCTCACGATGACTCCGGTGCGCAGGGATTTGAACCAGTTCCTGGTGGAGGGCTCTGCGGCGACGGTCACGACCGCCGTTTTCAGAACCAGCATGGCAAGGAGAATCGCGCTGACCAACGGCAGGGTCCGCAGCAGCAGCCGCACATCGAGCATCATCCCCACGGTGATGAAGAACAGGCCCAGGAAAATCTCCCGGTAGGATCGAATCGTGGCCTCGATCTGGTGCCGGAACTCGGTCTCCGCCAGCATCATGCCGGCGAGGAAGGCGCCGAGCGCAAGCGACAGTCCGGCGGCCTCCGTGGCCCACGCGGATGCGAGCACCGCGAGCAGCACCGCCAGCGAAAACAGCTCTGCCGAGCGGAATCCCGCGATCGCCACGAACAGCGGACGCAGCACCCAGCGCCCCGCCGCGAGCACGAGGAGGAGCGCCGCCGCGGCGATCCCGATGGCGGCCACGACGTGCGAGGCGGCGGCGCTCGAGCCGCCGACGGCGAGCGGGGACAGAAGGCCGAGGAACAGCGGAAAGCTCAGATCCTGGAACAGGCAGATCGCCACCGCCAGCCGGCCGTGGGTGCGGTTGATCTCCGACTGTTCGGTGAGTTGCGCGATGATGATGGCGGTTGAGGACATGGCCACCGCGCCGCCGATTACGACGGCCGCGGCGGGTCCGGTGTGGAAGGCCCAAATGGCGATGGCCGCCACCACCGCCGTGGTCACGACGACCTGCGCACCGCCGACGCCGAGCACTTCCCAGCGCATGGCGAACAGACGCGGCAGCGAGAACTCCAGCCCGAGCGTGAACACCAGGAACACGACGCCGAAATCGGCGAGCAGCCGGGTCGTCTCGTTGTCGGCGGCCACGCCGAGAGCATGCGGTCCGAGCAGCATGCCGACGACCAGATAGCCGAGGATCGCGGGCATCGCGAGCCTGCGCACGCCCGCTACCACGCCCACCGCCGCGGTGAGCAGGATCAATATTTCAAACAGCGGACCTCGATGCATGGCTGGCCGGAGGCTTCTACATCCCTGGGAGCTTCCCTTGCCTGATAGCATATATCGATGACTATGTTGGCGCTCCGTCGTGATGGCGCGGATTGGCGGCTCGACCTGAGCGGCGACTGGTCGCTTCAGGGACTCGCGCGGATCGATGAGGAGCTCAAGGCGCTGCCGGGACCGGTCACGGGACTGCTGATCTGCGACTGGTCGGCGGTGGAGCATCCCGCCATAGCAACCGTGTGGGCGTTGCTCACCCGTCTCTCCTATCTCGGCAACGCGCAGCTCGAGATCCGCCACCAGGGTCAGCCGCCGCACACGGTCGAGCTGCTGCGCAAATTGAATCTCGAGCTGTGCACAGCCCAGGGCAAGCGGACGGTTGCGCTGCCCAATCAGGAGGGTGCGGTCGCAGGACTCGGCCGCTGGACCGTGGTGCAGGCCCGGGAGGCGCGGGCGGTGCTCGGATTTTTCGGACGCATCGCAAGCGTGCTCGGAGGCGCCCTTGCGCACCCCAGGGCGCTGCGCTTTCCGTCGATCGTACGCCACGTGCACGAGACCGGCGTCACCGCCATCCCGATCGTGTCGCTGATCGCCTTTCTCATCAGCGTGGTGGTCGCCTATCTCGGTGCACAGCAGCTGGCACGCTTCGGCGCCACCATTTTCGTGGTCGACCTGGTGACCATCGCGGTGCTGCGCGAGATGGGGGTGCTGTTGACCGCGATCATCGTGGCGGGCCGTTCCGGCAGCGCATTCGCCGCCGAGATCGGCGTCATGCAGCTCAACGAGGAGACCGATGCCCTGCGCGCCATGGGCTTGAACCCCATCGAGCTTCTGGTCGTGCCGCGGGTGGTGGCGCTGATGATTGCATTGCCGCTGCTCACCATCGTCGCCGACGCGATGGGTCTCGCCGGCGGCGGTCTGCTGTCGCTCGTCCAGCTGCACATCCCGCCGGCGCAGTTTCTCACCCGGCTGCGCGAGGCGCTCAGCCCGACGACCTTCTGGGCGGGCTTGGTGAAGGCTCCCGTTTTCGCACTGCTGATCGGCGTGGTGGGCTCGTACCGCGGCATGCAGGTCCGCGAGTCGGCCCGCGAGCTCGGCCGCCTGACCACCGTGGCGGTGGTGCAGTCCATATTCCTGGTGATTCTCGCCGACGCGCTGTTCGCCGTGCTGTTCGAACAGATGAACTTTTGAAGTGGCCACACCGTCCGAAACCGCGGCCGAGACTGTCGCCGATACCGGGACGCCCATCGTCCGCGTGCGCGGGCTGGTCAACCGCTTCGGCAGGCAGGTCGTGCACGACGGGCTGAACCTCGAGGTGCGCCGCAACGAGATCATGGGAATCGTGGGCGGCTCGGGCGCCGGCAAATCGGTGCTTCTCCGTACCATCCTCGGATTGCGACGTCCGCAGGGGGGCACCGTCGAGGTCTACGGGCGGGACATCGAGCAGTTGATGCCGGCGGAGCGCCTCGCCATGGTCAGGAGTTACGGGGTGACGTTCCAGAACGGGGCGCTCATCAGCTCGCTCACCGTCGCGCAGAACATCCAACTGCCGCTGCGCGAGTCCTATACGATTCAGGAGGACGCACTCGACGAGCTGGTGCAGCTCAATCTGAGCCTGGTGGGCCTCGCGCCGGACGCGGCCGGGAAATATCCCGCGCAGCTCTCCGGGGGCATGGTGAAACGGGCCGCGCTGGCGCGCGCGCTCGCCCTGGAGCCGAAACTGCTGTTCCTCGACGAGCCCACCTCGGGGCTCGACCCGATTTCCGCCTCGGACTTCGATGCGCTACTGTTGTATCTTCACGGCGAGCTCAAGCTCACGGTAGTCATGATCACCCACGACCTCGACAGCCTGTTCCGGACCTGCGACCGCGTGAGCGTCATCGTCGGCGGCCGCATGGTCACCGACACGCTGCCCGGAATCATGGGGAATGCCGATCCCTGGATCCACGAGTACTTTCACGGTCCCCGGGCGCGGGCGGCCGAGAGCGCCGCAGCCCGCGTGCATGGATAGCCGCAGTGGATAGGGACACCAACTACGTCGTGGTCGGGGCGTTCGTGCTGCTGGTGATCGGCATGGCGGTCTCGTTCGTCTACTGGTACACGGATCAGAGGGACAAGCGCACCTATCACCGCTACGAGATCTACTACGACGGCACGGTGAGCGGGCTGAGCGCGGGAAGTCCGGTGCGCTACCTCGGCGTCGACGTGGGCAAGGTCGCGCGCATCACGCTCGATCCCAAGGAGCGCAAGCGGGTGGAGGTGGTCGTGGACATCGACGCGGAGGCCCCGATCGATGCGCGGACGCAGGCGCTGCTCAGCCTGCAGGGCGTCACCGGGCTGCTGTTCATCGACCTCGAGGAGGATGCGAAGTCCAACGCAACCGGACCGCTGCCGCGTGGAGACCGCTACCCGGTGATCCGCTCGGCGCCCTCCGATATCGCGGTGCTGCTGCGGAGCCTCCCCGCCCTTGCGAACCATGCGATCGAGCTGGTCGACCACATGGATCAGGTGTTCAGCGAAGAGAATGTGCGCGCCTTCAGGGCGACGCTGCACAATGCGCAGCTGGCGAGCGAGCGCTCGCCGGCGCTGCTCAAGGAGATCTCGGAGATGGTGGCCGACCTGCGGCATACCTCCGATGAGGTGGACAGCGCCGCCGCCGACTTTCGCAGCGTGACCAATTCCTCCGCGCCGGATCTCAAGGCGGCCCTCGCCAACGTCCGGCGCATCACCGACAATCTGGCGAGCACGACGGACCGCCTGAACGAGTTCGTCACGCAGAACGAGCCCGGACTCTCCCGCTTCACCAACCAGGGCCTGCCCGAACTGGAGCGGCTGCTGCGCGAAAGCCGCGATGCCGTGCGGGATTTTCGCGAGCTGGCGCACTCCCTGGAGGAGGATCCGTCGAAGGTCCTGTACCAGCCGAACGATCGCGGCGTGGAGGTGCCCCGATGAGCGCATCTCGGGCCCGCCGGCCGGCGCGGGCAGTTGCGGCGGCGGCCGTGCTGGTGGCGGCGCTGTCGGCCTGCGCGGGATCGCTCTTCAAGAACAAGGAGCCCGCGGCATCGGTGTATCTGTTGAGCATCGCACCCGCACCCGCGGCCGCGGGTCCGCAGATATCGGCCGACCTCACCATCCTGCGGCCGCGGGTACGGCCGGGCCTCGACAGCACCCTGATCGCGGCGCTCTACCCAGACCGCCGTTTGGATCACTTCGCCGCGGCACGTTGGAGCGCGCCGTTGGACGAGGTGGTGCAGGATCTCGCGCTGCAGGCGTTCAGCGGCGACGCTCACCTGCAAAGCGTGCATACGGACATCTCGGCGTTCGGCACAGGCTACTGGCTGGAAATCGACGTGGCGGACTTCCAAGCGGAGTACGCCGCTTCGGGGCCCTCGGCCGCCGCCGCGGCGCCGACGATCCACGTGCGCCTCGCGGCGAGACTCGGCGGCTCGCGGGACCGGCAAGTGCTCGGTCAATTCGCGGCCGACGTGCGCGAGAGCGCCGCGGACAACCGATTGACCGCGATCGTCGACGCCTACGACCGGGCCGTGAGCGCGGCGCTCGGCAGGATCGTCGGCGACACGGTGCGGACGCTCGCTGCGCAAAAGTCACCCTGACGCTGCGCTGGTCGCGGGCGCCACCTCGACAACCGGCGCTCAATACGCCGCGAGCCCCGTCGCCTGCAGCACGCGGTAACGCCAGTATCCCGGGGGGGCGCCGTCCGACGGCGGCGGATTTTTCGCGCCCGCCGACCAACGGGCCTCGAAGGCGTCCATGAATCCACGCGCGGCGGCGGCCCGATCGGGAAGCCTCAAATCGACCGCGGCGCTGAGATTGAAATCGTCGAGAGTGAGCCGGGTGAAATCGGCCGCGCCGAGGTTCACCCACATCTCCCGCCGATGCCGCACGATTGCGAGCGACGAGCCCATCGCCCCGGTCGGCAACCAGCGCACCTCGATGCCGCCGGCCGCGCGGTGCAGCTCCGCGGCCACGGGACGATTGGGCGGCGCATCGGCGCCGAGCAGCACTCGAACACGCACGCCGCGCTCGGCGGCGCGCAAAAGCGCGGCGACCGGAGCGCGGTCGCTGAGCGCGGGAGTGGCCAGAAGTATCTCATCGCCTACCACGGCCGTCCCGAAAGCGTCCGCCAGCGACGTGCGGATCGCGCCTTCGGTGAGCAACCGCGCGTCGATCGCCCCCACGCCAACGGCCGCCGGCGGAGGAATTCCCGGCAGCCGATCGTCGCCCGACGACCAGCCGGCAATCTTCAGCTCGCTCGCCGCCATGTCGCGCGCCACGCCTCCGGCAACCGCCACCGCGATGCCCCGTCCTGCGGTCGCGGGAACCACGCCGACCCAGCCGCCCGATCCGTCGTCGGCAACGAGGATCTGCCGACGATCCTCCTTCACGTTCGATTGCCGGAGCGCGGCACGCAGGCCCGGCCGCGGCTCGATCTCGTCGTAGGGGTCGCTCCACCACCCGATGCTCGCGCGCCACAACGCGGAATACCAGGGCAGCGGATCGCGCAGTCGGCCGAGCCGGGTGCGGACGACCACGATGCCGGCTCGCTCGAGCGATTCGAGATAATGGGCCGGCGTACCGCCGTAGATTTCGGGAAGCGGATCGGCGAGCACGACGATCCTGATGTGTGGATGCCGGCGCCTGCTGATCAGCAGATGCTGTCCCGTTTCGCGCGCCAAGGGCGCTTGATCGAGCACGATCACCTGATCCGCCCGATCGATCACGGCGAGCTCGCGCGCGAGGGTGTCGCCGCCGCCGGCGGAATCCCCGATGACATCGAGCTGAGATTCGTCCAGCCGCGCGCGCAGCGAAGCCATGTGCGTTCCGGCGGGCAGCGGTTTGACCGTGTTCCATGCCGCGACCCCGGCCCAGGCCAGGACCGCGAGCATGCCCGCGAAGCGTGCACGACGCACGTCAGGTCGCCGCTCTGGCGGCTTCCGTCTCCTCGATGGCGGTGCCGATCTCGAGCCAGCGGGCCTCCCATTCGTCCGCATCGCGGTGCAGCCGCGCGTACTTTTCGAGAAGCTCGTCGCGCCGCTCGGCCGGCATCGAGGCGCCGGCGGCGCCCAGCTCCTGCTCGATCAGCGCCCGCTCGGCGCCGATCGCCGCGAGCTTTCTCTCGATCTCGGCGAGTTCGCGCCGCCATTGATCGACCGGGGTCGTCTTCGGTCTGCCCTTCGGGTTCCCTTTGGGCGCCTTGGTCGCGGCCGGCGCGGCCGGCGGTCCCGCAGAGCCGCTCTGCGCCCTGGCACGCCCCCGGAGCCAGGACTGGTAATCGTCGAGGTCCCCGTCGAACACCGTGAGTTTGCCGTCGGCCGCGAGCCAGAGCGTGTCCGCCACCGTCTTGATCAAGTGCCGGTCGTGCGAGACCACGATGAGTCCGCCCTCGAATCCCTGCAGCGCCATGGTCAAGGCGTGCCGCATCTCGATGTCCAGATGATTCGTGGGCTCATCGAGCAGCAACAGATTGGGCCGCCTGGCTACCAGCAGGGCGAGCGTCAACCGGGCCTTCTCGCCGCCCGAAAAGCGCGCGACCGGTTCGAACACCCGGTCGCCCTGGAAGCCGAATTTCCCGAGATGATCGCGCACGCGCTGCTCATCGCCGCCCGCATATTCCGCGCCGCCCATTTCGCGCATGTGCCAGAACGCGTCCGCGGCGAGATCGAGCTGCTCGACTTGCTGTTGGGCGAAGTAGCCGATGGCCAGATCGGCCGCGGGCGTGCGGCGCCCCGCCAGGGGGGCCGTCTCTCCGGCCAGCATTTTCGTCAAGGTGGACTTGCCGGCGCCGTTCGGTCCGAGCAGGGCGATCCTGTCCTGCGGACCGATGGAGACGTCGATGCCGCCGATGACGATGCGCGCGCCGTAACCGCAAGCAGCGCCTTCGACGGTGAGCAGGGGACGCGGCGTCTTGTACGGCGGCGCGAACTCGAATTCGAACGGGCTGTCCACGTGCGCGGGAGCGATGCGCTGCATCTTCTCGAGCATTTTCAGGCGGCTCTGCGCCTGGCGGGCTTTCGTGGCCTGGGCGCGAAAGCGGGTCACGAACGAGCTGATCTGCGCGATGCGCCGCGTCTGGCGGGCGTGAAGCGACTGCTGCAGGGCCAGATCCTCGCTGCGCTTCTGCTCGAAGGCGGTGTAGTTGCCCGAATAGGCCTTGATGCCCCGGTTCTCTATGTGCAGGACCCGGTCGATCACCGCATCGAGAAACTCCCGATCGTGGGAGACGACAACCAAGGTGCTGGGCGTCGCGGCGAGCCATTCCTCGAGCCAGACGATCGCGTCGAGGTCGAGATGATTGGTGGGCTCGTCCAGCAGCAGCAGGTCCGCGCGCGAATTCAGCGCCCTCGCCATGCTGAGCCGCACTCTCCAGCCGCCGGAGAATTCCGCGACGGTGCGCCGGTGCTGGGAAGCCTCGAATCCCAAGCCGTGCATGATGGCGGCGGCGCGCGCCGCCGCCCGGTAGCCGTCAATGGCATCGAGCGAGGCATGGAGCTCGGCCAGCTCCATCGCGGCGTCGCGGCGCTCGGCGTCTTCGATGGCGGCCTCGACCCGGCGCAGCTCCGTGTCGCCATCCAGCACGAACTCGATGGCGGGGCGATCGAGCGCGGACACCTCCTGTTCCACGTGCGCGATCTTGAGCGAAGCAGGGATCTGTAGGTCGCCGGAGTCGGGGGCCAGCCCGCCGCAGAGGGCCGCGAACAAGCTGGACTTGCCGGTGCCGTTCGCACCGGTCAGCCCCACCCGCTCGCCGCGAAAGATGGTGAAGTTGACCTTCTCGAACAGCGGATCCGCGCCGCGCCGCAGCGTCAGATCCCGCGCGGACAACATCAGCGCAGCGAGGTGGCTTGCTCTGGCGCCGACCCCGGCGCGCAGAGCGCACCGTGGTGGGGAGCGCCGTGCGCCTGCCTTGCCAGGATCGCGACCAGGCTCGAGGCCTCCATGGGCTCGCCGAACAGGCGGCCCTGGGCATAGAAGCAGCCGTGCCTGCGCAGGAACTCGAGCTGCTCCGAGTTCTCCACGCCTTCCGCGATGACCTCCAGATCGAGGCTCTTGCCCATCTCGATGATGGTTCGGACCAGGGCGGCATCGTTCGTGTCCACGGCCACGTCGCGCACGAACGATTGATCGATCTTCAATGTGCCGATGGGAAACTGCTGCAGGGCGGACAGCGAAGAATAGCCCGTCCCGAAGTCATCGATCGCCAGATGAAGGCCCATGGCGTACAGCTCCTTCAACAGACCGATGGTGCGCTTCGGGTCCGTCATCAGCGTGGTCTCCGTCACTTCGAGCTCGAAGCAGGTGGGGGACACCCCGTATTTGCCGAACACGTTGCGGCAGCGCGAGATGAAATTTGACTGCTTCAACTGCCGCAGGGACAGGTTGATGGCGATGCGGCCGGGCTGCGCCACGGTGCGCTGCCACTCTCGATAGTCGGAGCACACCCGGTTCATGACCCAGTCGCCGATTTCCCAGATCAGGCTGGTTTCCTCGGCGAGCGGAATGAATTGCGTGGGCGAGATGTCGCCGTGGCCCGGCAGGCGCCAGCGCAGAAGCGCCTCGGCGCCCGTCACCCGGCCGGTGCGCAGGTCCACCTTGGGCTGGTAGAGAATCACCAGCTCGTCGCGTTCCATCGCGCGGCGCAGCTTGCTCTTCAGCATCAACCGCTCCACCGCCGCCGCATTCATTTGCGGAACGTAGAACGCCCAGGTATTGCCGCCGTTCTGCTTCGAGTGATACATCGCGGCGTCTGCGTTTCTGATCAGGTCGATCACGTTCTCGGCGTCGTACGGCGAGATCGCGATGCCGATGCTCGCGGTCAGGTATACCTCCTGTTGATTGACGTAGAAGGCGCGGCTGATCTCGTCCAGCAGGGTGCGCGCCAGGGAGCTCAAGCTCGGGCGATTGTCGGTATCGATCGGCAGCTCGTCGACGAACATGGCGAATTCGTCGCCGGCCAGGCGGCCGATGACGGTGTCCTTGGACAGCGCACGGGTCAGCCGTTCGCTCAAGATCTCGAGCGTGCGGTCGCCTGCCGAGTGGCCGAAGGTGTCGTTGACCTCCTTGAAGCGATCCAGATCGAGATACAGCAGGGCGAGCGAACGCTGATTGCGGCGCGAGCGCGCGATCGCCTGTTGCAACAGGTGCTGGAACTGCATGCGGTTCGGCATCTTGGTCAGCGTGTCGTAGCGCGCGAGGTACCGGATGCGCCGCTCCGCGCGCTTGCGCTCGGTGATGTTGCGCGCCACGTAGATGTCGCCCTCGAACAACGGGTCGGCCGAGGCGATCTCGGAGGCGGCCATGGACACCGGGATGGTTTGTCCGCTGGCGGTGCGCAGCACGGTTTCCCGCGCTTCCGCGGTCACTCCGGCGGCAGCGGCCGTCGCGAGGTCGTAGCTGCCGCGATGCGGCTCGTCGATGAAGCCGACCAGCGATTTGCCGATCAACTCGTCCTCCGAATAGCCGAGAAGGGCCTGCGTCGCCTGGTTGCAGCTCTTGATGAGGCCGTCGGGGGAGGTGACGATCACCGCATCGCTCAGGCTGTTGAGCACCGTGTCGAGGTAGTTCTTGGTGATGGTGGTCTCGGAGAGCTTTTGCCGCATGCGCTCGAGGGCCTGCTGCAATTCGCCGAGCTCGTCCCGGCGCGCGACGTGCAGCGGACTCGTGTAGTCGCCCTCGCCGATGCGGTCCGCCGATCGGATCAGGGCAAAGATCGGTCGCGACAGCTGGTGCGCCACGAACCAGGCGCCCAGCAGGCCGAACGCCACCAACGGGAGGGTGATGCGGGCGAGAAACCCGCGCATGCGCTTGATCTGGCTGCCCTGCTGATGCTCCAGCTGGGCGTGCAGACCTGCCAGCGTTTCCTGCAGCCGGGAACGGCTGACCCAGACTTTGAGGGTTCCCCCGCCGCGCGCGCCCTGCGCGGTGGCAACCGTGGGGATGGTCTTGGTGAGCACGAGCGGCTCGAGAGTGGCGGGGCCCATCTGGACGGCGCTGTCGCCGCCGTCGGAATCGAGCGAATTGCGGCCGCTGAACAGCACCGTGCCGCGGGCGTCGCGGACCTCCACGCGCTCGATGTCGCTTTCATCCAACAGACGGCCCGCGGTGGGTGCGATGGCAGCCTCGTCATGCGCGGCCAGCGCGGGGGCGAGCAGGGAACCCGTCATCTCCCCGACGCTGTTCGCGCGAGCTTCGAGACTGTTCTGCAGCTTTTGCTCGACCGTCGCGTAGGTGAGCCGGGAGATGTCCGCGGTGTCGATGCGGTGCTCGTAATAGGCGACCCCGCCGAGCAGCAGGGAGAGGGCCGCGCCCACCCCCAGAGCGACCAATAAATACTTCGATTTGAGGCTCTGCGGCATTGACGGATGATACTCGTTCGTATCCCGGGCCATAAGGGGCCGGGTACAATCGCGTTATGACCGTGAAGATGCGCGTGGATATCTTTTCCGACACGATCTGCCCCTGGTGCTACCTGGGCAAGCGCCGGTTCGAGCTCGCGCTTCAGGCTCGCCCGCAGTACGAGCCCCGCATCGATTGGCGGCCGTTCGAGCTGAATCCGGACCTGCCCTGGGAGGGAGTGGAGCGCGCCGCCTACATGGCGGCGAAATTCGGCGACACCTCGAAGGTCGAGGAGAGCCAGGCCACGCTCGCGCGGCTTGGACAGGCGGTGGGTCTCGAATTTCGCTTCGACCTGATCGAACGGATTCCGAACACGCGGCGCTCGCACATCCTGATCGCGCATGCCGCGCGGCGCGGACTGGCGGGCGAGGTCAAGGAACGGATCATGCAGGCCTATTTCGAGGAGGGCTGCAACATCGGCGATGTCGAGGAGCTGGTGCGGCTCGGCGTCGAAGCCGGGCTCGGCGAACGGGAGGCGCGCTCCGCGGTGGTGTTGCGCGAAGGGCAGGACGGCGTCGTTGCCTCGGAACGCCATGCGACCGTGCTCGGCATCACCGGGGTTCCCGCCTTCATCTTCGATCGGCAATACTCGGTCTCGGGCGCGCAGGAAATCGAAACCTTCATCCAGGTCATCGACCAGGTGGTCGAATTCGCAGCCACCCGCGAAATCACCTCGTGACGCCCGCGGAGCTCACCGGCCGTGCCCGCACCCATATCGTCGATGTCGCGGAGCCGGCCTGCGCGCTGCACGAACACGCCGTCGCGGCGTTCTTGCGGTTGCGCGGAGCCGCGGCGCACGTCGGATTCGATCTTTTTCCCGTGAGCGGGTTTCGCGATTTCACGAGGCAACTGTCGATCTGGAATCGCAAATGGAGCGGAGAGGCGCCGCTCAACGACGCGCAGGGCAAGCTCATCGATCCCGCGCACCTGTCCGCCGACGAGCGAGTGGACGCGATTCTGTGCTGGTCCGCGCTGCCGGGCGCGAGCCGCCATCACTGGGGGACGGATCTGGATCTCATCGACCGGCGCGCACTCGCGCCAGGCCATCGAGTCCAGCTGATCGGCGCCGAGTACGCCCCTCCCGGGCCGTTCGCGCCGCTGGCCGAGTGGCTCGAGTCCACTGCGGCCCGCTTCGGCTTTTTCCGGCCGTTTCGCGGCGTGCTCTCCGGGGTGCAGGCCGAGCCGTGGCATTTCAGCTTCGCGCCCGTGGCGGAGCTGGCGCGGCGCCGTTTGACGCCCGGAGTGCTGCGTGAAGCGCTTGGGACGTGTGATCTGGCGGGCAAGCACGCCGTGCTCGCGAGGATCGATGAGTTACACGCCCGCTACGTGGCGGCCATCGACTGGCCCTGAACCGCAGCCGGCGCCTTTACGCCCAGAGCGCCTTCAGCCGGGTCACCATCAGCCCGCGCACCTCTCCGAGCTGATTGTCCTCGGAGGTGAACAGGGGGGGATTACGGCGCAGCATTCGCCAGCGCTCGGCGCGCAGGATGCGCTGCAGATATTCGAGGTTGCGGTCGATGGCGTCGAGGTAGGGATTTTCACCCTGGAACACGGGCTCGAGGAACCGATAGGCGCGCTCGAACTCGCCGTCGAGCCGCACGTTGCGGGTCTCGCGCACGAAGCGCGGGGTCTGGCGCAGCAGATCGAGTCCGGAGCTGTAGCGCACCTGCAGGGTGCCGTCGCTGGCGGGGGCGGCGGCGACGCCGCCCAGCACGAACTCCGGATACAGCCTGTCGCGGCACTTCTCCAGGTAGCACCGGTCCGCCATCTGCGCGATCAAGTCGGCGGTGCCGAGCAGGTGCCCGAGCTTGCGGTCGCGGTCATCCGCGAGATGGATCTGGCTCAGCTTTATCTCGTAGCCGGTGAAGTGCACGATCCGGGTGGAAATCGGGATCCAGGAATCCATGCCGACGGTCGGCAGGAAACGCGCGAGGAAGCGTGCGCTGCGGGTGACGTGATAGAGCGTGAATTCGGCGCCGTTGCGATGCTGCCGATCGTCGAATTCGCGGATGTAGCCCGCGTCGTGGAACAGCGAGGTGACCAGGGACATCACGGCGCGCTCGGCACCGACCCGTCGATGAGTTTCGACCGTGGATTCGTAGCCCACCAGCAGACGCGCCATCGCCAGGGTCATGTCGAGCGAGTGCTGCCGGTCGTGATAGACCGTGTCCACCCCGAAGTATCCGGGCATGCGCCCGGAGAACAGACGCTCGAATTCCTCGAAGGCGACGGCTACCCGGTCGTAGGATTCGCCCGGCCAGCCGATGGCGAAGAGCTCGCGCACCGCCTGCGACACGGCGGCTGTGGAGCTCACTTGAACGGTGTTGGTGACGTCGTAATCGTTACGGCGAAGATCGTACATCCAGCTGAGTGTAAACCCGGGACCCGCCCGCTGCCATGGCGTGGTTCTCATTGATATGTCAAAGCGGGCCGACGGAAGCCCCGTGCTCCTGATTGGCCGGAGCGCTCAATACACCTTGAGGCCGCCGAACTTGCGCCGGATGCGCCGCGCCAGCGTGGCGTATCCGAGCCAGAACCCGAGCGCCGCGACGGCTGCCAGCGCAATTGCCGCGCTGCCCACGCCGATCGATCGGTGCACCGGGGGCGGCGCAGCGCCGCCTGCCGCGGCGCCCGCGGCGGGGGGTCCGGCGCGGGTCGCCATCGCCTCGGCAAGCTGCGATTGAGTGTCGGCGAGCTGCTGCCGAAGGCGCTCGAGCTCGCTGCGCGCCGCGGCCTCGGCCAGCGCAGGGGTTGTCGCCCGGCTGCGATCGAGCTCCTCCTGGAGCTGTTTGACGCGCACGGTGGCGGGCACGGTCGTGGTCAAAAAGGTGCTCTTGACCCATCCGGTGACCCCGTCGCCGAGCCGGACCTGGGTGTAGTCCGCATTGGTGGCCAGCGTTTCGACGCTGGCGCCGGAATGCAAAGTCGCCAGGCGCTGACCCTGTTGGTTCTGGTCCGCGTAGACGTTGAGGACGAGCTGGTCGGTCACGTAGGCGGTGGCCGCCCGGCCGCTCGCGGACGCCATCAGCATTGCCGTTGCGGCCAGCCACTGTCCGCCGCGTCCCCTCATGCGGCGATGCCGGTCCGCTTGAGCAGCGGGCGGACGTCCGGAGGCCGGCCGCGAAATCGCACGAACGCGTCCATCGCGTCCAGGCTGCCGCCGCGCGCCAGAATGGAATCGACGAAGCGGCCCGCGGTCGCGGGGTCGAAGATTCCGGCCTCCTCGAAGGCCTCGAACGCGTCCGCCGCCAGCACCTCCGCCCACTTGTAGCTGTAATAGCCCGCCGCGTAGCCGCCCGCGAAGATATGGGCGAAGCTCGCCGGCATGCGGTTGAAGGGCGCCGCCGGCGCAACCGCCACGCGCTGCCGCACGCGCTCCAGGGTTTCCCGCACGCGCGCTCCGGCGGCCGCGTCGAAGCCGGCGTGCAGCTCGAAATCGAAGCTGGCCAGCTCGATTTGCCGCAGGGTGTCGAGCGCCGCATTGAACGTGCGCGTGCCCAAGAGGCGCTGCAGCACGTCGGCCGGGAGCGGCGCACCCGTCTTCACGTGAGCGGAGATCAGCGGCAGAACCTCCGGGCGCCAGACGAAGTTCTCCATGAATTGACTCGGCAATTCCACCGCGTCCCAGGCGACACCGTTGATCCCGGCGATGCTGGGGTAGGCGACCTGGGTGAGCATGTGATGCAGGCCGTGGCCGAACTCGTGAAACAGCGTGATCACTTCGTCGTGGGTCAGAAGCGACGGCGAGCCGCCGACGGGCGCGGTGAAATTGCACACCAGCTGCGCCACGGGGACCGCCTTTCCCGACGGGAGCGCCTTGGCGACCACGCACTCGTCCATCCAGGCGCCGCTGCGTTTCTCGACCCGGGAGTAGGGGTCCAGATAGAAGCCCGCCACGATGCGGCCCGCGGAATCGATGAGGTCGTAGTAGCGCACGCTGGCGTGCCAGACGCTCACCCCGGGCCGCTCGCGCACGCTGATGCCGTAAAGCCGTTCGGTCACCGCGAACAGCCCGGAAAGCACCTTGGGCAGCGGAAAATAAGGCCGCAGCGCCTCCTGCGACACCTTGAAGCGGCTCTCCTGGAGCCGTTCGCTGAAGTACGCGAGGTCCCAGGCCTCGAGCGTACGCCCCGCGAACTCCTCGAGTTCCGAGAACTCCCGCCGCGCGGCGGGCCGGCAGCGCCGCGCCAGATCCTCGAGGAAGCCCAGCACCTGCTTGCTGCTCTTCGCCATGCGCGTGGCCAGCGCATAGTCGGCGTAATTCGCATAGCCCAGGAGCTGCGCGAGCTCGTGCCTGAGCGGCAATATTTCCTCGATGATGGGGCTGTTGTCGAACCGGCCCGCCGACGGTCCGAGCTCGGAGGCCCGGGTGACCCAGGCTTCGTAGATGTCGCGCCTGAGCGTGCGGCTCTCGGCGCTGGTCATCACCGTCATGTACGTCGGCTGATCGAGCTTGAACAGCCAGCCCGGCTGGTTCGCCTCACGCGCATCCGCGGCGGCGCGATCGACCGCGGTCGGGGGGAGGCCGGCAAGCTCCGCTTCATCGGTCACGACTCTCGAATAAGCGCGGGCGGCGTCGAGCACGTTTTCCGAAAATTTGGTCGCGAGGTGCGCGAGCCGCTGCACCACGTCGCGGTAGCGGGCCTTTTTCTCCGCGGGCAAATCGACGCCCGCCAGGCGGAAGTCGCGCAGGGCGTTCTCGAGAAGCTTGCGCTCCGCCGGCTCGAGCCCGCTGCCCTCGTGCTCGAGCACGTGCGCGTATCCCGCGTACAGCGCGGCATTTTGGCCGAGCTCCGAGGAGTAGGCGGTCAACAGCGGCACGCACTCGTTGTAGGCCTCGCGCATGGCGGCCGAATTGGCGACGGCGTTCAGGTGGCCGATGGGGCTCCACACCCGGCTCAACCGATAGCTCAGCTCCTCCACGGGGATCACCAGCGAGGCGAACGTGGGGTTCGGCTGGGCGGTGAGTTCGGCGAGCCGGGCGCGATTCTCGGCCAGCACCAGTTCGAGCGCAGGACGGGCCTGGGCAGCCTCGATACGATCGAAGGCCGGCAGTGAGTCGAAATCCAGAAGGGGGTTGGTCACGGTCGAATACTAGCAGAGCAGAGCGGGGGGAGACCCGGCGAGGCAGCCCGGGCACACGGCCCCGGCCGCGGGAGTCGGGGGCGCCGCGCAGTGCGTATATCATGCCCTCCCTGAGCCTCTCATTCATGGAGATCTTGGTGTCCTCAGAAGCATTCGATCTGATCTGCATCGGCGGCGGCAGCGGCGGTCTGGCTGCGGCGCAGCGCGCCGCGGAATACGGTGCGAAGGTATTGGTGATCGAATCCGGCCGGTTGGGCGGCACCTGCGTCAACGTCGGGTGCGTGCCCAAGAAGGTGATGTGGAATGCCGCCAGCATCGCGCTCGGGATCTCCGACGCGGCCGACTACGGCTTCGGCATCTCCGCGGGGGATCACGATTGGGGGGTGCTGAAACACAAGCGCGATGCATACATCCTCCGCTTGAACGGCATCTACGCCCGAAATCTGCAGGCGAAGGGTGTGGCAACCCGTCAGGGCGCGGCGCGGTTCGTCGACGCGCACAGCGTCGAGGTGAACGGCGACCGAATCTCAGCCAGGCACCTGGTCATCGCCACCGGCGGCCTGCCGACGGTCCCCTCCCTGCCGGGCGCGGCGCTGGGGATCACCTCCGACGGCTTCTTCGAGCTCGAGCGGCGGCCGCAGAGGGTCGCCGTCGTCGGCTCGGGCTACGTCGCCTGCGAGCTGGCGGGGGCCTTCCACGAGCTCGGCAGCGAGACGGAGCTTTTCATCCGCAAGGATCATGTGCTCACTCATTTCGACGTGATGCTGGGCAAGTCGTTGATGCGCGAGATGCAGGCTCAGGGAATCCCCATACATACCCGTGTCGTACCCGCGACGCTCGCCGAGCACTCGGGCACGAAGACGCTCGCGGCCGCCGACGGCCGCGAGTTCGCCGGATTCGATTGCGTGCTGTGGGCCATCGGCCGGTCCGCGAACGTCGGCGCGCTTGCGCTGCACGCGGCCGGCGTCGCGCAGGACGCCGGCGGCTTCATCGTCACCGATGCCTTTCAGAACACCAATGTGGCAGGCGTCCACGCGATCGGCGATGTCACGGGCCGCGCCGCACTGACCCCCGTCGCGATCGCCGCCGGACGCCGGCTCAGCGACCGGCTGTTCGGCGGCAAGCCCGAGCGGCACCTGGACTACGAGATGATCCCGAGCGTCGTTTTCACGCACCCGCCGGTCGGCTCGGTGGGTCTTTCCGAAAGCGAGGCGCGGGCGAAATACGCAGACGCGGTCAAGGTGTACGTGGCGGAATTCACGCCCCTGTACCATGCGATGACGGCCCGCAAGACGCGCACCGACATGAAGCTCGTCTGCGTGGGACCCTCCGAAAAAGTCGTCGGTTGTCACGTCATCGGGATCGGCGCGGATGAGATGCTGCAGGGATTCGCGGTGGCCATCCGGATGGGCGCGACCAAGGGCGACTTCGACGACACGGTCGCCATACATCCGACGAGTGCGGAGGAGCTGGTGACGATGCGCTGAGCGAC
>CAVTNZ010000064.1:0-18781 GCA_963736185.1 uncultured Gammaproteobacteria bacterium | reverse complement strand
CAAGATCCGGTTCCGCGGGCTGAAGCGGGTCAACGAGAGGCTCGTGCGCCGCAGGCTGTTGATTCACACGGGAGAGCAGTACAACTCGAGCGCCGTCGAGCGGGCTCGGGCCGATCTGGTGACGCTCGGCGTATTTGCCGCCGTCAGCGTCGAGGTGGGTTCGAAACCCGACGACACCGGCGGCGTCCCGATCACCTTCAGAATGCGCGAGCGGCTGCGCCATCTGATCAACGTCACCGCGGCCTATTCCACCGATCTCGGTGGCAGCGGCGGCGTGACATGGGGTGACCGCAACGTGTTCGGCAACGCCGAGCAGCTGACCGTGACGACATCGCTCCTCAATGCCGGGGGAAGCTCCACCAACGGTCTCGGTTATGACGCCAACGTCAAGTATCTGCTGCCGGATTTCGGCCACCGCGATCAATCGCTGCAGTTTTCCGTGGGCGCGATCAAGCAGTTTTTGGACGCGTACGACCAGACCGCCACGACCGCGGGCGTGACGCTCACCCGAAAGCTCAATCGTCAGTGGACCGTGAGCGCGGGCTTGTCGACGGTGAACGAGAAGATCATCGAGGTCGTGGGACTCATATGCGGCCCGGCGCCGTTCCCCACACCCTGCAAGCCTCCGGATCAGGACGGTACGGTGCTCGACAGACGGACGTATTACTACACGCTCATCCAGCTGCCGCTCGCCGTCACCTTCGATTCCACCGACCTGGCCTCGCCGCTGGACGATCCCACCCATGGCATGCGCGATTCGTTCAGCATCACCCCGACGCACTCCCTGGGCGCGAGCAATGCGAACTTCCTGATCGATACGATCAGGCTCGCGACCTACGTGGATCTCGACAACTTCCTGCCGCTCAGTCCGGGACGCAGCGTCCTGGCGGCTCGTCTGTTGGTCGGTCTGGCCCAGGGCGCCGGCGAATGCAGTCCGCCGCCCGGTGAATGCAGCCTGCCGCCCGACCAGAGATTCTACGGCGGCGGCAGCGCCAGCATTCGCGGCTATGCCTACCAGGCGGTCGGACCGAACTTTCCGTATACGGATTATCCCGTGGGGGGAACCGCGCTCGTGGCTGGCGGCGTGGAGTTCCGCCAGCGATTCGGTCAGAATTTCGGCGCGGCATTCTTCGTCGATGGCGGCCAGGTGAGCAACAAGCTCAGCGTCACCCCGGCCAATATCTTCGTGGGCGTCGGAGCGGGTGTGCGCTATTACACCGCCATCGGACCCATCCGGCTGGATTTCGCCGTGCCGACCAAGCCCACGGCGGTGCAAAACCAGAAGTTCCAGGTCTATATAGGACTCGGGCAGGCGTTTTGATGGTGCGCAAGCCGCTCAGGATCGCTGCGTGGCTGGCCGGTTCGGCAATCGGTCTGGTCGCGCTTGTGACGGCTGTGGTGCTGGTGGCGGGCAACACGGATTCTGGCCGGGCGATGATCGAGCGCCTCACCGCGCGGCTGACGGGGGGAATGGTCCAACTCTCCGGCTTGGGCGGTTCATTTCCGACGCGGTTGACTCTTCGCAAGCTCGAGCTCACCGACAAGCAGGGGATATGGCTGACCGCGGATGGCATCGCGCTCACGTGGACGCCGCTCGCACTCCTTGAACGGCGCATCTCCGTCGACACCCTCGAGGTGGCGCACCTGGACATGGAGCGCACGCCGCACTCCGAGGGGGGAGGCGGCAATCCCTACGTTCCGCACATCGAGGTTCGGCGCTTCGATCTCGAGGACGTACGCTTGGGGGCCGAACTCGCCGGCAGGGCGGCGCGGGTGTCGTTGCGCGGCGTCATGGACTTGCGTTCGCTGGAGAATGCGATTGCCGACGTGAGCGCCCGCCGCATCGACGGCGACGGCGACTATGCCATGCATCTGAGGTTCGATGCGAAGCGCATGGACGGCACGTTGACCGTGCACGAGCCCGCGAGCGGTCCGTTGGAGAACATCTTGAAGCTTCCGGGTCTCGGAGCGCTGGATGCGAACGTCAGCATCAACGGGCCCCATGAAGCGGAGCGCATCGATCTCAAACTGTCGGCGGGCCCGATGAAGGCGGCGATCGCCGGCCGCATCGACCTGCGCCAGGGGTCGATGGACGTGGACTACTCCCTCGATGCGCCCGCCGTGGCCCCGCGGTCCGACCTGAAGTGGCAGCGGCTGTCGCTGGCGGGTCAGTGGCATGGGACGTTCAAGGATCCGACTGCCGAGGGTCATTTGCTGGCATCGGGTCTGACGCTTCCGGGCGATGCGGCGATTGCGGCGCTCCGTGCGGATCTTGCGGCGGGACGGGGCACCCTTTCGATGCAGGGCGTGATCGAGGGACTGCGCATTCCCGGCCCGCAGCCCGCGCTCTTCGCGAAAGATCCCATCAAGGTCTCCGCCTCGATGCGTGTCGCCGACGATACGCGGCCGCTCACCGTGGAGGCGACGCATCGTCTGCTGTCGCTCAAGGCACACGCGGTCACCGCGGGTCACCCGAGCGTCGCGCTCGACGTACAGGTGCCGAACATCGCGCCTTTCGCCGAAATGGCTGGGCAAGATGTGCGCGGCGTTGGACACGTCGCGGCGCGAATCGATTTTCGTGAATCCGACATCGGCTTGACCCTCGATGCGAGCGCGGGACTTTCGGGAGGCACGGCTTCGTGGCTTGGGTTGCTCGGCAACCACGCAGAGCTGAAGGTCGCGGGGGCCGTCTCCGACAAGACATTCACGCTCGATCACGCGCAACTGCAGGCCCGCTCGCTCGCGTTCACGGCGAGCGGTACGGCGGCGCGGCCGGCGTCGACCGAGGCCGACTCGCCCGCTCCGAGGGGTGCCTTCGCGGCGGCCGACGCTTATGTCCGGGACATCAAGGCGCGATGGGATCTGCGCATCGCGGATCTCGCCATTCTGCGCCCGGAGCTCGCGGGCTCGATGCAGGCATCGGGTGGCTTGAGTGGGTCGCCATCCTCCTTCGGCGGCGATGCCGAGGCGAAGAGCACGCTCTCGATCCGCGGATCCGCGCCGGGCGCGATCTCGGTCGAGCTGCACGCGCGCGGACTGCCGACCGCGTCGAGCGCGAGCGTCGATGTGCGCGGCACGGTCGACGGTTCTCCGCTCACGCTGTCCGCCTCCCTGCAGCGCAACGGCGGAAGGGGTTTCGTGGGATCGATTCGACGCGGCGAATGGAAGAGCGCACGCGCCGACGGCGAGATGTCGATGGCATCGAGCATCGACGATGCGCGGGGTCACCTGCACCTGGAGGTCGGCCAACTCGCGGACCTCGACCGTCTGCTGGGCATCCAACTCGGGGGGAGCCTGGACGGGGCGGTGGACTTCACGCCCCACGCGGGCCATACGCGCGCCAAATTCCAATTGGACGCGAAGGATCTGTCCACCGGCCGCTTCACGGCGTCGATTCACCTCGCCGGCGAAGGCGATACGAGTTCGGTCGCCGCGCAGCTCCACGTTCAGTCGCCGGATCTCGGTGGATTCCCGGCGCAGCTCTCTGCGAACGCGGCCGTGAATCTCGACACCCATCGATTCCGCGTCGACCAAGCGGCGCTGGACTACCGCGGACAAAAGATCGGACTGCTGTCGCCCGCGCGCGTGTCCTACTCGGACGGACTCGACGTCGAGGAGCTCAGGATCGGCGCGCAGGATGCGGTTCTGCAGGTCGAAGGCAGGATCTTCCCGGCGCTCGATGCGCACGCCTCCCTGCAGCACGTCGATCCCAAGCTCATCGGCGTATTCGTACCGGATCTGATCTCGGAGGGCACGATCGAGGGAAACGCCCGCGTCCAGGGCTCGCTATTGGCGCCCACCGGCCGCGTCAGCCTCAATGCTCACGACATTCGATTCGCCAGCGATCAGGCGCTCGGGCTGCCGGCGCTGAATCTCGCCGCGAATGCCGATCTCGCCGGCGATACGGCGGCGCTCGATGTTCGGTTGAGCGCCGGCAAGGCCTCGCTTTTCAGCATGATCGGCAAGACGCCGCTGGATGCCGCCGGCGAATACGCCCTCAAGCTGAACGGCAAGCTCGATCTGTCCGTCGCCAATCCGCTGTTCGAGGCGCGCGGCATGCACGTGGGAGGCGATCTGCTCGTGGATGCGAGCGTGTCCGGAAAGCTCGACGCGCCGCAGATCACCGGAGCCCTCAATCTCACGGCCGGAAATTTTCGCGACTATGTGCGCGGAACGAACCTGACGGGCATCACCGCCGAGGTCGACGGCAGCGAGGGCACGCTGCAGATCAAGACGTTCAAGGCCAAAGCGACGTTGGGCACCGTGAGCATCAGCGGCAGCATCGGCGCGCTGCAGCCGAAAATTCCGCTCGACCTGCAGCTGACCGCCGTCAAGGCGCAATTGGTGACCAGCGCGCTGCTGACCGCGAACGTCAATGCGGATATCAGCGTCAAGGGGACGGCGCTCGAGAGGCTCGCCGTCGCGGGCACGATCCACGTGAATCGCGCGGTGATCGGGATACCGGATTCGCTGCCGCCGGATGTCGCGGTGCTCGACGTGCGGCGGCGCGGCCGGCATGCGCAAACCGCTGCCGCGAGGCGGCTGGAAGTGGGGCTCGATGTCGCCGTGGATGCGCCGCGGGAGATCCTGGTGCAGGGGCGCGGCTTGGACGCGGAGCTTGGCGGGAGCCTGCGGATTCGCGGGACCACCGATGCACCGCTGGTCAGCGGCCCGGGATTCGATCTGCTGCGCGGGACCTTCTCGCTCGCCGGCTCGACGCTCACTTTCGACAATACCAGCCGGGTGAGCTTCGATGGGGCGGGCCTGAAGAAGAGCAATCTCGATCCAACGCTCGATTTCACCGCGACCAGCACGGTGCAGAACACCACTGTGACGTTGCGGATATCCGGTTATGCGGACGCGCCGAAATTCGAGTTCTCGAGCACCACGGGACTGGCGCAGGACGAGATCATGGCGCTGCTCCTTTTCGGCCAACCCGCCTCGCAGCTCACGGCGCTGCAGGTTGCGCAGGTGGGGGCGGCGCTCGCCACGCTGAGCGGCGTCGGCGGCAGCGGCGGCAACCCGCTCACGAAGGTTCAGAAGCTGCTGGGGCTCGATCGGCTGAGCGTGAACACGAACACCGTACCGACCCCGACCGGGGGTACGGAGAACCAAGGTGCGGCCATTCAGGCGGGCCGGTATATCTCAAAGCGCGTCTATGTGGAGGGCAGACAGAGCACGACGGGGACGAGCCAGGTGCAGGTGGATGTGGACCTCACCAAACATTTGAAGCTGCAAACCCGGCTCGGCAACGGCACGGCGATCCAGGGCACCACCCCGGACAACGATCCGGGGAGCAGCATCGGGCTCTCGTATCAAATCGAATATTGAGGACACCGGGAGCCGGGAATCGCTCAAGAGCCGCCTTGTTTCTCCTTGATGGCGTCCAGGATGGCATGCGGGTCGGTTGGCTTGGTCATCTCGTCCATGGGCTCGCGGGCATGTTCGGGTGGGGCCCCGTGCAAATCCTTCACACCGCGCTGCATTTGATCGACCAGCTCGAGGATTTTGGTCACTTTCTGCTCCGTCAGCAGGTTGATCTGCAGATCGAGATGCGAGCGATGCTCGGCCATTTGCGCCATCCGATTCTGGCGAATCAGGACCGCGACGGTGAGCAGCAGAGCGTTCGAGCTCACCAGACCCTGCAGCCATGAAAAGGGCGGCGGATCCACGTGACGCCATCCATGGCGCACGCCCCAGGTGTTGACCGAGGCCCAGCCGATGATGAAGACGATGCTCAATATGAAATAAGCGGGACTTCCGAAGATGGCGCTGATGCGCTCGATGACGCGCTGCGCGACCGACAACGGCTGTGTGCGATCGTCGAACTTGGTCAACAGCTCGAGATTTTCCCGGGTGGGCGACGGTAGTTCCATGCCACTTCGGACAGCGCGGGGGTCAATCGGTTCGCGGCGCGGGGGTGTATCGACTCGCGAGCGATTGGTACAGCGGGCGGGACACCATCCGCGAAAATGCCGTCGCGATGGCCGCCGTCAACATGAGCGGCAGCACCATGGAGTGCTCTGCGGTCATCTCCATCACGATGACGAACGAGGTGAGCGGCGCCTGGGTCACCCCGCCGAGGAAGCCGCACATCCCGAGGATGGCGAAGGGAACGGCCGAGGATTGATTCAAATGGTCCGCGAGGAATTGACCGAGCCCCGCTCCGACCGACAGCGAAGGCGCCAGCAGGCCGGCCGGAATTCCACTCAAGTAGGACAGCAACGTCGCCGCGGCTCTGGCGGGCGCGTACACCCAGGACAGGTGAGCGTGATTCTCCAGGATCGACCGCGCCTCTTCGTACCCGGTTCCATAGGTGAGCGCACCCGACGCAGTGCCCAGCACGGCGACGCCCAAGCCGCAGAGCCCCGCGAACAGGGCGGGGCGCTCGGTCCTCAGGCGTTGCAGGCCCCAGGGCAGGCGGTTGACGCTCGCCAAGATCATCCGACTGAAGACACCGCCCGCCAGCCCGCAAAGGGCGGCGATGAGCACCACTTTCCAGGTGATCGCGGCGGCAGAGGCGGAAACCTGCGGCTGGCCGAAGTAGGTGTAGTCGCCGACCAGCCCGATGGCAACCACGCCGGACAGAATCACGGTCGTGAGCGTGGTGCCGCTGGCGCGCTCTTCGAACGACCGGCTGAGCTCCTCGATGGCGAAGACGATGCCGGCGAGGGGCGTGTTGAACGCCGCAGCGACGCCCGCGGCACCGCCCGCCAGCACCATGGCGTGGCGTTGGCCCGGCATGCGCCCCTTCGGCATCCACCGGGACACGGCATGCACGATCACGGCACCGACGTGCACCGTCGGACCTTCCCGACCGATCGAAGCGCCGCACAGAAGCGCGGCGGCGGCGAGCGCCACGCGGCCGATCACCACGGCGGGCCTCAAGAACCGCTCGCCCAATTCGCCCGCATCGGAACGAATGGAGAAGATGGTCTGCGGGATACCGCTGCCTTCGGCGCCCTTGAAATAACGCCGAGTGAGCCAGGCGATGGCGCAGAAGCCCAGCGGCGCGAGGAGCCACGGGATTGCAGTCGAAATACCCAGCAAGCGTCTCAAGCCGAGCTGGGCGAAATCGGCGATCTTGGCGAAGGCGACCGCCGCCGCGCCGACCGCCGCGGCGGCGGACCACATCAGAATGCGCGCCTTCCAGTGAGGATAGGAGATCAGATGCCGGAATTGCACGGGCGCGCCGGTTGAATTTGCATGGGCGCAAATATATCAGGGGGGATGTGTGGGCGGTGACTTCCTCCGATTATGCTAACCTCCGCCTCCGTCCGGGCGCTCACCACCAACAATCCTTAAAACCCGGCACGGGAACGGCTGATGCAACCACAGTTCGGCGACGTTTTGATCGAAAAGCGGTCGATCGATTACATTCCCCTCGTCGAGCGTCACGGCAAAGTCTGGCATCTGTGGCCGGTATGGTTCTCGGGCGACGCGCATCTGGCCACCGTCGCCACGGGCGTCGTCGGCGTCGCGATGGGCGGCACGCTGATCTGGATGGCGATCGCGGTGCTGCTGGGATCGGCTCTCGGCACGTTCTTCATGGCGTTCCATTCCACCCAGGGTCCGCAGCTCGGATTGCCCCAGATGATCCAGTCCCGGCCGCAATTCGGCTATGTCGGGGCACTCCTGGTGTGGGGCGTGGCGTTGATCGCCTACATCGGCTACAACGCCTTCAATCAGATTCTCGCGGCGCAGACGATGCATTCGCTGTACGGTCTGCCGGGTACGCCGACGCTGCTGATTTTTGCGCTGCTGTCGGTGTCGCTTGCCGTGCTCGGTTACGACATCATCCACGTCGCGCAGCGCTGGGTCGCCTATGTGACCATCGTGTTTCTGCTGATTTTCACCGTTACCGCGCTCGTCCATGCAGGCATCCCGGCGCAACAGCTCGCCCTGGGCACGTTTCATCCCGTACCCTTCCTGGCGCAGTTCTTTGCCGCCGCCGCCTACCAGGTTTCCTGGTCGATCTATGTCTCGGATTACTCCCGCTACCTGCCGCGCGACGTGGGGGTGGCCGCCTCGTTCTGGTGGACCTACCTCGGCGCGTTCATCGGCGGCTCCTGGACCATGCTGGTGGGAACGGTGGCTGCGGCCCTGTACCCGAAACTCGAGTTCGTGACGGCGCTGCGCGCCGCCGCCGACGCGGCGCTTCCGGGATTCGGCGCGCCGCTCCTGCTTTGCACTTTGTTGGGGCTGGTCACCATCACGACGCTCAATTTCTACGGAGCTTCGCTCACCCTGCTGAGTGTCATCGATTCGGTCAAGCCGGGGCGGGTGACGCTCACACGCCGCATATTGACCTTGATCGTCGCGACCCTGGCGGCCACCGGCCTTGCGCTCGCCTCGACGGAGAACTTCGTCGAGAAATTCGGCGAATTCCTCGCCGTGCTGCTGTATCTGTTCACGCCCTGGACCGCCGTGAATCTGGTCGACTTCTACTGGGTGAGGCGAGGCCACTATTCGGTCCGCGAGATCTTCAACCCCCATGGCATGTACGGCCGTTGGAACTGGCGCGGGCTGCTCGCCTACGGCGTAGGCTTCGTGTCGATGATCCCGTTCTTCAACGTACCGGGTCTTTACATCGGCCCCGTGACGAAAATGCTCGGAGGCGCGGACATAGCCATGGTGATCGGGTTACCGGTCTCGACGGTGGTCTATCTCTGGGCTTGTCGATCGTTCGATGTGGCGGCGGATCGGCGGCAGGCGGAGGCCGCGGATGTCGGATTGGACGAGGGCGGAGCGGTTCGCTCGCGGTAACCCCGGCCCGGGGCTTGGCAGGTCAAAATCCCTTATGCGGGCCGCCGATGAAGCGATAGCCGGCGCCGTCCAGGCTGGCGCGGACCTTGTCGATCTCGGCCGGGTGAGGGTCCGAGTCGGGAATCGAGCCCAGATCATAGATCGACCCGCCGGGCACCTTCAGCTCGTCCCTGATGAACGGAACCACATCGTCGCAGGCAATGATGCTGCCCTGTGCTTCGGTGGGAAGCGCGACGACGCATTTGCGGCGCTTGACGTCGTACTTCACGGTCAAATCCGCGCGCGACGCGATGGGTGCCGAATCCTTGCCGCCCGGGGATTTGCCGCAGCCCACGATCGCTGCGACGAGCATCAGCGCGATGGCTGGACGGTACGCGGCGCTGACGGCGGTGCGCATGCCGGGCGATCGTGCCGATGTATCTGAAGTCATCATAGCTCACAGCTCGCACACATAAGCGGTGCCTTCACCCGCACGGACCGTCCTAGCGACCGGGATCTTAATTGATACAATGTCCGCATGTACACGCCCCAAGCCGGAATTTTCGCCCTTGGAACCTGCTCGCATGCGTATCTGGAATTCAATCTTCTGGATGCGAAAAAATGCAAAAAATTCGCCGCTGCCGTATCCGCCATTAGCCTCGCTCGAACAGGAAACCTCCAGCTGGTCCTACCAGCACGATCGCGATCTGACCGGTTTCATCGACGGCTCCGAGAATCCGACACTGCTCGACGCGCCTGTCGCAGCTCTCCTGCCCGAGGGGGTTCCCGGTGCCGCCGGCTCCGTATTGTTGCTTCAGAAATGGAAGCACCTGGTGGCCGAGTGGGAGGCTCTGCCGATCGATCGGCAGGAGCGGATCAGCTGAGCGCGGAACAGAAACGACTCTCCAGAATGCTCGACAGCATGGCGGGTTTGACGAACGGTACGCGCGATGCGCTTACGCGCTTTACGCAGCCATTGACGGGTTCCTATTACTTCGTGCCTTCCGTGGACAGCCTGCGCCGTTTACGCGACCAATAGAGTCGTTGGGCTGGCGCTACGTGGCGCCTGGCGATGTGGAGCGGGAAAGGACTGCATTGTCAGCCCGGCTGGGACCGTAGTCCACGGACGCTGAAAAATAATCTCGAAACGAGCGAATCCAAATGCTCCACGGCGTCCTCTTGTACGTAAACCCGGGTAATTGGTGGCTGGACGGGGGGTAGATCATGCTTTATGTAAAGGAGGCACGATGCAGCAGGAAACGCTGATCCTGGCGGCCCAGTCGGGCGATACAGGGGCCTTGAGCCGGCTGCTGCTCGCATGCCAAAGCGATGCCCGCCGCTATGCCCGTCGTCATTGCGCCGCGAGCGACATCGACGACGCCGTGCAGGAGTCGCTGCTCATCCTGGCGAAGAAGGTCAAGGCACTCAAGGCGGCGGCTGCCTTCTCCGGCTGGCTGTTCACGGTCGTGCGGCGCGAGTGCCATCGCCTGGCCCGAAAAATGTTCCGCCAGGGCGGGTCCATCGAGGACCTTGCCGAGGCTCAGCTGGCGAGCCGCAACGACGAAAACCTGCGCATTGACCTCGTCGCCGCGCTCGAGTCGCTTCCTGCACATCATCTGGAAGTGATCCTGCTTCGCGATTTTGCCGAGCTCACCATCTCCGAGATGGCGGAGAAGCTCGGAATGCAGGTGCCCGGGGTAAAGAGCCGCCTGCACCGTGCCCGTGAACTGGTTCGTGAATATCTTGTTGGGCCCCTTGCGGTGGCCGACAAGGATCCGTCCTGATAACCGCAATTCACCCAACGCTCCAAGGAGTTCCGTATGAAGTTGACCGTATCCCGTTTTGCAGTCGCCGCCCTGACAGTCGCCACTCTGGCGCTGCCACCTGCCATGGCTTCTGCCGACGAGGCCGCCGCCAAGTGTTCGCCCAAGGCCATGGCCAAGTGCCAGGGCAAGTGCGAAGCGAAATGCGCCGCCAAATGCAAAGCCAAGTGCAAGGCGGCCGCTGCCAAGTGCAAGGCCAGCGCTGCCAAGTGCAAGGCCAGCGCCGCCAAGTGCAAAGCGAAATGCGCTCCGAAGAACGACTAAGCCGTGGGTCGGCCCCCGGCGTCGCGGGACTCGCCGCGGCGTCGGGGCGTCGCAGCCATGACCGTCTCGAGGCCTCGACATGAAGCGTGCCGAGCCGAAGGCTGAGGGCGGCGGGGCAGCTCATGAGGCTGCGTTGCACGCCAGACGGATCGTCAGGATCTATGAACTGCTGGCGAGGAATGACCGGCACCTTCTCGCGCCGATTCTCGGCAGGGCGGCGCCGAAACAGTGGTCGCATTATCCGCGGGGCGACGCGATCGACGCGCGGCGTCGGTACCAGTGGTATTACCATTCTCACTCGCCGGCGGACCGGCCGGGTTGCATCGAGCACGGCCATTTTCACCTTTTCGCGCGGACCGATGCGCGGCGCTCGCCGATCGATCCGGAGGCGGAATCCGCATTCCTGAAAAGGTTGGGCGGCGGTGAATCCCGGGCGAAGACCCGCCACCTCCTGGCCATCGGCATGAACTCCGTCGGCGTGCCTATCAGTCTGTTCACCGTTAATCGCTGGGTGACGGGAGATCAGCTGCTCTCGAGTGCGGGTTCCCTGCGCCTGCTCGAGTCCCTCGCAATCGATTCCGGACACCCGCAGATCGACCGCTTCATCGCGTCGCTCATTCATCTGCACCGGCCTCAGATCCGAAAGCTATTCAGGGCGCGCGATCAGAGTCTGCTGTCCCGTGCACGCCGGGGTCCGGGCACGCTCGACGATGAGTCTTGCGAGCTGCTTTCCGAAGTGAAGATCGATCTCGATCGACGAATAGCGACTGTTTGCCGTCGGGCTGCCGCGCGGTGAGGAATCCACGAACGAATGGACCTAGGTCGATGCGTCGGTACATGACCTTGCGGCGCCCGCCGGGATCGATTGCGGGCCTTCGCGTTCGAACCGATGGAACTGCGCGACCACGAACCGGTCGGCAAAGCTTGGACCATTGAGCCGCTCGACGAAACCGCAGTGGCCACCGTGACGGGTGCGCACGACGGTCAATAACGGGGAGGGCGCAAGCCGCGCCAGGTCGGCCGCCGGGATCATGGGATCGTCCTCCGCGAGCAGGATGGCGGCGGGAAATCGAAGCTTTGCGAGACGCTGACCCGTGATCGCATAGCCTTCCAGGTAGGTGTCGAGATTCTTGAAATCGGTGAACTGGCGGACCAGCCCGTCTGTCATCGCACGCAGATCCCCGGTGCGCAGGAGCGGTTCGAAATCGGGAAGATCCGGCCATGCGCGTCGTTTCCGGCGCAGCGAACCGGACCAGCGGCGCACGAAGTAACGGCGGTAGAGATACCAACCGCGCTCGAGCGCCACCAGTGTGGCGGCCGGATCGAGAACCGGCGATATCGCAGCGGCGCCGACGATCGATGCGGGGGCACCCGCGTCGGCCGCGACGCGTAGCATGAAATTTCCGCCCAGAGAAAAGCCGGCCAGGAAGAGCCGCGCCTGTGGAAAGCGCTCAGCGACGGCGCGGGCCGCGCCGACGACCTCGGCCAGCCGGCACGAGTGGAAGATTCCACGGTTGAGATGGTGGCTTTCGCCGTGGTCGCGCAGATTCAACCGTAGGACGTTGAATCCGCTCGCGAGGAGCAGCGCACCGAGAGAAATCACGTAGCACGATTCGGCGCTCCCTTCCCAGCCGTGCAGCACCAGCGCGATCCGTCTGGAAGCCGGCTCATCGGCCGCCCGATCGGACCGCGACGCCTCGCTCAGAAATCCCTGCAATCGAACACCCTCGCCGCAATCGAGCACCCATTCCCGCGCGCCCGCCAGGAGCGCCGCGCCACGCCGGCGCGCCATCCATTGGACGAGCGGCAGGTTGCCGACCATCGTCTGCACCTGACCGTTGCTCAGCGCACGCGGCGGCGAGAATGGCGGGGGCTTCGTCAGGGGGCGTCCGGGCGACGGGGGGGAGCGCGGAGCACGGTGTTCATACTTGATCTCGGCTGTCGGACATTTGAGTCGCCTGATGAGAAATATTAGCCTCTACACTGGGGGATAGGGCAAAAAATGAAATCGAGGAGCGCGAACCCATGCTGACGCGAGCGACGGACGCCGACATACCCGCAATCGTCGAGTTGGTGAATGTCGGCTTCCGCGCGACCGGTCCCGGTGCGAGCTGGAATTCCGAGGCCGATATCATCGAGGGCGACCGAACGACCGAGGAACTGCTCAGGGCTGAGCTGGCTGGAAAGCCCGACACGGCGATGTTCGTGTGGCGGCGAAGCCCCGATGGCGCCATTCAGGGTTGCGTTTCGCTGGAACCGGCCACCGCGGGAGCCTGGTACCTGGGAACGTTGACGGTGGACCCCAGGCTGCAGAATGCCGGCTTTGGCCGCCAACTGCTGGCGGCCGCCGAGACATGGGCCGCCGATCGAGGCGCGAGGAGGATTCGACTGAAGGTGGTCAATGCGCGCGAGACGCTGATCGCCTGGTACCTAAGGCGCGGCTACCGGCTGACGGGCGAGGTGCAGCCGTTTCCATACGACGACCGGCGATTCGGCACGCCTCGGCGCGAGGGCCTCGTGTTCGTCGTTCTCGACAAGGAGATTAGCTCGCGGTAACCGGCGGGTGGAATGCTCATGGCTGGCATGATTCTTTTTGCGCTGCTGCTCCTAGGCGTCGCGTGCAATGTGGCTTTTCTCCACGTTTAAACTGCGTTGGGGGGGATTTCATTCGCCCCAACGCCAGCGCGCCGGTTCGCCCTTCCAGTAACATACGCCGACCAGCACCGCGACCATGCCGGCCACAAAGAAGAAGTGTTCGCCGATGTGCCGCCGCAGATGAAGTAATGGAATCGCAGCAATAAATATCGCAAGCCAAACCGCCAGCACAGCCCAACCTTCCCATGTCAAAGGCAGGCCCCATCCCCAACCATAGCGCTTGGCACGGAACCAGTATCGCGGCTCGTCCATGCAGGCACCTCCCTCGTGATCTAACGTCCGAGTTCGGCGGCGACTGGCCGCGCAGACCCAGTCGAAACTACTCCATCCAAATTCATCGATTCCCTCCGATGATCAACGAAGACGACGTCGTGTGTCCGGGCTACAGAATGGCGAGAATAACTGCTTTACCTTGCGCTGACACGTGCGCGCGGGCGCGGAGGTCGCCAAGAGGAAGCGCCTGTAATTTGGATCCGATTTCCCCAACCTGTTGCGCCGTCAACATCCGCGCCGGGCCGTAAGAAATATCGGGACCGATTTCAGTACCTCCAAACACGACGGACCCGTATTCACCGTCGGTCGACCAGGCCTCGCCTGTCAAGAGAAAATGGATCCCGTGCCACTCTTTGTCCATCCGAAGACTCGCATCACCCGGCGGACGAAGCAGAAGGTTCACAAGGGTCGATGGCTCGGTCGCGAGTCGAGCAAATTAATCATGGTCGATTGCCACAAGCGTAAGGCAAATCTCCATAGGCGGACAGAGCAGTCACGCCAGACTTCTCAGCAAGAGCGCCAAGACGCCCATTGCGACACCAATGCCAAAGGATACCAATATGGCGACCGCCAACGGTTCGAACCATCCACGTCTGGGATAGGCGTTGCCGATGTGTGTCCTGACGTACTTGGTTTGGTCACGCGCATTGCAGAAATACCAAGCGAGCAGGAGAAAAAGTCCCATGGTACGTTCGATGGCATCTGACATTTTGAGGTATGAGGCAAATATCGACGCACACGCGAGGACAGCTATCACCGCCATGCTGACTAGAAACCAAGTTTTTGCAGCTTCAGCCTTAGCGGGTTGACCGAGAGCCTGCCAGTTCTTCATGTGGAGGAACGCTCCGAACGCCGGGCTGAACAAAAGGCTCCAATTGGCTGCGGCATTGGGATTCCACAGTGGTGGCGAAGATTTGGCTCCAGCGGCGTCTGTGACCTCGGCTTTCGGTGGTGAATATGGATTCGGCACTACACTGCTCTCGCTCTTACCGGGCGGGACTTCCGCGCTCTAACGGCTGAGGTGAGCGGCATGTGGCCGCATTGTCCCAACCGAAGTTGATCTATTCAGATTCATGGGCACCCCTGACGCTCAACGAAGCTACCCCACGTGTCCGCTCCAACGCAAGTGAGACCGTTCCGCGTCTAATGATCCAACCGCGGCTCGAACGCAGGTACGCTCCAACGAAACCTCGGCTTAGGAGATCCAATTCGGCCGGCCTTGAAACACCTGTCGCCATTCCCGTTGATGATGATATCCGACTCCTGAATAGCCAGCCCTAGCCCGATGGGATCCTCCAAGCAATAGAAGTCGTCGGCATACCTGGGTGATGACTCGACCAAGTAGTAGGCTGCATGCGAAGAATTTTGAATTCTCGCATCTGAAATAGGGCGCAACACGAAAAGCTCAACCGATCGAACGTACTCCGACTTTGCCTCCGTGTGCTGATACGAGATGGCCCTTACCGTGCCTTCAATATCTGGGCCTACCAGGGAGCGGTAAGCTTTGAGCTCCCACACATACTCCGCATCCATGCAGATAGCTACTAAGCCACTATCAGGGTCCTGAGGACAGGGTGGGACCAGCAAGAAGTAGTTCTTGATGCCGCGCCCTATCACAACGGAGTCCGCCGAGAATGCAGATGAGATCGCGAACATGCCGACCAGGAAAAAGAGAAGCGATATACGCATGAGGTCTAACGTCCAAGTTGAGCGGCACGCGGCGGCGTGGACTCCACCGAAGCTACTTTATCTTGGGTCATCCACTCCCTCCAACGCTCAACGAAGACGAGGCCGTCCGCCCCAACGCAAGTTAGATTTCGATTGCTCAGCAGTTGATGGAACCATAATACCAATCCAGCTTCGATCGCCAATTGAAGTGGAATGGCGGTATTGAAAGTTGGCGCCCATCCAGCGTCAGAGCTCCCTCGCTGAATTCCACGCGAATTGTGTGTGGAAGGGTGGGCCCAATGGCGTATTTGGCGATGACCAGTATCGTATCGGCCTCGCTCATGCCAGATATACTTGGGTCTGCCGTTAGGCTAATGGTGTCAGATCCAGGCGGATTTGAAGCGACAATCTGTACGCGGGATGGATCAATGAATACGCGCCCCGTCGGACCGTGAATCGTCAGATAGAGGTCGAGATGTTGCTCGGCGCGACTGGCGGTAGCCCGGGGCCTTACCGATACCTGAACTGACAGATCCTGAATGTGCCGCGAGACGGCGTCACGTGTTCCCAGATATCCGCAGGCCTGGCTGTTTTGGATCGAGCCGTCGGCCGGCTCGGGCGCGTAATAACTTCGAGTGGTTGGATAGAGGACGCAACCCCCTACGAAGTTCAGGATAGTAAAGATCACCCAGCGAAAATAGCGTACGAGCATCGCAGGAGGAATCTAACGTCCAGGTTGAGCGACGCGCGGCCGCGTTATCCCAACCGAAGCTGATTTATTGCGAGTCATCGATTCCCTCCGACCTCAACGAAGCTACGCCGCGTGTCCGCTCCAATGCAAGTTAGGAGCTGGCTGTGAGCCGACGAAGAACTTCTGTTGCGGTCATTTCAACACCGCAAAGATTGGGTTCCCAATTTAGCCCGACCAGTAGTCCATCGGAGCACATCCCTGGCAACCAGGCCTCCAGAAACACTGCTAGACTGATTTGCGTAGGCTGGTAATCGGCCCACTCAGCTTTGGCGCATCGCATCGCATATGGACGATCCGACCAGAACGGTATGACTCTTGCATTTTGCGATTGATTGGAAGGTACCACCGCCCAATCGCCGTGCGGATTCCGCAACCCCCATGCTGCACGAGAGTCCCGTACGCGCCGGAGGAATCGCTCTGCCGCTTCTTGGGATGAGGCATGATCTTGGAGCATGTAACTCCTAACGTCCCAGTTGAGCGGAACGTGGCCGCGTCGTTCCAACCGCAGCTACTTTATCGAACACGTCCGCCTGGTCGGGGTCGTTGTGCACGAGTAGCATTTCACTTCCGCCGGATTCTAACTTGTAGGAGTCGCCGCCACCAAGATTTAGTCCGTTGCGCAGAGATTTGGTGAAACCGGGCAGGGTAGCTGAGACGACTAGGTCTGCGAGTGCGTTGAATGCCCGAGGGTGGTGAAAGACCAGTCGTCGCATATAGAGTCTATCGATGAGGTTGAGCGAGACGGGGATGCGTTGCCGACAAACGAAGCTGATTTATCCACATCATCGACTTCCTCCTTGGCCAAACAGAGACGTTGCCCCGCGATCGCTCGAACCGATTGTTACACCACTAGCGCCCGACCTCGACAAATGCGGCGACGAAAAAGCCCAGAATTGCGCAAACAAAGCAGAGCCCGGTAACCCGGGTCGCCAGTAATGTGATCCGGACCCATGGTGCAAGCCCATGCGCCTCCTCAGGTAATGCCTGAAACGGCATGAAATATCGAACTCGAAGAAGACGTATGAAGTTTGGTGTTCCGAGCGGCCGATTGGGTGTCGCAAAGAGCTCCTCCTCAATCGCCGGGTGGTTCAATAGTCCGCGACGTAAGATCACGCACAGGGCGAGGTGCACGAACATCGAGATACCGGCCGTTAGAAATAATGCATCCATAATAGGTGTGAGTTGGAATTCCCGGTCCACTCAGGCGGCGTCTAACGTTCCAGTTCAGCGGAACGCAGCCGCGTTGACCAAACCGGCACAGATTTATCTAAGTTCATCGACCCTCGCTGACCTTGATCCGAGCTACGCCGCGTGTCCGCTCCAACGCAAGTTAGACATTGGCTCAACGTAGCGACCTCCAGACCCGCGCTCACCCAGAGATTACGGTGAATTCTGCGTTGTACCGAGATCTCAGGAAGGCTTAAATATATATAGTGTGCACTTCTTGAGCGGTCGTCAGCCGCCGTAGTTTGCGGGCTACTTTATTGCTCACGGCCACTCCAACCGTTATTTAGACGCGGCGCCCACAGCAGTGAGACCATCGTTCCGATTACCAGAAGCGGCTGAGCAAGCAGGCGGATTGAACAGAACGACCAGAAGGGCGCGCAGGCGTAACCAAAGACTGCGAGGCTGAAGATGAGGATGCATGTGAGCACGACACCAAGCGCAAGAAAGGCGGTACGAGCCAAACTACGTCTCCGCCAAAGTCCAAAGGATATTCCCATACACAGAGCAAACAAGCACCCCGGGACGAGGTGAGACTCACCGTAGTTCCGAATCGACATCAGCTCTCGCAACTGAAGCAGGCTCCAGACGAGAACCAAAGCGGCAGCGATTCGCCAGCGATCCATAAGCTTCTAACGTCCGAGTTGAGCGGCGCGCGGCCGTGATGTCCTAACCGAAGTTGATTTATCCAGAGCCATCGATTCCCTCCGACCCTCAAACGAAGCTACGCCGCGTGTCCGCTCCCACGCAAGTTAGGCGGTAACCTTAATTGCCTCTGGATCGCGTACGCAAGCTGCGCGGTTCGCGCACGCATAAAGCCTTACACGCCGCAGCAGCCCTTAACAAGGGTATACCTATGGTGCCTGAAGTCCATGGTCGGCACCTGCCGTCTGACGCCGTCAATCACTATATCTGGGAGCTGAACAGACACGTTGTTTGACCACGGCCTATCAGCGATGAGCTTAAATTCGAATCGTCCCTTCATCCTCGCAGAGAAGCCAATTCGGCCACCTGTCGAGCCAATGAGCTCACGTTCCACTGGGCCGCCCGGCGTGTCATAAATAGGCTTGCGAGAATTCGATCCAACAAGGTGGAAGCTCATCCCGGAGGTAAGCCGTTCGCGCCGCGTCGTGTCGGATCCGGACTCAACAATAGTGATTGAGTCGTCGGTGAGCCGAGCTGAGTGTCCGGCTGGCACGGTAATCACCAAGACGGCTTCGGCGGTAGATCGCTCTGAGGATCCTATTTCTAACGATAGTTCGACACCTCCCGCCCAGTGGCACGTTGGAAATCCCGCCACTGCTCGGCATGTTCCGTCCGCGGACCCGTCAACGGAGCCACGGAAGCCCCAGTAATGCTCAACCGAGCACCCACCTAG
>CAVTNZ010000063.1:0-5241 GCA_963736185.1 uncultured Gammaproteobacteria bacterium | reverse complement strand
TCTCGGGATGCAGCTGGCGATCATCGAATACGCGAGAAACGTGCTCGCGCTGAAGAATGCGAACAGCACCGAGTTCGACCGTGCCACCCATCATCCGGTGATCGCGCTGATCACCGAATGGCAGGATCTCGCGAGAGGACAGCAGGTGCGCGACGAGAAGTCCGATCTGGGGGGCACCATGCGCCTCGGCGCGCAGGAGGCCCACCTCAAGCCCGGCTCGCTGGTCCACGCGCTGTACGGCAAGGAGTCGATTTTCGAGCGCCACCGCCATCGCTACGAATTCAACAACCATTATCTCGAGGAGCTGAGCGCCGCGGGCCTGACCTTCTCCGGTTTCTCGGCGGACGGTCTGGTGGAGTTCATCGAGCTGCGCTCGCATCCTTTTTTCGTGGCGAGCCAGTTCCATCCCGAGTTCACGTCGACGCCGCGCGACGGCCACCCCTTGTTCACGGGTTTCGTGCGCGCCGCCCGCGAATACCGGGCCGCGCTGCAGCCCGGCCGCGCCACCGCATGAACGTTCGCGCCACCGCATGACGGGCCGCGCCCCCGCAAGACCCGGCCGCGCCGCATGAAACTCGTTTCGTACGAGGTCGGCCCCGATCGGCCGTTCTTTTTGATCGCCGGCCCCTGTGTCATCGAGAGCGAAGCGATGGTGATCGACGTTGCCGGCCGGCTTCGCGACATGACCGCGACGCTCGGCATTCCGTTCATTTTCAAGGCTTCGTTCGACAAGGCCAACCGCTCGTCGCGATCGAGTTTCAGGGGTCCGGGCATCGAGGCCGGACTCGAGGCGCTCTCGCAGGTGCGCAAGCAGGTGGGCGTGCCGGTGCTCACGGACGTGCACGAGGACACTCCGCTCGCCGAAGTGGCGGAGGTGGTGGATGTGCTGCAGACGCCGGCGTTTCTCTGCCGGCAGACGAATTTCATCGTCGGCGTCTCGTCCCAGGGAAAGCCGGTGAACATCAAGAAGGGCCAATTCCTGAGTCCGTGGGAGATGCAGAACGTGGTCGACAAGGCCCGTTCCACCGGCAACACCCAGATCATGGTGTGCGAGCGGGGATTTTCCTTCGGCTACAACAATCTGGTCGCGGACATGCGCTCCCTTGCCGTGATGCGCTCCACCGGCTGTCCGGTGGTGTTCGACGCCACGCATTCCGTGCAGCTGCCGGGAGGGCAGGGCAACGTCTCCGGCGGTCAGCGCGAGTTCGTGCCCGTGCTCGCCCGCGCGGCGATCGCTGCGGGCGTCGCCGGCCTGTTCATGGAGACCCACCCGGATCCGGCGAACGCCAAGTCCGACGGACCCAATGCATGGCCGCTGGACCGGATGGCCTCGCTCCTCTACACCCTGGTGGAGCTCGATCTTGCCGTCAAAAAGAAACCGTTCGAGGAGTCGTTGCTATGAGCCGCATCGTGGAAGTTCGGGGCCGTGAAATCATCGATTCGCGCGGCAACCCCACCGTCGAGGCCGACGTGGTGCTCGATACGGGGGTCATGGGCCGCGCGCTCGTGCCGTCCGGAGCCTCCACCGGATCGCGCGAGGCGGTGGAGCTGCGCGATGGCGATGCGAACAGATTCCTCGGCAAGGGCGTGCGCAAGGCCGTGGAGCACGTCAACGGGACGCTGCGCAATCTGGTCGTGGGACTCGATCCCGCGGACCAAGCCGGTCTCGACGCCAGCATGATCGCGGCGGACGGCACCGACAACAAATCGAAGCTGGGGGCGAACGCGATCCTTTCGGTGTCGCTCGCCGCCGCGCACGCCGCGGCGAGCGACCGCAAGATGCCGCTGTACCGCCACCTCTCGGGGGGCGCCGCGGACTTCGTCATGCCGGTGCCCATGATGAACATCATCAACGGCGGCGCGCACGCGGACAACAGCGTCGACATTCAGGAATTCATGATTTTGCCGCTCGGAGCCCCCTCGCTCGCCGAGGCGGTGCGCTACGGCGCCGAGGTGTTCCATGCCCTGAAGAAGGTGCTGCACGCGAAGGGCCTCAACACCGCGGTCGGAGACGAGGGCGGCTTCGCGCCCGATCTGCCCTCCAACGAGGCGGCGCTCACCACCATCCTGGAGGCCATCGACAAGGCGGGATACCGCGCCGGCCGGGATGTCTATCTCGGACTGGATGTCGCGAGCAACGAGCTCTACAAGGACGGGGTTTACGATCTCGCATCGGAAGGCCGCAAGTTCAATTCGAGCGAATTCGCCGACTATCTCGCATCGCTCGCGGCGAAATATCCCATCGTCACCATCGAGGATGGGATGAGCGAGAGCGACTGGGAGGGTGGTCGGTGCTCACGAAGAAACTCGGCGGCAAGCTGCAGCTCGTCGGCGACGACATGTTCGTCACCAACACCAAGATTTTCGCGCAAGGGATCGCGAAGAAGATCGCCAACGCCATTCTCATCAAGCCGAATCAGATCGGCACGTTGACCGAGACGCTCGCGGCCATCGACATGGCGGCGAAGGCCAAGTACGCGGCCATCATCTCGCATCGCTCGGGGGAGACCGAGGATGCCACCATCGCGGATATCGCGGTGGGCACGTCGGCGACGCAGATCAAGACCGGCTCGATGTCGCGTTCGGACCGAATTGCCAAGTACAACCAGCTGCTGCGGATCGAAGGGGAGCTCGGTCGCCAGGGCTTCTTACGCCGGTCGAAATGCACTTTCGGTTCCAGTTTCTTAAGAACTCATGCTAAGCTACTGTCCTCATGAGGATTTTAGCAGTCATCCTGGGTGTTTGTCTGGTCCTGCTGCAATACCGGCTCTGGGTGTCGGATCAGGGAATGCGCGAGATCTGGCGCTTGAACCAGGCGATCGAGGCGCAGACCGCGGCCAATGCCGAGCAGCGTGAGCGCAACGGCCAATTGCTCGCGGAAGTCACCGATTTGAAGGTCGGTCTCGCGGCGCTCGAGGAGCGCGCGAGGAGCGAGCTCGGCATGGTGGGCAACAGCGAGACGTTCTATCAGATCGTCACGCCGGCAACGCCCGTGGCGCCTGCTGCGTCCGCTCCCATCACCGCCCGCGCCGAGTGATTCCAGTGGGTTCAGCGTGACTTCGGCGGTCGCGGCGCGCCGCGTGTTCGCCGTCGTGCCCGCCGCGGGCCGCGGCGCGCGATTCGATCCGTCCGCCAAGGGATCTCCCAAGCAATACGCGGCGCTCCTCGGCGCCACCGTGATCGAGTGGTCGCTGCGCGCGCTGCTGCAGGAGCCGCGCATCGAAAAAGTGGCCGTCTCGGTCGCCGCCGACGATGTGCGCTGGCCCGCTCTTGCGGCGGCGATCGCCCGATCCGGCGATGCGCACGGCGCCGCTGCGAAACTCGTGAGCGCGGTGGGCGGTGCGAGCCGCCAGGAATCGGTGCTGAGCGGATTGAGGGCGCTGCGATCACACGCCTCGCCGGATGACTGGGTGCTGGTGCACGACGCCGCGCGGCCCTGTCTCGGCGCCGCCGACGTGCGCGCGTTGATCGCCGCGCTGGATGAGGGCGCCGCAGGCGCCGTGCTCGCCGCTCCCATCGTCGACACCGTGAAGCGCGAGCGCGGCGGTCTGGCGGGCGAGACCGTCGATCGCAGCGGACTGTGGCGCGCGTTGACGCCGCAGGTGTTCGCCTTCGGCAGGCTCGAACACGCGTTGGCGGAGGCGGTGCGCCAGGGCGTCACCGTCACCGATGAGGCGCAGGCCATGGAGCGGCTCGGCATCCACGCCCGCCTGGTGCAGGGTTCGCCGTTCAATATCAAGGTGACGCGCGCCGAGGACCTCGCGGTCGCGTCGCAAATCCTCAACGCCACGGGAGAGGCGGTGCAATGAGAATAGGCCAGGGTTTCGACGTTCATGCATTCGGCGAGGGCGACCATGTGATGCTCGGCGGGGTCCGGATTCCCTACGGCCGCGGCGTCGTGGCGCATTCGGACGGCGACGTGATCATCCACGCGCTTTGCGACGCCGTGCTCGGCGCGCTGGGCGAGGGCGATATCGGCCGCCATTTCCCGGATTCGGATCCGCGTTACCGCGGCGCGGACAGCCGCGTGTTCCTGCGCACCGTGGCGCAGATGATGGGCGCGGCGGGATTCCGGCTGGTCAACGCCGACTTGACGGTGCTGGCCGAAGCGCCGCGCATCGCGGCGCATCGCGACGCCATCTCCACGAATCTCGCGGCCGACCTCGGGGTCGAGGCGCGGCTCATCAACGTCAAGGCCACGACCACGGAGCGGATGGGTTTCGTCGGGCGGGGCGAGGGGCTGGCGGCGCTCGCGTCGGTGCTGCTCGAGCATGCTCGATAACCCGACGTGAGCATGCTCGAGCAGCACCGACGCGAGCGCCGCCAGCCCCTCGCCCCGCCCGACGAAACCCATCCGCTCCGTGGTCGTGGCCTTGACGTTGATGAGCCGCGCCTCGACCCCGAGGTCGGCCGCGAGATTCGTGGAGATGGCGTCGCGATGCGCCGCGATGCGCGGCGCTTCGGCCAGCACCGTCAAGTCGGCGTTGACCAGCCGGAATCCCGCCGCGCCCATCATCTGCGCCACGGTGCGCAGGAACACGCGGCTGTCCGCGCCGCGGTAACGCGGATCGGAATTCCGGGAAATGGCGGCCGATGCGCCCTCGCCCAGCGCGCCGAGCACGGCGTCGCAAAGCGCGTGGATGATCACGTCGCCGTCCGAATGCGCCACGACGCCGCGGCCGTAGGAGATCCGGACCCCGCCGAGCATCACATGGTCGCCCTCGCCGAATGCATGAACGTCGAAACCCTGGCCTATTCTCATTGCACCGCCTCTCCCGTGGCGTTGAGGATTTGCGACGCGACCGCGATGTCCTCGGCGCGCGTCACCTTGATATTGAAGGGCGAACCCTGCACCAGGCGGGCGTGGATGCCGAGCCGCTCCATGGCCTGCGCCTCATCGGTGACGGTGACACCCTGGCGCACCGCCTGAGCCATTGCGTGTTCGAGCCTGCCGAAGGCGAACACCTGCGGCGTAGACGCGCACCCCCGTCAGCTGCGATCGACGGTCTCGCCCGCCAGACCGCCGCCCTCGCGCTTCACGGTGTCGACGATGGGAGCGGCGAGCACGGCGCCTGCGGCGCCCTCATCCAGCGCGGCGATCAACGCGCGCACGTCGGCGGCGCCGAGACAGGGCCGCGCGGCGTCGTGCACCAGCACCCAGTCATCCGGCGAGGCGTGTGATCGCAGCGCCCTCAATACCGCTCCAGCACGGACACCCGGCGCTCGCACCGCCCACCGCGC
>CAVTNZ010000062.1:110000-129480 GCA_963736185.1 uncultured Gammaproteobacteria bacterium | reverse complement strand
AATTCGTGTTGCTCGGCTAAATTTCCTATTGCTAGCCGGACATGTATCTTTGAACCGCTACGGGGGTTGTGCGCTGGTGGGGGCGCGAGGCCGTTTACCTATAAGCAAAAAGGAAAACCAAGTGTCGGTATGGCCGAACGTAAACCTGAAGCGGCAAGGACGGGCTTCGCCGCAGTCTTCGATCCAACCAAAGGCACAAGGCAGTTTCACGACGGCAAATGGGTCTATTTCGACAGTCTTGAATGCCGCAGCAAATTCCTGGTCAACCCTGAGCAATATACGCGCGCGTCCTAGACCGGCGGCTAACAGGAGGAATGATGGTGCTGCCGGCCGTACCCGACGATCTGCTGGTGCTGGATCTTAGCCAAGGAATTTCGGGTCCGCTGTGCGCGCGGCTGCTGGGTGATTACGGTGCCGACGTCATCAAGATCGAGCCACCCGGCGGCGAGTGCGGTCGAGGCATGCCTCCGTTCTTCCAGGACGATCCGGACCCGGAAAAGAGCTTATTCTTCCTGTTGACCAATCTCAACAAACGTGGCGTCACCCTCGATCTGACAAAGCCCGAGGGTACCGCGGTGTTTCGCCGGCTGGCGCGCCGCGCCGACGTGATCGTGGAGAGTTTTGCGCCGGGATATCTGGCGTCGCTTGGTTTGGATCATGCGACGCTGGAGCAGGACAATCCCGGCCTGGTGATGACTTCGATCACGCCATTCGGGCAGACCGGGCCGTACAGCCAGTATAAGGGCTGCGAAATCGTCGCCTATGCCACCAGCGGTATCATGGCGATCAGCGGCACGTCGGATCGCGAGCCGCTGCAGCATGGCGGGTTTCCGGCGATGTACGAAGCCGGAATGAACGGCATGCTGGCGACGAATGTTGCGCTGCTGACGCGCGATCTGAACGGATTTGGCCAGCATGTCGATGTATCGACGCAGGAGGTGGTGACATCGTCTTTGGTGATCAACCAGCCGTATTATAGTTTTTCCGGTGGGGTGCAGGGTCGGCGGCGGCTGGAGGGAAGTTCGTTCGGCCACGTGACGCCTTGCAAAGATGGCTATTTCGTTAGCCAGGAAGGCGGCGCCATAACGTGGGAGCAGATTGCGAATTTTTTTGGGCGTGAGGAGTTGAAGATCATCGGTTCGCCGATCCGGCGCAGCGTATGCTGCATGGTCACGAACTCGATGCTATCATTTTGGACGCGACCAAGGATCGCACGATGGCCGAAATGTTCAAAACGGCGTCGGAGCAATATCGCATGCTGCTGGGCATTGTGCAGACGCCGGAGGACCTGGCGAACTGCGAACAGCTCGAAGCCCGGGCATTCTATGAGGAGGTGGAGCATCCGGTGATCGGCAGGGTCCGGGTGCCATTCCGTCTCTGGAACATGAGCCTCGGCTCCGCTTCCTGCCGTCGTCCGGCGCCTTTGCTGGGGCAGCACAATGCGGAGGTTTTCGCCGGCTGCGATTGCTCCGAGGTGGAGATCGGCAAACTGCGCGACTGTGGCATCATCTGAGGCAGCGACGACGCATGGGCACTGAACAGCAGGATACCGACTCGGCGAGCACGCTGCCGCTGGCCGGATTGCGAGTTATCGATATCAGCAACGTGTTCTCGTTGCCTTATGCCGGCGGCCTGTTATCCGATCTTGGCGCCGAGGTCATCAAGATCGAAGGGCCCGGGCGCGTGGACGTCACGCGCGGCGGGGCATTTTCCGGGGTGTATCCGGACAATAACCCGGCCGATGATCCGTGGAATCGCACCAGCACGTTCAACCTGTTGAACCGCGGCAAGAAGTCGCTCGCCATCGATCTGCGCCGGCACGAGGGGCGCGAGGTTTTGCGCGACCTGATAAAGGTCAGCGACGTGCTGATGGAGAATTTTACTCCGCGGGTGATGCGGGGCTGGGAACTTGGATTACCCGCACGCGAAGAAACTCAATCCGAATGTGATCATGGTGTCGTGCAGCGGTTATGGTCCACACGGGCCGTATGCGCAGTACCCGGCACAGGCAACCACTCAGGAAGCGACGCATGGGCTGGTGCATGTCACCGGCTATCACGGCGGTGAACCGTCCAAGGCCGGCCAGTCCTTTGTCGATTTTCTCGCTACCTGGGCGTTGGTCATGGGCACCACGCTAGCGTTGCGTTATCGCAACCGCTTCGGCAAGGGGCTGTGGGTCGATGTCGCGATGTACCAGCTTGGCTGCAGCATGGTGTCGGATCGCATTCTCGATTGGGAGGCCAACAGGCGACTCGGTGAACGGATCGGCAATCGCCATCCCTGGCTCGCACCGCAAGGCTGTTATCGCTGCGCCGGCGATGATCAGTGGTGCGTCGTTTCGGTGCATGATGATGAGGAATGGGCAGCGCTGTGCCGGGTGATCGGTCGCCCGAAGCTGGCGCGGGATCCAAGTTTCTCCAGCAACGAAGCGCGCATGCGGAATCACGACGATATCGACCCGGTGATTGCCGAATGGATGGCAGGCGTTTCGAAGATGGAGGCGATGGAGCGGCTGCAGGCTGCCGGCGTCCGCGCCGGTGCCGTGTTCGATGCGCGCGACATGCACGTGGATCCACACGCCAGGGCGCGCGGCCTGTTGGAAGATGTGCAGTTCCCGCCGGAACGAAAGATCGGCACGCGGAAGATCATTGGCCGACCATGGCAGTTGAGCAAAACGCCGCTTCATGCGCGTGGGCCCGGACCAATGCTGGGGGAGCATAACCGCGAGGTGCTGCAAGGCATTCTTGGCTACGATGACGCGCACTACGCCGAGATGGAGCAATGCCGGCATCATCGGCACACATCCGACCCATCCTCGCCCGGTGCTGCGCATGAGCATGGACGAGCGGGTTCATCGCGGGCGGCTGGCTTACTGGGACCCGGACTACAAGGAACGGATCGGCATTCAGGACTAAGGCGCGGCACCGACATCAGTCGATCGGCCGTTTTCCATCGTAACGGCATCCATGGCGCGGCGTCATGCGACATTCTCGGAATGACACGCAATCGGTTGCAGCGTGGGCGCATCGATCCCCGTGGCGCCTTGTGATAGGATAACGGCTGCTGCTGAGGACGCATGTGTCGCTGAGGACGCATGTTGCGGTTGATTGCGCAACGTGACAGACTATCCGCGCCAACGAAAGGCGGACCTTGAACTCTTGCGCGTGACGTTGCCTTCGCGGTGCCGCGAAAGGTCAAGTGATCGATAAGAACACCCGGAGGATACCTGGAAGGAAACGCAAGAAATGGCCTCGATACCATTAACAGGGACTGTATCTACTGTACTGTCTCCAAAGGTACCGTGGTGGAGGATATTGCCGTCCGAGCCACGACCGCTGCTGAAAGACTTACCGCTCGCCTCGATCGCCTGCCCATGACCCGCAGCATGTGGATCATGGCAATTCTACTTACCTTCGGCGGCTTCTTCGATGGTTATGCCATCGGACTGATCGGCGCCTTGGGTCCGGGCCTGATGAAATCCGGGATCTTCACCGCGACCACGGTGAGCTTCTTCGGCATGTCCGGATTTCGCAAGTTTCGTCGCGGCGCTGTTCGCCGGGTTGTTCGTTGCCTCGCTGCTGGTTTCCTATGTCGCGGACCATTTCGGCAGGCGCGCCATCTTCGCCTTCTCTTTGCTGTGGTTTGGCATCGCCAATTTCATGATGGGCATGCAGACCACTGCCGACGGCGTCAACCTATGGCGGTTTATCAGCGCGCTGGGAGTTGGCGTCGAACTCGTCACGGTGGACGCCTATCTCTCCGAACTGGTTCCCAAAAGGAACCGCGGCCAGGCTTTCGCCTTCCTGCAAGCGATGAGCGCGATCAGCCTTCCGGTTGCCTACTTCCTCGTCCTGGCAACTGATCCCGCAGGCACCGTTCGGCTATGACGGCTGGCGCTGGGTGGCGTGCATCGGTTCGGTCGCTGCTGTCGCCGTCTGGTGGATCAGGCTGCGTCTGCCGGAAAGCCCGCGTTGGCTCGCGCAGCAGGGGCGGATCGACGAGGCCGAGAAGGTCATGGCAACGATCGAAGCGCGGGCCGAAGCCGAATTCGGGCGGCAAACTTCCGCCGCCAGAGCAACCGCATTACCAGGATCCGCGCAAGGGGAGCATCGGCGAGATCTTCAGCCCGCGCTATCGCAAGCGGACAATCATGCTGATGCTGTTCAACTTCTTCCAGACGGTCGGGTTCTACGGCTTTGTCGGATGGACGCCGACTTTGCTGATCGCCAAAGGCATTCATATCACGCAAAGCCTGGAATACAGCCTGATCATCAACATCGCCGCCGTGGCGTTCCCGCTGCTGATCATGACATTTGCTGACCGATTGGAACGCAAATGGCACGCCTGTATTTCGTGCTGCGGCGATCGCTGTGTTCGGCATGATGTTCGCGGGCTGCGAGTTCGACCGACCGCGATCATCGTGCTCGGGGCTTGCCTCGCGATGTCAACGCAGTGGCTGTCGTACGGATTGCACAGCTATCAGGCGGAACTCTACCCAACGCGCATCCGCGCCCGAGGCGTCGGGTTCGTGTATTCTTGGAGTTGGCTCAGTGGCATTCTGACGCCGTTCTTCATCGCTTTTTTCTTGCGGGAGTTTGGAGTGCCGGGGGTGTTCGCGTTCGTTGCCGTGTGCATGCTGGTTGTGATCGCGGCGGTTGCGACGATGGGTCCGCGCACCAGGATGCTGGAGGTGGAAGCGATCGCGCACTAACAAAAAGGGGGGCCTCGGCCCCCCTTCTTTTTTGATCTTCGACAGTGTTTTCGAACGCCTAGCTGACCTTCCAGATTTCGCCGGTCCTGGCGATGTGTTTGATCGGAGTGACGCTTTCCACCTGCCACTCATTCCGCTTCAACCATGCATCGAAATCCGCCTGGCTGTTTGCGTGGCATTCCGCCAACATGCGGCCATCCGCCAACGCAATCACCTCGGTGATTGTCGTGCGCGGGTCGATACGCCACTTCGATGTTGTCTTCAGATCATCGGTGAATTTCGCCAGGTTATCCCAGCCTGGCGCTTTGCCGATCGCGATCCAGCGTCCCATATCGTCTCCTTTGCCGACTGGCATGTCCTTGTCCGTCCGGCTGCATCGGCCGGACGGCGTGAGTGATGTTAGGCGCCTTTCGGGGCCACGAACGGATAGGGGACCGGCCGGCCGCCGCGGATCGGCAGCACGATGGTCGCCGTGCCTGGGCAGGACTCGGCATCGTATTGCAGCCGCATCCCGATATCCATTTCGATCAATCCCAGGCCATCGACCTCGCGTTTGTCGGTCACTTTGGACCAGACCGTGATGGTGTCACCCGGAACGATCATCGCGCGGTGCTGGAACTGCACCTTCCACGGCCAGCCATCCGGCAGGCACATATCCTTCAGGTAGCGCGGCAGGATGCTCTGCTTCCACGAGCCCTGCGCCAGGATGTTGGGCAGGCCGTCGTGATAGACAGCGAAGTTCTGGTCGTAATGGATGCGGTGCCAGTTCTCAATCGCCGCACTCCAGCGAAACAGATGCGTCGGCGTCATCGGCCCGATCACCAGGGGCGGCATCTCCTGCCCCACCTGAACGTCGTCGTAATAGAGCTGCTTTTTGTTGCGAAGCTCGTCTGCGGTCGTCATGGTACATTCCTTCTGGTGCGGCCCGGCCTAACGGCGGATGCCCGATTGGCGCAGGATGCACAGCACCTCGTCATTCTGGTTGGTGTAGGTCGTCTGGGTGGTAACGACCAGCATCGCAACGCCGTCCTTGGTGACGCGCCCCTTGATGTCGTGGTACTTCGCCTGGCTGTAGATGTGGTCTCCAAGCTTCGGATATTGGTAAACCTCGATCTCGTTGCCGGCGTTGAGGATACGCTTCAGTGGCGTCGGGATCGGCGGCAGCGCGCCCTTGCGATCCGCCCCGCCCTCGCGCACCCCGCCGATGCCGTCGGAGTTCGGATTCTCCAGGAACGCACGGGTGATTGGGTCCTCGACTCCGGCGAGCGTCTTGCGTCCGATATACGAACAATAGATCGGCGGCGTGACGATGCCGCCGAACTTGGTGCTGGCGGCAAACTCATCGTCCCAGTAGCGCGGGTCGGGATCCATGATCGCATTGGTGAAGATGCGCAGGCCCTCGCGCTCGATGCCCCAGGGCGGGCTCGCCTCCACCTTTTCCGCCGATACGCCGATCAGCGCTTTGACCTCATCGGTCAGCGGATTTTTCGTCTCGCTCATGCAACGCTCCATTTGGGCAAAGGCGAACCGGGGCAATCATGCCCCGGCTCACCTAAGGCGACCGTGTGCTCTCCGCGTGGAGAGCCACCGGGCCTACTCGGCAGCTTGTGCCAACTGCTGCGGCTTCGGGAAGAATTCTTCCTCCCAAGGCCACGTGCCTTCGACTTCGTAGGTCGGCTGACCTGCGAGCGCCCGATCGAGATACGGGCTGCCGATCGGCTTGTCCCACGGATAGATGCAGCCGGCGTAAGCTTCCTTGCCGAGCTTGAAGTGCTTGGCCTGCTCCACCGTCTCCACGAACGGGGCGTTGGCATCGTAGAACTTGTCGGGCGTCATCGGCCGCGGGCCGGTGCGCGACACGTGGCCCCAGGCGTAACGGCCGATCATCTTCTCCATCATCCAGACGCAATCGATGAGCTTGTCGAGATCGACGCCGGTTTCGATGCCCATGCCTTCCAGCATGTGCATGAAGTCTTCCGTCGGCGCCATGCTGGTGGCGCGGCCGTTGCCGCAATACGGGCAGCCGCCGATGCCGCCGATGGTGCCTTGCAGGTGCAGCGTATCATCGCCATCCAGCACCCGGATTGCGGTGTAGGCCGAAACGGTTGCCATGCCGCGGCTGTTGTGCAGATGCGCGCTGAACGTATTGATCTCGGGCCACTTGCGCTTCACGCGGCCAAAAATCTCCTCGACCTTCACCGGATGGCACCAGCCCATCGGGTCGCCGATGCTGACCGACGTCACCTTGATGCCGACCGCATCCCACAGCGCGTGCTGCTTCTCCAGGAACTTCATCGTCATATCGACGCTGAAGTCGCCGACGAAGTTGGAGCCGAAGGTCGCGTTGGTGCCGATGCCGGCTTCCTTCACGCCGGTCGCCACCGCGTTGTCGATCACCTTCTGCCACGCCGCCATTTCCTGCATCTGCGAGCGGTTCGTGTTGCGGCGGGCGAACACGTCGCACTGATGCACGCGCAATTGCGGACGCTTGCTGCGCATGATGGTCAGCGGCGGGGAGTATTGCTTCGCGCGCTCGACACCCTTCTCGTTCAGCGCCAGCGCGGTGTACATGACGCCGGGCTTCGGGTGGAACTTGGTGACGATCTCGTCGATCCGCGCCATTTGCGGAGTATATTTCGGGCTGACGAACGACCCGATGACGATCTGCTTCAGCCCCGTCTCCGACAGGGCGTCCAGCAACTCGACCTTCTGATCGACCGGGATGTCGGCAGATTCGATCTGCATGCCCTCGCGCATGCCTTCTTCCGTATAGACGATCTGTGGGTACCGACCTGGCATAGGTTTCCTCCTGGAGTGTGAACCGAACGAGTTACGTCAGACTGCGGCAGGCGGATGCCGGCCGTCGCGTCGCATCGAAATTGCGCAAGAACTCGGGCCGCTGGTTGCGCAGGCTGATCGGGCAAATCCCCGTGTCGAGGGCGACTGCGTGCGCAGCACGATACGGATCGTGCGAAACCGATATGCGCAGCAGCCGAATGAACCTGCGTTGCCGCATTGCTGTTCCTGGCGTCCCCATCCCGCGTGGCACCCACGCTCCGGATGAGCATCTGACGCAGTGTAGCACCCGGTTGCGGAAAATTCCAAGCGGACCGAGGGCGGAAGGGGCGTCGGCGTTTTTCTGGCAGAAATTCACCCGGCAGCCGTCAGGCAATCGGTGGTCCAAAGCCGGACGAACTGGCCTTGAGGCACAGCCTATCATGCGTATGCTGTACCCATCCGTGGCCTGGAAAGGAACCTCATGCCCGCGTTATCGCCCAGTGATGAGCGCGCTCCGCTGCCCGCTTGCCTGCTATCGAACCAAACGGTATGCGCGCCGTGAAGCTCGGCATCGTGTCGGACATTCATGGCAATCTCGTCGGCCTGCAAAAGGCACTCGACGTGATGGGGCCGGTCGATGAATTGCTGTGCCTTGGCGACAGCATCTATCAGTATCGGTTTTCTAACGAGGTCGTTGCGCTGCTGAGGTCGATCGGTGCTCGCATGATTTTGGGTAACCACGAAGAGGTCTTTCTCTCCGAAGCGGGGACCCAGGCAAGGGAACAGGATGGCGTGGACCAGGCGTTGGTGGCGTTTGTTGCTGATCAGCCGCATCGACGGACGCTAAGCTATGATGGGAAGACGGTGTTGATGATCCATTCCACGCCGTGGGAGCCACGCGGCGAGTATATTTATCCTCACAACGAGAAACTGGCGTTGTTTGCCGAGGCCGGGGCCGATTTCGTGCTGTACGGCCACACGCATGCCGAGGTCGTGAGGCGCATTGGCGGCGTGCTGGTGGTGAATCCGGGATCGGCAGGTGAGGGGCGATATACCAGCGACGGATTGACGCTGAGTTGCGCCGTTCTGGACACCGGAACGGGCGAGGGGCGCCTGATCCACTTCAGAGACCCTCGCGATGCCGGATGACCGTGCCGCGCGATATCCATTGTCATTGCGAGGTGCGGAGCGCCGAAGCAATCTCCTGCGCGACGAGCGGTCGTCGGTTCGTCGCGCAGGAGATTGCTTCGGCGCTCCGCACCTCGCAATGACAAAGCAGGTTCCCTACAAATACTCGTCCGCCAGTGCCAGTTCGCGGATCTCCGCCACCGTGCCGCTGCGCCGTACTTCACCGCCCCGCATCACATAGCCCCGCGTCGCCAGTTTCAATGCCGGTCGGGCCATCTGTTCGGTCATCAGGACCGTTGTGCCGCGTCCGCGCAATTGCATGATCGCATCGCTGATCTGCGCGATCCACACAGGTGCCAGGCCGAGAAACGGCTCGTCCAGCAAGAGCAGCCGCGGGAACGACGCCATAGCGCGTGCCAGTGCGACGATTTGCTGTTGGCCGCCGGATAGTTGCCCCGCCGGTTGGTTGGCGCGCTCGCTCAGCAACGGAAACACTGAGCGTAGCCAGTCCAGAGCCTCGCCCTGCCGGGTTCGCCCACGGCCGAATGCGCCGGCCAATACATTGTCGGTCACCGACAGCCTGGGAAACACGCGCCGCCCTTCCGGAGCATAGCCGATTCCAAACCTGGCGCGCTGCTCGCACGGCACGGTCGAAAGCGTCACACCGTCGAACATGATGCGGCCGCCGGCGGTTGGGACAAGACCGATGACCGCATTGATCGTGCTGGACTTGCCGGCGCCGTTTGCACCGACCAGCAGCACCGTTTCACCCTCGGCCACATCGATCGACACGCCCGACAAAGCTGCAATTCCACCGTATCGCACTTGCAGATTTTCGATGCGCAGCAGCATTACGCGGCCTCATCCTCGGCGCCGCCAAGATAGGCGGCGATCACATCCGGCCGCGCCAATACCTCGGCCGGCGGGCCGTCGGCCAGTAACGCACCGGCATCCAGTACCAGCACGCGCGGGCACAACCGGCGGATCAGGTCCATGTCATGCTCCACGATCAACACGCTGCAACCGGCGGCCTCGCGCACGTGGTGCACGAAGGCATCGATCCGCGTGCGTTCGCTGCGTTCCAACCCGGCGGCCGGTTCATCCAGCAGCAACACGCTCGGTCCGGTGGCAAATGCCATGACCAAGACCGAGCATCTTCTGCAAACCGTATGGCAATTTGTCGCTTTGCTCGTCCAGCCGATCGGTCAGGCCAAACTCGCCGAGCAGACGTTCAAGTCCAGGCTGCGCGCCACGCTGGCCAAACCGGACCGCGCGGGAGACGTTCTCGCGTACCGTCACACTGCGAAAAATGTTGGTCTGCTGGAAGCTGCGGGCCACACCCAGTCTGCTCAGCGCATGCGCCGGCTGGCCGGTGACGTCGCGACTGTCCAGCAATACCCGACCTTCCGAGGGCGGCAGGCGACCGGAGATCACGTTGATCAGTGTCGTCTTGCCCGCACCGTTCGGACCGATCACCCCCATCAGGCCGCTAGGCTCAAGGCTGAAGTTGATGTCGGCAAAAACCCGCAATCCGCCGAAGCTTTTTGCCAATCCCTGGACTCGCAGTTGCGTCCCGGCCACGTCACGCCCTCCGACGCAGCAAGACGCCAAGGGTACCGACGATGCCGCCGCGCGCCGCCAGGATCACCACCAGGATGAGCACCCCGTACAAGCCTTGTGCATATTGGCCATGCGTGCCGAACAAATTCGTCGCATAAATCAGCAGCGAACTGCCGACGATCGGACCGAGAATTGAAGTGCGGCCGCCGACGATCGTATAGGCAATGAAATCGACCGCGGTGACCGAGTCGAACGAGCTTGGATGTGCGGTCAGCAGCATGTTCACCAGCGAATAGCCGGCCAGTCCCGCCACGCCGGCAGACACGACGAAGCCCAAGCGCCTTGTAGCGCCACACGACCAGGCCAAGGCTTTCAGCCAGGATCTCGTTTTCTTCGATCGCGGCGAAGTGCTGACGGAAATAGCGAGTCAGCGCCGCGGTGATCAGCGTCGCCAGCAACGCCAACCCGCAGGCGAACAGCAGCACCTGCCGGTTCGTGGCAAGCTCGGTTCCCAACAACGTTCCCGCCGGAATGCCGGCGATGCCGTTCGACCCACCGGTCAGCGACGGCGTTTCGAACAGCACCAACTGCATGATCTGCGACAACACGAAGGTGACGAGTACGAAATACGTTCCGCGCAGCCGCAGCACCAGGGCGCCGAGCGGCACCGCCACCAGTGCGGGCATGATGAAGGCGCCGGCGGTCAGCAGGAAGGCGTTGGTGATGTCGTAGCGTCCGGCGATCGCCACGGTGTAGCCGCCGATCGCCATGAAGGCGGGCGTGGCGAAGCTGAGCAAGTTCATGCGCAGCATGATCCAGACGCTGAACGTCGCGACCACACCGATCAGCACCTGGTTCAGCACCGAATAGACCAGGATGCTCTTGGTCGAGAGCGGGATTGCGAAGACGACGATGAAGATCGCCACCGCGGCGATTTCTGCGCCGCCCAGCCGGCGGATCAACGCGGCGCGCTGGCCTCGCATCGGTCAGGCACCCCGCACGTCACGTCCGAGCAAGCCGGTCGGACGGAACACCAGCAACAGCAGCACCAGCACGAACAGCACCAGCGCACCGGCGGAGCCGCCGAAATAAACCGAGGTGTAGGCTTCAACGATGCCGACGATGAACGCCGCCAGCGCGGCACCTCCCAGGCTGCCGAGGCCGCCCAGGATCACGGTGAGGAAGGACGTTGCCAAGACCGGGTCGCCCACGCCGGGCGCCAATGCGAGGATCGGCGTGACCAGTGCGCCGGTCAGTCCGGCAAGCCCGGTCGCCAATGCGAAAGCGGCGGGAAACAGCAGGCGCGGGCGCAGGCCCAGTGCCATGCCTACCGCGCGGTCGTCGGCAAGGGCACGCAGCGCGCGGCCGAGATCGGTGCGGAACAGACACCAAATACAACCCCGCGATGGCCGCCAGGCACACTGCCAGCACGATCAGGTTTTCGCGCGGCACATAGATCGGGCCGGCGCGGAACGCTCCCGTCACCGGAAAGGTGAAGTCCATCGAGATCGGCCCGAATATCGCCAGCACGCCGGTGGAGATGATCAGGTATAGCGCCAGAGTCAGCATCAGCGTGGCGAGGTGGTCATCGACCAGGCGCTCGATCATCAGCAGTTCGAATACCCAGCCAAGCGCCGCCGTGGCGAGAACTGCCACCAGCACCGCCAACGGGTAAGGCAGGCCCAGCATGCTGACGCAGCTATAAGCGACGTAGCCGCCCAGCATGTAGAATCCGCCATGCGCGAAATTCACCACGCCGAGGATGCCGAAGATCAGGGTGAACCCAAGCGCGAGCAAAGCGTACTGCGCGCCCAGGCCCACGCCGATGATGCCGGCTTCAAGGAATTCGTGCACGCGCGCGATCTTGTATCGGTGCTGGCGCTTACAGTTTCGGCTCGACGCGCGTGACGCCGACTTCCTTGCCGTCCTTGATGATGCCGACGCCGAACGGGAACATGAGTTCCTGCGCGATGCCGAATTGCTTCTGGCCCGACCACACGCCCTTGCCCATGTTCGGGTCATCCACCGGCAGATGGCGCAACGCCTCGGCGACCTTCTGCACGTCATCGGTTGTTCCGGCCACCTCGATCGCCTTCAGCGTCATGCGCGCGCCCGGCAGGTTGCTCCACATCGACGTGCCGAAGGTCTGGTCCTTGCCGAGAAGCTTCTTGTACTCTTCGTCGATTGCGCGCATTTGCGGTGTGTTGGGGGGCTGCGCTTCGTACCAATAGAAGTCCTTCAGCACGTCGATACCACCGCAAACTCGCAGGATCTCGGCGGTGCCCGGACCGCCATTGCGTCCGATCGGTCCGGTAAAGCCGGCGAGTCGAAGCTGCTTGACGATCACGCCGGCGTCGCCGGGCGGCGAGGATGCGGTATCCACCGCATCCGGGTTGGCCGCCAGAATCCGCGTGATGATCGGAGCGAAATTCGTCGTGCCACGCTGGTAGTATTCCGAACTGGTCTTGATGCCGTTGTCCTTGTACGCCACCTCATCGACCGACACGATGTCGGTCCCTCCCTGGTCGTTTGGCGCGATCAGCGCGACCGACTGGATCTTGAAGTATTTGAGGGCCTGCTTGATGACGGCATCGGCCCATGCGCCGGGCCCGGGTCCCATGTGGAACATCAGCGGGTACTTTGTTGACAATGCGTCCTTTGCATAGCTGGCATTCCAGGCAATCTGTTCATTGCGGGCGGCGACGGGCTTGATTCCAGTCGCTTCCGGCGCGCCTACCGGCCCGATGATAAAATGGATGCCCTGGGCGGCGAGCGCGTTGGCCCCGGCCGCTGCTCCGTCGGCAGTATATTTGCTGTCGTAGGCAACCACCGTCACGTGGCACTTCTTGTCACCGACTCTTAGGCCGCCCTCAGTATTTACCTCGGCCGCCGCCAGATTGGCAGCGGCGTCCATGGCGAGGCCCCATTGCGCCGCACCGCCCGACATTGGGCCCATCGAGCCGATCTTGAGTTCGCAGTCCTGTGCCCAGGCGGACGCGGTTGCCCCAGCGACGCAAACAGCCGTGGCTGCCGCGAGCAGCGTGCGATGCATTTTCATGAATGTTGTTTCCCCCGGCCTGACCACCGCTGGCGCGGCGTTCTTGTCTGCAAGGCAGTTTCATAGGATACCATCGGCACGTCAAGCTCAGGGCGGCGAGGCAGGCGGTGTTGTCCGCCTGTCCGCTTCCATCGAATCGGGGGAAACACCATGCTGCGGCGCCGTACCTTGCTATCCCTGCCCATGTTCGCGGGGATCGCCTCAACCGCGCACGCCCAGAGCACTGACTGGGCGAAGGTGGTCGAGGCGGCCAACAAGCAAGGCCACCTGAACATCCTGCACAACACGCCGCCGCCGATGGGCGATTTGTGGCTCGCGGAATTCTCCAAGGCGTTCCCGGCTATCTCGGTCGAGGCGACGCGGCTTGGCAGCTCCGAACTGATGCAGCGCTTCAATACCGAGTACGGCGCCGGGGCATCGCAGAACGACGTGCTGATCACGCTGTGGGACGACACGTTGGAAAAATGGCAGCAGAACGGCTGGCTGCGCAGTTTCGTGCCGCCGGAGGCAGCGGCGTTCCCGGATCGATACAAGCGTGACAACCAGATCTACACGATCCAGCTCATCCGTTCCACGATCGTGTCAAACAAGTCGCGCGTGAAGGAGGCCGATGCACCGAAGGATTGGGCCGACTGCTTCGATCCGAAGTGGAAAGACAAGTTCGGCATGGACCCGCCCTGGCGGTCGGTTGCCATTCAGGAAATGCTGGCGGTCTGGGATCAACTCGGCATCAAGGATGTGGCGCAGCGGATGAAGGCGAACGGTGTGCGTTTCTTCAACGGCAGCGCCGGCGTGATCCAGGCGGTGATTCGTGGCGACATCCAGATCGCCGGTGTGATCGATCCGCCGGTGATCAGCGCTTTGGCGGATGGTGCGCCGGTGCGCGTCATGTACCCGGCCTCCGCTGTTCCCGCGATCGCCACGGTCACGATGCTGCCGGCGAAGGCGCCGCATCCCGAAGTCGGCATGGTGTTCCTCAACTGGTCGATGAGCGCGGCGGGCCAGCAGAGCCTGGTGGATATCGTCGGGGCGACGGTGACGCGTCCTGGCATCGAAGCCGCCGAAACTGGTGCCGGGCATCGATGGGCAAAAGATCGTGTTGAGCACGGATGTTCTCACGCCGGCCAAGCAGACGGCGATCGTCAATGAATGGCGCTCGGTGTTCGGGTTGCAATAGGGATGCGGTTTGGCATGAGATAAAGATGGCGTCGGATCATACACTCGACCTTGCGGGGGCGGCGCTGCCATCACAGGCACGCGCCGTTTCTCACCGATCGTCGGATGCGTTCATCAGCGCGATCTTCATCGCCACGTTCGCGGTGACGGCCTTCCTCATTGTGACCCCGTTGGCGTCGTTGCTGTATGGCAGCTTCCGCACTGGCGGACCTGGCACCAATGCTACCTACACGCTGCATAACTGGCAGGACCTCGGCAACCCCGGTATCATCAACACGCTGCTGACCACGTGCGTAATCTCGGTGCTGACCTCGGTGTTCAGCAGTGTCTGCGGCGGAGCGATGGCCTGGCTCACCTATCGCACCGACTTCCGCTACAAGAAGCTGCTGGTCGCCGCGATCGGGCTTAGCTTTTTCTTTCCGGGGTTCATCCTGGCAATGGCCTGGGTGATCCTGGGGTCGCCGGGCGGCATCTTCAACAGTATCCTGTCGGATTTTCTGCACATCGACAGCGTGCAGTTCGACATCTACTCGGTCACCGGCATCATCTGGATCCAGGTGCTGCACATCACGCCGTTCGCGTTCTTCACCGTGCGCGGGCCGCTGTCGAGCATGGATTCAAGCCTGGAGGAGGCCGCCTATGCCTCCGGTGCGAACCCCTGGCAGGTCGCTCGCCGGGTGACATTGCCGCTGATGCTCTTTCCGGTTCTGTCCAGTCTGCTGTTGTGTTTCGTGCTGTCGATCGAACAGTTCGCGATCCCGGCTCTGGTCGGCATTCCCGGTCACGTCAACACATTGGCGACCGAGCTGTATTTGCTCACCAGCTTCTCGCCGCCGAATACCGGCCTGGCCGCCACGGTCGGGCTGGCGATGAGCGCTGTGACGGGGCTTTCGATCTTTGCCCAGCGCCGCGTCGTGCATCGTCGCACCGCCCCCACCGTGAGCGGTCGAGGCTATCGACTGCGCCCGCTCAACCTGGGGCGGTGGCGCGTGGCGGCCACTGTTCTGTGCCTGCTGTATGCGCTGCTGAGCTTCATCATTCCGTCGATCGCGCTGGTTTACACCTCGGTCATCAAGTACCTTCGTCGCCAACCCGTTCGAGGCCGCCTACACGTGGCGCAATTATCACCAGATCTGGGAAAGCCCGGGAACGGTCCGCGCATTTGTCAACACGCTGATCGTTGCCGGCGGCGGCGCGGTGTTTGGCCTGATCCTTGGCACGCTTGATCGCATATTCGACGCACCGCCTGAAGCGGCGCGGGCTATCGCGGGCTGGACGTGCTGGCGTCCTTGCCATTCGGCATTCCCGGCATCGTCATCGGCCTCGGCTTCCTGTGGTCGTACGTCTATCTGCCGATCTATGGCACGTTATGGGTGCTGGTGTTCTGCTACGTCGCGCGCTTCCTGCCCTACGCCACCGAGACGATCGGCGCGCAGGTGGTGCAGATCGATCGGGTGTTGGAAGAAGCGGCCTGGACGTCCGGCGCCAACCGGGTCGCCAGCTTCGGGCGCATCATGCTGCCGCTGCTGCGTCCGGCGCTGCAAAGCGGCTACTTCCTGCTGTTTATCGCCTATTTCCGCGAGATCGCCGCCGCGGCGCTGATCTACACGTCGAGCACGCAGGTGCTTTCGATCTCCATCTGGGCGTTCTTCGAGAACGCCAATTGGGGCGTGGCCAGCGCGCTGAGCATCATTACCAGCGTGATCACCGTGGTGCTAATGGCCGCGGTGATGCGTGCGCCGCTGCGCTTGTAGGAGGCTGTTGTGAGCATCAAGGTGCAGAGCCTGGTGAAGCGGTTCGGCGACCGCACCATCATCGACCAGGTCAGCTTCGAGATCGCGCACGGCGAGTTGGTGTCGCTGCTGGGCCCCAGCGGCTGCGGCAAGACCACCACGCTGCGCTGCATCGCCGGACTGGAGACCCCCGAAGAGGGCCGGATCGAGATCGACGACGCAGTCGTGTTCAATTCGGCGCGCGGCATCATGGTGGAGCCGTACCACCGCAGTATCGGCATGGTGTTCCAGTCCTATGCGATCTGGCCGCATTTGTCGGTGTTCCAGAACGTCGCGTTCCCGCTGCATGTCCGTCATCGCCCGCGCGCCGAGGTAGAAACTCGCGTGATGCGTGCGCTGGAGATGGTGGGGCTGGCGAGTTTCCGCGACCGTTCCTCGCAGCAACTATCGGGAGGACAGCAGCAACGCGTGGCGGTGGCGCGCGCCATCGTGCACTCTCCGGCCGCGCTGCTGTTCGACGAGCCGCTGTCCAACCTGGATGCCAAGCTGCGCGACCGCACGCGTGCGGAAATCCGCCGCCTGCAACGCGAGCTGCAAGTCGCCACGGTGTATGTCACGCACGACCAAGGTGAGGCGCTGTCGCTGTCGGACCGCATCCTGGTGATGGGCGAAGGCCGCATCCACCAGGCAGGCACGCCGCAGCAGATCTATGGCGATCCGCAAGATGCCTTCGTCGCGGACGTGGTGGGTGCTGCGAATTTCTTCGAGGTGGATATTCAAAGAGCAGAGACTGACGAGTTTCGCTGCATCGCAGGGGATGGAACGGTGATCCATGCGATTGGACGCGTGCGTGTGCCGGGACCGGGACGCGTGATGGTACGGCCGGACCGGCTGGTCATCGAACCCGATAGCGGTGACGACGCAGCGCCCAACCGGCTACGTGGCACGGTCGTACAGCGCCTGTTCCTCGGTGGTCATTTCGAGTACGCCGTTGCGGTGGGGCCGACGCTGCTGCGCGTGGTCTCGCCCGTGCAGATCGACGAAGCAGCGCGCGTGGTGGTTTCGTTCGCGCCGCAGGACGGCATCGTGCTCGGCGCAGAGGCGGTGTCCGCGGCGGAAGAGACCGAGGCGTGGGCCTGAGATCGGCCCGCTGCGGATAGAGCACTGACAGGAGACGAAGCGTGACCGAACCGATGCTGTTTTCACCGCTTTCCCTGCGTAGCGTGACGTTGAAGAATCGGGTGGTCCTCGCGCCGATGCACCAATACGCGGCGCGCGAGGGGTTCGCCACCGACTGGCATCTTGTGAACGCTGGCCGTTTCGCCGTCGGTGGCTGCGGACTGGTGATGATGGAATCCACCAAGGTGGAGCGGCGAGGCTGCGGCACGGTCGGCGACCTCGGGCTTTGGAAGGATGAGTTCGTCCCCGGACTGGCGCGCTGCGTGCAGTTCATCGCGGCGCATGGCGCGGTGCCGGCGATCCAGCTCGGCCATTCGGGTCGCAAAGCGCGGTTGACACGGCCCTGGGAGGGGCAGCAGCCGCTCACCGCGGACCATCCCGAAATGTTCGATTGGGAAGGCTGGGAGCTGGTTGCGCCGAGTGCGGTGCCGCATAGCGATCGCTTGCCCACGCCGCGGGCTTTCACGCGTGACGAGATCCCCCGCGTTGTGCAGCATTGGGGCGAAGCGGCAGCGCGGGCGCATCGTGCCGGGTTCGAAATACTGGAGATCCACGGTGCGCATGGCTACCTGGTGCACCAGTTTCTCTCTCCGGTCGCGAACCGACGCAACGACGAGTACGGCGGTTCGGATTCGAACCGGATGCGGTTTGCGCTGGAGGTGGCGTGAATGCGTCCGCGCCAACTGGCCGGAGGAAAAGCCGCTGTTCATGCGGCTGTCCTGCGAAGACGATGCCGGTTGGGGTCCGGAGCAAAGCGTGGCACTGGCGCGCGAACTGAAGACGAAGGGCGTTGACGTCATCGATTCCAGCTCGGGCGGAATCCTGGAGCGGTCGCCGATGGATTCCGTGCGGGCGAAGAAATACGGCTACCAGGTGCCATACGCGGCGAAGATCCGCGCCGAGGCGGGGATCATGACGATGGCTGTCGGCCATATCGTTCACGCAGATCAGGCCGAGGCGATCCTGCGCGACGGCAGCGCCGACCTGATCGCGCTTGCACGCGAGCTGCTGTACAACCCGAACTGGGCGATGGACGCGGCGCAGAAGCTTGGCGCCGACCCCGATTTCCGATCGGTGCCGCCGAACTATGCGCACTGGCTGGGCAAGCGGGCGAAGTCGGGATTCGAAGGCGTGCCATCGACTTTTCGAAACGGGCTGTTCCACGAGTAACGGGATTCGGAAGGGGCGCCCGTCTCCCCCTGTCATTGCGAGGCGCGTAGCGCCGAAGCAATCTCCTGCCTGACGAACTGCAGGCTGCTCATCCCGCAGGAGATTGCTTCGGCGCTACGCGCCTCGCGACCAATCCTCTTGAAGCTCTGCGCAACCTTGAGCCCCCGGCCGATGAAGAGTACCGCCTGGGCAAAGGCGATGAGATCACGGTCGATTTCGCCGGCGGGCCCCCTGCAGCCAAGCTCGTGGTGGGACCGGACGGGCGCATCACGCTTCCGCTGGCAGGCGACATCCTGCTCGACGGCCTGACGCGCACCGAGGCGAGCAAAGCCATTGCGGCGGCGCTGGCAACCTACTACGACAACCTCGCCGTACAGGTAACCGTAACCAAGTACACGGCCAACCGCGTGCTGGTGCTGGGCGCGGTGACCACTCCCGGCGAAGTGACCTTTGCGGGTACGCCAACGCTGCTGGGGGCGTTACGCGCAGCGGACTTTCACCAGGACAAAACAAGCCCGCCGAAATTCCCGAGCGCTGCGCCATCTATCGCGGCAGCAACCAGGTGGTGTGGGTGCAATTGAGGGAACTTGTCGAGTCAGGCAACCCCCTGGCCGATCTGCGCCTGCGACGCGACGACGTGATCTATGTGCCCAGCCTTTCTGAGCGCTTTGTTTCCGTCCTCGGCGAAGTGCAGCATCCGGGCGCCGTCCGTCTCGAGCAACTCCACACTGGCCAGCGTGCTCGCCGATGCGGGGGGAATCACCGAACAGGCCGGAAACAACGCGCACATTCATCCGCCCGACGAGCGGGACCGGGATAGCGAATAAACCCCGCTTCAGATGTCGGGGAAATGCTTAGTCGATATATTAAGAGCGCCGCTGGGCCGTCTGGACGTGACCGAAGTGAAATCCGAATTCCTGCGCACCCTCACCGAACGTGGGTACATCCATCAGCAGACCGACGCCGAAGCACTCGACCGTCGCGCCG
>CAVTNZ010000062.1:0-105000 GCA_963736185.1 uncultured Gammaproteobacteria bacterium | reverse complement strand
TCATTATTGCGATGGGGTGACGGAGAAGGCTAAACGATCCGGGGTTGGTTCCCGGTTCAAGGTCGTAGGGAGAGATTCCAGGTAAATCCGGAGGCTCGTTAATCCCGAGAGCTGAGTACGAGGTTTCTTCGGAGACCGAACTCGTTGATGCCACGCTTCCAGGAAAAGCCTCTAAGCTTCAGATAATGATCGTCCGTACCGAAAACCGACACTGGTGGGTGAGAGGAAAACTCTAAGGCGCTTGAGAGAACTCGGGTTAAGGAACTCTGCAATTTGACACCGTAACTTCGGGAGAAGGTGTGCCTTTGTTTGTGATGGGATTTACTCCTTGAGCAGATAGAGGTCTCAGATAATCGGGGGCTGCGACTGTTTACCAAAAACACAGGACTCTGCGAACACGAAAGTGGATGTATAGGGTCTGACGCCTGCCCGGTGCCGGAAGGTTAATTGATGGGGTCAGCCGCAAGGCGAAGCTCTTGATCGAAGCCCCGGTAAACGGCGGCCGTAACTATAGGCATGTTGGTAAACGCTAGAGTCGAGTCGACGATGTAGAGTTCGTGGGTAAGATGATTAGGACAACTTCTATAGTTGTAGTTACGTTAATAAACTTGGCTATATGCTGGAAACACTGAGTATCTGAAAGTACTCATCGCTCGACGGTGAGAGGTAGTGACAATCTTTCAGTGCAGTCAATCAGCAGGAAAGACCGGACTCTCGCCGGAATCCTCAGAGACTTTACGCCAGGCTCTTCTTCGAAGAGATGATAAAGTCCGAACTGCATGGGGACAGTGTATGGTGGGTAGTTTGACTGGGGCGGTCTCCTCCCAAAGAGTAACGGAGGAGTGCAAAGGTACCCTCAGCGCGGTCGGTCATCGCGCATAGAGTGCAATCGCATAAGGGTGCTTAACTGCGAGACGGACATGTCGAGCAGGTACGAAAGTAGGTGATAGTGATCCGGTGGTTCTGTATGGAAGGGCCATCGCTCAACGGATAAAAGGTACTCCGGGGATAACAGGCTTATTCCTCCCAAGAGTCCACATCGACGGAGGAGTTTGGCACCTCGATGTCGGCTCATCACATCCTGGGGCTGTAGCAGGTCCCAAGGGTATGGCTGTTCGCCATTTAAAGTGGTACGCGAGCTGGGTTCAGAACGTCGTGAGACAGTTCGGTCCCTATCTTCCGTAGCCGTTGGAGAATTGAGGGTGAGTTGCTCCTAGTACGAGAGGACCGGAGTGAACGCACCTCTGGTGTACCGGTTGTCACGCCAGTGGCACTGCCGGGTAGCTATGTACGGACGGGATAACCGCTGAAAGCATCTAAGCGGGAAGCCCCCCCCAAGATTAGTTCTCCCTAGACCTTTAAGGTCTCTAAAGGGCCGTCGAAGACTACGACGTTGATAGGCTGGGTGTGTACGCGCAGTAATGCGTTTAGCTAACCAGTACTAATTGCCCGTGAGGCTTGACCATATAACACCCAAGCGATTTGTCCCTAACGTGGCAGATCGTGATTGGGTACTGACTCGATATGCGACAACTAGGTTGATCCCTAGGTCGAAACAAATTGTACGAATACGCGGCGGGCGAGCCATGACTCGCCCATTGCAAAACGGTTTGCCTGGCGGCCATAGCGAGTGGGAACCACCCGATCCCTTTTCGAACTCGGAAGTGAAAACGCTCCGCGCCGATGCTAGTGTTGGCTTTGTCAATGCGAAAGTAGGTCACTGCCAGGCTCTTAATTTGAGAACTGAACCCCCATCGGTGAAAACCGGTGGGGGTTTTTTCTTGCGCCCGGTGGAACGCTTGCCGTATTTACGGCTTATTGATATTGTCTGCCCATATGAAGACCACTCTCGACATGGACGAGAAACTTCTTCGCCGTGCCAAAGAGCTGGCCGCCGCATCCGGTATATCCCTGCGGGATTTCGTGGAAGATGCCCTGCGCGCGCGCATGCTTCCATCCCCGGTTTCCCCCAAGCCGTTCAAGCTGAAGCTGCCGGTGGTTGCCGGCCGCAGGCCACCCGCCTTGGATATCGCGGATCGCGACGCGCTCTACGATCTGATGGAGCGGGACGAGTGATCGCGATCGATACCAACATTCTGATCTACGCCCACCGCCGGGAATCGGCGCAGCATCAAGCCGCCCTCGAGAAAATCACCGCAATCGCTGAATCCGATGCCCCTTGGGCGTTGCCGGTTTTCGTTCTGGCGGAATTCGTCCGCGTCGTCACCCATTTACGGGTCTTCGATCCACCCAGCTCGCTGTCGCAGGCGTTGGATTTTCTCGGTGAGCTCATGCGAAGTCCGTCGGTCCGATTGCTCAATCCGACCAGCGCGTTCGCCACAGCCTTCAATGAGGCATGCATCGCGGGAAAGGTTCGGGGGAATCTCGCCTTCGACGCCCAAATCGCCGCCGTTTGCCGGGAGCACGGCATAGACGAGCTGCTTACGGCCGATCGTGACTTCGCGCGCTTTCCCGGTCTGCGGATTTCGGGATTGACGGGCTAAACCGCGGGCGGCGCCGTTATTGGCGGGGGGCAGTCGGCGCGGGCTTCTGCTGGGGCTGGGCGTGAGACTGCACCTGAGCCTGCTTTTCCCGAACCTTCGCGCGATGATGCCCGACGGCGCAGCCGATGGCCGCGCCCGCCACCGCATGGTGGCCCGCCACGTGACCGGCGACGCCACCGACCGCGGCGCCTTTGAGGCAGCCATGAGCGTGGGCCAGCCCCGGCAGCGTCCCAGCGCAGACCAGAATAACCACCATGAAAATCGACCGCATGTCAGCTCCTCAAACCACAAGAATTCCTGAAGCCAATGTCAGCGCCACGAGGACCAGCGCAAGACAATATAAGGCGATGGCGATCCGCATCGGCCACCCGTCGAGAATCCTGCCTTTCGTTCCGATCAGATTGCCCTTCACGCGCATCTCCCGTACCGCCATGAGAACACGGCAGAAACGAGAAAGTTGCGGCCATGGCAAGCGCCTGTCAGGCGGCGTGCAGCTCCTCCGCGGCGTCGATCCTGAGCCATAGCAGGGCACCGACGAACAGCAGCCCGGCCATGGGCACGAATGGCGCATCGTAACTCCCGAAGTGCTCGACGAGGTAACCGTAGGCGACGGAGCCGACGAGGCCACCGACCTGCGCGCTCGCATTCATCAGGCCGACCGTCGCGCCGGCGTGTTGTTTGCCGATGTCCAGACAAACACCGAAGACTCCGGACTGCTGCAGCGTGATTCCTCCGTAGACCACGGTCAGAAAAATGACGGTGAGGACCTGCTGCTGCGAGAACATGGCCGCCAAGGTGAACACGCCCGCGGTCCCGAGCGCACAAACACCCAGCATCCGCCGTCCCCATGTCCGTCCCAGCCTCCGAACCAGAGCATCGCTCACTGCGCCGCCGGTCAGATTCGCCAAGGCGGCGACGACATAAGGCAGTGCGGACAGCATCAGGCCGGTTTCGCTGAAGCCGCGCCCTTTGACCAGGAAGGTGTGAAACCACGTCTGGAAGAAGTTGTACACGTACACGTAGCAGAACGCGGTTCCCAGGAGGGCAAGCGCACTCTTCGAGCGCAACGCGGCACGCCATGGGAACGAATGATTTGCGCGTGACTCCGCGGATGCGCCGATTTGTGCGGCGCCGTTCGGCGGCGAATCTCGAAACCACGCATACCACGCGGCCGCCCACCCGAGCCCCAGCGCGCCAAACACGAAGAACGATGCCCGCCATCCGAACCGGCTCTGGATCGGAACCACCAGCAGCGGGGCGAGCGCCCCGCCGATCTGGCTCGACATGAGCAAGACACCGCACATGGTGGCTCTGCGGGCGGGCGGGAACCAGCGCGAGACGACAATGGACGCATTCGGGAAGGCGCCGGCCTCTCCCGCGCCGAACGCAAAGCGCGTCAGCAGCAACGGCACGTAACCGCGGACCGCGCCCGTCAGGGCGGTGAACGCGGACCACCATAGGACGATCCGGGTCAGTACGCGCCTCGGCCCGATCCGGTCGCCCAGCACGCCGGTCGGAATCTCGAACAGGCAGTAGGAAACCGTGAACACGCCCGTCACCCATCCCCAACCGACAGGTCCGATGCCGATCTCTCTCTGCATCAGTGGACCCGCCACCGAAATGCAGACCCGGTCGAGGTAGGTAATCCCAAAGAGCAGGACGAGCAATCCTACGACGCGATGCCGATCCTTGGAGTGGCCTGCCATTGGCCATTCTGCCATACAGGGCACCCGCGGCTGGCGGCTCTCACCAGCGCATGCCCTGGATTCGCTTGTCCCTGTGCGCGAGAATCCACTGTGCGTGCTCCGCGAGGCAGGCGTGGCCGAGCGATCGCAGGATGCTCAGCTTCATTTCTTCCGAGGCGGCGGCGCGCAAGGCCTCGGCCGCGAAACCGAACAGCGAGGTCATGTAGCGGTACTGCCTGATCAGCGCACGATCGGCCTTCTCGTTCAGATAGATCTCGAAAATCGCGGCGTAGACGGGCACCAGTGCGAGCGCCCACAACATGGCGTAGCGCAGGTGCTGCGGCAGGAACGACTTCGGACCGAGCGCCACATCCACGGCGAAGGTCAGCGCGAGCACCAGCCCGCAGAACAGTAATGCCCGATCGATCAGCTCCGAAAAGCGCATCCCGCGCTCCAGTTTGTGCAGTCTCTCGCGGTAATAGGACATCTGCCCCCGCCGGCTGGTCGGATGGTCGTCGCCGATCCAGTTCGCGAAGACGAAGGGAAAGCCGCTGCTGAACTCGCATGGCCGGATGGCGAGCTGCAGGCTGACGGCTCGCATGGCGTTGCGAATCCATTGCAGCTCGGCGTCCTGCTTCTGCAGAAAGCTCTCGTGGGCGAATTCGCCGTCGAACTCCCGTCGGACACCGGCGACCTCCCAATAAAAATCCACCCGCAGGGCCTCCGCAAGGGCGCGGTAATCCAGGTATTTGCGATGCCACCCGCGCCGGTGGGCCCAATACGCGAGCAGGGTTCCGCAGGCGAACACCGCCAGCACGCCCGAGATAGAGAGCATCGCAATCCGGCCTACGGAATCCTTCTTGAAGGCGATGAGCAGAAAGGCCATGAGCGCCCACAGGCCGTAGCGCGCCTTGAGGGCGGTGGTGAAGCAGCGGCGGTAATGGCCGCCCATCCAATCGGCCGCCGTGAACAGCCGATCGAGGTATTGCAGGGTGGCCGGAAGCGGATCGAGACTGGGCTGCGACAGCCGTCTGCCTTTCTGTGCGATGCGCCCGGCGAACTGATTCATGTCGCGATTGAGCTCGGCGAGCCTCTGCAGCGTCGTGCGCAGATGGCGCGGATACCTCTCGCCGCCCTGCGCATCGGTGCCGGTGAAGCCGAGGACGACCACGGCGCTCGAGCCTTCCTGCGAAACGCGGCCGCAACGGATCTCGAAGCTCAAGTCGTCGTCCTGCGGCGATAGCAGCACGTCGCGCGGCGACGCGACCAGATCGTCGGATGGCATGACGCCCCGCCGGCGAAACTGAACGGCGCGGGCGGTTCCGGCCCGGTGGGTGGTGTCTTCGCCGTTCCAGACGGCGATCATGAGGCCGCTGTAGCGCGCGATGAGGGCGCCCGCCCGCTGCAGCTGGCGGTCGCGAAGCTCGCCCGCCCGCTCGATGTCCGCGGGGTCCGCGTCCGCCGGAAGGCCGAGCTCGACCACCTCGCTCGAATCGCAGAGCCGGTCGAAGCGGGCCTTGTCCCCGTCCGTCTCGAGGTCGTCCCGGCACAGGCGCCGCGCGTAAGGCAGCAGGGCGGTGATGAGAATGCCGAGTTCCATTGCCACCTCCGCGACCAGCAGGTCGGCTCCTGCAGCCATGGAGCAGATCAGGCGCAGCGGGACATCGGGATGGTCGTCCCGCAGGCGGCGCATCAGGCCCGCCACGGCGGTGCGAATCGCGCCGGTTTCATCGGGACGCAGGTCACGGTGGCCGACCACGCCGACGAGGAATGGAATCGTATATTGGTCGGCTGCGCGGACTATGCCGATCTCCAAGGCCTCAGTTTCCCATCGAGTTCCTGGCGCCGATCATATAGCCGCCGCGTCCCGGCTGCATCGTCGAGGGCAGCAGTTCGGTCACCACCCCGCCGTGCGCCCCGATGATGCGCATCGGGCTCGTCTCCAGCACCTTCGAGAGGTCGTTGCCGAAAAAGGCCTGCGGATCCGATGCGATCTCGTTCTCCTGTCGTTCGCGGGCGGCGATGGCGGACTTGGCGCGGGCGAAGGCGTCCTCCAGGGAGCTGGCGTTCGGCAGCGCATCGCGGTAGAACGCCTCGCCGAAATAGGTGAGATCCCGGTCGTCGGAGCAACCGAAGGAGGTCTTGTCGGCCGCCGCCGCGGCGATCACGATGGTGTCCGGGTTCTCCAGCGCAGGCATGAAACCGCCCGCGTAGCACGCGGAAATCACGACGATGCGCCGCTTGATGCCGGAGTCGTTCAGCGCGCTCTGCAGATCGCCGGCGCTCACTTGCGCCAGGGGCAGACCGTCATTCGAGACGGCCAGAAGAGGATCGGGTGAACCGTGCGAGGACAGCGCCAGAAACAGGATGTCGCGGTCCGGATCCATTTTCTGCGCGACCGCGCTCAATGCGTATTGCAGGCCGCTCAGGGTGGCGAGCGGGTAGGTGTCGAGATCCCGGCGGTCGTTGAGCAGCAGGAGTTCACGGTCGGCCGCACCGAATCGATCGGCGACCACCCGCGCCGCGAGCTTGATCTCCTGGGCGAACACCCGCTGGCTGGAAACGCCGGCGAAACCGACGAAGAAGATCGCCGGTTTCGGGCCCATGTTCCCGGCCATGCGGTCCACCGCCTCGTCTATCGCCTCGCGCTGATCGAACAGCAGGGACTCGGCGTCGGCGGGTGCCAGATCGTCCTGCGTGTCCTGCTCATCGGGCGCGGCTGACCATATCGAGGGCTTGAGGTCCGCCGAACGATAGCCGGTGGAAAATACTCCGAGCAACATGACGATGGCGACCGCCGCGGTCCCCTGCCATCGTCCCGACAACGCGCGCAGCGCGCTCATTCCGTACACGAGTCCGTAGAGCCCGAGGAGCATCCAGGCGGCGAGTGCCGCGTCTCCATCCAGGCGCAGCTCGATCCAGAAACCCGCGGCAATCAACACGGGCAGGAACGCCAGCACGACGAACAATGCGCTCCTGAAGGGAAGACGCGGATTCGAGGCGCGGGACGCGAGATAGGCCGCCACCAGCGCGAGCACCAGATATACCGAGACCAAGGGGGCCTCGAGGGGCTCGAATACGGCTCCCGGACCGGCGCGCCAGCGGTCCAGCGCCCCCCAGAGCAGGAGCGAGGCCAGCCCGAGCCCGATCAGCGATCGGTCGGTGGCGGCCGTGGCGATGCCGGTTACCCGGCGCAGCGTCCAGAGACGCAGCAAGGTGGACAGGGTTGGGATACGGCAAACCCGCAGCGGCTAGGAAAAAACGAAGCTGCGCGTCAGGCCGCGCGGGCGTTCAAGAAGCGGAAAAATTCCACACCTTCGCGCAGCCGCCGCTTGGTCATCTCCCAGCTCCTCATCATCTCCGCCGTGAGCTCCATGATCTTGCGGGGCCGGAAGTAGAAGCGCCGGTAGAATGTCTCCACCGCGGCGTAGATCTCCTCGGCCCCGAGATTCGGATAGCTCAACGGCGACAGCTGCACGCCCTGCTTGTTCACGAGGCTCGCATTCTGGGTGTCCGTGAGCCAGCCGTTCGCAACGGCCTGGGCGTACAGCTCGGTGCCCGGATAGGGCGCCGCCAGGGACACCTGGATGGTGTGCGGATTGATGTCCACCGCGTACTGGATGGTCTCGCGGATGGTTTCCTGCGTCTCGCCCGGCAGTCCCAGGATGAACGTGCCGTGGATGATGATGCCGAGCTTGCGGCAATCCTCGGTGAAGCGCCGCGCGATGTCGGTGCGCAGGCCCTTGCGGATGTTGTGCAGGATCTGGTCGTTGCCCGACTCGTAGCCCACCAGCAGCAGCCGCAGCCCGTTGTCCTTCATGACCTTGAGCGTCTGGTATGGCACATTGGCCTTGGCATTGCACGACCAGGTGACGCCGAGTTTCCCGAGTCCACGGGCGATCTCCTCCGCGCGCGGCCTGAAATCGGTGAAGGTGTCGTCGTCGAAGAATATCTCCTTCACTTCCGGCATGTTCTCCTTGATCCAGCGCACTTCGTCCACGACGTTCTGCGGACTGCGCACGCGGTAGCGATGACCGCCGACGGTCTGCGGCCAGAGGCAGAACGTGCACTTCGAACGGCAGCCGCGGCCGGTATAGATGGATACGTACGGATGCTTCAGGTAGCCGATGAAGTAATTCTCGATCTTGAGATCGCGCTTGTAGATCGGTGCGACCCAGGGCAGCTCATCCATGTTCTCGATCATCGGCCGCGGGGCATTATGCTGAAGCGTTCCGTCCTCGCGGCGGAAGCTCAATCCCTCGATGCTTTCCAAGGGCAGGCCGTCGGCCACATCCTTGCAGGTGTAGTCGAACTCCTCGCGCGCGACGAAGTCGACGGAAGGGGACGCGGCCAGCGAACCGGCCGGGTCGACGGCGACCTGGGCGCCCACCATGCCGATCTTGAGCTTCGGGTTTTCCTTCTTGAGGAGCTCGGCAACGTGCGCGTCCTTCAGAAACGAAGGAGCGCTGGTGTGCATGATGACGAGATCGAAGTCGCGAGCCTGCGCGAGCACATCCTCGATCGGCGTGCCGTCCGCGGGTGCGTCGATCAGCTTGCTGCCCGGCACCAGCGCCGCGGGCTGCGCGAGCCACGTCGGGAACCAGAAGGAGCGGATCTCGCGCTTCGCCTGATAGCGCGCCCCGGCGCCGCCATCGAAGCCGTCGAATGAAGGAGGATGCAGGAACAGTGTTCTCATGACGATCTCTCTGAAAAGTTCTATATCTATCGGCCGGCGCCCCGAAACGGACGCCGAGGCTCAGACGCCGCGAACCGAGCGGACTCGTTCCTGGTTCTGCGACGACCACCAAGTTTCCACGCTCGCCGTCAGGCCGGCCAGATCGAGACCGGCGGCGGCCAGGCAGGTTTCGCGCGAGCCGTGCTCGATGAATCGGTCCGGAATGCCCAGATGCAATACCGGCAATGATACCCCATGTGCCGCGAGCACTTCGCTCACCGCGGAGCCCGCCCCGCCCATCACGGCGTTTTCCTCGATGGTCACGAGGGCGCGATGGCGCGCCGCCACATCGACGATCATCTCCTGGTCTATCGGCTTCACGAAACGCATATTGACCAGGGTCGCGTCGAGCCGCTCGGCGATGCGGTGGGCGAACGTCAGCAGCGTGCCGAAAGCGAGGATGGCGAGACCGCCGCGGCCCTCGCGCCGAAGCTGCGCCTTGCCGACCGGCAGCGCGCTCATCTCGGACACCACGGCCACGCCGGGACCCGTACCCCGCGGATAGCGCACGGCGGACGGCGACGACAGCGTCGTGCCCGTGAACAGCATTTGGCGACACTCGTTCTCGTCCGCCGGCGCCATGATCACGATGTTTGGAATGCAACGCATGAACGTCAGGTCATAGGCACCTTGATGGGTCGCACCGTCGCTGCCGACCAAGCCCGCCCGATCCAGGGCAAACACTACGGGGAGATTCTGCAACGCAACATCATGGATCAGCTGATCGTAGGCGCGCTGCAGGAAGGTCGAATAGATGGCGACGACCGGTTTGAATCCCTCGCAGGCGAGGCCGGCCGCGAAGGTGACCGCGTGCTGCTCGGCAATCGCGACATCGAAATACCGATCCGGGAAGCGCTTCGAGTACTCGACCAGCCCCGAACCCTCGCGCATCGCCGGCGTGATGCCGATGATCGTGGGGTCGCGCTCCGCCATGTCGCACAGCCATTGACCGAAGATCTGCGAATAGGAGGGCCCCGTGCTCACTTCCTTGAAGATCTTGCCGCTCACCGGATCGAAGGGACCCGGGCCATGCCATTTGATCGGGTCCGCCTCGGCGGGCGCATAGCCCTTGCCCTTGCGGGTCACCACGTGCAGAAATTGCGGGCCGCGGAGCTTTTTGACGTTGCCGAGCGTGGTGACGAGCGACTTGAGGTCATGCCCGTCGACCGGGCCGATGTAATTGAAGCCCATCTCCTCGAACACCGTGCCGGGCAATACCATGCCCTTCAGGTGCTCCTCCGACCGGCGCGCGAGCTCCCACACCGTGGGCATCTGCCGGAGGACCTTCTTGCCGCCTTCGCGCAGATGCGCGTACATGCGCCCCGACAGCGCGCGCGCCAGATAATTGGAGAGCGCGCCCACGTTCTCCGAAATCGACATGTCGTTGTCGTTCAGGATGATCAGCAGGTCCGCGGGCGCTGAGCCGGCGTGATTGAGCGCCTCGAAAGCCATGCCCGCCGTGAGCGCCCCGTCGCCGATGATGGCGACCGCGCGGCGGTCCTCGCCGCGCTTGGCGGCCGCAATGGCCATGCCGAGCGCCGCGCTGATGGAGGTGCTGGAGTGGCCGACGCCGAAGGTATCGTAGTCGCTCTCGGTTCGGGTCGGGAACGGTGCCAGACCCTTGTCCTGTTTGATCGTATGCAGCAGCTCGCGGCGGCCCGTCAGCACCTTGTGCGGATACGCCTGGTGGCCCACATCCCACACCAGCCGGTCATCCGGTGTATTGAAAATGTAATGCAGCGCGATGGTGAGCTCGACCGTGCCCAATCCGGCGGCGAAGTGCCCGCCGCGAGTACTGACGCTCTGGATCAGGAACTGCCGCAGCTCATCCGCCAGCTGCTGCAGCTTGGATTGCGGGAGCTTGCGCAGGTCCGCCGGCAGGTGGATCGACTCGAGCAACGGATAGGTGTTGGGTGGCGGGATCATTTGGGCCAGTTTATACTGGACCGAGCCTTTGCGGGAAATGGCCGAAGGGTGTTGTGGCATAATCGCCACCGTAGCCTGCGACGTTGCGGCAACGCGGGGCTGGCCGCTATAGTGATCTGTGGGTCGAGGGCAGCCTCCCTGAAGCACTTGGGTATTTTGCGCCACACCATGTCCCAGGGTGCTTTCCCGCTGACTTTTCCAAGAGACTGCTCGTATGGATTCCGGCATTTCAGATGAAGCCTACCAAGATCAGATCCTCCCGCACGTATCGCGCACGTTCGCGCTGACGATTCCGCAGCTGCCCGAACCGTTGCGGGTGGCGGTCACCAATGCCTATCTGCTGTGCCGAATCGCGGACACCATTGAGGACGAGCCGGCCCTTCCCCCGGAACAGACTCTGGCGTTTCTGGAGCGCTTCAAGGCGGTCGTGGCCGGCCGCGCGGATGCATCGCCCCTCGCGGCGGAGGTAGAGGCGCACTTATCGAACCGCACCCTCGCAACTGAGCGCGATCTGGTCGTCCATATGGCGCGGGTGTTGAACGTCACCGCCTCGCTGAATCCTTCCCAACGGGCCGCGATCCAGCGCTGCGTCGAGCTCATGTGCTATGGCATGCCGCGCTTCCAGTCGACCGCCAGCATCCGCGGGCTGCCCCATAAGGCCGACCTCGACGAGTATTGCTACTACGTCGCGGGCGTCGTCGGGGAGATGCTCACCGAGCTCTTTTGCGACTATTCCGACGGCGCCGCGCGGAACCGCGCCGGGCTGCAGTCCCTCGCAGTGTCATTCGCCCAGGGCCTGCAGATGACCAATATTCTCAAGGATGTGTGGGAGGACAGGAGCCGCGGCGCCTGTTGGCTGCCCCAGGAGGTGTTCACCCCCCACCAGGTCGACTTGGCCCGGCTCACCCCCACGCCCCGAAATCCGGGATTCGATGCCGGAATGAACGAGCTCATCGGGGTGGCGCATGCTCATCTGCGCAACGCCCTGGATTACACCTTGCTGATCCCCGGCAAACAGACCGGGATACGGCGTTTTTGTCTATGGGCCGTCGGGCTCGCGGTACTCACATTGCAAAAAATTCATAAAAATCCCGGCTTTACCGCGGGATCTCAGGTCAAAATCTCCCGCTCGGCGGTAACCATGACGCGCATTTTGACCGACCTTTCCATCCGCAACGATTTTTTGCTGCGGCGACTGTTCGCCCTGGCCGCCCGCGGACTGCCGCTCGCTCCTGGTTCCGAGACGCGTCGCAGCCACTTTCCCCCGCCGCGCGAGCGCGCCGAGTTCGATCCACCGCCCGCAGGTCAGTTCGCCGCGCAGGAAGCCGAGCCGCGGCGCCGCTCCTACGGGAGCTCCGGATCATGATTCGCATCGCCAAGAAGCCCCTGACCGCCGAGACCGAGGCGCGCGAACGCGCCGATGTGGTCTCACTGTCGCTCACCAAGACCGTGTCGAGCCTGCTGGACCGGGCGATCGCGCACGCGCGCGACGCCATGATCGCCAAGCAGAACGCCGCGGGGTATTGGCTGTTCGAGCTCGAGGCCGACTGCACCATACCCGCCGAATACATCATGATGATGCACTTCCTGGACGAGATCGACACCGAGCTCGAGGCCAAGATCGCGGTCTATTTGCGGGCCCATCAGCAGCCCTCCGGCGGCTGGCCGCTGTACCACGGCGGCGAGTTCAACATGAGCTGCACCGTAAAAGCCTACTACGCGCTGAAGCTAGCGGGCGACGATGTGAAGGCGCCGCACATGGCGCGTGCGCGGGCGGCGATTCTCGAGCGCGGCGGCGCCGCGCGCTCGAACGTGTTCACGCGCATCGCCCTCGCGCTGTTCGGACAGATCCCGTGGCGCGGCGTGCCCTACATTCCCGTCGAGATCATGCTGCTGCCGAAGTGGTTCTTCTTCCACCTCGACAAGGTCTCGTACTGGTCCCGCACCGTCATGGTGCCGCTGTTCATCTTGTGCACGAAGAAGCCGCTCGCCAAGAATCCGAGGGACGTGCACATTCGCGAGCTGTTCACGACACCTCCCGAGGTCGAGCGCGACTATTTCCGCGACGCACGCCAGGGCGGCTGGTTGGGCAGGGTGCTGCTGGTCGTCGATCGGCTGGCCCGGCGCATCGACCCCTTCATTCCCCAATCGATGAGGGAACGCGCCACGCGCGCCGCGGAGCAGTGGATGCTCGAGCGGCTGAACGGAGAGGACGGGCTCGGCGCGATTTTCCCCGCGATGGTGAATGCGCTGGAAGTGATGACGATTTTGGGATACCCGGCGGACGACCCGCGCCGCATGACCGCCAAGCGCGCGCTGCAAAAGCTGCTGGTCGTGGGGCCGTCGAGCGCGTATTGCCAGCCCTGCGTGTCCCCCGTGTGGGACACGGCCCTGACCAGTCTCGCCATGCAGGAGGCGGGATGCACTCCGTCCGCCGAGGCATCGGCTCGCGCGCTCGACTGGCTGCAGGCCGAGCAGATTCTCGACGAGCCGGGCGATTGGCAGGTCGACAGGCCCAATCTCAAGGGCGGTGGCTGGGCGTTTCAGTTCGCCAACGATTACTACCCGGATCTGGACGACACCGCGGTGGTTGCCTGGTCGATGCACCAGGCCCCGAATGCGGCCGACTACGCCGAGAACATCTCGCGTGCACTCGACTGGCTCGTGGGCATGCAGAGCGAGAACGGCGGCTTCGCCGCCTTCGACGCGGACAACACCTCGTATTACCTGAACAAGATTCCGTTCGCCGATCACGGCGCGCTGCTCGATCCTCCCACCAGCGACGTGAGCGCCCGGGTCGTGACCGTGCTCTCCCGCATCGGGCGCGCAGAGGACAAGCGCGCGTTGGAGCGCGCGCTCGCCTATCTGCGCGCGGAGCAGGAGCCCGACGGCTCGTGGTTCGGCCGTTGGGGGACCAACTACATCTACGGCACGTGGTCGGTGCTCACCGCGTTCTCGCAGGCCGGTATATCGCCGGACGATCAGGCGGTTCGCCGCGCGGTGGGATGGCTGAATGGCCGCCAGAACCCGGACGGCGGCTGGGGCGAGAGCAACGACGGCTACCAGAATCCGCTCGACGCCAATGCGCCGAGCACGCCCTACCACACGGCTTGGGCGCTCTTGGGGCTGCTCGCCGCGGGCGAAGCGGCGTCGGAGACGGTGCGTCGCGGCGTCAATCACCTCATGCGCACGCAGCAGGCCGACGGGCTGTGGAGCGATCCGACCTTCACGGCGCCCGGGTTCCCGCGGGTGTTCTACCTCAAGTACCACGGCTACTGCCGCTACTTCCCGCTGTGGGCGCTCGCCGCCTATCGAACGCTGACCCGGGCCGGAACCACCCATTGAATGTGGCGGGCGTCGTCGCGGCGCTCGATCGAGAGGCGCGTACGCTCGGTCCCTCGGTCCAAGGCAACGCGGGATTTCGCGTGTTAGCGGACGGCACGCTTCGGGCGGTAAGCGGAATGGGATGCGCCGCCGCCGGAAGGGCCGCCCGCGGACTCATCGAAGCCGGCGCCCGGGCTTTGATCAGCTGGGGCATGGCCGGCGGCCTCGATCCGGACCTGCAGGCCGGCGCGGTGTGCATTCCACGCGAAGTGGTGGCGCCGGACGGCATGCGGTTCGCCACGGCCGCCGCCTGGCGCGATGCGCTGACCGCGTCCATCGCCTCATGCCGACCGCTGGTGTCCGGCGCGCTTCTCACCTGCACACAGCCCATCGCCGGCGTGGCCGCCAAGGCGGCGGCGCGACGCGAAAGCGGCGCGGTGGCGGTGGACATGGAAAGCTCCGCCGTGGCGGAGGTCGCCGCCGCCAGCCACGTGCCGTTCATGGCGATACGCGTCATTGTCGACACCGCGCGCGATGCGATTCCGGCCGCGGTCACGGCCGCCAGCGAATCGGGACAGGTGCAGATCGGGCGGCTCGTTCTGGGCCTCCTCCGATCGCCCGCCGACGTGGTGCCGCTCATGCGGCTGGCGCGTCGCTATCGCGCCGCCATGGATTCCCTGCGTGCGGTCGGGAAGCTCGGCTCGATGGCGCCCGCGTCGATGCTCCGGGACGATCGACGGTGAGGGCGTTGGTCACCGGGGCGACCGGATTCGTCGGCTCGGCGGTGGCGCGGGCGCTGCTCGCCGACGGCTGGGCGGTGCGCGCGCTGGTGCGCGAGGGCTCTGATCGGAGCAATCTCAGCGCACTGTCCGTCGAGCTGGCGGTTGGGGACCTCACCGACCCGGCATCGCTGGACCGCGCGGTCGCCGATTGCGCCGCCCTGTTCCATGTCGCCGCCGACTATCGGCTCGGGGCCCCGGATCCCTCGCAGCTGTACCGCGCCAACGTCGACGGGACGCGCAACATCCTGATGGCAGCGCACCGCGGCGGCGTCGGGCGGGTGGTCTACACCTCCAGCGTCGCGACCATCGGCATTCCGGCCGACGGATCCCCCGGCGACGAACGCACGCCGGTCGCGCTCGAGGCGATGATCGGCCACTACAAACGCTCGAAGTTTCTCGCCGAGCAGGCGGCGCTCGAGGCGGCCCGGGAGGGGTTGTCAGTGGTCATCGTCAACCCCTCCACACCGATCGGGCCCGGCGACGTGAAGCCCACGCCCACGGGCCGGGTGGTGCTCGATGCAGCCGCAGGCCGCATGCCCGCCTACGTCGACACCGGTCTGAACGTGGTGCACGTCGATGACGTTGCCCAAGGACATCTTCTGGCGCTCGCGCGCGGACGCGCGGGCGAGCGCTACATTCTCGGCGGCGTGGACATGACGCTCGAGCAGATCCTCGGGGAGATCGCACGCATCGTGGGACGCAGGCCGCCGCGGGTTCGCCTGCCGTACGCGCTGGTGCTGCCGATGGCCTATGTCGCGGAAGGCGTCGCCAAAATCTCCGGGCGCAGCGGGCGCCTGACTCTCGAGGGCGTGCGGATGTCGCGCAAGCGCATGTTCTTCTCCAGCGCGAAGGCCGAGCGCGAACTGGGGTATTCCTGGCGTCCGCCCGCCGAGGCCCTGGCGGACGCGGTGCGCTGGTTCCGCGCCCGCGGTTGGCTTGCCTAGGAGTCCGGAGCGCGCCCGATCACGCGCCGGCCGGCGTCGGCATGCGCGATCAAAAGGACCGGCGCGCCGATCGCAATGTCCCGCGCTCGGCGCAGGAGCGACACCGCGAGGCCGAACTCGGGTCCGATGCCGAACAGGGGCGCGAACGCGGCGTAGCTCGCCTCCTGAACGCCGAGCGCGTTCGGAACGAGAGCGGCGGCGCTCTTGACCGCGCCGACCAGGCTCTCGATGGCGATCACCGAAGCCAGCTCCACACGCACGCCGATGAGCCTGAACGCGATCCAGGTGCCGGCTCCGCTCGCGAGCCACCCGATCAGATGCATCGCGGAGGAAAGCGCGATCCTGGGCCGCGAGCGGTAGAGCTCGTCCAGGGAATCCGCGAGCGCCGCAGCGGAGGCGGCGGCCCCGGGCACGAGACGCGTGGCGATCCTTTGCATCACGCGATGACCGTAGCGCTGCAGGAAGACCAGCGACACACCCGCGATCACCGCCAAGGCGAGCCCCACCGCGAAAGCCCGCGTGAGGGCGGCGGCGGAGGAGGCGCGGGGCGCGCCGGCGCTCAGGATCGCGAAGCCGAGCGCGATGAAGGCGATCTGCGCCAATGCCTCGCTGGTCACGTCGACGATGGTCGAGGCGAACGCCTCGGGACTCGCCACGCCATGGCGGATGGCGGTTCGCGCGCCGAACACGATGCCGCCGACCTGCGAGAAAGGCAGCACGTCCGAGGCGGATTCGCGCACCAATCGCGCCCAGACGAAGACCCAGATGCCGACGCCGGCCTTCGGGAGCAGCACGGACCAAGACGCCCCCAGCAACGGGAACAGCGCGAGCCCGTAGATGCACAGCAGCGCGAAGCCCGCCCAGCCAACCTGGGACGCGGCCGACAGCACCGCCGCAAAGCCCACGTGCAGCACCAGATACGCGGCGAGGGCGAGGCCCAGCGCCGCGACCAGCAAGGCCCGGACCTTCACGGGGCGTGGGTGGCGCGGCGCGGGCGGATGAAGCGCAGGGCCCATCGGGCGAGCGCCGGCACGAATCGCGGCCGGAGCAGGCGTCGATCGTAGAGGCTCATCCGCCGCTCGTTCTCCGACAGGCAGGTCTCGATCAGTTCGCCCACGCTGATATCCTCGTGCACGGATTTCGAGGCGGTCAGCGTGAAGTTGTTGTCCTCCGGAGCGCCGCCGACATTGCGCGCGATCCCGATCCGCTCCCAGATCAGGTAGATCCAGACGGCGAGCACCTTAAGCTCGAAATACAGCCGGCGCCAGACGGGCATCCTGCGCCGATGCCACGCCGCCCAATTGACGAAGAACAGGATGTGACGGCCTTCCTCCTGGATCACCGGCTCGAAGGTATCGACCAATTCCTCCGGAAAGAATCCGGATCGCTTGGCGGCCGCGAACAGGCCGAACGCGAAGAAGCTGTCGATGCATTCGCTGTAGCCGGTGACCATGAATGCCCATTCCGGGTCTCGCGGCGCGGGATACGGAGGCTCGGGCGCGAGCTCGATGCCGTATGCCTGCACCAGGTTCGAGAGCACATGCTTGTGGCGGCCCTCCTCGAACGCGTTGAGCTCCACCGCCCGGCGCAGCAGAGGATCGGACACTTGAGAGGCGTAAGAAGCGACGTTGAGCCGCGCACGGCCCTCGGTCTGCACCGCGATGTCCCAGATGGGCAGCGCCACGAGGCGCGCGCGGGCCGCTTCATCCAGGCGCGGCCAATCGATCACCGCCGGCTTGTAGGGATTGAAGGTGTCGAGCAGCGTCCTGCAAAACAGCTCGAGGTGGGCCTCGCTGCCGACGCGGATGGGACCGCCCGGAAAATCCTCGCGCTCCCGACCGCCCGCGGTGAATGGGGCCGAGCTCATGGCGCGGTCTCCTGAGGCCGCATGCCACGCGGTGAATCACCCGCCCCCGCAGCAGCAAAGTCGGTGAAACCACCCAGTCGGATCGCGCCGCTGCGGCACAGGCGCACGATGTCCGGGGACGCGAGCGCCTCCATCTCCTCCCGGTAGCGGTACCCCGGCGCAGATCCCGCATAAGCGCCGGTGGCGGGATGCAGATAGATTTCCGTCAGCCCGTCCGGCAGATGCCGCAGCAGCCCGGCGAGACGCGGCTGGGTCATCGCGCCGGACCAGTGCAGCCCGAATACGCGGTCGGAAGTGGCGAGCCCTGCGGCGCGAAAGCGGCGCTTCAGCAGCCAGGCGAACGGCGCCGTGACGAGGGCGGCACCGCGCGCCGTCGAGGGTTCGATCTTACGCAGCACCGAGAGCGGTTCCGCGGGCACGCGCACCGCGCGAACCCCGAAACGGCGCCCGATGGAGGACATCAAGCCGCCGATCGCGGGGTGCAGATGGTAGTGCTTGTGCGCATTGCAATGATCGAGCGCGAGTCCGGTCGCGGCAAAGGCCTCGAACTGCGCGGTGATCTCCGCGGCGAGCTGACGGCGAACCCGCGGGCTGAAGGCGATCGCGGCGCCGAGCGCCGCCATGTCGGTGCGAAACGAGCCATCGGCGCCGACCAGACTCGAGACCTGCGAGGCGGGCAGCGTCGGACGGCCCTCCACAAGCACGAGATGCAGTCCGACACGCAGTTGCGGCATGCGGCGCGCGCGGGCCACGGCGTCCGCGGCCGCGGCTCCCGACACCATGAGGCTCGCCGCCGTGAGAATGCCGGCGCGATGGGCCGTTTCGACCGCTTCGTTCACCTCGTGCGCCGTGCCGAAATCGTCGGCGGTCACGATCAAGCGCTTCAAGCAGCGTCCCTCACCACGGGATCGACCGACCCGTCGCGGGCGACGTCGAAGCTGTCGTCGCGCCATTGAACGCGCCGCGTCGCGAAGCCCCATGCCCACAAGGCGAGACTCAACATGTCCCGCGCCGGCAGCAGCAGCAGCTGGTGCGCCGGCGGAAAATTCGCGCCGCGCACTCGAAGATGCAGCACGATCCTGGCGAGGGCGGTGACGGCGAGCAGGGTGAGCGCCGGCAGGGCAAAGCCGGCGAGCAGGCACCCGGCGGCGGCCACGGGCACGCCGAAGGTCACGACCGAGAGGCTGTAGCCCACCGGCCGCACGATGCGGATCGTGCGCAGCCACCGCAATTCGTGATTCACGAGCTCGCCGAAGCTCCGCTCGTCGACGCACGTCTCGACCACCACGTCGGAGAGCACGGTGCGCAAACCCAATGCGCGCGTCAATTCTCCCAGCCGGTAATCGTCGGCCAGCTGGTTGGCGATCGCCGCGAATCCGCCGATCCGCCGCAGGACGTGCCGCCGGATCGCGATGGTCGCGCCGAAGGCGAAAGCCCGCGATCCGAACATGGCCGCGACCCGGACGGACGGCGTGAACCAATCGTTGATGAACAAGGAGCCGAGCTGCGACCAGAGCCCCTTCATGGGGCGGCCCAGATAGGGACAGGTGACAATGCCCACCGCGGGCTCGGCGAGCGGGGCGACGATGCGGGCGAGATAGTCCCGGCCCACGCGCACATCGCTGTCCGAGATCACCAGAAGATCGTGATGCGCGTAGGGCATCATGTTGATCAGGTTGCTCACCTTGCGGCTGGTGCCGTGCTGCCGGCGATCGACGGCGAGTTGGATGTCCACGCCGGGAAATTCGCGGGCGAGGCGGGCGACCACCCCGATCGCCGGGTCGTCCTCGTCGCAGACCCCGAACACGACCTGGAAGCGGGGATAGTCCTGGTCGCAAAACGAGCGCAGGCACTCGTAGAGCTCGTGCTCCGCGCCGCACAGCGGCTTGAGCATGGTCACCGGCGCGGCCTTGCGCAGCGACTCGCAGGCGGGGTGGGCCTTGAGGCGGGTCCGTACGGCATAGGCGGCCAACACGGTGTAGACGGCAACCGCCGCCGCAAGCGCGGTACCCAACCAGGACATCCATGTATGTGGACTCGCGATCACTGAAGAACTCCAACTGTGCGGTTACGGCGCGGCCGGCAGGGGGGCGGGCAGTTCCACCGCAGGCTGGCGCGGCCATTCCGCATGACGCTATGATCCGCCGATGACCGTCGGCGGAGACGCCGACCCGTTGAGGCTATCGAGATGGACGAAGCTGGACCTGCGGACCGAATCGATAATAGGGATATTATGGCAGATTCGGACGCCCTCATCCTCGTGGACCCGGCGGACCGGCGGGTGGGCCACTTGAGCAAATCGCTGTGCCACGAGGGCCGGGGGGTGCTGCATCGCGCATTCTCCCTGCTGATCTTCAACGAGCGCGCCGAACTCCTGGTGCAACAGCGCGCCGCCACCAAGCGGCTCTGGCCGCTGTATTGGTCCAACAGTTGCTGCAGCCATCCGCGCCACGCGGAGACCATGGATGTCGCCACCCGGCGACGTCTCTGGGAAGAACTGGGCATTCGCTGCGACCTCAAATTCCTGTTCAAGTTCCAATACCACGCGCAATTCGACGCCACGGGCGCGGAGCACGAGCTGTGCTCCGTGTTTATCGGCCGCACCGCCGCCGTTCCGAAGGTCAATCCGGAGGAGATCGCGGATTGGCGGTGGATGGCTCCCGAAGTCCTACAAAAGGAAATGGCGGGCGCCGACAGTACGAGATATACGCCGTGGTTCATGCTGGAATGGGCCAGGGTATGGCGCGATCATCGACCAGACGTGCTCGCTTTTCGCGCTTGATGAGCCAATCTTAATTTGGCCCGAAATATCAACCTGGCGCCCAAATAGACCAAGCCGCGGTAACATAGGACATGGCAATACCTCTTCTGCAAATGTATCGGGTGGCGAAATACCTCGCCGGACGCAAACTCCGGGGCGACAAGCGCTACCCCCTGGTTCTCATGCTGGAGCCCCTGTTCCAGTGCAACCTGGCGTGCGCCGGGTGCGGCAAGATCGATTATCCCAAGGAGATTCTGCAGAAGCGGGTCAGCCTGGAGGATGCGCTGAAGGCCGTGGATGAATGCGGCGCACCCATCGTCTCCATTCCGGGCGGCGAGCCGCTGATCCACAAGGAGATGCCGCAGATCGTCGCCGGCATCGTCCAGCGCAAGAAGTTCGTGTACCTCTGCACGAACGCCATCCTGTTGTCCAAACACATCGACGAGTATCAGCCCTCGCCGTACCTGACCTTCTCCATCCATCTGGACGGCAACCGCGAGCGCCATGACGAGTCGGTATGCCAGGAGGGGGTGTTCGACAAGGCGGTGGCCGCGATCGAACTGGCCCGCGGCAGGGGATTCCGGGTCACCATCAATTGCACGTTGTTCAACGGCGAAAATCCGGACGACGTCGCGGAGTTCTTCGACACCGCCATGAGTCTCGGCATCGAGGGCATCACCGTCTCGCCCGGCTACAGCTACCATCATGCGCCGCGCCAGGACGTATTCCTCGGCCGCCACGCGAGCAAGCAGCTGTTCCGGGAGATCTTCAAGCGCCGGCAGCGGCCGTCGGGCAAGGGCTGGTCGTTCAACCACTCCGGTCTGTTCCTCGATTTCCTCGCGGGCAATCAGACGTACCAGTGCACGCCCTGGAGCAACCCGACCTACAACGTATTCGGGTGGCAGCGTCCGTGCTATCTGCTGTCCGATGAGGGATACGCGCCGAGCTACCGCTCGCTCATCGAGGACACCGAATGGGACAAGTACGGCGTGGGCAAGAATCCGCGCTGCGACAACTGCATGGCACATTGCGGTTTCGAGGGTACGGCCGTGAACGACGCGTTCAGCCACCCTGTGAAGGCCATGCTGGCCTCGCTCAGGGGACCGCGGGTCTCCGGCCCGATGGCCCCGGAGCTGCCGTTCCATTACGCCGAGGGCGCGGCCCCCGGCACCGTGGCGACCGTGGCGCTCTCCGACATCAAGCGGATGTCGCGCGACTCGGATGAAGGCCAGCGAGTGGCGGCCACGCACTGAGCGGCGGCCACGACCTTCCAGTGAGCAACGCAGCCGATCTCCGCAACCCGGCCCGATCTTCTTCGCAGGATGACGGGGCGTTCGCGAAGCAACTCGAGACTTGGCGTCTGCACATGGAGCGCGCGCTCGACCGGCGTCTGCCTGCGGCCACCGAAACACCGGCTCGCCTGCATGAGGCCATGCGCTACAGCGTGCTTGGCGGGGGAAAGCGGATCAGACCCGCCCTCACATTTGCGACGGCGCATGCCGTCGGCCTCTCGGAGGAGCAGGTGGAAGCGGTCGCCTGTGCCATCGAGCTGATCCACGTGTATTCCTTGGTGCACGACGATCTGCCCGCCATGGACGACGACGACTTGAGGCGCGGCCGTCCGACCTGCCACAAGGCCTATGACGAGGCGACCGCGATCCTGGTCGGTGACGCACTGCAACCGCTGGCTTTCCAATTGCTGGCCCGCGATGCGTCGCTGCCGCAGGCACCCGCGGTGCGGCTGCGTTTGATCGACATGCTGAGCGAAGCCAGCGGCACGTTCGGCATGGCCGGGGGACAGGCGATCGATCTGGAGGTGCAGGGCCGGAAGCTCGATGTCGCGGCGGTCGAGGACATGCATGCCCGCAAGACCGGCGCCATCATCAGCGCGAGCGTGCTGATGGCGGCCGCCTGCGCGCCCGATCTGCCGGCGGCGCGCTACGAGGCGCTCTCCCGGTTCGCCGCCGCAGTCGGCCTCGCCTTTCAGATTCAGGATGACCTGCTCGACGTGTTGGGCGACGTCTCGACGCTCGGCAAGGCCACCGGTGCCGATCGGCAACACGCCAAGCCGACGCACCCCTCGGTCATCGGCATCGAGGCATCGCAGCAGCGGGTGCATTTGCTGCACGACCAAGCGCTCGAAGCACTGGTTCCATTCGGCGAGCGTGCTGCGCCGCTTCGTTCGCTGGCGCAGTGGTTGCTGTCGCGCAGCTATTGATCCTGCGTTCGGTTCCGATCGCACCGCACTAAGGTCCGCCGGTCGCATTGCGTCAGCCGCGCCGGCCGCCGCACAGAACTCCCGCCCGGTTTTCCCGCTGTCTCCCCATGGATACGGTTGACTCCTAAACATCTTTGACAGAGTGTAGCGTGAGGAGGGAAGGATTATGTTGCATCACGCGATCAGTCATGCGCGCCTCATGCGCGAATCGACTGACCGCGTGCAGGCGGCGCTCGTCAGCGCGGATGCCGGGGAGCAGCTGATCGCGCGCCGCGTCCTCGAGAATCCCGAGGCGTGGACCCTCTGGGAGCGCGAACACTCCAATCTGATGCGCAAGCTTGCCGACTGCGGCCCGCGCATGCAGGTCGGAGAGCTCAAGCAGACCACCTTCCGCCTGCTGCATGGAAAGGCGCTGTTCCACTACCTGCGCCAAAGCTCGGTGCGTGGCCGGCAGCGGCAGCGGGTGATCGCGCACTTTCGCCCGGGTCGAAGCTACGAGGCGGCGATCATTTCCGAGCACGGCGCGTATCTGCGCAAGGCGTGCAGCCATCTTTGCACCAGCCATCTCGGGGCGGACGTCGTGCGCGACCCGGCGTTCCTCGATCCGATGCAGCGTTACGAGGAACTCTATGCCGAGTATTTCGACCTGTACTGCACCTGCCTGAACCTGGGTTCGAACGAGGCGGAATCGCAACGCGCGCTCCTACCGCTCCTCAAACAGCAGCTGCAGGAGTATCGCGTGGCCATCCTCGATCCGCACGCCGCGCAGCCCTTCCTCAAGCGGGAGGCGGATTTGCGGCGCGCCACCGGCGACACGCAGCGGCTCAAGAGCCTGGTATTGCGGCCCAAGTAGGGCATGCCCCGGGCGCCGCCGCGGCGCGGGCGCTGCGCGCGTCACCGGATCCAGGACCGTCACTGTATGGCGAGCTTGCGATCCTTCAAGGAAGGCGGGGTCCACTGGTAGATCCACGTCTCCGTCAGCGGCCGGCCGTCGATGCGCAGGTACATCCGCAGGTCGATGGGCTCGACGGAGTCCTCCGGCGGCCGCACGTCGAACAGCGCCCGGTAGCCTGAGAATTCCGCGACGAAATGCGCCGTGACGTGTTCGGTGGAGCCGCGCGATGTCGTGATGACGGCCTCCACGGCGGAATCCTTGGGCAATGCGCCCAGCTCGCCGCCTGCGAAATCGACCGCGAAATGCCAGGAGTAGTACTGCCGCTTGACGCCGACGGTGCCGCCGATTCCGGTGCGCGTGGCGATGGTGTGGCCGAGAGGAGAGGAGTAGGGCATCTTGGTGCCCCAGTACAATCGGTAGCCGAACAGCAACTCCTGCCCCGGCTTGGGCTTTTCGGCCGGATTCCAGAAGGCGACGATGTTGTCGAAGGTCTCGTCGACGGTGGGGATTTCAACCAGCTGCACGGCGCCCTTGCCCCAGCCGCCGCCGGCTCCGGACTTCGGCTCCACCCACAGACTCGGCCGCCGGTCGTAGTACACCCCATCGTCCTGATAGTGATCGAAGTTGCGGTCCCGCTGCAGCAGACCGAACCCGCGCGGATTGTCGTCGAAGTACGAGTTCAGATGCAGTTGCGGCGGATTGACCAGCGGCCGCCAGATCCACTCGCCTGGGCCGGTCCACATGGACAGGCCGTCCGAGTCGTGGATCTCGGGGCGCCAATCGTTCGCCGCGCGCCGGTCGTTCTCGCCGTAGAAAAACATGCTGGTGAGCGGCGCGATCCCGAGCCGCTCGATGGGCTTTCTGGGGTAGTAGGCGGTGTCGATGTTCATGATCTGGGTGCCGCCGGGGGTGATCTGAAAGCGCAGCGCGCCGGCGATGCTCGGCGAATCGAGCAGCGCGTACAGCGTGAGCGTGCCGGAATCCTTGGCGGGCCGCTCGAACCAGAACGAGGTGAACCGCGGAAATTCCTCCGGACGGGGGAACGCGGTGTCGACCGCCAGTGCGCGCGCCGACAGGCCGTATTGCCGCGTGTCGCCGCCGACGGCTCGGAAGTAGCTCGCGCCGAGGAATGCCGCCACGTCGTCGCGCCAGTCGGTGATGAACTGCACCCGAAATCCCGCAAAGCCCGCGCGGTCCTTCATGACGGCGGGGTCGACGCCGCTCTTGTCCCACTCGAACATCGCCGGGTCATAGACGATCTCGTGCGCCTGACCGTCGATGACCTCGTACATGTGCACGGGCTCGGTGAAGTTGCGGCCGACGTGAAAGAATTGGAGGCGGAACGCGAGCCCCGCGTCCGCCCACAGCGCGTGGTCGCCGCGGAACCGGATGGACTGATACTGGTCGTAGCCGAGCTTTCCCATCGCCGGCGGAAGCGAGTCCTTCGACGGCTGAAACGCGTTGCTCGCGAGCCAATGCGCCTGGCCCTTGAGCCAGGCGAAGTCGAATGCCTGCGCCGCGGGCGGCGCGGCTGCGGGCGGCGCGGCCAGCGGGCCCTGTTGCGCGGCGTCCGCGCCCGCCGGACGCAGGAGCTGTCCGCCCGCGAATCCCAGGGCCAATCTCAATACCGAACGACGATCGGTCATGTGCTTGCAGTCCTTCAGATCAACAAAGTGGGAGCCTGCGCGTCCGGAAGCTGCGCGAGCTGGTTGAGGAGGCGGGCGCTGCCGGCGACTTCGACGCGCTCCACGCGCGTCAGCCATCCGAGCGCCTCCTCCAGGGATCGGGCATCGACGAGCTTCTGCTGCGCGGTGAATGCATCGGGGTCGGGGCGCCCCGGCGGATCGACGGGCCGGGGGAGATTGCCGTCGACGTGCGCCGTTCGCGCTTCGCGATTTCGCGCCAGGAACTTCAGCCCGTCGTCGGGAAGGACATGCGCCGTGGCGATCAGTTCCGCGCGCCGCCCCACCAGCGAGGGCACCTCGAGCTCTTCCGGCGTGCGCAGCAGCGCGACCTTCGAGAGCGCGGAGCCGAGCCATTCGCTGCCGCTCGCGCGCGACAGCGGCACCGCCAGCAAAAGTCCGAGCAGCGCCGGCGATACCCAGGCGAGCAGCGCCGGCGACAGGAACCAGAACACGGTCCCCGCGATGGCGGCCAGCAGCATGTCGCGCTTGTGGAAGTGCCAGGCATCGCCCCAGCTCGTTCCGCCGCCGTCCCGCCGCTGCGGATTCCAGCCCGAATCGCGGCCGAGAAACACCTCGAAGACATGGCGGCTCTGCAGCATCATCATGACCGGCGCGTAGAGCGCCGACAAGACCACCTCGAGCAGGAAACTCGCGCCGATGCCGATCACACCGCCGCCTCCGCGCCGCACCCGGGCCGAGGATAGCGCGCGGATCAGCCCGAGCATCTTCGGGATCAGCAGCACGACCATGCTGAACCAGAACAGCTCCATCATCAGCTCCACATCGAAACGCGGCCAGGTCGGAAACATCTGGAAGTCGTGATTGAAGTATTCCGGGCGGATCAGGTGCGACTGCACGGCGAGCGCGAATCCGATGCCGAGCATCAACAACCAGAGCGGCGAGGAAAGGTAGCTCATGATGCCGATGCCGAGATGCAGCCGGCTCGCGAAGGACAGTCCCGATGCGCCGATGATCTTCATGTGCTGCAGATTGCCCTGCGCCCAGCGCCGGTCGCGGATGGCCACGTCGATCAGCGACGGGGGCGACTCCTCCCAGGAGCCGCCGCACTCGGTCGTCATCCGCACCTTCCATCCGCCGCGGCGCATGAGCGCGGCCTCGACGAAATCGTGCGACAGGACGTGGCCGCCGAAGGGCTTGCGCCCCTCGAGCTCCGGCAGACCGCAGCAGTCGGCGAATGCCCGCACGCGGATGATGGCGTTGTGGCCCCAATAATTGCCGCTGTCGCCCGACCAGGCCGCCAGGCCGCGCGTGATGACCGGCCCGTAGGCGCTCGCGGCAAACTGCTGCAGGCGGCCGAAGAAGGTGCGCGCCCCGATCAGCTGCGGCGCGGTCTGCAGAATGCCCAGGGCGGGATCCTCGTGCATCATCTGCACGAGCCGCTTGAGGGTCGTTGCATCGATGAGGCTGTCGGCGTCGAGCACGATCATGTGGTCGTAGCGCCCTCCCCAGCGGGTGACGAAGTCCTCGAGATTGCCGGACTTTCGCGCGACGTTGCGCCAGCGCCGCCGGTACCACACCGGCATCACCGCCGCGAGCGAGCGGCGCAATGCGCCGACCGCCACGGTCTCCCGGATCCAGGCATCGGCGTTGGTCGAGTCGGACAGGACGACGATTTCGAACGCCGCGTTGGCGCCGATCCGACCGAGCGCTTCGGCCATCGCCTGCAGCGCCGCGGTGGTGCGCGTCGGGTCCTCGTTGTAGATCGGCATCACCAGCGCGGTCAGGCCGCCCGGACACTCCCCCCCGCCGGGCGCCCGATCGCGGCGCTTCGATGCACCGGCGAGCACGGAACCCGCCGCGAACGCGATCCAGGCGAGCGAGATCGCGAAGAAAAAGATCATCAGGCCCTGGAGCCAGGTCATGTTGGCGAATCGCACCACCTGCAGCATCTGGTAGACGCCGTAGACCGTGACCCCGATCGAGACCACCACCAGGATGATGCGGGCGAATATCACGGCGGCGGAGGGCTGCGCCGGCGCCAGCTGACGACGTGCGAATCGCAGATCCTGGGACGGCATGCTGAGCCGGCTCTCCGGCGGCATTCCGCCCGAGGAGTCGGCAGGAGCGAGCCGTACCGCGGAGCTCAGATGGAGGTCCATCGATAGAGCCAGGTTTCGCTGATGGGGACATCGCCGCGCATCACCCGCAGACGCAGCTCGACCAGGTCGGCATTGCCCGGATCCAGGTCGAAGCTCGCGCGAAGACCGTGCAGGGCGGTGTTCGACACCAGGGAGACATTGGAGATCCTGCCGGCCGAGGCGCCGAGATCCACCCTGAGACCGTCGGTCTTGTCGCCCGCGCCGACGATGTCGAGGATGAACACGCGGCGTTTGCCGTCGAGACTCGCCCCCGAGCGGGTGGCGACGATTTCCCCCATGCCCTTCGGCAGCGCCGGTTCCGCGAGCCAGGTGAGCTTGTAGGCGAAACTCACCGGGTGACCGGCCTGCAGCCCCTGCGCGGGGCGCCAGAAGGCGACGATGTTGTCGTTGCTCTCCCGCCCCGAGGGTATCTCGACCAGTTCGACCCCGCCCGGGCCCCAGTCGCCCTTCGGCTCCACCCAGGCGCTCGGGCGCCGTTCGTACAGGTTGTCGAAGTCCTGAAAATCGCTCTGGTCGCGCGAGCGCTGAACCAGCCCGAAGCCCTGCGGCGGATGAGTGGTGAAGGTCGACACCTCGAGCTTGGTCGGGTTGGCGAGCTGCCGGAATATGTGCTCGCCCGAATCCGAGGTGATCTGCAGTCCGTCCGAGTCATGGACCTCCGGCCGGTAATCGTCGAGACGCCCTCGATTGGTCTCGTCGAACAGGAACATGGAGGTGAGCGGTGCGATGCCGACGACGCGCATGTCGGTGCGCGGGAACAGGGTGAATTCGACATCCATGACGGTGTCCACGCCCGGCGTCACGGTGAACCGGTAGGCACCGGTGGTCGAGTCGCTCTCGAGCAGCGCGTCGATCACGATGGACTTGGCGTGGGGCGCCGGGCGCTCGATCCAGAAGTGGGTGAAGGCAGGAAACTCCTCGCCGGCGCCCTCCGCCGTGTTGATGGCCAATCCGCGCGCGGAGAGGCCGTAAAGCAGATTTTTCGCCACGGCGCGAAAGTAGCTGGCGCCCTGAAACACCAGGAATTCGTCCCACGCCTTTTTCGAGTTGATGTGGCCGACGAGCCGGAATCCCGACAAGGGCAGCGATACCTGGCCGCCGGCATGCTGCGCGACCGCGCCCATGGCGAACATCGCGGGAGTGGCGATCAGATCCTTCGCCAGACCGTCCTCCACCGTGGACACCGTGACCGGAGCCGTCCGCTGATTGAAGCCGGCGCGCAGCAGCTCGAGGCGAAACGGCAGGCCCTCCTTGCGCCAGATCGCGGCGTTACGATCGAAGAGGATGGCGTGGTATTGCTCCGGACTCAGCTTGTCGAGGTCCGCCGACAGCGCACTCGAGCGCGGCGTGTACGGTTTCGCCGCCAGCCGCTTGGCATCGGCCAGCAGCACGTCGAAGCTGAAGGGATAAGTGGGCTCGGGCCTCGCCGCGGGAGCGGGTGGGGGATCGGGTTTGCGCGCCGCCGGCGGCGCCGCGATCGAAGCTCCGGCGCCGGTCATCGTGAGCACCAACCCGGCGCTGGCGATCGCAAATCGCAATTTGTCCACTCCCCTCGTCGATAAAAAGCCCCCGGATGGCCGCGGATGAGCGAGCGTATCGCTCCCCGGGCATTGACCGTGCGGCGGATTGGGATAGTTTAACGCGATGGCCACCACCTTGCTCCCCCCAGAACCGCGCCGAGAGCCGCAATGCGCCGAACCCCAGAGCGCATCGGCGGTGCTCATGATCCGACCGGCGAACTTCGGGTTCAACTGGGAAACCGCCGCGAGCAACGCCTTTCAGCACGCGCCGGAGGGCCGCGCGGCCGCATCGGGGGGGCGCGATGGCGCGAGCATCCAGGATCTCGCCCTGCGGGAATTCGACCGGCTGGCCGACTCCCTCGAGCGGGCCGGCGTGACCGTGATCGTCGCGCAGGACACGCCCGAGCCCGTCAAGCCCGATGCGATATTCCCCAACAACTGGGTCAGCTTCCACGCCGACGGCAGCGTGGTGCTGTATCCGATGCTTGCGCCGAACCGCCGCCTCGAGCGCCGCGAGGACGTCCTCGGAGCGGTCCTCGGCACCGGCGGATTTCGCACCACGAGAACGGTGGACCTCTCCGGACGTGAGATTCGCGGGCAGTATCTCGAAGGCACGGGAAGCCTGGTGCTCGATCGCGTGCGCCACATCGCCTACGCGAACGTCTCGGCGCGCACCGATCTCGATGTCCTGGGCGATTTTGCCCAGCAGCTCGACTACGATGTGGTGACTTTCGAGGCCGCGGACGAGGCCGGACGACCGGTGTATCACACCAATGTGATGATGGCGATCGGGGGCGCCTTCGCAGTGGTTTGCGGCGAGTCGATCGCCGACCGGGACCGGCGCGCGGCGGTCTATTCGACGATCGAGTCGGGCGGCCGGGAAATCATCGAGATCGGATTCGCGCAGCTGCGGGCGTATGCGGGCAACCTGCTCGAACTCGCACCGCCCGGCTCCAAGGTGATCGCGCTGTCGACCACCGCCTGGGACAGTTTCTCCCCCGCGCAGCGCCGCGCGCTGGAAAGGCACGGCCGAATTTTGGCGGCCGATATTCCCGTGATCGAGCGCCACGGGGGTGGCGGCGTGCGCTGCATGCTGGCGGAAATTCACCTGCCGCGCCGCAGGTAGGTGCGTCCCCATGCTGGAACTCGGCGTCAAAAGCTTGATGGCTTATCTTGTCGGGGCGCTTCTCGGCAGCCTGATCCTCGGGCGCCTGCGCGGCGTCGACATCCGCAGCCTGGGAAGCGGCAACGCCGGGGCCACCAACGCGTTGCGCACGCAGGGAAAGCTGTTCGGGCTGGCGGTGCTGCTGATCGACGCGGGCAAGGGGGTGTTCGCCGTGCTGTTTCTGCCGGGGGCTCCATGGCCGCCCGCCGATCCCGCCGTGTCGCGCGAGTGGCTCACCCTCGCGTGCGCACTGGCCGTGATCGTGGGTCACGTCTATCCCGTCTGGTTCTCGTTTCGCGGCGGCAAGGGCGTCGCCACCATGGTGGGAGTCATCGGGGCCCTCGAGCCGCGGCTGCTCCTTCCGGTGTGCATCGCGTGGGTTGCGGTGCTGCTTTTCACCGGCTACGTGGGACTTGCCAGCATGCTCGCCGGCGCCGCACTCGTCGGCTTCGTGTATGTGGCGGAGCCGGGCAACCGGTCCCTGCTCGCGTTCTGCGTCGCGGTGGAGCTGTTCGTGATCTTCACACATCGGGCCAACATCGCGCGCATGGCTTCCGGCCGGGAGCACCGCGTGCAGAAACTATGGCTGTTTCGCTCCCGAACCGTTTAGATGCGCGGGCGCTGTTGACGCTCCTGGCGGACGGCGGGATTCGTTCGGGCGCCCGGCTCGCGCAGGAGTTCCACAGCGGCCGCGGCGAGGTCGCGCGGCTCATCCGGAAGCTGCGGGCGGCGGGGGTCGAAATCGGCGCCGTAGGCGGCCGGGGCTACCGCCTGGCGGCGCCGGTGGAGCTGCTGGGCGCCGACAAGATCCGCGCTGCGCTCGGCGAGGGGGCCCGGTCGAGGATCCACCGTCTGGAAATGTTGTTCGAGGTGGACTCCACCAACACGTACCTGCTGCAGTTCGCGCCGCCGCCGCCGCGCTGCGCGGATGTGTGCGTGAGCGAGCTGCAGCACGCCGGGCGCGGCCGCCGCGGCCGATCATGGATCTGCCCCTTCGGCGGCGGTCTGGCGCTGTCTCTCGGCTGGTCGTTCGCCGACGCGGCGACGGTGGACCCGGCCTTGAGCCTCGCGGTGGGCGTGGCGGTTTCCCGAAGCCTCGAACGGCTGGGCGCCGAGGACATACGGCTGAAGTGGCCGAATGACATCTGGTGGGGCGGCCGCAAGATCGGCGGGGTGCTGGTCGAGCTGCGCACGGAGGCCGCGGCTCCGGCTCACGTCGTGATCGGCGTTGGGCTCAATGTGGCGTTGTCGGCCGGCGAGCGGCGCGCCATCGAGTCCGCGGGCGTGCGCGCCGCGGCGATTTCGGACGCCTGCCCGGCGCCGCCGTCGCGCAATGTCCTCGCGGCGGCTCTTTTCGAGGAACTTTTGGGTATGCTGGATGAATTCGAACGAAGCGGATTCGCCGCCTTCCGCCGGGAATGGACGATGCTCGATGCGTTGGGCGGGCGGCAGGTGCGCGTGCTCGCGGGAGACGGCTCCGTCGAGGGGACCGCTCGGGGGGTGGACCCGGACGGGGCGCTCCTGCTGGAGGTGCGGGGGCAGCTGCAACGGCACGTGTCCGGCGAGGTGAGTCTGCGCTTGAATGAAGGTGACGGGTGACTATCCTTAAGAGCATCGTGGTGTGCCTGGCGCTCGCCAACATCGGATATTTCCTTTGGAGCCGGGGGATCGGCGATGGAGCCGCGGCATCGGCTCCGGGCCCGGCCTCCGGCGCGGGCCTGAAACTTGCCTCCGAGGCCGGGGCCGCCCCGCGGGCGCCCACCGATGCGGCGGTCGGCGGGCAGGCCGTGGCCGGCCTCCCCGAGGCGACCGGAATTGCCGGGGCGAGCGGCGGTGCGGAGGCGCCCGCCGCGGGTCCGGCATCCAACCCCGGCGGGAACGGCGTCCTGTTGACCGATGTGAAGCGCTGCATCAGCGTGGGTCCCTTCCGGGACGTGGCCGAGGCCGCGCATGCCGCCTCCACGCTGCGCAGCGGCGGCTATGATCCGAGGCAGCGCGTGGCCGAGGGCGAGGTGTGGGCGGGTGTGTGGGTCTATCTGCCCATCACACCGTCCCGGAGCAGCGATCAAATGCAGGCGAAATTGAAGGCCGGGGGCATCGACGATGCCCTGGAAATGCCGGGGCCCAATGAGGGGTCCGTGCTCTCGCTCGGCCTGTTCAGCGACTCGAAGCGGGCGCAATCGCGCATATCGCAAGCGCAGTCGCTCGGCTTCAATCCGGGGATCGCCGATCGGAAGCGAACCGGGGATGTGTACTGGATCGACATCGATCTCAAGCCCACGGACAGCGTGCTGAAGCCCTCGGATTTGCAGGCCGACTCCGGCCGCATCGTGCGTCTGGAGGTCAAGGGCTGTCCCGCCGCCGGGGCCACGGCGCCATGACCCGGCGCGACACCGCATGGCGTATGCTGACCGTGCTGGGCGGGGTCGTGGGCTACGGCTGCCTGGCCGCCTTCCTGAGCCTCGTCGGCCTGCAGATCTACCGGTGGTTCAAGGAGGGGGAATGGACCCGCATCAGCATCGGTGACGGTATCCGGGCGGTGCTGAATCGGATGCACATCCCGGACGATCCGACCAGCCGATTGGCGAGGCTGTCGCATTGGCTCGACGCGCCGGTGGATTGGTTGGGCTTGCACAAGGTGGTGGAGATACTGCCCGCATCGCTGGCGCTGTTCGCGATCGCGATATTGGGAAATTTCCTGTACGTCTACGGATCCGATCGCCTGCGCAAAGCCTAGTTCGTCATGGATTCATCAGCCGGCGACCGGAGATCGAAGTGAAGTCAATGCGCGCACCTCTCGCCCGCCTCGCGGGATTCGTCTCGCTGTGTGTTCTCTCGGCCATGGCGGCGCGCATCGCGCCGGCCGCTTCCGCGTATACGCCGATCGTTCCGACCATGAGCGACCGGACCATCACCCTGACCGGACGGAACCTGCGCATCGAGGACATCGTCGCGGTCGCGCGGCATGGCGCAAAGGTCGAGCTCAGCGCGGAGGCCCGACGGCGCGAGGCCGAGAACTACGGCCTGCTGCTCGAGGCGGCGGCGGAGGGCGTGCCGGTTTATTGGTTCAACCGGGGCGCCGGAGAGCAGCGCGAGACCGTCATGTTCGACGGCGATCCGCTCGCGCCCAGGAACCGGGCGTTGATCGGGAAGACGCAGATGGCGGCGTTTCGCGACGGGGCGTTGTGGGGGACCGGCCCCGAGGTGAGCGACGAGGAGATCGTGCGCGCGATGATGGTGGTGCGCGCCAACGCGATGACCTACAACGCGCCGAGCCCGCAGCTCTCGCAGATGCTGCTCGACCTGCTCAACCGGCGGATCACGCCCGTGGTGCAGTCCCGCGGCACCCTGGGCGAGGGGGACCTCGCTCCGCTGGGCAACGTGGGCGCCGCGATGGTGGGCTCGGGGGATGTGTATCTCGAGGGTGTGCGTATGAGCGCGGGCGAAGCGCTCAAGCGCGCGGGTTTGTCGCCCATCGAACCCTTCGCGGCCGACGACAACGCATTGACGAGCAGCAATGCGTATGCCACGGGCCAGGCGGCGCTCCTCGCCTACGATGCGCGATCAGCGCTCGAATGGGCGGATGTCATCTATGCGGTCGACTTGAACGGGATGAACTCGAGCGTCACGCCGCTGAGCCTCGCCGTACAGCGGGACCGCCCCGAGCCCTGGCTGAACTGGCATGCCGCGCGAATCCTCGACATGCTGAAGGGCAGCTATTTGTTCGGCGACGATGCCCACCGCATCATCCAGGATCCGGAGAGCCTGCGCGCTTCGTCCATCCGCCAGGCGTCGGCGTGGGAGTCCTGGGCTGCGCTCGAACGGGCGGTGACGCTGCAGGCGAATTCCTCCGACCACAATCCCGCGGTAGCCGTCGGCATGAGCCCGCAGGACTCGCCGGAGCTCGCCACGCCGCAGCTGATGCGCTTCTACGTCAAAGGCGGTCCGCACAGCCACGGACAGCATGGCTACATCGTCTCGAACGCCAATTGGGATCCGTATCCGATGGCCAATCGGATCGAGGACTTCGTGATCGCGCTGGGCAACATGGACATCGCGGTGGCGCTGCGCACCGAGCGTTTCCGCAACCCGTTCTTCACCGGCGCCCGACTGGAGGACGTGCTGCCGGAGGCCAGCCGGGCGTTCACCGACTACGCCTCCGTGGATCTCGAGCAGGAGGTGCAGAGTCTGATGAGCCCGATCGCGCCGTCGGGCAGCGCCATCGTCGCCACGGTGGAGGATCTTCAGGCGCAGACCCGCATCAAGGTGCAGCGCGCCCGGCAGGCGGTCGCCACGACCTTCGATCTGCTCGGGTACGACCTGCTCGAGGGGAGTCTGTGGCTGGACGCGCGCAAGCGGCAGGACGACCGCCGCGCGTTCGGCGCGCCGGTCACCGCCGCCTGGTCGGCATTTCGCCGCACGATTCCCCTGACCCGAAGCGCCGCGGATGCGCGCTCGAAGCCGCTGTCGACCGCAATCGGCGATTTCCTGCGGGAGACGCCCGCCTCGGGATTCTACCCGCTGGACGAGTCGAAGCTGCCACGGTGAATGGCCGCAGCGGTCAGCGGACCGCCGGGGGCGCGACAATACACCCCTCGCGGGCCATTCTCGGCTAGGCTTGAGAACTGCATCCCCATGCAAGGAGTTGGTCATGACGAAGCGTTTCCGGCTGGCGATGGCCGCGGCCGTCCTGATTTCCCCGCTCGCGGCGATGGCGCATGCCAAATTGCTGAGCACCACACCCGCGGCCGGCGCGCAGCTGCGGGCCGCGCCCAAGGTGTTGACCCTCGATTTCAACGAGAGTGTGAAGCTCGCCGTCCTCAAGGTGTCCCGCGACGGAAAGGATATTTCCGTGCCCTATGACGGCGGCGCATCCGCGGCGCAGGTGGCGGTGCCGCTGCCGGCGCTCGCTCCCGGAACGTATCAGGTCAAATGGAGCGCCCTGACCGTCGACGACGGCCACGTGGTCAAGGGCTCGTTTTCGTTCGTGATCGAGCCCTAGCTCGTTGGACATCGGCGTTTGGGACGTGGGCGCCGTGCTGGTGAAGGCGGCGCTCTATGCGGCCACGTTTGCGGCCGCGGGCGGGGCTTTATTCCTGTGCTACAGCGGCGCTCTGCTGGGTGCTGACGAGCGCCGCGCGATCGGGCGGCGAATCGAGGCCTGGGTCGCCGCCGCCGTGGTCTTGAGCGCGCTGCGCCTGCTCGTGACCGCCGGATCGCTGGCGGACGGCGCGGCGGGCATGTTCGATACGAAGCTCATTCACATGGTGTGGCGTTCGGGCGAGGACACCGCGGTGATCACCCGAATCGCGGGATTGCTGCTGGCCGTACGAGCGTCGCTGCCGGCCCGGCGCTCGCCGGCGCTCGCGGCGGTGGGCGCCGTGTGCGCCGCGATGTCGTTCGCCTGGGTGGGACATGCGCACGCGACCGGGGATGCCTGGACCGTCGCCTGGGTCGCGCTGCACGTGGCGTGCGCGGCCTTTTGGATCGGTGCGCTCGGGCCGCTGGCATTTCTCGCGCGCAGCGCGGAACCGCAGCGCGCCGGCGCGGCAGCGGCCCGCTTCGGGACGATCGCGGTCGGGGCGGTGGGTTTGCTCGTGCTCGCGGGCATTTTCGTGCTGTCGAAATTTCTCGGACATGCTTCGGCGTTGTGGACGAGTCCCTACGGGTGGGCGATGTGCGCAAAGCTTGGCCTGGTCGCGGCGCTGTTGAGCTTCGCCGCATTCAACAAGTGGAGGCTCACGCCGCGGCTGTCGGCGGGCGATTGCGCAGCCGCCGGGAGTTTGAGGCGCTCGATCCACGCCGAGATGGCGCTCGCCGCGCTCATACTGCTGACCACCTCGACGATCACGACCTTGATCGGGCCGCCGGCGCTCGGGTGATCACTTCGCCAATTGCCTGCGCAATTTCTGCAATTCCTTGCGCCGCGCGGCGGTGGCGCGCGGGAAGGAGAGCTTCAGATCGGCCATGGTGTCGAGCACGATGCGCGAGACGATGAGGCGGGCGTTTTGCTTGTCGTCCGCGGGGACGACGTACCACGGCGCCTCGCGCGTGCTGGTGGCGCTCAGGCACTTCTCGTAGGCCTTCTTGTACTCCTTCCAGTACTTGCGCTCTTCGATGTCCGATTCGCTGAATTTCCAGTTCTTCTCGGGCGCGTCGATGCGCGCGAGAAAGCGCTTGCGCTGTTCCTCCTTCGACAGATGCAGGAAGAATTTCATGATGCGGGTGCCGTTGCGGCCGAGATGACTTTCCAGGTCCACGATGGAGCGGTAGCGCTCGGCCCACATGGCTTTGCCGTCGGCCGAATCCGGCAGATCCTCCGCGCGCAGAATCTCCGGGTGGACGCGCACGATGAGCACCTCCTCGTAGTAGGAGCGATTGAAAATGCCGATCTTGCCCTGCTCGGGCAGGCACACCGTGGTGCGCCATAAGAAGTCGTGCTTGAGCTCGGTGGCGCTCGGATGCTTGAAACTGAACACCTGGCATCCCTGGGGATTGACCCCCGACATGACATGCGCGATCACGCCGTCCTTGCCGGCGGCATCCATGGCCTGAAAAATCAAGAGCACCGCCCAGCGGCCGGATGCGTACAGCAGCTCCTGCTGCGCGCTCAGCTTCTGGACGTGATCCTTGAGAATGGATTGATAATCGGCATCGTCCCGGTACACGCGCGCCGTATCGGTGGGCCATTTGTCGAGATCGACCTTGCTGCCTTCGCGCACCCGGTAGTCTTTGGGATGAATGGTCATGAACTGCCCCGGCCGCGTTCGCGCTGCGGCTCAAAAGCACAAGACTGCATGGCGAGACCGAAAAACGCCAGCGCGCGAGGTGTAGGCGCTTTCCCACAGCGCCTGGATCGCGGCGGGTAGGGATCTGGAGCGCTGGCGGTCGAGCGGCACCGTCGATTCCGGGCCGGGCTCGCCGGTAGGCCCGTTGACCCGGGCGTCTCCTTGATCGATGATCTCGAGGGTGACCAACACCGGGCCGGGCCGCCCGACCCGCCGCATACTGATCGCGAGCGTGGTCGGCACGACCATCGAATTCTTCGATTTCTACATCTACGCGACGGCCTCGGTGCTCGTGTTCCCTGCGCTTTTCTTCCCCAGCCACGACCGCAAGACCGCGACCCTGCAGTCGCTCGCGACATTTGCGCTCGCCTTCGTCGCACGGCCGATCGGGTCGGCGCTGTTCGGACATTTCGGCGACCGGATCGGTCGCAAGGCGACGCTGGTGACGGCGCTGCTCACCATGGGGGTGTCCACGGTGCTGATCGGCCTGCTGCCGACTTACGCGGCGATCGGGGTATGGGCACCCGCGATGCTCGCGCTCTGCAGGCTGGGTCAGGGCCTTGGGCTCGGCGGAGAGTGGGGCGGCGCCGTGCTGCTCGCCACCGAGAACGCGCCGCCGGGCCGGCTCGCCTGGTACGGCAGCTTCCCCCAGTTCGGCGCACCGCTCGGTTTCTTGTGCTCGAGCGGCGCGTTCCTTTGGATGAGCACGCACCTCTCGGCCGCGCAGCTGCTCGGGTGGGGCTGGCGCCTGCCGTTCCTCGCGAGCGCGGCGCTCGTGGCGGTGGGACTCTACGTACGGCTGCAGCTGGTCGAGACGCCGGAGTTTCAACGCGTGCTCGCCCGGGGGGAACAAGTCCGCGTGCCGTTCCTGACCGTGATCACGCGGCACACGAGCGAGCTCGTGCTCGGCACGCTGGCGACGGTCACGACCTTCCTGGTGTTTTACCTGATGACGGTGTTCGCGTTGAACTGGGCCACCAATTCGCTCAAATTTCCGCGCAGCGACTATCTGATCCTGCAGATGATGGGCGTGATGTTCTTCGGCTTGACCATTCCCATCTCGGCCGCGCTCGCGGATCGGATCGGCGGCCGCGCCATGCTGATGATCGCGACGCTCGCCATCATGGCGTTCGGCTTCGCCTTCGAGCCGCTGTTCGGCGCGCACGACCGCGCCAAGGTGTCGGTGTTCCTGGCGCTCGGGTTCGCGTTGACCGGGTTTACCTATGGACCGCTGTCGAGCGCGCTCGCGGCGCTCTTTCCCGTGAACGTGCGCTATACGGGGAGCTCCCTCACCTTCAATTTCGCGGGAATCCTCGGCGCCTCGCTCGCGCCGTATGTGGCGAGCGAGCTGGCCAACGATTACGGCGTGAGCTCGGTGGGACTTTACCTGTCCGCATCCTGCGTGGTCACCGCCACGGCGCTCGCGCTGATGGGCAGATCAGCCGGCCGCCGAGCCCAGCCAGCGGGCGAGTTGCGCTGAAGTCATCGCGCCCGATTGGCGCGCGATTTCCCGGCCGCCCCGAAACACGATCAAGGTGGGGATGCTGCGGATGTTGTATCGATTGGCCGGTGCGGGCTCATCCTGGGTGTTCAATTTCGCAAACCTGAACTTCGGTTCGAGCTCGCGCGCGGCCGCCTCGAATTGCGGCGCCATGGCGACGCACGGGCCGCACCAAGGCGCCCAGAAATCCACCACGACCGGAAGGTCGTTGCGGGAGATATGCCGGTCGAACCCGGCCTCGGTCAGATTGACGGGCTTTCCCTCGAACAGCGCGCGGTGACACTTGGGGCAGCGGGGCGATTCCCCCAGCCGCTCGGACGGTAACCGGACCACGGAATCGCAATGACCGCAGACGACGTGGGTCGCGGTGCTCGAGGGTGCTGTGTCGTTCATCGGACGGCCTCCCGGCGCATCGGGCGGGTGCGCCGCAATAACCAATTCTTATCTGGACCTTCACTAATATTCGTTTGCCGGCAAAACCTCGCGGGGCATCATAGCCCGCTCATTGAGCGTTCCTTGCGCCTGTTTCGCGATTTACAAGAGGGAGATGCAGAGATGAAGGCACGCTTGCTCGCGTCGGCGCTCGTCACAGGCGCGTTTTCGCTGTCGGCGGGCGCGCCGGGTTTCGCCGATGCCAACGCGGAGCAAAGTTCCGCCGGCGCAGGCGGTCTGGAGGAGGTGGTGGTCACCGCGCAGCGCCGGGAGGAGGCGTTGCAGACCGTCGGCATCGCGATTTCCGTGCTTCAGGGCGACACGCTCGCGGCAAAATCCATCACCTATGTGAACGACCTGCAGAACGCGGTGCCGAGCCTTCAGGTCGAGCCCGCTTTCGGCTCAAGCCAGCCTGAGTTTCGGCTGCGCGGCGTGGGGTTCATCGATTACACCTCGAACAACGCCTCGCCGGTGGGTGTCAGCATCGACGACGTCGCGCTCGCACTGCCCATCCAGACGCAAGGCCTCTTGTTCGACATCGACCGCGTCGAGGTCCTGTATGGTCCGCAAGGGACCCTGTACGGGCGCAATACCACGGGCGGCGAAATCAATTTCGTCACCAATCGTCCGACCGCCGATCTCCATGCCGGGGAAACCTTCGAATACGGGTCGTTCAATGCATTCCGCAGCGAGGGCTTCGTGTCGGGGACCCTCTTCGGCGGACTGACGGGCCGGCTGTCCTATGGCACGGAGCAGGGCGGTGCATGGCAATACAATCGGTTGAACGGCGACAGCTTAGGCGACAAGGACAAGATCGCGCTGCGCGGCCAGCTCGAGTCCGATCCCACGCAGGCGCTCGATTTCCGGCTAACCGCCTATTGGTCGCAGGACCAGTCGCAGCAGACCGGCCTGCATCTCATTTCTCCCTACACGCCCTACGACACCGGAGTCGGCGGTCCCACGATTCCAGCGGACACTTCGCGCTACGTCACGGGCTGGCAGCTCGATCCGCTGTTCGCCAAAATCATCGGCATCAATCCCGATTCGAAGCCCGGTCTGGACAACTCGAACGTCGGCATCGACTTCACTGGCAACCTGGAATTCGGCGGCGCGAAGCTCACCAGCATCACGGCCTGGAACAAGATGATCCGCCACGAATACGGCGACTGGGACGCGACCCAATACTACGACTCCGATGAGTATTTCCGCAGCTATCTGAACGTCATCTCCGAGGAGCTACGCATCGCGTCCACGGGCTCCGGGCCGCTCGGGTGGGTGGCGGGCGTTTTCTATTCGGATCAGAATCTGGAGGAGAATTTTTATTCCGATTTCTCCGATTCGAACATCGGCCTGCCTGAATTCACCACGCCGCAGATTGCGCTCACCGCCTACGATCAACATGCCAGTTCGTTCGGCGAGTTCGGGCAGGTCAACTACCGCTTCAGCGACGCCTTCAGGCTGACCCTCGGCGTTCGCGAGGACCACGAGACCCGGGCGTTGGAGAACATCAACACCGGGTTCGTGGCGGGCCCGATCATCCCCTCATTCACCGGAGGGGTGCTGACCCCGCCGTCGACCACGTCCAATCTGCCTTCCGGCAAGATCGAGCTCGATTACTCCCCGCAGGCCGGCACGCTGGCGTACGGCAGCATCAGCCGCGGGGTCAAATCGGGGGGCTTCACGGCGCACAACACTACCTCCGCGGTGGCGGTGGATGCATTCGCGCCGGAGAAGCTCACGGCCTACGAAATCGGCGTCAAGTCGGACGTGACGCCGGCCCTGCGAGTGGACGCCTCGACGTACTATTACCGCTACATCGATCAGCAGATTCTGGGGAAGGTGCTCGACCAGATGTCCGATACCTACATCGGACGCTTCGTGAATGCGAACTCCCGGATCAGCGGCGGCGAGGTGCAGCTGGAGTGGCGCCCGCTGCCTGGTGTGTCCTTGTCCCAATACGCCGGCTTCGCGGAAGGCTACTACACGAGCACATTGCTCAACAGCAGCAACGTGAACTACGACGGCCAGCCGGAAAGCTTCCCGAAGTGGAGCTACGGGGGCGACGCGAGCTATGCGTGGAATGCCGGCAGCTACACGCTGACCGCGGAGTCGAACTACAGCTTCCACGACACCTACAGCCAGTTCTATCTGCTGGGCAGCAATATATTCACCATTCCGAAATACTGGTTGGCGAACGCCAACCTGTCGCTCGCCCCGTCAGCCGGATCCTGGACGTTGACACTGTGGGGCCGGAACATTTTCAATCGAGAGTACGATGTGACCCGGAATTTTTTCCTCCCGGGCACCGATGTCGCACAGGCCGGCGAGCCCGCCACGTTCGGAATTCGTTTCAGCTACAAATACTAGGCAACCTTCGGCATGAAAATTCTCGGCATCGCCGCCGCTCTCTTGCTCTTGGCGCTGATCGCGGCGTGGCTGAAGCTTCGCGGGCCCGACATCCCCTATGCGGAGCTGGAGTCCAAGTACACCGGCGCCGCCTCGCGATTCGTCGATCTGCCGGGCGGCCTTCATGTGCATTACGAGGACGAAGGCGATCCGAACCTGCCGCTCCTCGTGCTGCTGCACGGGTACGGCGACTCCTTTACCAGCTGGGACGGCTGGGTGAGTGCGCTCAAGGACCATTTTCACATCATCCGGCTCGATTTCCCCGGGCATGGCCTCACGCGGGCGCCGCCCGATTACCCGCTCGCGGGGGACAGGCTCGCGGATTTCGTGGATGCGTTCGCCGCAGCGCGCGATCTGCCCAAGTTCGCGGTGGCCGGAAACTCCATGGGCGGCAGCGTCGCCTGGCATCTCGCGCTCCGGCATCCCGGGCGCATCGACGCGCTCATTTTGGTGGACGCCGCCGGCTTCCCGAACGAGAAGCCGCCGGCGAAGATCCCGCTGGCGTTTCGGATCCTGCAATACCGGCTGGGGAGGGCATTCTTGCAGAGCATCGACAACCGGCCGCTGATCGACGAGGGATTGAAGACCGACGTCTACGACAAAACCTTGATCACGCCCGCGTTGGTCGACCGGTGGGCGGAATTCCAACGCGCGCCCGGCCACCGGGCGATACTCATGGCAGTCAACCCGGCCGCCTTCGGTCGCGCTACGGCCGATGCGCTCCATGCCATCGCGGTGCCCACCCTGGTGCTGCAGGGCGAGAACGACGTCCTGGTCGAGCCGGCCAGCGCGGCGAAGTTCGCGGCGGCCATTCCCGGCGCGAGCTTGATTCTCTACCCTCACGTGGGACACCTGCCGCAGATCGAGATCCCGCAGCGCTCGGCCGCGGACGTGGCGCAATTCCTTCAAGGGCGGCACTGACCGCGCTCCAAATGCGCCGGCGGATCGCGGGCGCCCGCCGCGCAGGCCACCATGGCGCGGCTCCGGTATCATCGGGATCCATGCAGCAGGACTATCTGGGCAATGCGTTGACCGGCGCCCGGCCCGAGACGGCGAAGGCGATAGACGATTTCATCGAAGGATTTCTGGCGTACGAAACCCGCGCGGAAGGCATCGTGCACGCCGCCGATGCCGATGGACAGTGCGGTCTCGCCAACGTCTACGCGGGCCTGCTCTGGATGCTGCTCGAGGCTCCCGATGCGGCGGAGCGGGCGGCGCCCTACCACCTGGCGGCCGAGCGCACGCTGGCCGCGGCCTCCGAACGGGAGCAGATGAATGCCGCCGTGCTTCGAGCCTGGGTCGCGGGCGACATGCCTGCGGCGATACGCCTGTGCGGCGAGGTGTCGGATCGCTACCCCCGGGATCTGGCGATGGTCAAGCTGCTGCAATATTTCGAATTCAACCGCGGCAACCCGCCCGCCATGCTGCGCGCCGTTCTGAAGGTGCTGGACCAGCACACGGACGTTGCCTACGTGCACGGCATGGCGGCGTTCGCCTACGAACAGTGTCACCTGCTCAACGAGGCCGAGCAGGCGGCGCGCACGGCGTTGGGGCTCAAGCGCAAGGAGCCCTGGGCACAGCACGCACTCGCGCACGTCATGCTCACGCGCGGCCGGATCGACGAAGGCGCGCGCTTTCTCGAGGGGCTGACCGGCACCTGGACCGGCCTCAATTCCTTCATGGTCACCCACCTGTGGTGGCATCTCGCGCTGTTCAAGCTGAGCCAGGGCCGGTTCGCCGACGTGCTCGAGATCTACGATCGACGCTGCTGGGGCATTGCCAAGGATTATTCGCAAGATCAGATCGGAGCGGTCTCGCTGCTCGCGCGGATGGAGATCGCGGGAATCGATGTGGGGCCGAGGTGGCAGGATTTGGGAAGTCATCTGGCCGCGCGATCCCGCGATACGGTGCTGCCGTTCCTCACGGTGCAATATCTCTACGGGCTGGCGCGGGCAGGGCGCGCGGAGGCGGACTCCCTGCTCGATGAGGTGCGTACCCTGGCGCGTACCGCTCCTGCGCACGCCCATGAGGTGTGGCGCGAAGTCGCCCTGCCCGCGTGTGAAGGGGTGTACGCGCACGCGCGCGGCGCGTACGAGGCCGCTTGGCGGCATTTGAGCCGCGCCATGCCGCGCCTCACCGAGATCGGCGGAAGTCATGCGCAACGCGACCTGTTCGACCAGATCCTGCTCGACACCGCCATCAAGGGACGCCGAACGGTGGCCGCGCAGCAGATGCTCGAGCTGCGGCGCCGCGCCGATCCGCAGGGGGTTCCGCTCAATACCGCGTTGGGCGAGGTATATGCCGAGCTCGGCTTGACCGCCCTGTCGAGAGAAGCACGGCTGCGAGCCGCGGCGACGCGGGCCCGGCACCCGCGATGAGCGCCCCGGCGCCCCCGGTCGATCCCCTCGACGCCCTGTCGAAGCACATCGATGCCCGGCGCGGTGAGATCGTCGAGCTGACGCGCGATCTCGTCCGTTTCCCCACGATCAATCCGCCGGGCGAGGCGTATCGGCCCTGCGCGGAATTCATCGGGGAGCGGCTGCGCCGCCGCGGCTTCCAGGTGCAATACGTGCGCGCCGAAGGGACACCGGGCGACGACGCGCGCCATCCGCGCATCAACCTGATCGCCAGACGCGAGAGCGGAGCGGCGGGCCCCTGCGTGCACTTCAACGGTCACATCGACGTGGTCCAGGTCGGCGGGGGCTGGACCGTCGAGCCGTTTGCGGGCGTGATCCGCGACGGCAAGCTGTTCGGCCGAGGCGCCTGCGACATGAAGGGCGGGCTGGCGGCCGCGATCGTCGCCGTCGAGACCTTGATCGATTCCGAGCCCGCTCTGGCGGGAACGCTCGAGATCTCCGCCACTGTGGATGAGGAATCGGGCGGCTACGGCGGGGTGCACTACCTGGCCGAACGCGGATGGTTCTCGCCGCCGCGCGTCGATCACGTGATCATTCCCGAGCCCTTGAACGTCGACCGGGTTTGCATCGGACATCGCGGCGTTTGGTGGGCGGAGATCGAGACTCATGGACGCATCGCTCACGGCTCGATGCCGTTCCTCGGGGATTGCGCCGTGCGCCACATGAACGCGGTGCTCGATCGCTTCGAATCGGAGCTCCTGCCCAGGCTCGCCGCGCGCGAGACCGACATGCCGGTGGTGCCCTCGGGCGCGAGGCACTCGACTCTCAACATCAATTCCATCCACGGCGGTCTCGACGAATCGCGGAGCGGCGGGTTGCCGTCTCCCTGCGTGCCGGATTCCTGCCGCATGGTCATCGATCGCCGCCTGTTGATCGAGGAAAGCCTCGACGACGCGAAAGGGGAGATCAAGGGGCTGCTCGATGCGCTGGTGCGCGAGCGCGCCGGATTCAGCTACAGCCTGCGCGATCTGTTCGACGTGAAGCCCACCATGGCCGATCGGAACGGACCGGTGGCGCGCGTCACCGCCGCGGCGGTGAGGCGCGTTCTCGGCCGCGAAGCGCAGTTCATCTGCTCTCCAGGCACCTACGACCAGAAACACATCGACCGTGTCGGCAAACTCAAGGATTGCATCGCCTACGGCCCGGGCATCCTGGATCTGGCCCATCAGCCCGACGAATACGTGTTGATCGATGATCTGGTGGCGTCCGCGAAGGTGATGGCGATCGCGGCGCGGGCACTTCTCTCCGGGTCCGCATGACCGCGACGGGACTGCGCCTGCTGCCGGTGGTCGGTGCGGGATTGCTTTCCATGCTGTGCCTGGCGGCGGGGACTGCGGGTGCGGGCGCGGCGGGTGCGGGCGTGCCGCCGGTGCGGGCCGTCATCGGCATGCAGCTCGAACCACCGGTGCTCGACCCCACCGCGAGTCCCGCCGCCGCCATTTCCGAGGCGCTCTACGCCAATCTGTACGAGGGATTGGTCCAGTTCGCTCCCGACGGATCGGTCAAACCGCTGCTGGCCGAGTCGTGGGAGATTTCGGGCGACGGCCTTACCTACGTGTTTCACCTGCGCGCAGGCGTGCGCTTTCACGACGGCGCGGCGTTCGATGCCGCCAGCGCCAAATTCTCCCTGGATCGGGCGCTCGCCGCCGATTCGGCGAACCCGCAGCGCGCCCGCATCGGCGCCATCCGCGCGGTGCGGGCGATCGGCGACCACACGCTGTCGCTGTCGCTCGCGCGGCGCTCGGGGGGGCTGCTGCAATCGCTGGCGTGGGCCTCCTTCGTCATGGTCGAGCCGCGCTCGGCGGCCACCGATTCCATGCGGCCGGTGGGCACGGGCCCGTTCCGGTTTCTCTCCTGGCGGCGCGGCGATTCGCTCACGCTGGAAGGAAATCCGGATTACTGGGGAGGCGCGCCGGCCCTCGGACAGGTGACCTTCAAGTTCATCGCCGATCCGACCGCCGCGTACGCGGCGTTGATGGCCGGCGACGTGGATGCCTTTTCGAACTATCCCGCGCCGGAGAGCTTTCCGCAGTTCGCGGCAGACCCGCGGTTCAAGGTGTTCGTCGGCAGCACGGAGAGCGAGACCATTCTCGCGCTCAACAACCGTCACGCGCCGCTCGACAACCTCCAGGTGCGCCGCGCGATCGCCCACGCCATCGACCGGCGCGCCATCATCGACGGCGCGATGTTCGGCTACGGCACGCCGATCGGAAGCCACTTCCCGCCGCACAGCCCCGATTACGTGGACCTCACCCGGCTCTACCCCCACGACGTGGCGAAAGCGCGGGCGCTTCTCGCCGAGGCCGGGTACCCCCACGGCTTCACGGTCAGCATGAAGCTGCCGCCGCCGAGCTATGCGCGACGGGCTGGCGAGATCGTCGCGGCGCAGCTCGCCGAGGCCGGCATCACGGTGCACATCGAGAACCTGGAGTGGGCGCAATGGCTCGACCAGGTGTTCACGCGTCATGACTACGACCTCAGCATCGTGGCGCATGCCGAGCCGATGGATTACGACATCTATGCGCGCGATGACTATTACTTCGGCTATTCGAGCCCGGCATTCAAGGACCTGATGGCGCAGCTCGACGACAGCATCGACCCTGGCGCGCGCAGCGCCCTGCTCAAACGGATCCAGCGCAAGATCGCGGACGATGCGGTGAACGGATTTCTGTTCCAGTATCCGCGGCTCGCGGTTTGGAGCGCGCATCTGAAGGGGGTGGGGTTCGACAACCTGCTCGGCGTCGTGGAGTTGCGGGGCGCGCGCTTCGACGCGCAGGGAACCGCGGCGGCGGCACGCATCGGCGCCGCGGACGGGATCGCCGCCGGGGCCCTGGGATGGTTCGCGCTCGCGGGCGGCGCGGCCCTCATGGTCCTCGCCATGCGCCGTTTCGGCGCGTTCTTCGTGGGCGGCCGGATGGCGATTCTCCTCGCCACTCTGGCGGCGGCGACGGCCGTCATTTTCGTCGTGGTACAGGTGGTGCCCGGCGATCCCGTCCGCTACATGATGGGCCTGCAGGCGGATCCGCGGAACGTGGCGGCCATGCGCCACCAGCTCGGACTCGATGCGCCAGCGCTCGAGCGCTACCTGCACTGGGTCGCCGGATTGCTGCGCGGCGATTTCGGCGTGAGCTATACCTACCGGGTACCGGTGGGCACGCTCATCGCCGAGCGGCTGCAGGTGTCGCTGCCGCTCGCGGTCATCGCCCTGTTGCTGGCGGCCGCCGTGGCATTTCCCATGGGTTTCGCCGCGGCGTCCCGGCGCGGCCGCCCCGCCGATGCGGTGCTGACCGCCTTCACGCAGCTTGGCCTCGCGGTGCCGAACTTCTGGCTCGGCATGCTGCTCGTGATGGTGTTCTCGATCGGCTTGCACGTGGTCTCCGCCGGCGGCTTTCCGGGATGGGACGCGGGCTTTTGGCCGGCGATGCGGGCATTGGCGCTGCCTGCGGCGGCGCTCGCGATGCCCCAGGCGGCGATCCTCGCCCGCGTGCTGCGCGGCGCCTTGATCGATACCCTGCACGAGGACTACATCCGCACGGCTCGTGCGAAGGGTGCGAGCGATGCGCAGGTGCTGTGGAGACACGCGTTGCCCAATGCGCTGATTCCCGTGCTGACCATTCTGGGAATGCAGTTCTCTTTTCTCCTGGCGGGCGCCGTGATCATCGAAAACGTGTTCTTCCTGCCGGGACTCGGCCGCCTCGTGTTCCAGGCCATCGAACAGCGCGACCTCATCGTCGTGCAGAGCGTGGTGCTGGTGCTCGTGTTCGCCGTCGTCGGCGTGACGTTCCTGGTCGACATGTCCTATCGGCTCGTCAACCCGCGCCTGGAAGAGAAGGGTACGCCATGACCCGCGTGGGTGGCCGCGGAGCCGGATTCGCGGTCGGCGCGGCGATCAGCGCCGCTTTCATCGCGGCTGCGCTCATCGCGACCGTATGGACGCCCTACGATCCCACCGCGATCTCCATCGTGGGCAAGCTGCAGCCTCCCGGATGGCGCCATTGGTTCGGCACGGACCAGCTCGGCCGCGATACCTTGTCGCTGCTCATGGCGGGGGCGCGCAATACGCTCGGGGTGGCGCTGCTGGCGGTGGTCATCGGCATGTGTGCAGGGGTGCCGGCGGGTCTCATCGCCGCGGCGAGGCGCGGCGCGACCGAGGAGATCGTCATGCGCGGCGCCGATTTGATTTTCGCGTTTCCCGCGCTGCTGCTCGCCATCTTGATCACGGCGGCGCTCGGCCCGGGTGCGGTCAACGCCATCATCGCCATCGGGGTGTTCAATATTCCGGTGTTCGCACGGGTGGTGCGCGCCGGCGCGCTCACGTTGTGGACCCGCGACTACACGCTCGCCGCGCAAGTGGCGGGCAAGAGCCGGATCCGGATTTCGGTCGAGCACATCCTTCCGAACCTCGCGGATGCGCTGGTCATCCAGGCGACCATCCAGTTCTCCCTGGGCGTGATCGCGGAAGCGGGGCTTTCCTACGTTGGGCTCGGCGCGCAGCCCCCCACCCCGAGCTGGGGACGCATGCTGAACGAGGCGCAGTCGTTGACCGCGCTGGATCCGCTGCTGGCGCTGTTTCCGGGACTCGCCGTCGTGCTGCTGGTGCTCGGGCTGAACCTCCTCGGCGACGGATTGCGCCGGCGGGAGGGCGCGGAGCGATGACGATGGACGCGATACCAGCCACGCCGACCCTACCCGCCGTATCCGCCATCGGTGCCGTACCCGCCGCACCCCCCGGGGCGGCCATACCGATCCTGTCGATCGAGTCGCTTGGCGTGACGCTCGAATCCGTCCGGATCCTCGATGAGGTATCGCTCACGGTCGCGCCGGGGGAAATCCTCGGCCTGGTGGGCGCCTCGGGATCGGGTAAATCGATGACCGCCTTGAGCATCATGCGGCTCCTGCCGGCGCGCGCGCGAATCTCGGGCGAGGTGCGGCTGGGCGAGCGGCGGCTGACCGCCATGAGCGAGCGGGAGATCCAGGGCATTCGCGGCCGCGATATCGGCATGGTCTTTCAGGAGCCCATGAGCGCGCTCAATCCGCTGAGGCGCATCGGCGATCAAGTGGCGGAAACCGTCAGATTGCATCTGCGGGTGCCGGCCGGTCAGGCCGCGGAAGCCGCGCGCGAGGCGCTCGACCGTGTCGGGCTTTCGGGCACCGCCGGTGCACTTGACCGCTATCCTCATGAATTGTCGGGAGGCCAGCGGCAGCGGGTGGCCATCGCCATAGCGACCGTGCTCTGGCCGGCGTTGCTCGTCGCCGACGAGCCGACGACCGCGCTCGATGCAGGGGCCCAGGCGCAGATCCTGCGCCTGCTCGAGCGGTTCGCACGCGATCGCGGGCAGGCCGTGATCCTCGTCAGTCACGATCTCGCGGTGATATCGCAGGTCACCGACCGGATCGCCGTGATGCAGGGCGGCCGGATCGTCGAGCAGCTCTCGACGCGCGATCTGACGCGCGGCGCGCATCATCCGTACACCGAAGCGCTGCTCGCGGCGGCGCGGCTGCGCCCTGCGCGCGCGTCGCGCGCCGTCGGCGACGCGAGCGCGGTCCTCGAGGTCCGGGAGGTGGTGCGGGAGTATGCGCTCAGGCGGCGTTCGCAATGGCGCCGGCCGCCGCCGTTTCGGGCGGTCGACGGTGTGTCGCTCACGCTTTACGCCGGCGAGACCATCGGCCTGGTGGGGGAGTCCGGTTCCGGGAAATCGAGCCTGCTGCGCACGATCCTGGCGCTCGATCGGCCGCAATCAGGCGAAGTCCTGCTCAACGGCGAGAATCTCTCACTGGCGGGCGGCGCATCCCTGCGGCGGCTGCGACGCTCCATCCAGGTGGTGCTGCAGGATCCGTACGGGAGCTTCGATCCGCTCTGGCCGGTGGAGCGGCTCATCGTCGAGCCCTTCCATACGCTCGAGGGCCCGCCCGGTCCGGCCGAACGCCGTGCCAAGGTCGCCGCCGTGCTCGAACAGGTCGGGCTTTCTGCCTCCGATGCGCAGCGACTTCCGCGCGAATTCTCGGGCGGCGAGCGGCAGCGGATCGCCATAGCGCGGGCCCTGATATTGAATCCCGCCGTGATCGCGTTCGACGAGGCGCTGTCCGCGCTCGATGTGCTGGTGCGGGCGCAGATCCTGGAGCTGCTGGCGCAGCTCGCGCGGTGCTCGAGGCTTGCGTACCTGTTCGTCTCGCACGATCTCAACATCGTGCGATCCATCGCCGACCGGGTGTACGTGATGCAGCGGGGCCGCATCGTGGAGGAGGGTCCGACGGAAGCGGTGTTCGGATCATCGCGGCATGCCTATACTAAAGAGCTTCTCGCGGCGACGCCGCGGATCGGGGGAAATAAATGAAAATCCAATTCGTATTCCATGTCGCGGTGCTGTCGGCATCGATCTCGCTGGCCGGGGCGGATGAACTCAAGCCCCCTCCCACCAAGGAGGGCCTCTGGGAGACGCACGGTACGCATACCCAGGAGGGCAAGACCGTTGCCGATCCGGCGGTGAAAATGTGCCAATCGAACGACACCACCCAGTCGATGCAGGCCAAGGGAGAGGAGCTGAGGAAAAGGAACGAGTGCACCTCGCACGTCACGCGGCCATCACCCAATACCTACGTGGAGGAGAGCAGCTGCGTCAAGGGGCCGAACGCCGGCTCGGTCACGAAGGTCGTGTACACGCATCAGGGCGATACGGCGTCGCACACCGAGATGCACATGAACTCGGGCAAGTCGGAGACCGTGGTGATCATCGATGCCAAGTATCTGGGCGCATGCCCCGCGGGGATGAAGCCGGGCGATCTGATGATGGAGGACGGGAAGATCATTTCGGGCAACCCGTAGCTCGACGGCGGGGAGGTGGGCCGCCTGTCCGTCCGATGCCGTGGGCGGCTTCGCGTCCGTTTTCCGCCATATGGAATCTAGAAATGGTCAACGTCCGAGCTCACTGGTCAGGCTTGTCCGCAGCTGTCTGGTTGGTCGGTAAGTTCGCTGCTTGTTCGGCCTGAATACCCTGGATCGAATCCATGAACCTCGCAAGGTCGGTGCTCATTTTATCGACCAGTCTATCGGGCCCCGCGACTGCGATCTGAACCAGCTCATTGGCGCCTTGGAGAAAGGTGGTTGCCACGCCTTCGTCCGGCGCGAGCAACTTGCCCTTCCAGTGGGCTTCCCAACGCTTCGCCGGGAAGCCACCGACCGCGGATGGTGCGACAGCGCTTTGAGTGACTCCTTTGAACTTCGTCTCGGCGCTGCGGATATTCTCAATCATGGAATCCATTGCAATTGCTTTCGACCGATTCCAAGAACGCATGACAATTTCGATTTCGCGGCCACCTTCCCGGTAAATGGCCCTCAATCGAATGCACGACATGCGATCGCGCACCGACAAGTCCAGCGCGCGGAATCCAATGGGAAGCACCCAGGTGAAAGTCGAATGGAAGCTGGGGGATTCAGTGAAGCTTGCTTCTGCGACGCGACCCGATTCTCCTGCGCATGGGCTGGAACGGCTGCCGAGCCAACCATGCACGTCGTTCAAGGTGAGGATATCCCCATCGCCATTCGTGAGCGTATCGCCGACCTTGGCGTCTGGCGACACGCACACTTGGTCAGCGCGCAACTGTGGGGCCGGTACGGGTACGACCACGACCGCCGCCTTGCACAGAGTCGCGCTCAATCCGGCCAGTATTCCCGCTGCTATTATTTTCAGCTTCATGATGCTCCCTAACGTGCGGATGTCCCTGGGGTGAATCTGCTCGATGAGCAAAACCCGTCCGTAAAACCGCGTCTTGCGGTTCGAGCCAGCATAATCCAGATTGAACGAAGAGCACACAGCCGACATGACGGGCGACTTCCGGCCAAAACCCGGCCATTCGACCTGCTGGAATGCCTTCCGGTTTGCTGTCATTTATGGAACAAGGGAGAGTCATAGATCTCGACCGGGCGACGGCTATAGAAGCGGCCTCGACCAGACACCGTCGCGACTTGCAATGTAATACGTATCGTCTTAGCATATTGCTATGAGGCGTCTTAGTATTTCAAACCCGAAGACCAAAGATCCTAGCGCTGAGCTGTGCGCGGCTACCGTTCGCAGGACGGTTTCACAACTCTGTCGAAAACTCCGTCCGAGTTTGGTCCGCGAGGGGACCAGCATGGCGAAGCTCAGCGTGATCGGACAAATAAATCGCGTCGGCCGCGTATCGCCAACGGAGCTAGCGGCCCGTGAGGGCGTCAAGATTCAATCGCTTACCCGTCTGTTGGCAGAGCTGGAAGCGGAGGGCTGGGTGTTGCGAATACCCAATAAAGCCGACGGTCGCCAGACCTTGCTGTCACTGACGCCAATAGGGCGAAAGCGTTTAACCGATGCCGCCCAGGAGAAGGATGCTGCCCTTGCGAAGATCATCGACAGCACCCTCTCGGCGAGTGAGCGGTCTGTGCTCTTACAGGCGTGTTTCCTGCTTGATGCGCTCGACGATGCCTTGAGTGATGCGCAGGACGGCAACGGTGCAACACCGTGACCGCTGATTCCTGGTCGCGCGACTTGTTCTTCAACGCCGATACTCGTCGTCAAGGCATGCTGTTGATGATCGCCGTGGTCATCGCATTCGGCGTGTCGGCAACGTTCGGGCTGCCCGAGCCTCTTTGGTCCGTGATGAGTGCGTTGATTGTGATGCGCCCGAATAGTGCGTTAACCCTTGACGCTGCGCTCGCGCGAGTCGGTAGTACCTTATTGGGTGTGTTGTGCGGGCTGGTCGGCGTCGGGTTGGGGCGCGTCGGCGTAAGTTCCCCTCTCGCGACGCTGGTTATCGTGGGTGCGCTTGCTTACGCCGGTGGAGCGATACCGAATCTGCGCGGCTCGTCTATTGCCGCCCTTATCGTCGTGTCCTCGGTGGACATTTCGGGGCGCTCAGCCGAAAAGGTTGCGCTGCTGCGGGTCATACAGATATTGATCGGCGTGGGCATTGCCACGTTCATTTCGGCAGTCATGGCCAGACACCGCAGTGCCGACCGGCTGTTCGCCGGATGCGCCAGGTTGCTCCGGGGCGCGGCGGCTCAATTGACGAAGACGGGGCAGCACACGTCGAGCAGCGAAGAGCAAGCGGAGGCCGCCGCCGCCGTGGCGCGCCAAGCAATGTATCGCCTGTCTGAACTGGCTCGAGGGGCGGATCGCGTGCGCGCGATCTGGCCTGATCGTTCAAAAGCTACTGAGAGCCGCCGCCACCGTCGTATCGCTGGCTTAACACGGCGCGTCTTTCAGGATGTCACAGTACTCAATCGAATAGTGTCCGCCGCATCCGGAACGAAAGGCGAGAATTCGGCACACGAAGTCGCCCGGGTGGCCAGCGAGACTCTTATGCACATGGCCGATGTGCTGGACGGTAATGTGGACCCCGATCACGAGCAATTTCGCCGCTTGGTCGATGGTCGTGCGACCGGCATCACCGCCGAGGCCGCCGAAGTGATGCCGCAGTTACTGCTTGCGGCGCCGTCGTATTTACTCGGAAATGATCTTCGGCGCCTTTCTCATTTGTGCGAAAGGGGTAACTAGCGATATGACTACGAGCCCCTCTCCGCCACTCCCTGTACATTATCGAACTTCATCGGACAGCAGGTGCGTCGCTCGCCGCACCACGCTGTGCGCCGAGCAGGCACAGCATCTCGGCCGCAATTTGCGCGCCGGCCAGCGAGGTGATTTCCGCGTGGTCGTAGGGTGGGGCGACCTCGACCACGTCCATGCCGATGATGCGAACCGGAACAAGGCGCCGCAAGATGGCGTAGGCCTGAGCCGCGCTCAAGCCCCCTGATACCGGGGTGCCGGTGCCAGGCGCGAACGCCGGGTCGAGACAGTCTATGTCGAAAGTAAGATAGACCGGACGATCACCGACGATATCGAGAACTTTCGCGGCCGTCGCGGCGGCGCCATGCTCGTGAACCCAGTCGGCGCCGAAAACGTTGACGCCCAGGCAGTCTCCGTTCCAGGTCCGGATTCCGATCTGCGCAGAGGATTTTGGATCGATCAGCCCCTCACGCACCGCCTTGTAGAACATCGTGCCGTGATTAAGGGACTTGTCGTCGTCATCCGGCCAGGTATCGCTGTGCGCATCGAAATGAATGATCGATAGCGGCTTGCCGTACTTCTCCGCGTGCGCGCGCAGCAGCGGATACGTGACATAGTGATCGCCCCCCAAGGTCAGCATCATTGCGCCGGAGGCGAGGATGGTGCGCGCGTGCGCAACAATCGAATCATGGATTGTGTCCGGACGGTGCGGGTCGAACAGGCAATCGCCGTAATCGATCACCCCGAGCCGGTCACACGGACCGAAGCCCCAGGGATAGATCTCCCAATTGAGGTCCACGCTGGCCGCGCGGATGCCCGCTGGACCGAAACGCGTGCCCGGCCGGTTGGTTGTCGCCAGGTCGAGCGGAACGCCCGAGACGACCACATCGACTCCCGCCAGATCCTTGGTATACCGGCGGCGCATGAACGACAGGATGCCGGCGAAGGTGTTTTCCCGAATATGGCCCTTGATTGTGGGGCGCGTGATGGCGGTATCGCCGGACAATGCCGTGTCAGTCATGTGCAGTCATTCCTAAGCGAGCTGATATAGCCTGGAACGCGCCTATCCCGCTTCGAATCCCCAGTTTCGGGCATGACGCGAGGTCGAGTCTCGCATCGTCCCGGAGTTCGCCGCAATGTCGGGCGACTGGGCAACCGTGCCTTTGATGGTTGGAGCCGCTGCGCCGGGGTGTATCGGCACTCGACCGCCGCGACGCTTCCATAACGTCACGCTCCGGTCGCCGGAGCTGCCAACGCTGCAAGCGTCACCAAACCCTGCATCGATGCAGAATCAAGAACGACCGCCAGAAATCCCTTGCCCCAGGACGATACCCTTGCACCGGGAAGGAACTGCGACTCCGCAAAGCCGAAGTACAGCGCCCATATCGCCTGCGAAACCAGAGCGACGACGAACGGCTGGCTGGGATGGAAAATGAACCAGTAAGGAATCACGATCAGAGTGCTGACCAGGATGCGCATGCTGGAGGTATATGCGGCGAGCACCAGATGCTCGGCGAAATTGAAACAGCCGCGGGTGTCCAATAGACGCGAAAATGCGGCCAGCAGCGGAAAGTCGGCGAACATGAGCAGGTTCATGTGGGTCTGGAAGAAATCGGCAACGACATTCGCCGTGTTGGAATAGACGGCACGGAATCCCGTGAGGGCGATGACCGCCGAAGCCCCGGCCACCACGATGACGAGAAAGCTGAACGGCCCGAAATAGCGCTTTCTCTTTCCTTGAACGTAATCCAGGGCGACGGCGCCCGGGCGCAGGGGCAGCAGTTGCAGTTCCGGCACTTGTCTGGCACGTATTCCGACCCTCACGCTGGATTTAATGCTCGCCCACTCTCGCGCGGCCGTTCGCCGAACGTTATGACTTGTCCGACGATCAGTCGGAAAGCCGGATGGCCGCGGGCGCCGGACCCTGGAAGAAGCGCCGCACGATGGGCTCGAACCGTTCGAGCGGAGCGTTCGGATAATCGGGATCGAACGAGTTTTGGTCGTAGCGCTCGCAGAACCGCGCGGTCTCCTCGAACCAGGCGTGGCCGGTGTAGTGATCGCGCTCGTTGCGATCGCGAGTGAGATGGTTGGCGAAATGGTACGCCTGAAATTCGACGTGATGCGTCAGCAGCCAGCTGCGCCGTTCGGAAAGCCACGGGGCGAGCATTTGCGCCGCGAGCAGGCCGTGATGATTGTCGCTGAACGCCTCCGGCAAATCGTGGAACAGGGCGACCACCACGAGTTCATCGTCCTCGCCCGCCTCGAGCACCCGCGTCGCGGTCTGCAGGCAATGGGCATATAGATTGATCGGCACGCCGAACGCGTCGTCGTGCTCAGTGGACTTCAACATGGCGAGGAGCCCCCGGCCCGGGCCGTAATCGCGCCGGTACCTGCGCTCCGCCCGCTCGATGATCATCCAATCGTTCGGGCTGGCTTCCGACAGCGAGCGAAAAGCGGCGCGTTCGGGCTTGTCGGTGGGCATGCGGTCCGGTCTGCAGGTGGCGTAGGATTGCAGTCTGGCAGCGCAACAACAGAGGGTCAATGACGACGGCAATCCAGGCGACGGACATCATCGATCGACTTCAACTCGTCCCGGTGATCAACGCGACCGGCACGGTCACGCGCCTCGGCGCCAGCCCGATGGCTTCGGAGGTGATCGCGGCGATGGTGGCCGCGGCGCCATTGAGCGTCGACATGGCGGAGCTGCAGGCGCGCGCGTCGCGGATCATCGCGCAATGCACGGGCGCCGAAGCCGGCATCGTGACGGCGGGCGCAATGGCGGGGCTGCTCGCGGGCGCGGCCGCCTGCATGGCAGGTCTCGATCCGGTCAAGATGGCGAAGCTGCCGGATACCGACGGGATGCGCAACGAGTTCATCGTCGCGCGCAGTCATCGCAATTCGTACGATCACGGCGTGCGCGCGGCGGGTGCGCGGCTCGTCGAGGTGGGACTGCCCGACCGCTTGACGGCGTGCGGTGTGCGCGACACCGAAGCGTGGGAGTTCGCCAGTGCGATCGGCGAGCGCACCGCGGGGATCCTGTACCTCGCCCGATCCGATTCGCGTCCCGCACTCGAGGAGGTCGCTCGCGTGGCCCATGCCGCGCGACTTCCGGTCCTGGTCGATGCGGCCGCGGAACTGCCGCCGGCGGCCAACCTGCGACGCTTCATCGAGGCAGGCGCCGACCTCGTGGTGTTCAGCGGGGGCAAGAGCATCGGCGGTCCGTCGGCATCGGGCATTCTGTGCGGCCGGCGACCCCTGGTGGCCTCCGCACTCCTGCAGCAGCTCGATCTCGACTATCTTTACGAGGATTGGAATCCGCCCGCGGAACTGATCGACAAAAGCGATTTTCCCGGTGTGCCGCGCCATGGCATCGCGCGGTCGTGCAAGGTGGGCAAGGAGCAGGTCGTCGGACTTCTCAGCGCGCTCACGCGCTTCGCGCAGGACGACGATGGCGCGCGCAACCGCCGCTTCGCGGCCATCACGGAGGCCCTGTGTGTTGCCTTGCGGCGTGTACCGGGGCTGCAGGTGCGCGCGACACAGGATGCGGGACACGCGGACCTTCCGCTGGTGGCCGTCGACCTCGCGCCGCCCGCCGCCGCCCGGGTCGCGGCCCGGCTGCGCGCGTCGTCGCCCGCGATCCACGTCGATGCCACCCTGGCGGATGGCGGCACGCTCGTGCTCGTGCCCACGTGCCTGAAGATCGGCGATGTCGAACCAATTGCCGTGGGTTTCGAAAACGCACTCGGCGACTGAGCCTCGGCACGCTCCGGAGCTGGCAGGTGACCACGCAATGGGGCTGGTGGGCAGGAGTTTGGTCAAAATGCCATTTTGTGATCATATTTTTTAAAATTGATCGCATGAGGGTAGTTTGATATAAATGGCTTCCGCGCGAAGCGCTCGCGCCTGTGCGTCGAGGGGAAGTCATGGGGAAGGAAGTGCCACTGCGCCGGATTCATAACGAGCGGGATAAGGGATTCAGCGCGGCGGTGGTGGTGCCGATGGGCGCCACGTCGCTCGTGTTCGTGTCGGGCGAGGTGGGACGCGACGCCTCAGGGGCCATCGTGAAAGGAGGCTTCGAAGCCGAGGCGCGGCAATGTTTCGCGAACATCCGGGTCGCGCTGCAGCGCGCCGGCGCGGACTTCAAGAACGTCGTGCGCATCACGGCCTACGTCAAGGATCTTGCCGATTACCCGATTTACTCCAAGGTGCGCAGCGAGATCTTCGGGTCCGATTGGCCGGCGAGCGCCTCGGTCGGAGTTTCCGATCTGTTGCTCGGCGCCAGGCTCGAAGTGGACGCGATCGCGGTCCTCGGCCAGGGCTGAGGACCCATTCTGAGCCCATCCCCCCCGAGTGCCGGCGAACGGATTCGCAGCATGCCCGCGCGCACCGCCATCGAAGAACTCTATCGAGCCCGAACGCCGGGATCGGCCGCGCTGATGAGCGAGGCAGCCGCGGTGATGCCGGGCGGCAATACCCGCACGACGAGCTTCCACCCGCCGTATCCGGTGGTGCTCGAGCGCGGAGAAGGTCCCTGGGTCTGGGACGTGGATCGATGGCGCTATCTGGATCTGTTCTGCAACGGGCTCAGCCTGATCCATGGCCATGGCTATGCGCCGGTGCGCGAGGCGGTGGTTTCGGCGCTCAAGCGGGGCATGGCATGGTCCGGCGCGTCGCGCGAGCAGATCGCCTATGCCGAGATGCTGCGCGACCGACTGCCGGCGATGGAGCAGCTGCGGTTCACCAATTCGGGGTCCGAGGCGGGCATGCTCGCGGTGAAGGCAGCCCGGCATCTCACCGGCCGCCCCTACATCCTCAAGGCGGTGGGGGCTTACCACGGCTCCTATCCCGACCTGGAAGCGGGCCTATATGGACAGGGAAGCCTTCGAGGCCGCGCGCTCATCGCGAACTTCAACGATCTGTCGAGCTTCGAGCGGGTCATGTCGGAGCATGGCAAGGAGGTCGCCGCGCTGGTCATCGAGCCGGTGCTGGTGACGGGCCGCGTGGTGGCGCCGGAGCCGGGATTCCTGAAGGAGCTCGAGCGCCTCGCGCGGCGCCACGGCGCGCTCACCATCCTCGACGACTGCCTGATGCTGCGGCTCGCCGTGGGCGGCTCCTGTGAGAAGTTCGACCTGCAGCCCGACCTCATCGTGCTCGGGAAATTCCTGGGAGGCGGCACGCCGCTTGGGGCGTTTGGCGGCGCGCGCGATCTCATGAAGATCTTCGATCCCACGCGTCCCGGCGCGGTGTTTCACGGCGGCTCGTTCAATGGCAACCTGCTGGGCTGCGTCGCGGGCATCGCCACTCTGCAGGGCCTCACCCGCAGAGGCATCGAGGGCATGGATGATGCGTGCGAGCGCCTGCGCGGCGCGCTGGCGCAGCGCGCGCACGAGCTCGGCATCGAACTCGTGTCGAGCGGGCTCGGCTCGGTCATCGGGATCTCCTTCGCCGCCGACCCGAAGCGCCATGAGGACGATCCCTCGGCGCTCGGACTGGCATCGCTCTTTCATCTGGCCTGCGCCAACGAGGGGGTGCTCATCGGTCCGGGCGGCGTCCTCGCGGTGTCCACGGCGCACGATGCCGCCTCCATCGATTTCGCGATCACCGCCCTGTCGGCGGCGTTGGAGAAGGTGGCGCAGCTCGGCGGCACGATCTGAGCGAGGCGCGGCGCCGGGTCAGAAATTCACGTTATCGCGGCCCTTGGTGCCGAGCATCGCGCGCGCATCGGCCGGTGTCGCGATTTCGAGGCTGAGCTCCTCGAGGATACGGCGGATCTTCGCCACCTGTTCCGCGTTCGAGGTGGCGAGCTTGCCCTTGCCGGCATACAGGCTGTCCTCCAATCCGACGCGCACATTGCCGCCGAGGAGCGCGCTCAGCGTGACGAACGGCAATTGATGCCGCCCGGCGGCGAGCACCGACAGGTAGTAGTCATTGCCGAACAGCCGGTCGGCCGTGGCGCGCATGTGCATCAGGTTCTCCGGATCGGGGCCTATCCCGCCCATGATTCCGAAAATGCACTGGACGAAGAACGGAGGCTTCACCAAACCGCGGTCGGCGAAGTGCGCCAGATTGTAGAGCTGACCCACGTCGTAGCATTCGAATTCGAAGCGGGTCCCCAAAGCGCCCAGCTCACGCATGCCGCGCTCGATCTGCACGAAGGTGTTCGAGAGGATCAAATCCTTGGAGGCCTCGAGGTAGGGACGCTCCCAATCGAAGCGCCATTCGGTGCGCTTCTCCGCGGCCGCGGAGATGTTGAAATTGAACGATCCCATGTTCATCGACGCCACTTCGGGCGCGACCTCGAGCGCCGGCGCGAGACGCTGATCGAGGGTCATCCCGAGACCGCCGCCGGTCGTGATGTTGATGATGGCATCCGTGCCACGCTTGATCTGCGGCAGGAACTCGAGGAAGCGCTCGGGCGTCTGATCGGGCTTGCCGGTCTGCGGATTGCGAGCGTGCAGATGGATCATCGCGGCGCCCGCCTCGGCGGCGGCCACCGATTCGGCGGCGATCTGGGCCGGCGTGATGGGCAGGTAGGGCGACATCGACGGCGTGTGGATGCCGCCGGTGATGGCGCACGTGATGATGACCTTGTCGCTTCGTTTCATGATTCCCCCCCTCGGCGATGCGGCCGGCCGTTGCCGATTCGCCTACCGATTCGAGTCCTCGACGCCCGCCCAATAGCCGTCGATCTTGGGGAGCGCGGACAGATCCGCACGCAGCGCCGCCCGCGCCGCTTCAGCATCGCGGCTCTGCAGCGCCACCAGCAACGCTTCGTGATGGCCGCACGCTACGCGCCATGCCTCCACCGGATCGCTGGCGATGAGCGAGCGCGTGCGTGACACGAACGGCGCCATGCGCAGCCACAAGGCCTCGATCAAGTGCGCGAGCATGCGGTGATCCGCGATCCGATAGATCTCGAAATGGAAAGCCCTGTTCAGCTCGCCGTAGGCCTGGCTGTCGTCGGCGCCGACCGCCGCGCCCATGGACTCATGCATGCCGCGCAGTCGCTCGATCTGGTGCAGCGTGATGTTTTGCGCCGCCAGCGCGGCCGCGTTGCTCTCGAGCAGGATGCGCAGATCGAGAATCTGCTGAATCTCGCGACGGTCGAGCAGCGGCACCCGCGCCGAGCGGTTCGGCAGCGCTTCGAAGGCCCCCTCCGAGATCAACCGCTTGATCGCCTCGCGCACCGGGGTGTCGCCGATCGCGAGCAGTTTCGCGAGCGAACGCAGCGTGACGATTTCGCCCGGTTTGAAGGTCCCGGCGAGCACCGCCTGTTTCAACGAGGCGTAGGCCCGGCTGTTGTCGGTCTCGGCGGTGGATGCGGGCTTCTGCGATTTGGACCGGCCAGCCGCCGAAACGCCCTTCACGTCCTGTTCTGACTGTTCCACGCCACGCCCTCATTAACCCCCACCGTCATCTTACCCTCAAAAATCTAAGATCGAACATCAAAAATTTGATCAAAGATGAAAATTATGACAATACTTGGGCAAGGCCAATACAGGCCGCAGGGAGAAGGGATGAAGAACACTGCCCGGGCGCCGCGCGCCGGCGTCGCCGTCCTACTCATCGGACTCGCCTCGAGCGCGATGTCCTCGCCCGTGATGGCGGCCGATGCGGACACGCCGTCGGACGAACCCACCAGTCTGTCGGCGATCGTGGTCACCGCCGAGCGGCGCGCCGAAAGCATCCAGTCGGTCCCGTTGAGCGTCACCGCCATCTCCGGCAACACGCTCGCCGCGTTCGATCAGGTGAATTTCGACGACTATGCCCACCTGGCGCCGAACCTGTCCTTCGGCACCGGCAACACCTTCGGCATCACCAACGGACGCGAAATCACCATTCGCGGCATCGCCGGCGCGAACACGACCAGCTACTACATCAACGACACGCCGCTCCCGATCTCCATCGATCCGCGCGCCATCGATCTCGATCGCATCGAAGTCCTGCGGGGCCCGCAAGGCACGCTGTTCGGATCCTCGGCGATGGGCGGGACGGTGCGTCTCATCACCCGACAGCCGGATCTCGCCCAAAGCTTCGGTTCCGCGGATGCGCAAGGGTATGTGATCCACGAAGGCGGTCCCGGCTACCTGGTGTCGGCAAGCTACAACCTGCCGATCATCGACAATCAGCTCGCGCTGCTGGTGAGCGGCTACAGTACCTACAATCCCGGCGTGTTCACCGGCGTGTACGGCGTCGCAACGACCGCCGCCCCGCCGAGCTACAGCGGCGGACCATGGCCGACCCTCACCGTGCCCGCGAGCCAGCCGAGGCAAACCGTCACCCATCTCGGCAACGACGTCGAGGACGGCGAGACCCTCTCGCTCACCTATCGGCCGGCCTTTTTGGATGCCCTGACCATCACGCCGATGGTGATGCATCAGGATCAGAGCAACAACGGCTTTCCGCTGGCCGACTACTACACGCAGAACCTCAGCCAGGTGCGTCCACTCAACATCCGCGAGAGCGACGACGACATCTGGACGTTCGCCAACCTGACCGCGAAGTACGCCGCGCCGTTCGGCTCGTTCATCGAGTCCGGCACGTATTTTCACCGCTACTCGCGCGATACGGAGGACGGCAGCGAGCTCATCTCCATCGGCGGTTACGGCGGCCCGCCGCTCGGCGGCACCTGCTCGGCGGGCGTATATTGTCCGTCGCCTTCGCCCAACTGGGTGAACACCAACCAGTTCACCGATGAGCTGCGCTTCGAGTCGGCCTTTCCGGGCCCGGTGCAGCTGGTCACCGGCGCGTATTACAGCAAGGTGCGCCAATCGATCATCTCCGAAGAGGTGCTGCCGTTGGATCAGTACGGAAATCCCGCCTTCACCGAGAACATTCCGCGCATGAACGAGGAATTGGCGGCGTTCGGCAGCCTGACGTATGACATCCTCAACAAGGTCGAGTTGTCCGCCGGCGTGCGCCAATCGCATCTGGAGTACAGCAACATCTATATCGCCACCGGCTGGATCAACGGCGGCATCGGCTGCGACGCGCCGCCCACGGGGCTCGCGGGCTGCAGCTCCTACAGCCCCGCCTCGACCAGCCAGCGGGCCACCACGCCGCGCTTCACGGCGAAATACAAGTTCGACGAATCGAACATGATCTACGCGAACGCGGCCAAGGGATACCGGCTCGGCGGAGCGAACTCGGTGCTGCCTTCAGCCTGCGGCGCGCCCTACGCCGATGAAGAGACGCCGTACAAGAGCGACTCGCTCTGGAGCTATGAGCTCGGCACCAAGAACTCCTGGTTCGACAATCGCCTCAACACGCGGCTCGCGGCCTACTGGATCGACTGGAAGAACATCCAGCAATCGATCCTCCTTGGATGCTCCTTCCACGTGACGGAAAATCTCGGCACCGCACGCAGCCGCGGCGCCGAGCTGGAAATCGACGGAACCCCGATGCCCGGGCTGTACATGAATGCGGGCCTCGGCTTCGAAGATGCCGCGCTGACGAGCGCGCCGGCGGGCTCCCCGCTTCCGGTCGGCTCTCCGCTCAACGGCGTGCCGCGATGGACGGGATCGCTGCTCGGCGACTATTCCTGGCCGGCGTCGTTCGGCCGCGCATTCGTGCGCGCGCAATACAGCTTCACGGGCTCGAGCATCAGCGACAACAATCCGATCAGCGTCGTCAATCCGACGCTCGCGCAGCGCGAACGGGGCTCCTACTCGCTCGTCAACGTCTTCGTCGGCGGCAAGCATGAATCCTGGGAAACGTCGCTGTTCGTCAAGAACCTCGCCGATGTGCGCGGCAACCTGGGCGACGAGCAATCCGAGATCAGTGAGCTGCCGGGCCGCCCGCGCTGGATGATCACGGAGCCGCGAACGATCGGCATCGACATCAAGAAGCAGTTCTGAGCGTCATGCTGCGCCTGTCTGTCGAATGAGGGCCGGGAGCGCGCAGGAAGGGGAATCGGGCGAGGCTCACCTGGTCCGGCGCCTGACGCTGTTCGATTCCATCATGCTCGTGGTCTCGGGCACGATCGGTCCCTCGATCTTCATCATCCCGGCCGACGTGCTGCGTGCGGTGCCCAATCCCGGCGTCGCGATGCTGTTGTGGGTCGCTGCTGGCGCCATCACCATGCTCGCGGGGATCGCCTGCGCCGAGCTTGGCGCCATGTTTCCCGAGGCGGGCGGCCAGTACGTGTTCATGCGCGAGGCTTACGGCGGATTCACCGCCTTTCTGTATGGGTGGGTGCTGTTCACCGCGGGCAACAGCGCGGCTCTGGCCTCGATGGCCATCGCCGTCGCGCTGTTTTTGGGGCAGGCCGTGCCGGCCCTGGGCGCCGAGCACGTCCTATTCGCCGGGTCGCCGTTCGGTTGGCACGTGCAGCTGGACCAGGGCAGCGTGGTCGCGGTCGCCGCGGTTGTCACGCTCACCGTCATCAATCTGCTGAGCGTCAAGCTCGCTGCCTGGGTGCAGAACGTGACCGCGCTCGCCTATGTGATCGCGGTTTTCGTCATCGTCGCCGCCGGCTTCGCGCTCGGATCCGGCTCGTGGGCCAATTTCAAGTGGGTGTCCACCGATGTCGCGCCGATTTCCGCGGCCGGCATCGGTGTGGCGATGATTCCGCTGTTCTATTGTTACGACGGATGGGAGTTCCTGTCCTGGGTCGGAGGCGAGATCAAGAATCCGCGGCGCAACCTGCCGCTGGCGCTGATCGGCGGCGTGACCCTCGTCATCGTCACCTATCTCATGGCGAACGCGGTGTTCGTGTACGCCCTCGGAGCGTCCGGGTTGGCGCAATCGACCACGCCGGCCGCCGGGGCAATGCGGGCGCTGTTCTCGGCGGATGTTGGCCGATGGCTGGCGCTCTTCATCGCGCTGATATCGTTCGGCTCCGCCTCCGTGGTGACGCTCGGCGGCGCGCGCATCTACTATTCGATGGCCAAAGACGGCGCTTTTTTCAGGGCGATGACGCGGCTCCATCCCCGCTGGAAAACGCCGAGCACGAGCCTCATCGCCCAGTGCGTGTGGGTGTGCGTGCTGATCCTGTCGAGCCGCTACGATCAGCTCTACACCTGCTTCATTTTCATGATGACGCTCACCTACGCGATGACGGTCGGCGCCGTCCTGGTTCTGCGGCGCACACAGCCTCACCGGTCGCGGCCCTACCGCTGCTTCGGCTATCCCTGGCTGCCCATCGTCTACTTGGTCGTCGCGCTCGCATTCGTGGTCTCGACGCTGCTCACCAGGCCGCGCGAATCGCTGGTGGGTCTCGCGCTCGCGGCGCTCGGCGTCCCGCTGTATCTGCATTGGCGGCGCGGCGGCCGCCGGGCTCACGGGGCCTCGGCGGGAGCCGGAGGGTCCGCGTGACGGCGGACATCTCGCCCCGGATACTCAGACGGTGCGCAGCTTATCCGCGATCTCGGCGGCACCGAGCCCCTCGATCTGCAGCACCTTCCTGCGCCCCGTCGCTCCCGATACGACCCGCACGTGACGTTTCGCGATGCCCAACCGCTCCGCGACGAACTCGATCAGGGCCAGGTTGGCCGCGTTTTCCACCGCTGGCGCCGCGATGCGGATCTTGATCAGTCCATCGTGCAGCCCGGCGAGCCCGGTTTTGGAAGCGCGCGGCTGTACGTAGACTTCGATGCGGGCTGCGATCATGGGGTGAGGATTTTGCACGGCGACGCCCCGGGGGCAACCCTAGTATCATGCGCCGATCGATCGGCGACCGGGGATGCCCCATCATCAATAGAAGCCCTCACCGTCGGCTTTGGTGCCTGATCCTCCTCATGCCGCTCGCCGCCTGGGCCGAGGCTGCTGCGGATGGCGGCCAGCTCGGCCCCGGCTACGACATTCACATGAGCCGCATGATCAAGGTCCGCGACGGCGTCGAGCTCGAGGCATGGATCACCCAGCCGTCGCACCCGACGGGGAAATTGCCGACGGTGCTGACGCTGACTCAATACGACATCGACGGCGGCCGCCACGGCGACTCCGCAGGGTACTACGCCGGCCGCGGATACGCGTTCGTGCAGGCCTACGTCCGCGGGCGCGGGCGCTCCGGTGGCGTAAAGAGCGACAACCTCGGCGTCCAGGTCGGCCGCGACGGCTACGACCTGGTCGAATGGATCGCGGCGCAGCCCTGGAGCGACGGGCGGGTCGTCATGTTCGGCGGCTCGTTCGTGGGGATGACACAGTGGCAGACCGCGGCTCAGTTGCCGCCGCATCTGGCCGCTATCGCCCCGTATGCGCCCATCTATCCGGGATGGGATATTCCAAACACCAACGGAATCCCGCAGGCGTGGACAACCGTGATCCTGGGATACGTGTCGGGCCGTGCGCTCAATGCAGGCTTCATCCGTAACGAGGCCTATTGGTCCGGGAAGATGCTCGAGCAGTACGCAGCCTACCGACCTTTCAACGAGCTGGCCGATGCACTGGGCATCGCCCCGGACGACTGGTGGATGCCCGATGCGCACGGCCAGAGAGACCGATGTTCCAGGTCTGGCTGGACCACGTGGGCGATCGCGCATTCAACCTCGCGGCGGAACCGAACAGCGGCAGCTACGCGCGCATGAACTTCCCCGTGCTCACCGCGACCGGCTACTACGACGATGATCAGCCCGGCACGCTGCGCTACTACCGCAACTACGTGGCTCACGCGCCCGCCGCGGCCGAGGCACGGCACTACTTGATCATCGGACCTTGGGACCACTCGGGCACGCAGGAGCCCACCGCGGCGATCGAGGGCGTGCCCATCGCGGCCGCGGCGGTACTCGACATGCAGAAGCTGCATGCCGACTGGTACGATTTTGCGCTGGGCAAAGGGACCCGGCCGGCATTGCTGCGCGATCATGTCGCGTACTTCATGATCGGGGCCGACGAATGGCGATACGCGGACAGCCTCGAGTCCGCCTCATCCGGCAAGGCGCTCACCTTCTATCTGGGCGACCCCGACGGCACGCCGGGGGACCTTTTTCATTCGGGTTGGCTGAGCAGCGAGGCCCGCGGCACCGAGCCGCCCGCCGTCCTGGTGAGCGATCCTCACGAGCTGCCCGAGCTCGATATCGCGAAGTATGTCGACAACGAGAATCTGACCAGCCAGTTTCGGGCGCTACAAAAGCGCGCGCTAACGTTTCATTCCGAGCCGTTCGAGCGCTCAACCGAGATCGCGGGTCAAATGCGCCTCGTATTGACCTGCCAAGCGGACACGCCGGATTTCGACCTGTGGGCCGAAGTGCAGATGGTGCTTCCCGATGGCTCGACCGTCCGTCTGGGCGAGGATATCCGGCGCGCTCGATTTCGCGACGGTCCGTTCAACCCTCAACTGCTCGAGCCCGGACAGATCGTTCAGATTCCCTTCGAGTTCAACTGGCTGGCTCGGAGGATTCCCGCCGGTGCGCGGCTTCGCCTCACCCTCGCGCCGCTCAATTCGCCCAACTATCAGAAGAACTTCAACACCGGAGGTCGCATCGGATACGAGAAGATCGCCGATGCGCGCATCGCCCACGTCAGGATCTTTCACGATGCCCAGCGAGCGAGCCGGTTGACGCTGCCCTTGGCGGCGGTGGGAGCCGGCGGCGGTTAGTTAAGTTAGGCTGCCTGCCATCACATGGACTTCGGCTTCAAGGCGCTATTTCGCGACGCCTGAGCGCCCTCTGCAGTTCTCGGGCGCGTCGAGGCGCCTCGAAGAAAGCTCTGTCATAACTCTTTCATATAAAGGATATAGAAAAGCAAACAATGTCTAGACGGGGAACCGGAGGACTCGCATGAAGACGATCGGGGAAGCTTTTAGCGCAGCTATGCTCCTGGGAGCCGCCGTCTCGGTTGTAGTATTTACAACTGGAGCAAGGGCACAGAATCAAAACGGGTGGGGCAACCCGCCGGCGAACGCATGGCCGTACAACGGTCCGCAGCGGTCGTCCCCCGTACTGGCGGTAGTGGGTGATATCTCCTGCCAACCCGGCGAGGAAGCGAGCGGGGAGTCGTCGAAAGAAACCTGCACCGACCCCAAGGCCCCCTACACCAGCACCTCTCTGTACCAATCCCAGGAGGCCACTGCCAATCAGATCGAGGCCATGAAGCCAGACGCCGTCGCTCTCCTTGGCGATCTGCAGTACCAGGTCGGCCGATATTCGGACTTCGAGAACTCGTACGACCTGACGTATGGCGCCTTCAAGATGATCAGCCGGCCCGCGCCCGGCAACCACGAGTTTTATGACGAGCACGGCGAGACCGGCGTTGCCGGCTACGGCTACTTCTCCTACTTCAACGGCTTCCTGATCGATACCAATGCCGATGCCAATGAGGGTAAGCCGCAGATGACGACGATCCCGGATCCGTGCCCCTCGAACCCAGCGTGTGGTCCGGGCGCGACGCCGCTTGCCGACTTGAGCCCCCAGCCCATTCCGCGGGCGGATGGACAGGCGGGTCACTTCGAGCTGGGGGCGAGCGGAGGACAGAACGGAACCGGAGTCGCGGATGGCTGGTACTCCTACAACCTCGGCTCCTGGCACCTGATCTCACTCAATATAGAATGCTCGACGCAGCCGGGCGGCTGTTCGACCTCGGGGGCCTGGTTTGCCGCTGAACTTGCATGGCTGCAAAGGGATCTCGAAGAGAACCACGCCGCGTGTACGCTCGCCTACTGGCATCAGCCCACGTTCAGCGCCACGAACGGCATCACCCCGGAGGGCATTGCCGCCCAGGCCTTTTGGCAACTGCTCTACGAACACAACGCCGACCTGGTGCTGAACGGACACGACCATCTTTACGCCCACTACCGTCCGCTTGATCCTTCCGGGAATTTCGATCCACGGCGAGGCATCACGGAATTCATCGTGGGCACCGGCGGCGAAACGCTCGACCCTGTCGTCACGACCCCCGTGACGAGCGGGTCAAACGAAACGAACCAGGAGAATCCCGGCGGCAACACGAACTTCAACGCAGAGAATCTCGTGGCGGCGACCGGCGACTACTGGGGCGTGATGGCCCTGACGCTCAACCAGAATGGCTACGCGTGGCATTACCAGTCGGCATTGCAAGGTCCGGTGAACAACGGTCAATGGCCGGCAGTGTCACCGACCGGTTCCTACACCGACCAGGGCGTCGGCACCTGCCACGGGCCAGTCAACAGGTGATCACCGGATAACCCTCATCGGTCTTGGTGCGATCCCCCTCCGCGAGAAAACGCGAGGGGGATTTTCTCCGTGCTCTGCGACGCCCCCGTTTTGAGATGGCTCAATAGTGGGCAAGATCTACGAGAAAAGCCCATACCCCGTTGGGGTCGGTCCGAAAAAACAGAAAGGTGAGAAGCAAGAGTGCAAAACTCACGCCACACGCTCGCCATAGCAGGTTCTCGCGCCGACGTAACTTATTTAGTTGCGCATCCTGAAGTACCTCGTGTTTCCTCGAGGAGAAAAACAGCTCGAATGCCCTACTCTCTGCGTCGCGATCCTCTCGCCAAATAAATGAGGGGCTGGAGATCGCCAATCGTTCAAATTCCTTGCGGTGGTGCCGGCGCAGATGACGATATATCCGGTATTGGACAAGTGGTACGAGAATTGCGGCCGCCGCAAGGGAGAACGCGCACAACGAGATCTGAATTACGCCCAGTGCAGTCATCGTAACCGGATCCTTATCCGCAGGGATTGCCTGCTACCCTATCGGAAATCACGCCCGGGCGCGTTTTGCCAGTCCGTATCTGTGCGCCAGTGATCAGTTTCCGGCCGGTCGGCGCCCAACATTGCCCTGAGATTACTGTCGTGCGCAGATGCCGTCGCTGAGCGCCTCCGGACCATCCTGTCAGCGCTGCAAACGCCCGTACTTCTTCAGCAACGCGCGCAATTGATCGTGCGGCAGGGCGATCAGCGTGCGGCCGTCGAGCAGCGTCATGTTTTCTGCGGCCACCATCGCATTGACGATGGCTTCCTCGGTTGCCTCCACCGTTGCCGCGAACAGGGGGTCGATGTAGTCGTTCGGGACCAGCTGGGCCGAGCGCATTTTGAACGACGAGTCATAGCCGGCGTCTTTCGCGACGCCGCGGTTGGCGGTGGAGAAGGCGACGAAAATGTCCCCGTCGCCATCGCTGACGGTGGTGCCGGTACGCGCCAGACCGATGGCCGCGCGTCGCGCCAGGCGATTGAGCTGCGTCGGCATGAGCGGTGCATCGGTGGCCACGACGATGATGATCGATCCCATCCCCGCATCCCTGGTTGGGGATTGGGCCGAAGCCCAGACCTTGACGCGCTCGATTTCGCGGCCGACGGGTACGCCGGCCACCCGCAATTCGTCGTAACCGCCGCAGTTACATTGAACCATGACCCCGACCGTGTAGCCGCCCAGGGGCGCGGGCAGGACGCGCGAGGAGGTGCCGGTACCGCCCTTGAATTGATAGCACACCATGCCGGTTCCGCCGCCCACGTTGCCTTCTTTGACGGGACCCGACTTCGCCGAATCGAGCGCCGCGTAGACGTGCTCGGGCTTCACGTGAAAGCCGTTGATGTCGTTGAGTGCGCCATCCCAGGTCTCGGCCACGACCGGCAACGCCCAGGGATAATTCCCGTCCTTGAGCATCCCGTGCGATCGGTACCAATCGATGACCGTGTCGCGCACCACGCCGACGCTGTGGGTATTGGTGATCATCACCGGCCCGGACAGCAATCCGCCTTCCTCCACCCAAGTTGTGCCCGTCATCTCACCGTTGCCGTTCAATCGGAACCAGCCGGCGAATACCGGATCCGCATAAGAGTCGACGCCGCGCGGCAGTATGGCGGTCACGCCGGTTCGCACGGGTCCGATGCCCTCCTTGAGCGGCGGCTCGCCGCTGACGAGCGTGCTGAATCCGACGGTCACGCCGGGAACGTCGGTGATCGCGTTCAAAGGTCCGGGTGTGCCGTCGAACGGTACACCGAGATCCCGGGCCCGCGGCTTGTCGGCTGCCGGCGCCGGAGTCTGCAGCAACACGGCGAGGCAGGTCATGGTGATTGCGCTCAGGATTCCCAGTGCTCTCATTTTCTTCTTCCTTAGATCTTCACCCTAAGATGAATCGGGTCCGGCGCGCGTCGAGATCGGGCATTATAGCCGAGCGGGCAAGCCGAAGTTTTCCGAGCTCTGCTAAACTCCGCCCGCATGCGCTGCCCATCGCTTGTCCTTGCCGATCAGCCGAATCCGGTTGCGCAGGGGTAGCGCTCCTCGATCATGCGTAAGGGCGTCGTTCTAGCGGCCTCATCGTACGTGGCCTGGGGGCTCTTTCCCGCCTATTTCTTTTTGCTGAAGTCGGTCTCGCCCATCGAGGTGCTCGCCCACCGGATGATCTGGTCGCTGGTTTTCCTGTCCATCGTGCTGGCATTTCGCCGCCAATGGTCGTGGCTGCGGCCGCTCGCCGGGCAACCGAGGCTGCTCGCAAGTTTCACGGTTAGCGCGGCCCTGTTGTCGGGGAACTGGTTTCTCTACATCTGGGCGGTCACCAGGGGTCATGTGATCGACGCGAGCCTGGGCTACTTCATCAATCCGCTCGTGAACATCGTGCTCGGCTTCGTGTTGCTCCGGGAGCGGCTGCGCCCCGCACAGTGGTTTGCGGTGTTCATCGCGGCGCTCGGGGTTCTGTGGCTGACCTGGCAGGGACGCCACTTCCCGTGGATCGCCGTCGTTCTGGCTCTGACGTTCGGATTCTATGGTTTGATGCGCAAGCTGGCGGCGCTCGGTCCGCTCGAGGGTCTTTCGCTCGAGACGCTGCTGCTATTCCCGCTGGCGGCGGCGTATCTGATCTGGACGGCGGCCATCGGAAACAACGCGTTCATGCAGGCCGATTTCGCATTGCGGCTCGTGCTGATCGCGGCCGGCCCGATTACCGCGATACCGCTCCTGCTGTTCGCTGCAGGAGCGCGGCTCATCAGGCTCTCGACGCTCGGGCTGTTGCAATTCATCGCACCGACGCTGCAGCTGCTGCTCGGCATCTGGATGTTTCACGAGGGGTTCGGCGGCGCGCGCGCGTGGGGTTTCGTGATCATCTGGGCCGCGTTGGCCTTGTATTGCGCCGAGGGACTGTTGCGCAACTGGTGGACCGAACCGCAATCCCTCGCGACCATCGCGAAAAGCTGAGAGCCTTGCAGCCGTTCACGCGCCCCAGACGTCGGTGGCGTAGCGCAGGAAATTGCGCCCGAGGATCTTGTCGATGCGCGGCGCGGTGTACCCCCTCCTGCGCAGCCGATCCGCGAGCTCCTCGAATTGGCCGACGCCGCGCAGGTCCGCCACGAAGGGGTAGGTGTCGGGCCGCTCGCCCGCCGCGCTCACCCCGGCAAGACGGCGTTCGGCGACCTCCCGGGCCAGCGTGGTCCTGTAGGTCTCGAGATCGTCGATTGCGGTCACTGTGCCGTCCGTCCCGATTCCGACGTGGTCCTCGCCGCAGACATTCACGGCGTGATCGATGTGCGCGACCACATCGTCGGCGCTCGCATGTCCCGACAGATTCAAGAACGGCATGAAGAAGATTCCGACGAATCCGCCCTTCGATGCCACCAGCTTCAATTCCTCATCCGTCTTGTTGCGCGGCAGATCGGTGAGCGCGCGGCACCCGACGTGGTTAAGGGAGACCGGTTGCCCGGAGATTCGCGCGGCTTCCAGGCACGTGGCCTGACCGCTGTGCGACAGGTCGACCATGACACGGTTGGCATTCAAGCGTTCGATGACCTCCCGCCCGAACGGGCTCAGCCCGCGGTTCTCCGGAGCCATGGAGCCGTCGCCGACCTGATTGGACGGGTTGTAGGTCAGCTGGATCACACGGACGCCCAGGTTCGCGAATAAATCCACACGCGAGGCATCCGATCCCATCATGGCGGCATTCTGAAAGCCATAGATGATGCCGATGCGACGTTCGAATTGCGCCCGCACGATGTCCGCGGCGGTATATACCTTGAGCAGGTCCCGGGCGTTCGCCCGAATCCGCGCATCCATGGCGGCCACATCGCGGACGCTCGACTCGAACGGCTCATTCGGTCCGGAGATGTAGCCCAGCGTCACATTGACGGCGGTGAGGCCGGAGGCATGAGCGTCGCGCAGAATTCGCTGCTCGACGGCCGGCGGCTTCGAGCCGGGGCCAGCATCCTCATGGTTGGGATCCTCCAGGCCGCCAAGGGCGTTGACGATTAACGGTGGGCTGCGTCGGTCGATGGTAGGCATGGTGCGAGGGGCGAGATACTGCGCAGCACGGGGGTCGCAGTCAACGAGCGGCGCCGGAGCCACCGCACTGCAATATCCGTGGGAAGGCAACACGTAGGGGGAAACCCTCAACCAGCCGCCGGGCTCACACGATTTCGCGCAGGAAACTACGGGCTTGCCGCAATGTGCGATGCATGCCCCTTCAGCAGACCGCGCGATCGCCGCTAATAGTTCCGTACGAGAACGGAGCAACAATTCAATGGCGTCGTCATGAAACCGGAGCTGATCGTTGGCGGGCATATTGCTGCACCACGACAAGTGCTGACGTTCTCTGTTGGCCGGGAGCACTACGGCGTGGACATCCTGCGGGTCCAGGAAATTCGCGGTTGGTCGCCCGTGACCAAGATTCCGAAGCTGCCGCCGCAGGTGCTCGGCGTCCTGAATCTGCGCGGCTCCATCGTTCCGATCCTCGATTTGCGCGTCAAATTCAATCTGGCGCAGGCCGAGTTCACCCCGCTCACCGTCATCATCGTGCTCTCGGTCGAATCGTCCGACGGACCGCGGGAATTCGGTCTCGTGGTCGATGCGGTCAGGGACGTGGTCGATATCGCGCCCGAACAGATCAAGGAGACCCCGAGTTTGGGCGGCCGATCTCCGCCGTTCATCCTGGCGCTGGCAGCGCAGGGCGATCACATGCTCATCCTTCTGAACGTCGACGAGTTGATCAATCGGGACATGGAGCAAGTGCCTATGGACGTTGTCGCGGATGTCGCCTAGCGCCGGGTCGGGCGACCGCATTCTCCACCTCACTCAAGCCCCGCAGATCGAAAACCTCATGCGAGATAGCACCCCATCATGAAAATCAACAGCAGGCTGTTCAAAGCGATCGCGTTCGCCGCGGACATGGATGCGATCACCCGCAAATTGAACGACTACGAAAGTCAGCTCCGGGCGATGCACAAGGTTCAGGCCGTCATCGAATTCAACCTCGATGGCACCATCCTCACCGCCAATGAGAACTTCCTCAAAACGCTCGGCTATTCGCTGGAGGAAATCAAAGGCAAGCATCACAGCATGTTGGTCGACCCTGCCTATCGCGCAAGCAGCGAATACCGGACCTTCTGGGAGAAGCTCGGGCGCGGCGAATATGACGCGGGCGAATACAAGCGCATCGGCAAGGACGGCCGGGAGGTGTGGCTGCAGGCGAGCTACAACCCCATCACGGACGTGGACGGCAAGCCGTTCAAGGTCGTCAAGTACGCGACCGACATCACCGCTCAGAAGCACGAGAGCGCGATGAACGCCGCGTTCAAGGGCGCGCTCGACAATCTGGGCTCCAGCGTGATGGTCGCGGATAGCGATCTCAACGTGATCTATCTGAATCAATCGATGCAGAACATGATGTTGAATGCCCAGTCCGATCTGCGCAGGGAGTTGCCGAACTTCGATGCGAACCGCCTGCTCGGCGCGAACATCGATTTGTTCCACAAGAATCCCTCGCATCAGCGCAAGATGCTGGCGAACCTCACGAAGACCTTCGCGTCGCAATTCTCCCTCGGCGGGCGCACCTTGCGCATCTCCGCCAACCCGATGACGGATGCCACCGGCAAGCGGCTCGGCACCGTGGTCGAATGGGCCGATCGGACGGCCGAGCTGACGATCGAGGCCGATATCAAGGCGTTGGTGCAGAGCGCCGGCGCGGGAGACCTCACCCGGCGAATGACCATGGACGGCAGGAGCGGCGTGTTCGCGGAAATCGGTAAGGGCATCAACCAGTTGATCGACAACATGAGCGAGGTCGTCAGCCGGGTTCAGGCGGCCGCCGTGGAAGTATCGCATGGCGCGGAGGAGATCTCCCAGGGGAACACCGACCTGAGCCAGCGCACCGAGGAGCAGGCGTCGAGCCTCGAGCAGACCGCGTCTTCGATGGAGGAGATGACCTCCACCGTGAAGCAGAATGCCGACAACGCCAGCAAGGCCAGCCAGCTCGCGACCGCGGCGCGCGATCAGGCCGACAAGGGTGGAAGCGTCGTCTCGCAGGCGATCCGCGCCATGACAGAAATCAACGATGCATCGAGGAAGATCGTCGACATCATCGGTGTGATCGACGAGATCGCGTTCCAGACCAATCTGCTGGCGCTCAATGCGGCGGTCGAGGCGGCGCGCGCAGGCGAGCAGGGCCGGGGGTTCGCGGTGGTTGCGAGCGAGGTGCGCAATCTCGCCGGCCGCAGCGCCACCGCCGCGAAGGAGATCAAAGGGCTCATCCAGGACAGCGTCAAGAAGGTCGAGGAGGGTTCGCTGCTCGTGACCCAGTCCGGCCAGACGCTCGATCACATCGTCATTTCGGTGAAGAAGGTGAGCGACATCATCGGTGAGATCGCCGCGGCCAGCCAGGAGCAATCCGCCGGCATCGAGCAGGTCAACAAGGCGGTGATGCAACTCGACGAGACGACCCAGCAGAATGCAGCACTGGTGGAGCAGGCCTCGGCCGCGAGCCAGGGGATGGCCGCCCAGGCAAAGGCGCTCAATGAGATGATCGATCGCTACCAGGTTCTCGAGGAAGCGAGAAGCGCCGCGGCGGCCATGACGGCGATCGCGGCCGGACACCATGAAGGCGGCTCACGGAAGGACGCCAAGGCCGCGCCCGCTTCCTCCGGCAATGCCGAGCGTCGCGGCGGCAAGCGGCCCTGGAATGGGGCCGCAAAGCCCAAGTCCACCGCCCCCGAGGCGCGCGCGGCGGTCGCAAACGGCGGCGACAGCGAATGGAAGGAATTCTGAGGCGCGGCTCCGCGAACCGTGGCACCGTGCGCATGGGGCACCTCTCCAATTTCTCGGATCGCACGGCGACCGTGCCGCGAACTCTCGCGGTTCCGGGTTTCGAGCACATCCAACGCTACTGGGATGCGCACGTGGAGCGTTGGTCGGCGAAGATTCTGCCCGGCGAATTCTACGTGACGCGCAGCGACGAGGTGGTGAGCACGGTTCTCGGCTCCTGCATCGCCGCCTGTGTGCGGGACACGCAGAGCGGTGTCGGCGGCATGAACCATTTCATGCTTCCCGAGGACCTGTCGGTCGGAAAGGATGCCTGGAGCATGGGCGACGGCACCCCATCGACGCGTTATGGAGCCTATGCGATGGAAAGCCTGATCAACGAAACCCTCAAGCTCGGCGCGCGGCGCGAGCGGCTGGAGATGAAGCTGTTCGGCGGGGGAAGGATCCTGCCGTCGATGACCGACATCGGCGCCCGCAACATCGCCTTCGCCAATTCGTTCGCCGCCATCGAGAAGCTCAAGGTCGTGGCGCGCGACGTGGGGGGCATCTCGCCGCGCCACGTGATCTTCTTTCCGGCGTCCGGGCGCGTGCTGCTCAAGCATCTGAAGCCCCTCGAGTCGAAAGCCGTGGCCGAGATCGACGGACGGTACCGATCGCGGCTGGCCGAGCAGCCGGCCGGCGACGATGTCGAATTGTTCGACTGAAGGATTCGCGACGATGAAACGCAACGGGCGAATCGGTGTGTTGATCGTCGATGATTCGGCGCTGGTACGGCGCCTGCTCACCGAATTGCTCTCGGGCGAGCCCTCGATCGAGGTGCTCGGGACCGCGGGCGACGCCTACGCCGCGCGCGAGAAGATCAAGGCGTTGAATCCCGACGTGCTCACCCTGGACGTCGAGATGCCCAAAATGGACGGCGTCAACTTCCTGCGCAACTTGATGCGGCTGCGGCCCATGCCGGTCATCATGGTCTCGAGCCTCACCGATCATGGCGCGTCCATCACGCTCGATGCGCTCGCCGCCGGCGCGGTGGATTACCTGCCCAAGCCGAAGATCGATGTGGCCGCCACCATCGGCGATTACCGCGATCTGTTGATCGCGAAGATCAAGATGGCGGCGAAATCCAGGCCGCGCCCGTTGCTTGCGTCGCTCGAGGTTCCGAAGAGGCACGGCGTCGAGTCCGTGCTGCCCAAGCGCGCTCCGCGTCCCTTTAGGACCACCGATCGGATCATCGCCGTCGGCGCATCGACCGGGGGCACCGAAGCCATCAAGGAGGTCCTGATGGGATTCGAGCCGGACACGCCGGGAGTGATGATCGCGCAGCACATTCCCAAGGCCTTCTCGACGCCGTTCGCGAAACGCATGAACGATTGCTGCCGCATGACGGTATGCGAGGCCGAGGACGGGCAGCAGGTGCTGCCGGGCCACGTTTACATCGCTCCGGGAGACCGGCACCTGATGCTGCTGCGCGACGGCGCCCGTTACATCTGCAGCCTGGACGACGGCACACCCGTCAACCGCCACAAGCCCTCCGTGGACGTGCTGTTCCGCTCGGTGGCCCAGCAAGCCGGAAGCAACGCCATCGGCGTGATCCTCACCGGCATGGGGCAGGACGGGGCGGTCGGTCTGAAGGAGATGCGGGAGGCGGGCGCATACACGCTCGCCCAGGACGAGGCAAGCAGCGTCGTCTGGGGCATGCCGGGTCAGGCGGTGGCCATGCACGCGGCCATCGAGGTGCTCCCGCTCGACGAAATCAGCGGCGCCGTGCAGCGGCGCATCCCGGACCAGGTTCTGGCCACCGGAACCGCGCGATAGACAGCCGAGTCGAGGAATCCCAATGACAGCCACCATTCTTACGGTCGACGATTCGGCTTCCATGCGTCAGATGGTGAGCTTCACGCTGAAGCGCGCAGGTTACACCGTGGTCGAGGCGGCCGATGGCGCCGAGGCGCTCAACTACGCGCGCGGCAAGGCGGTCGACCTAGTCCTCACCGATGTGAACATGCCGAACATGGACGGGATCAGTCTGGTGCGCGAGCTGCGCCAGCTGCACGCCTACAAGTTCGTGCCGATGCTCGTGCTCACCACGGAATCCGGCCAGGACAAAAAGCTGCTGGGCAAGGCGGCCGGCGCCACGGGGTGGCTGGTGAAACCGTTCAATCCGGAAAAACTGCTGGCCACCATCGAGAAGGTCCTCTGACCGATGACCATCGATCCCGAAATGGCCGAGATCATCAACGTCTTCTTCCAGGAGCTCGCGGCGCCCCCCGGGTCGCCGGCGGCGATCGGGCACGCGGCATGAGCCGGACCGACAGGGTGACGGAGGAGCCGAAGCGGCAGTACCTCAGCTTCATGCTGGCCGGCGAGCAGTACGGCGTCGACGTGGCGCGGGTCCAGGAGATCAAGGGCTGGGATTCGGTGACCCGCGTGCCGTCCACGCCGCGCTACCTGCTCGGCGTGATCAATCTGCGGGGGGCGATCGTGCCCGTCATCGACCTGAAAATCCGGTTCCATCTGGAGCAGGCGCCATACGGTGCGGCCACGGTGATCGTGGTCGTCCGCGTGCCGGCGGCCCGCGGCGAGCGCACCGTGGGCTTGGTGGTCGACGCGATGAACTCGGTGCACGACATTGCGCCGTCCGGCATTCGCCCTCCCCCGTCGCTGCCGGGTACGGTCAACGATGCGTTCATAGAGGGCATCGCGGTGGACGGCGACCAATTGATGCTGCTGCTCGACGTCGAAACCCTGGTCACCGCCAGCATCGAGGACGCCTGATGATGGTCGAAACGCTCGCGCTCCAGGGCGGGCAGGCGCGCCTCGCCGCCGCGGATATCGCGCCGTGCGGCAGCGTGGAGCTGTTCTGAGCATGTCGTCCTTCACGCAACCAGGAGCCCGATCCCGATGAGCAAGCACCCCGTTCCCGATGCAGCCCAGGTGAAGGATCTGCTCGGCTTTCTGTTCGACGGCCTGACCGTGAAGGCTGCGCCGAAGCTCGACGTGTCCGCAACCTCCGGCAGCTTTCTGGCCGTCTACGTCGCCGACGATGGATCTGCGGTCGCTCTCGGCGCCTGCAATCTCGCGTTCGCCGCGAACGCCGGCGCCGCCCTCTCCATGCTGCCGCCGACCGCGGCCAAGGAGGCGGTGAAGAACAAGCTGCTGACCCCCGCGATGAACGACAACCTGCGCGAGGTGATGAACATCTGCACTCGCCTGATGTTGAGGGAAGGCAGCGCGCACCTGCGTCTGGATCAGTTGTATCAGGCGAACGCGTTGCCGCCTGCGGCGGCGGCGGTCGCGGGCGCCGCGACGGCGCGGGCGGACTTCGAGGTGACGCTCGGAAAATACGGCGCCGGCGCGCTCAGCATTCTCACCGTTTGAGGCGGCCCGCCGCACGCCGGCCGCACTCGAGGAGCCGCGGCCCCGGACCCTCTTCTCCCAGAACGTCGCCGGGGTTTCTCAGCGGACACACCTTGAGCGACAGGCAGCCGCACCCGATGCATTCGTCGAGCCTGCCGCGCAGACGGATGAGCTTCGCGATGCGCTCGTCCAGCAAGCCGCGCCAGCCGTTCGACAGTCTGGCCCAATCGCGCGCGGTCGGCGTTCTGCCGTTGGGGAGCGTGGCGAGCGCATCGCGGATGATGGACAGCGGAATCCCGATCCTCTGCGCCACTTTGATGACCGCCACCCGTCGGAGAATCTCCCTGGGGTAGCGACGCTGATTGCCGCCGGTGCGCATGCTCCGGATCAGGCCCTCGGCCTCGTAGAAATGGATCGTGGAGACCGCTACACCGCAGCGGGCGGCGACCGCGCCGACGGTCAGCTCCCGCGGGGGGAGCGCGTCCGCGGCCCCGAAGGCCCGCGGTTTCGATTTGGCAGCCGCTGGCATGACCCGTCAAACCCCGCTTGACCTCAAGTTAGCTTGAGGTTGTATCTTCAATCGCGATGGATCGCAATAGCCGCGAATCGGGCGCCCCCATGCTGCGCTTTTGCCTGTTGTGCCTGGGCGTGTGGCTGCACTCGGCCGACACGCTCGTCACCGCCACGGTTGCACCGTCGATCGTCGGGGATCTGGGCGGCATCGCCTACGTCAACTGGACGATCTCGCTGTACGAAGTCGGCGCCATCATCGCGGGGGCCGCTGCCGGAGCGCTGTGCTCGAGGATCGGCATCAGGCGCGTGGTGAGCGGCGCTCTGCTGGCTTATGCGTCGGGCTGCATCGCGGCGGCCGCGGCGCCCGACATGGCCCTGGTGATCGTCGCCCGATGGCTGCAGGGCCTGGGCGGCGGAATGCTGCTGTCGGTGTGCTACGTCGCCATCGAGGCGTGGTTCCCGGCGGTGAAATGGAACCGGCTGTTCGGGATCGTGGCCGCGGTGTGGGGCGCGGGTTCGCTGCTCGGGCCGCTCATCGGGGGCATCTTTTCGGGGACGCATCGGTGGCGCTGGGCGTTCTGGAGCTTTGCCCTTCAGGCCATCATCGCCTGGGCCCTCGCGCAACGTTGGCTGCCGCGGACGATGCCCGATCTCGGGCCGGTGCGCTGGCCGGTGCTGCCGCTGACCCTTCTGTCGGCTGCGACGCTGATCATCGCGGAATCGGGCGCACTGTCGGCGGGCGGGATCCCGAATCGCATCGTGCTGGCCGGGGCGGCTTGCGTGACCGGACTGCTGCTCGCGTACGCCGCTGCGCGAGTCGATCGGCGGTCCACGGTTCCGATGCTGCCGCGCCAGACTCTCCAGCCCGCGCATCCGCTGGGCGCGGGTTTGCTGATGGTGTTCACGCTGTCGGCGGCAACGACCGGATTCTGGGCGTACGGACCGCTGATCCTCAAACTCCTCTTCGGGACGCGTCCGCTGATCACGGGATATATCCTGGCAGGCGAGGCGGTCGCCTGGAGCGTGGCGACACTGGCGGTCGGTTCGGCCACGCCGTCGGCCGACTCGTGGCTGATCCGGGGAGGCGCTCTCGGGGTCTTCGCAGGCAGCGCGGGTTTCGCGATTGCGGTCCCGGCAGGCTCGCTCGTGGCCATGATCGTGTGCGGCCTCCTGCAGGGCGGGGGGTTCGGGTTGTGCTGGCCGGCAATCGTGCAGCGGGCGGTCCGATTCGCCGATGCCGACGAGCGGTCGCTGGCGTCGGCCTCGGTCACCACGGTTCAGCGCATCGGTTACGCGGTCGGTACCGCAGCCGTCGGCATCGCCGCCAACGCCGCCGGTCTCGCGGAGGGTGCCGCGGTGCCCGCGGTCAAGGCCGCCGGATTTTGGGTATTCGCAGCCTTCATACCCGTGCTGGCGATCGGCGTCGCGAGCGCGTGGGCCTTCACGCTCAACGATCGGTTGGCCGCCTCGGGAAGTGAGGGGAAAGTGCGGGAGTGACGGTATAATGGTACCTTGGTACCATGTCATGAATGACACCGAATTCCTGCATGCCTTCGAAAGCTGCCGACTGCCGGCGGAGGAGTTCGGGCACGCCGCTCACGTACGCGCCGCCTATCTTTACTTGATGAGAGCCGAGTTCGCCGCGGCGCTCGACGACATGCGCCGCTCGTTGCGGCGCTACGTCGCTCATCTGGGAAAGCACGGTCGATACGACGACGCGATGACGGTGGCCTACATGAGACTCATCGAGCGACGCATGATCGAGAGGGGCGATGCGGGGGGATGGGCGGCATTCCTGGTGGAGAACGCAGACCTCGTTGCGCAGCGCTTGTGAGCCCGCGCCGTCTCGCGGACCCGCCCGCTCATGCTAGGCTAATGTCATGAATAAGGCTCGAACCCGCCGCGGGGCCGCTCGCTTCGCACCCCATCTTGGCGCACTGGCTGTGTCGCTCGCACTCGGTGCAATGGCGCCCGCCGATGCGACCGTGTACACGCTCAAGACCAAGGACGATGCCGTCTTCGGCGAGGACCAGACGGTCACCACCGTTTACGAGGACACCCTGTACGATCTGGCGGCGAAATACAGCCTCGGTTCGGAGGAGATCATCCGGGTGAATCCCGGCATAGACCCGTGGGTTCCCGGCGCGGGCAAGCAGGTGATCATTCCCGGCCGGCACATCCTGCCGCCGGGTCCGCACGAGGGCATCGTCGTGAACCTGCCCGAGCATCGGCTCTATTATTATCCCAAGCCCAAGCGGGGCGAGCCGCAGACGGTCATCACGTACCCGGTCAGCATCGGCAAGATGGATTGGCGCACGCCGCTCGGGTTGACGCATGTGATCGGCAAGCAAAAAAATCCCACCTGGTACCCGCCGGAATCGGTGCGCAAAGAGCACGCCGCCAACGGCGATCCGCTGCCGGCGAGCGTGCCGCCGGGGCCCGACAATCCGCTCGGGGCCTATGCAATGCGGCTCGCGGCGGGCAATGGCACGTATTTGATCCACGGCACCAACAATCCGAAGGCCGTCGGCATGCCAGTGACGCACGGCTGCATCCGCATGTATCCCGACGACGTTCAAGCCCTGTTTCCGCTGGTGCCGGTGGGCACGCCGGTGCGCCTCATCAACGAGCCCATCAAAGTCGCCTGGGTGGACGGCGAGCTGCTGCTCGAGGCGCATCCTCCCGTGGATGCCGAAGGGCAGAGCTTCGAGCCCGACGTCGAGCAGTTTTCCGACCTTCTGCAGAAGGCGGTCGGGGACACCACCGTCGCGATCCATTGGGACTATGCGCGCGAGGTGCTGCAGAAGGCCGATGGAGTGATCGCAACGGTCGGACTGGAAGCGGAGAATCCCGACGAGCCGGCGCCGCCGAGCGCATCCGCGCAAACCAGTCCGCCCCTGCAGTGATCGCCCGCGCCGCGTTGGCCGGCGTCCTGTTCATGTCGGCGGCGGCCGTTGCCGAATCGGCCGCCCCGGCCGCTCCTTCGACTTCGGAGTCGGCCGCCGCGCCGCCAAAGCCTCCCTTCACCGACTTTCGTTACGAGGCGCCGGGCCGCGTCCGCAAGATCACCTTGTCCGATCTGCCCGAGCCGTACGCCACGGCCTCGGCCGCCAATCAGGCGAGGCTCGTACCGCGCCCGCCCGGCGTGCTGCCCCAGGCGCCGGCGGGTTTCAAGGTGAATCTTTTCGCCGAGAACCTGAACGAGCCGCGCGTGATACGGATCGCGCCGAACGGCGACATGTTCCTGGCCGAGACCGGGGCCGGGCAAATTCGCGTCTATCGGGGCATCGCGGCGGACGGCCGGCCGAAGCTCTCCTCGGTGTTCGCCGCGCGCTTGAACCGGCCGTACGGTATCGCCTTTTATCCGCGCGGAGCGCATCCGCAGTGGATCTACATCGGCGATACCGACGCCGTGGTGCGCATTCCCTACGAGGTCGGCGACCTCCAGGCCAAGGGTGCGCCCGAGCACGTCGCCGATTTGCCGAACGGCAGGGGGCACTGGACCCGCGACCTTGCATTCTCGCTCGACAGCCGGACGATGTTCGTTGCCGTGGGTTCCGGGTCGAATGTCGACGATCCGGACACCACGCCGGCGGAGCGCGACCGGGCCGACATCCTGGCCTTCGACCCCGACGGCACGCACCTGCGCACCTACGCTTCAGGCATCCGCAACCCCTCGGGCATCGCCGTCGACCCGGCAACCGGCAGGCTCTGGACGACCGTGAACGAGCGCGATGGGTTGGGCGACAACCTGGTGCCCGATTACATCACCTCGGTGCGCGAGGGCGGCTTCTACGGCTGGCCCTGGTGGTACATGGGCCCCCACCAGGATCCACGCCACGCGGGCAAGCACCCGGAGCTGAAGGATCGGGTGATCACGCCGGACGTGATTCTGCAACCCCACAATGCATCGCTTCAGATCACCTTCTACGAGGATGCGCGCTTTCCCGACGAATACCGCGGCGATCTGTTCGCCACCGAGCACGGTTCCTGGAACAAGGCGACCCGCACGGGATACGAAGTGATCCGAATTCCCCGGCATCACACTCCCGAGGCGGGCGGCGAATACGAGGATTTTCTCACCGGGTTCGTACTGCCCGATGGACGCGTCTGGGGTCGTCCGGTCGGCGTCGCGGCTGCGTCCGACGGGTCGCTGCTCGTGACCGACGACGGATCGAATTCCATCTGGCGCATCGATTACACCGCCGCCGGGCGTTGAGACGGCCGGGCATGATGGACCCCGCGCGCGATGGCTCGGCTCAGGCAGTCGGCCGCCGCCGATCCGATGCGCGCCACGTGCGAGGCGCGCAATGAATCGCGCGTGAGCACGATCTGCCCGCTCGCCAGGGCGAACACCGTGTCGCCGTCGAAGGGCGTATGCGCCGGGCGGATCGCCCGAGCGATCCCGTCGTGGGCCATCATGGCGACGCGCTTGCATTCCGCCGTGGACAGGTCCGCATTGCAGGCAACGACACCGAGCGTCGTGTTGGCGCCCGCGTGCAATCGTCCCAATGCCCCGAGGCGCGATTCCGCGGGCACCGGATCGCTCAGGTCCATTCCGGCGCCGGGCGGCGCCGATCCTCCGAATTCGCCGGCGATCTCGAACGCCCACGCCCAGTAGGTCTTTCCATCCGGCATGAGCGCCGAGCCGACCGAGTTCACCGCGACCAGCGCGCCGACGATGATCCCATCCCCCAAGGCGAGCGATGCGGAGCCCAAACCTCCCTTGACGAGCCCCGCCATCGCACCGCGGCCGGCGCCGATCGAGCCGAGCGCGAACCCGCCGCCCGCCGCTTCCATGGCTCGGATGCCGAGATGGCGATAGGGCGGCGTGGCGCCCCAGCGCTTGTCGCCGCCGTTGCCGAGATCGTGCAACACGGCGCAAGGGACGATGGGGATGGCGAGAGAATCCTCTTTGAGGTGCAGCCCGATATTGCGGCCCGACAGTGCGGAGGCGACGCCATCGGCCGCGGCGAGACCGAATACCGAGCCTCCCGACAGCACGATGGCGTGGACGCGGCCCACCAGGTTCTCGGGAGCGAGCGTCTCGGTTTCCCGCAGGCCCGGCCCGCCGCCGCGGACGTCGACGCCGGCCGGCCAATCCGCCGCGCAGAGCAGAGCCGTCACGCCGGTCCGCGCGGCCTCGTCCGTGGCGTGGCCCACGGACAGACCCGCGACATCGGTGATGAGATTTCGGGAGCCGGGACGAAGCACTCGGTCGGGGTCGTCAGTTGGATCGGGTGGCAAGCACGGCGAGTCCCTGAAGCACGAGATCAGGGACGATCTCGCCGCGCGAGCGCATGGTGCCGGTGATCATGCCGGCATCGCCGCCGGTGATGAACAGCTTGGGCTTCACGCCCGTGCTCTGCTCGATGATCTCGGCCGCACGGTCGGCCATTCCCGCCAGGGCGAATACCGCGCCGCGCGACACGGCACCGACGGTATTGTTGGCCAGCACGCCGGCCAATGAAGGGGTGCTGTGCTCCGCCGCCTTCGCAATGTCGCTGGTCTTGCTCATGAGCGCCTCCCGCATCATGTGAATGCCGGGGACGATCAGGCCGCCGAGGTGGTGACCCGATGCATCGACGCTGTCCACCTTGACCGCCGTCCCCGCATCGACCACGCAGAGCGCCGAACGCGTGTTGGTCCAGGCTCCCACCAAGGCGAGCCATCGATCCGCGCCCAGCAGATTCGGATCGAGATATCCGTTCACGAGCCCGTCGAACTCCGGCGCGGCGGTGACGAATTCAGCCGTCACCTTGAAGACCTTCCTGGTCAGCTTGGCCAATGTCTTTGCCATGACGGGTCCGGCGACGTTGGATATCAACACCCGCTTGGGTGTCTGGCCGGAATCGAACAGCGCGGCCGTCCAAATCCCGGCCTTGGCATCGCGGTGAACCACGGCCTGCTGGTCGGACAGGCCCGTGCTCGTCAGCCATGCCCATTTCAGGCGCGTATTGCCCACGTCGATGACCAGAATCATTCGAGACTCGCTATCCTCGTCGTCAAGGCCATAAAGCGGCCAAGGATATCATCGTCGGGTGGCGGCCACCCCCGATTGATCGGCGGACGGGGCGCTGGGCGAAGCGGCGGGAGTCAGTCCGGAGACCACCTGCAACAGGGCTTTGGACATCCGCTCGTCGATCTCTGCGGCATGGGGCAGATGGACCGGATAGCGGACGTGCGCGTCCACGCCCTTCAAGGAGTAGGTCAGCTGCACCGTCGGAAGCGCATCGGCGCCGGCGCTCGACAGGGTGGTCCTGCGCAGCTCCCGGGTTTGACGCTGGATCTCGTCGCGGTAATCGGCGAGAGCCTCGGTGGCGGCGGCGAAGAGCTTTTCCTTGACCATGGAATAGTCGACCCCCGCGGGCACGCTCAGCGTTATGTCATGCCAGGCGAAATTGACGCCGGGGATCTGCTTGAACAGTCCTCCGGACACCTGGAACACCACGGAGTTGGGAAAAGCGGCGACCCGTCCCGTCGGGCTCGTCGAATTTTGTCCCGCGAACTCCATCAGGTACATCCGCACCATGCCGAGCTCGATGATTTCGCCGTTGACCTCGCCGATCTGCACGCGATCGCCGACCCGCAGCCCGTATTTTCCGATCAGGAAAAAGTAGCCCACGATGGACACGAGCACGCTTTGCATCGCCACGGCGAGGCCGGCCGTGATGAGTCCGGCGAAGGTCACGATCGAGCTCAGTTCGCTCGCGAACGTAAATCCGATGATCAGCACCACCAGCGACCACAACGCGATTTTCCTGAGCAGCAGGAGCTGATGGCGCCGCCGCGTGTCCTGCACGTACTTGATCACCGCCCGATGCCAGACCTTGGCGAGCGCGAACACCACGGCCAGGATGATCAGCAGGATTGCGAGCCGGACCCCGAGTGCGCGCAACGCATCCCGCGACTGGGCCTTCACCGCTTCGTGCCAGTTCTTGAGGTTGTGCCGATATTGATTGAGCAGCGTGGTCTGCCGGCTGAGCGGAATGAGGATCGAGGAGGCCTGCTTGAACCGGCCGGCGAGTGCGTCCAGCTGTCCGCGCAAACCGGCGAGCACCTCCGAATCCGCCGCGTCGGCCTGCCGCATGAGGGCATCGCCCTGCGTCGACATGGCGCGCATCTGTGCGACGAGCTTGGCGCGAATCTGCGCGTACGTGTCCTGCAGCGCCGCGGTGCTGCGGTCGACGGCGTCGATGCCGCTCATTTTCTCGGACAGCTTGACAACGTTCGCGGCGACATCCCAGATGCCGAAGCGCGAGCCCTCGGGGCTCGAGGCCGCGGCGACCAGGTTCCCGCCCGCGGGCGGCGCATGCGCCGAGGAGGATGCGGCCGCGCCGCCGGCGGCGGGCGGCGTGGACGGTTCCGAGGCCGACGGCAGCGCGGTGGCCATCGCGTCGATCTGCGCGCGCAGCGCGCCTGCCGCGCCGCCGCCCGATCCGCCGCCGTTCACCACGCCCGCCATGCTCGCGACGATTTCCTTCTTGGTGTCGAGCAGATCGATCTCGCCCTGGAGCTCCGCGATCTTGGCGCCGAGCTGCTGTCTGGCCTTTGCGGGTGCGGCGGCAAGCTTCTTGCGGGAGGCATCGATCTCGCTCTGCACCGACGCGAGCTGTGCATCGATCTTCGCCCGCAGCTGCGCGAGGTTTTGCGAGGAGGCGCCGGCGGCCGCATCGGTATCGGACGCGGCCGAGGCATCCGGCGGGATGAGCGCGGCGCCGGCCCGTGCCACGTCGAATGCGAGCGAGGTCACCTGCGCGGCGATCTGCCGGTTCTGGTTCAAGATCAGCAGATCGCTCGGCTCGGTCGAAAACTGCTGTTGCGCGGCCAGGGTGCGATACCAGTCCACCGTCCGATCGAGCATGTCGATCACCTGGCTGCCGGTCATGGGCGCCGGCGCCGTCGAGGACGGCTGGGGGGCCGGTGCAGGCTGGGAAGCGGAGGGTGCGGGCTGCGAAGCGGAGGGTGCAGCGGGCGAAGCGGCGGCGCCGATCGCGCCGACGCCAAAGGACAACAGCCCGAGCAAGGCCCGGGCGAGAAGGTTCGAGCGAGGGCTCGGCATGAAGGAATCGTACCGGAAACGCCCTTCGACGGTGAAAGTTTGACGATTTCACGGCATGCTTGCGCCCTCGCCGCGATATGCCGCGGCATCCTGGAGACCGTACATGCAAGATCTGCGCGATGCCGTCGTCGACGTACCGGATTTTCCCAAGCCGGGGATACTGTTCCGGGACATCGCGCCGCTCCTTCGCACGCATTTCGCAGCCACCATGCGCGCGCTCGATGCGCTGTTCACGGAACAGGAGTGGCAGCACATCGATGCCATCGCCGGCATCGAGTCGCGCGGCTTCATCCTCGGGGCGGCGCTCGCCTCGAAGCGGGGGAAGGGCTTCGTGCTGATCCGCAAGAAGGGCAAGCTTCCGCCGCCGGTGGTCGACGTGGCCTACGATCTCGAGTATGGCTCGGGGGTTTTGGAGATGCAGCGGGGAGGCGGGCGGCTCTTGCTGGTCGACGACGTTCCTGGCCACGGGAGGCACGCTGACGGCCGCCGCGGACCTCTGCCTGAAGGCAGGCTACGAGGTTGCGGCGCTCGGCGCGCTGATCGATCTGCACATCGTCACCGACTATCGCTGGCGCGGGATGCCGCTGCGCGCCGTGATCGACTACTGACCGCATGTCGGAACTGCCCCCGATCCTCATCGTGATGGCCCTCGCGGCCGAATCGGACGGCGTGTTCGAGGCGGCCAGGATCCCCGTGCTCTATTGCGGCGTCGGCAAGGTCAACGCCGCGGTCGCGCTCACGCGCGAGTTGCGCCGGTACGTGCATGCGGGGCACCGCCTGCCGTCGGTTCTGAATTTCGGGTCGGCGGGCAGCCGGATCCATGCGACGGGGGCGCTGGTCTCCTGCCATGAGTTCGTTCAGCGCGACATGGACGTGAGCGGTTTGGGATTCGCCCTCGGAGTCACTCCGTTCGACGACACGCCGCCGGTGCTGACGTTCGAGCGCCGCTTCGGGGACCTGCCGAGCGCCGTTTGCGGGAGCGGCGATTCGTTCGCGACCCGCGAGTCTGCCGTCGAATGCGGCGTGGTGGACATGGAAGCTTACGCGCTCGCCAAGGTGTGCTGGCTGGAGGGTGCGCCATTCGCATGCGTCAAATACGTCACGGACGGCGCGGACCACGCCGCCGCCGACCATTGGCGCGATAACGTGCACAAGGCGGCGGAGCAGTTCCTGCGGCTGTATCGGCGGGTGCAGGGCGCCGGCTGAGCCGGCTGGCGAGGGGGCGGCCGGCCTCGCAGGGGGCGTCAGTAGCCGGAGCGATGCAACAGCGTCACGGCGACGGACGCGAGCAGGCAATAGCACCCGAACAGATACCAGCGGCCGCTCTCGAGCCAGCGGCTGAGCCATTTCAATGCGACCAGACCCGCGAGGAAGGCGAGAAACGCGCCGAGCACGCAAAGCAGCGCGACCGATGAAAGCTCTGCGGCGTGCAGGTTCGGCGCGTGCCGGAGCCGCAGCACCTCGCGTACGACGACGGGCGGCGTCAGCACCACGGCCAGGGCGAAGCTGAAGCGTTCCGCCAGCGGCTTGGCCACGCCCAACAGCATGCCGCTCGAAATGGTGGCCCCCGATCGCGAGAAACCTCTGAAAGGCAGGCACAATCCTTGAACGAAGCCGATGATGCCGGCCTGCTTCACGCTGAGCCCGCTCGCGCCGGGCGCGGCGGCGGCCGGCGGCCGCCGCTCGCGGAGCCCGGCGGCCAGGATCAGCAGGCCGGCGGCCGCGAGAGCCGGGGCGATGAATTCGAGATGTCCGAAGAGATCCTCGACCTCGGAGTGGGGCACATCCTTGAGCGCCGTCTTCTCCAGAATCTTGACGATGATCTCGCCGACGATTCCCGTGACGAGGGTCGCCAGTACGATGCGCCCGGCGATGGACTTGAACGCGGCGACGCTCTTGAAATAAGTGCCGCGCCACTGGCGCCAGAAATAGGCGATGACCGCGAACATGGTGCCGGTGTGCAGCATCACCAGCAGGAGAGTCATCGGCGGCGAGGACGGATCGAGCCCGAGCAGCTTCTCGGCGACCACGACGTGCGCGGAACTCGATACGGGCAGAAGCTCCGCGAGGCCCTGAACGATGGCTAGAATGACGACATTGAGAATGGACATCGGCGCATCATAACCGAGCGGGACCGCTCATGAGCGCCGCGATGCCGGGCGGCCCCGCGGCATGCCCGACGGCAAGCCTCGCCCGCTCGCTCTATGGCGAGACCTGCCGCTCCCAGACCTGAGTCCGTCCGAGCAGCGAAATCCCGATGAAACCCCGGACCACCAGCTTGGTGCCGCCGTCCTCAAGATGGAATTTGCATCGATAGACCGAGCCGTTGTCCGGGTCGAGTATGTCGCCGCCGGCGTAGCCATCGTCGGTGCGCTTCATGTTGCGGATGATGACCAGACCGAGCATGGGCCGGCCCTTGCGCTCGTCGGAGCACACGGCGCACACCCTGCTTTCCGCACCCGGCGTCATGCTGCGCTCGATTTTTCCGAACAGTCTGCCGTCCTGCTCGTAGATACGCACGATGGCCCGCGCCTTGCCGGTCTTGTCGTCGAAGGTCTTCCACTCGCCGAGGGGCGAGCTCAAATCGGCGGCAATCGCGATCCCGACCCGCGGCGCCGCGGTTGCCGACAGGAGGAGCGCGATGCCGATGGCGGCGGCGTGGGATGCCTTTCGAAGCGGCGAGTTCATGGCGCGTCATCTCCCCGGCTGACAGGAACCTCGAATGCATCCTATCATCGTCCGCCGGTCGACGGCGGAATCGGGCGCTGAGGCAATGCACGAGGGGACGATCGACGAAAGCGCCATGCTCGCGCTCAACAACGAGCATCGGGAGCAGACCTCGGAGCTCGATGGCGCACAGCTGCACGCGCTCATCCAGCAGGGATTTCACGTGGGATTGCGTAACGCCGGGCGCGATGCGTTTCTCATCGCCTTCGATCAGGACGCCATATCGGCAAGCCCGAATTTCCAGTGGTTCAAGTCCCGCTACAGGCGCTTCGTGTACGTCGATCGCGTGATCGTCGCGGTGCATAAGAGGGGGCTCGGCGTGGCCCGCGGGCTCTACGATGAGGTGTTCGCCGCCGCCGCCCAGGCGGGGCACTCGCTCGTGGGCTGCGAGGTGAACGTCGAACCGCCCAATCCCGTGTCGGATGCCTTCCATGAGGCGCTCGGTTTTACCGAGGTCGGCCGGGCTGCGCTGTTCGACGGGGAAAAGGTGGTTCGTTACCTGGTGAAGCCGGTCTGAGACGCTCTTCAGCGCCGCCCCGCGTAGAAGTAATAGTCCGCCGAGTAGGCGACCCGGGTGCGCTGGCCGGCATGGCTGGCGTCGCAGAGGTCGGTGGGCGTCACGCCACCGATGGTGTGCAGGCGCTGGATGAACTGCGTCTTGCCGAAGATGCCCTTGCCCGCATTGGATTTCGCACGCAGCAGCAGCCACTGGATCGCCTGGGGATTGGGACCGTTCTCGCGTGTCACGACTGCGCCCACGACCTTGCTGCCGTCGTATCCCTCCCAGGTCGGCCCGGCCGAATGCTGGCCCACATCCTTGCCCGAACGATCGGACAGTTCGGCCGACGGCGACTGATATATCCAGGCGAATCGCATCGGATCCTTCGCATTGGCGCGGCACTCGTAGATTTGCACGCCGGTACCGTGCAGGGCGGCGGTGAGCACCTGACCCTTGGGAACCTGAAGCGACGCCGGCACATCCGTGGGCGGTGCGGGCCGGTGGCTCGCGCACGCGGCGAGCGCGGAGGCGCCAAGCAGGGCGACGATGGCGAGGCGCCGCGGCGAGCGGGCGCGCCGCGACGGGCCGGAGCCGCGGGCCATCATGCGACGCTCCGCGGGTCCAAGCGGGCGCTTTGACCGAGGTCCGCGCTCCGCCACAGATACATCGCCAACAGGGGCTGTTCGCCGGTGCGCATTGCGTGTATTTCCTCGCTCGAGTGATGGATCAGCGTTCCGGCCGGGCGGTGTCGCCACACGCCATCGCGCTGGAGCCACTCGGCCGTTCCCGCCAGCGGCAGGTAGATCTCTTCGGCTTCGTGACGATGGGGAGGATAGAACGTGTTCGGTCCGAGCACTAGCACCCCGCAGGAGATTTGCGCGGCGCCGATTCCGGTGCCGGGTCGGCAGAGTTCCGCCCAGGCGTAATTTCGCAAAAACTCATCCCCTGCCTCGGCCAACGTATAGGTCTGCCGCCAAGCCATCGATCCGGCCGCCGCGCGCAGCATCTCGATGAGCTCGACGCCGAAGCCCCCGGCGTCCACGGCAAGCCGCGGCAGCCACCGAAGCACCGGGAGCGACGTTGCCGGCAGCGACTTCGCCCCGAGGCCCTGAGGCCGCGAGGGTTGCGACGGAGCGGACGGCCAGTCGGCCAAAAAACGCGCGAGCGCCGGCGCCGCCGGCGCCGTCTTCGGCACCGTCGTCCACACCCGACGCGCCTCGTCGCGCAATGAAGGGCCCATGGCGATGAATTATACTCGCGAGCCTCGCAGCGGCCGGATGAGGTTCTGAACATCGCGGAACATTTCCCCTTGAGACCGGCGCCTGCCGCCGCCGACGATGTCGGGCGCCCGCTCATCGTCCGTTGCGGAGCCTTCGGCGACATGGTGCTCCTGACGGCGTTGATCCGGCCGCTGCATGCCCGCCTTGGCCGGCCGATCGATGTCCTCGCGTCGGGCCCGTGGAGCCTGCCGTTGCTGTCGGGCCAGCCCGGTGTGGGAGAGGTGTTCACGGTGCGCAGCCGGCGAACTCCCTACTGGCTGGCGCCGGATCAGCGCAGCGCCGTTCGACGGCTGCGGGCACGGCCGCCCGGACCCACCTGGCTCTGCGACGGCAACGATGCGGTCGAGCCGATGCTCCGGCGCGTGCAGATTCCGGCTGAGTACATCGTCGATGTCCGGGATCATCCGCGCCATCCCGGCGAGCACGCGGTCGAGCAGTGGCGGCGGCTCGCGGCGGTGATGCCGGCCGCGGTGGACGCGTCGCGCCTGCGGGGCGACGCCGCCGGGGTGGCGCCCGGCTGCCATCTCGTGGTGAACGACGCGCAGCGCGGCGACCTCGATGTCTGGCTTCGCGAGCGCGGCGTCGAGGCGGCTCCGCTGCTGCTCGTGCAGGCTGGAAACAAACGGACCATGCGCCGCGGTCTGCGGCGTCTGGCGGCGAATCACAAGTACTGGCCGGGCGAGCGATGGGCGGCCGTGATCCGCTTTTTGCGCGCGCGCCATCCCGCGCATCGCGTGATACTGCTCGGCACCGGTCCCGAGCGGGAGCTGAACCGGGAGCTGATCGCGGCAGCGCGCAGCGAGGGTCTGATCAATGGGGCGGGCGATCTGCCGATCCCCCGGTTGATCGCGCTGCTCGAGCGCGCCGCGGGACTCGTGACGGTCGATTCCGGACCCGCTCACGCGGCCGCGGCGGTGGGCTGTCCGCAGGTGGTGCTGTTCGGGAAGGCATCGCCTTCGCTCTATCGGCCGTGGGGAGCGGCGGGAGCCGACGTGCGGGTGCTGACCGGGGAGCTGGACGGCGAGCCGAGCATGCTCGGCATCGCGGTCACGCAGGTGACCGACGCTTGGGCATCGCTCCGGCTTCGCGAAACCGCGCCCTAGCGCAGCGAGCGCAGCATGTCCTTCGTGACCAGCACCACGCCGCTTTTGGTCACGTGGAAGCGCTGCTGGTCGAGCGCCGGGTCGTACCCGATCTGCAGACCCTCGGGCACCGTGCAGTCCTCGTCGAGGATGGAGTGCTTGATCCTGCAGCGGCGCCCGACCGTCACGCTCGGCAGCAGCACCGAGCTGTCGATGGCGCTCTGCTCCTCGATGCGCACGTCGCTCGACAGCAGCGACTGCCGCACCAGGGCGCCCGAGATGATGCAGCCGCCGGCGACCATGGAATTGACGGCCATGCCGCGCCGGCCCTCCTCGTCGAGCACGAACTTCGCCGGTGGGTGCTGCGACTGGTAGGTCCAGATCGGCCACTGGTTGTCGTAGATGTTGAGCTCGGGATTGAGCGCGACGAGCTCCATGTTCGCTTCGTACAGGGCGTCGACGTTGCCCACGTCGCGCCAATAGTTCTGCGCCCGGGTTTCGACGTCGTGGAAGGGATAGGCGAATACGCGCATCCGGTCGATCGCCGGCGGAATGATATTGCGGCCGAAATCATGATTGGTCTTCGGATCGGCGGCGTTCTCGGCCAGCAGCTTCTCCAGCCGGTCGAACGCGATCACATAGATGCCCATGGAGGCGCGGGCCATGTTCTCCACGCCGATGATCGGGTCGGGGTTCTTCGGCTTCTCCGCGAATTTGGTGATCCGGTTGGTGTCGTCCGTGGTCATGATGCCGAATTCGTTCGCGCGGTCGAGCGGCACGTCGACCACGCCCACCGTGATGTCGGCCTCGCATTGCTCGTGATAGGCGATCATCGGGCCGTAATCCATCTTGTAGATGTGGTCTCCCGCGAGTATCAGCACGTGGGTCGGATTGTGCGAGCGGATGTATTCCAGATTCTGGTACACCGAATCGGCGGTACCGCGATACCACTGCTCGCCGATCTGCTGCTGGGCGGGGATCAATTCCACGAACTCGCCCAGCTCGCCGCGCAAATAACTCCAGCCGCGCTGGATGTGCTGTATCAGGGGCTGAGCCTTGTATTGGGTGAGCACGGCGATCTGACGGATGCCGGAATTCACGCAATTGGACAGCACGAAGTCGATGATGCGGAACTTGCCGCCGAACGGCGTCGCGGGCTTGCAGCGATGCAAGGTCAGCGCCCCGAGCCTTTCGCCCCGTCCGCCCGCCATGACCACCGCAAGGGTCCCGCTCGTCAACCGACTGACGTAGCGTCCGGTGTTCGTTCTGGCGGCGTGTTGCATACCTGTCCTGGCTGGCTCATCGAGGCAGCTTTCTGCGCACTCCAGAGCCTGCCACACTCGCGCAGTCGCCGCATTAGGTATTTATCACCCAATTGGAAGGCGATTCGCGTTTGTAGAAATTTCCCGTTTGTTAAACTGAGACCATGACGCCGCTCAAGGTCTGCATCCTCAGCTCGGAAATCATGCCCTTTGCGAAAACCGGCGGCCTCTCGGACGTTGTCGGCTCATTGGTGCGGGAGCTCGCGCATCTCGGTCATGAAATTCGGGCCTTCATGCCCCTGTATGGGTCCGTTCGCCGTTCCGGCACCGTCACGCAGCCGGTGTTGGGGCTTCAGAACGTCGGGCTGACCGTCGGCAACCGCGTGTACTCGTTCTCGGTGCGCACGACGAGCCTGCCCGGGACGAATATCGCGGTGTATTTCATCGATTGTCCGGACCTGTTCGACCGGCCGGATATTTACACCCGGGATCCCGACGAGCATCGACGCTTCCTGCTGTTCACCCGGGCCGTGGTGGAGAGCTGCCTGCGCCGCGGCTTCGCGCCAGATATATTTCATTGCCATGACTGGCATACCGGTTTCCTGCCGCTGTTCCTCAAGACGCTGTATGCACCCGTGCCGCTGTTCGCCAACTCGAAGTCCGTGCTCACCATCCATAACATCGGCTATCAGGGCATCATGTCCCGGGATTTCATCGGCGATCTCGGGGTCGCCGGGGCGGAGGTACAGCTGGATGCCGCCGATCTCCAGGCGGGATTCATCAACTCGTTGAAAACCGGGATAAAATTCGCGCATACGGTGACCACCGTCAGTCCCACCTACGCGCGCGAGATCACCGAGACATGGCTCGGAATGGGCATGGAGGAGGCGCTCCAGGCGCGTGCCAATCCGGTGGTCGGAATCTTGAACGGCGTCGATTACCGGGAATGGGATCCGCGGCACGATCAGTACCTCAAGGCTCATTTCTCGATGGAGCATCTCGAGGGCAAGCGCGCCAACAAGCTCGAGCTCCTGGCGGCGAGGGGTCTCGACCGATCGCCCGACAGTCCCTTGATCGGCATGGTGACCCGCCTCGCTTCTCAAAAGGGCATCGATCTGCTCATCGACGCGCTGCCCAAGCTTCTGCGTGCACGCGATTTCGGGCTCGTCGTGCTCGGCAGCGGGGACGAGCGATATGCGGCGTTCTTCGACGCCCTGGCCAGGCAGCACCCGCAGCGCGTCGCCTTTCACTCGGGCCACGATGAGCGGCTGGCGCACCTCGTGGAGGCGGGAAGCGACATGCTGCTGATGCCGTCTCAGTACGAGCCCTGCGGTCTTAATCAGATGTACAGCCTGCGTTACGGCACGGTGCCGATCGTGCGCCGTACCGGCGGCCTCGCCGATTCGGTGCGGCACTTCGATCCGTCGACCGGCGAGGGAACCGGCTGCGTATTCAATGATTACGATGCGCCGGCGGTCGAATGGGCGCTCCACACCACGCTCGACTGGTTCGAACGCCCGGAAAGCTGGCATCGCCTGATGAGAAACGGGATGCGCGAGGATTTTTCCTGGGGTGCGCAGGTCGGGAAATACGTGGAGGTATTCCGGGCCGCCGCTCACTCCGCGCGCTGAAGCAATGCATAGCGTCGCCCGTTCGGCAGCGCGTACAGATGCACGACCGCAAGACCCGCCGCAGCGGCCCAGGCCGGGTCGGCCCTCTCCGCGGGACCCGAATCGAGCCTCACGCCGAGTGCGTGCGCGAGCCGCTGCAGGGCGGGCGTCGTCTGCCGGCCCGGCCACTGTGCGAGCACGAAGGCGTGCGGACGCCCGGCGGTCAACTCCCTCAGGCGGGCGATCGCCTGCTCATCCATGGGCGGCCGGATCAGTTCCACGTCGGTGCGTGCGAACATGTCGACGAACGCGCGGGTGGTCTCGTCCGGCGCCGCCAGGATCAGCGCATAGCCGGCGCTGTCGCTGCCGACGGCGCGCCCGATTGCGGGCAGGTCCTGCCAGCCGTCGACCACCCGATAGATCGCCGAGGCCGGCAGCGCGAGCAGCAGGCAGTAGGCGAGCGCCAGCGCAAACGAACCCCTTTGCATCTGCCCGCGGCGCGCCGCGGCCTGCGCAGCGAGCGCGAACGCCGCCGCGGCGATCACGCCGATCGCGCCCGTCACCCCGAATCCGGCGAGCGCCACGGTGGACGTCGAGCCCGAAACGTCGACGCCGAGAACCACGAGCGCGACGCCGAACGCGAGTGCCGCGAGCAGCATGAACACGGCCGTGACGCGCACGGCGCGGACGTTCCCACACATCGTGCGCGCGTATGCTTCTCGAAACCCACCAGCCGAGGAGCAGCGCGAACCCCGGCATCGCGGGGGCGAGGTAGACATTGCGCGCCGTCGCCGCCACGGACAGCAGCATCAACGTCGGTACGATGCAGGCCGCCGCGAAGCGCAGCGGGCGGGTGACGGGCTCGGGTGCGCGCCGCTCGAGCCATGCGCGGCGCGCCGCCGCCGCCACCAGGAAAGTCCACGGCCAGAGATAGGTGGGAAGCTCCACCAGATACTTGCCGGGACTGTTGCGATGCGCGGCTGCGTACTGCAACTGCCGGGGCGCATCGACGTGCGCGAAGCGTCCCACGAGATTGTTCCAGAAAAACACCTTCAGGTGCTCGAGCCCGTCGGCTCCCCGGTACACGAACCACACCCAGCCGAGAATCATCGCCGCCTGAAGCGCCAATCCCGCGTAGAGCTCCCAGCGCAGCAGCTCGCGCCAGCGCCTCTCCCACAGCATCAGCGTGGCGAGCGTGAGCACGGGCACCATCCACGCCGCGGCGCTCTTGCTCAGAAAGCCGATTCCCAGCGCCGCATGCATCAGCGTGTAGCCGCGCAGCCGCCCGCTCACGCACTGCGCATAGAATCCGCGGTACGCGCCCAGCAGGGCGACGGATACCGCAGCGATCAGAGGCGCGTCGGTGGCGAGCCAGATGACCGCCTGGTAGGAGAGCAGGAACGTGCCGATTGCGGCCGCCGCCGCAGCGCCCGCGACGGGTCCGACGGCGCGGCGCGCCAGCAGGCCGACGCTGAGCGCGGTGATCAGCGCGTACAGGAGATTGGGAAGGCGGGCGACCCACGCCGCCTTGCCGAAGAGGCGGATTGCGGCGCCGGCCACCCAGTACGTCAGCGGCGGCTTCTCGCAAAAGGCCTCGCCGGCGAGGAGCGGCACGGCCTTGTCGGTCTGCCAGCTCATCCGCCAGGCCAGGTCGGCTTCGCGCGGCTCGTCCGGCGTCCAATAGCCGCGTGCGAAAATGCCCACCGACCACGCCAGGGTGAGCGCCAGGGACAGCAGCAGCAGGTGGGTTCGAGGCGGGCTCAACAACGCATTATACTTATAGGCTTGCTAAGGAGTTCACATGGCATCTGCCGACTATAGTTTACGCGGCGCAATCGCCGTGATCACCCTCGATAACCCGCCGGTCAACGCGCTCGGCCTGGGTGTGCGGCAGGGCGTCGCCGAGGCCCTGGAGCGCGCCGGGAACGACGCCTCGGTCAGCGCGGTGGTGCTCACCGGCGCGGGAACGACCTTCTGCGGCGGGGCGGACGTGAGCGAATTCGGCCTGCCCGCGATGAGCGCATCGCCTCATCTCAGCGACCTCTGCGACCTGGTGGAGAGCTTCCCCAAACCCGTGATCGCCGCATTGAACGGCCTCGCGCTCGGCGGCGGCCTGGAGCTCGCCATGTGCTGCCATTACCGGGTGGCTCTCGCGACGGCGCAGGTCGGACTGCCCGAGGTGAAACTCGGCATTCTCCCCGGCGCCGGGGGCACTCAGCGGCTGCCGCGGCTTGCCGGTCCCGAGCGCGCCTTGAACATGATCGTCAGCGGCACACCGGTGGCCGCAGCCGGGCTCGCGGGCACGGCGCTTCTCGATCGGGTGGTCGAGGCGGACGTGGTCGCGGCGGCGGTCGACTTCGCGCGGCATGCCGTCGACTCGAAGCTGCCGCTGAAGAGGGCGCGGGACATCGGCATCGATTTCCCCAACGCGGAGGCGTTCTTCGATTTCGCGCGCGGCGCGGTGGGGGCACTCGCGAAGAACTATCCGGCACCGGGCAAATGCATCGACGCGGTGGAGGCGGCGGTTCTGAAGCCCTTCGATGAAGGCATGAAGATCGAGCGCGCCGCGTTCACCGAATTGCTGAGCAGCCCCGAATCGAAGGCGCTGCGGCACGTTTTCTTCGCGGTCCGCGCGGCCTCCAAGATTCCCGACGTGCCGTCCAAGACGCCGCAGCGGCCCGTCGGTTCGGTGGCGGTCATCGGTGCCGGCACCATGGGCGGCGGCATCGCCATGAATTTCGCCAATGCCGGCGTGCCGGTCACGGTTCTCGAGACCGGTCAGGCGGCGCTCGACAAGGGCCTCGGGGTGGTGCGCAAGAACTACGAGGGAACCCTCAAGAAGGGCCGTCTCACCCAACAGGAGTTCGACAAGCGGCTCGGGCTCATCCAGGGCACGCTCTCCTACGACGACATCGCGCGTGCGGACCTCGTGATCGAGGCGGTGTTCGAGGACATGCAGGTGAAAAGGCAGGTGTTCGAGATGCTCGATGCCAAGGCCAAGCCGGGCGCCATACTCGCCTCCAATACCTCGACGCTCGATCTCGACAAGATCGCCGGCTTCACCCGCCGTCCGGGCGATGTGGTCGGGCTGCACTTCTTCAGCCCCGCCAATGTCACCAAGCTCCTGGAGATCGTCCGCGGACGAAAGACGGCCGACGATGTGCTGGCGACCAGCCTCGGCATCGCGAAACAGATCAAGAAGATCGGAGTGGTCGCCGGAGTCTGCGACGGGTTCATCGGCAACCGCATGCTGAACGCGTATTTCCGGCAGATGGATTTTCTGCTCGATGCGGGCGCGTTGCCGCAGCAGATCGACAAGGCGCTCGAGACATTCGGCTTCGCGATGGGGCCGTTCCGGGTAGCCGATCTCGCGGGCAACGACATCGGCTGGGCGATCCGCAAGCGTCTGTACGCCGAATTTCCGCAGCGGCCGTTCTCCAGAATTGCGGACCGGATCTGCGAGCTCGGCCGGTTCGGACAGAAGACCGGCGCGGGTTGGTACGACTACAAGCCGGGGGACCGCAGTGCGGTTCCTTCCGAAGTGGTGACCAAAATCATCCTGGAGGAGTCGGACCGGCTCGGCCTCGAGCGCCGCAGGATCGGCGACGAGGAGATCGTCGAGCGCGCGCTCTATGCCCTGATCAACGAGGGCGCGCGGATTCTGGAGGAGGGCATCGCGCAGCGCGCGTCCGACATCGACGTGGTGTACATCGCGGGCTATGGATTTCCGGATTTTCGCGGCGGCCCGATGTTCTATGCCGATACGGTCGGGCTGCCGAACATCCTGCGCGCGATGCGCGCGTTCGCGAAGGGATACCAGCCCGACGCCTGGCGACCCGCCCCGCTTCTGGAGAGACTGGCTGCCGAGCACGGCAGCTTTGCCGGCTGGAGAAAGCAATCATGACCGATGCCGTCATCGTTTCAACCGCCCGCACCGGCCTCGCCAAATCATGGCGCGGTGCGCTCAACATGTCGCATCCCGTCACTTACACCGGCCATGCGCTCGGGCAGGCTATCGAACGGGCACGCATCGATCCGGCCGAAGTCGAGGATGTGATCGTGGGCGCCACCTTCCTGGAGGGCGCGTCGGGCGCGAACGTGGCGCGTCAGGTAGCCCTTCGCGCCGGCTGCCCGGTCACCACCGCGGGCGTATCGGTGAACCGCTTCTGCTCCTCGGGCCTGCAGACCATCGCGCTCGCGGCGCAACGGGTCCTCACGGGCGAGGGCGAGATCTACGCGGCCGGCGGCCTGGAATCGATTTCGTGCGTGCAGAACCACGCGAACACCCGGATGCTCAAGGAGGAGTGGGTCCTCGAGCACAAGCCGCAGGTGTATTGGAACATGCTGCAGACCGCCGAGACGGTCGCCAAACGCTACGGCATCGAGCGCCGCGCGCAGGACGAGTACGGCGTGCGGAGCCAGCAGCGCGCTGCCGCGGCCCAGCAGGCGGGCCGGTTTCAAGCCGAGATCGTGCCCTTCAAGACGCTCATGGCCGTGGCGGACAAGAATGCCGGCACCATCGGAACGGCCGAGGTGACCCTGACCGCCGACGAGGGCATTCGTCCCGACACCACCTACGAGGCCGTGTCGAAGATCCGGCCCGCGATTCCCGGCGGGGTGATCGCGGCGGGCAACGCCAGCCAGTTCTCCGACGGCGCATCCATGTGCATCGTCATGGATGCCAGGCGGGCCGAGAAAAAGGGGCTCTCGCCCCTCGGGATATTTCGCGGGTTCCAGGTGGCCGGATGCGAGCCGGACGAGATGGGGATCGGGCCGGTGTTCGCCGTACCCAAGCTCCTGGCCAAGGCGGGGCTGAAGGTCGAGGACATTGGCCTGTGGGAATTGAACGAGGCATTCGCCGTTCAAGTCATCTACTGCCGCGACCGCCTCGGCATCCCGGACGACCGCCTCAACGTCGACGGCGGCGCGATCGCCGTGGGACATCCCTATGGCGTGTCGGGCTCGCGCCTCACGGGCCACGCGCTCATCGAAGGCAAGCGGCGCGGCGTCAGGTACGTGGTGGTCACCATGTGCATCGGCGGCGGCATGGGCGCCGCCGGACTGTTCGAGGTGGTGTAGGCAGGAAAAGGCGCCGCGCATGATTCTCTATGGATACTCGATGAGCTCCGCCTCCTACCGGGTGCGCATCGCGTTGTGCCTGAAGGGGATCGAGCCGACCGCGGTGACCAAGCAGCTGCGGCGCGGCGAGCACCGGCTCAAGGACTTCCTGCGGGTGAATCCGCAGGGCCTCGTCCCGGCGCTCGACGGTTATCCTGACGCCGCACAGCGGCTGCGCGACGTCATCGCAGCGCGTGCCGACCAATGGGGCCGGAGATCAGAGAACGTTCGCGCTGCGCTGGCTCCGGCACCAAGCCGCGCGAACGCACGATCCGCGCTCTGTGTCCCTGCCAGTAACGGCTGCAAGACGCGCTTGTAGAGTTTTCCGGTCGGCAGCCGCGGCAGTTCGGCCTCGAAGTCGATCGAGCGCGGCACCTTCTGGCGCGACAGCGACTGGCTGCAGAACGCGATCAGTTCGTCGGCGAGATCGGCGCACGGCGAGACGCCCGGCATCGGCTGCACCACGGCCTTCACTTCCTCGCCGAGATCGGGATTGGGCACGCCGAACACCGCGGCGTCGGCGATCTTGGGATGGGTGATCAAGAGGTTCTCGCATTCCTGCGGATAGATGTTGACGCCGCCGGAGATGATCATGAAGGTCGCGCGGTCGGTGAGGTAGAGAAAGCCGTCGTCCGTCGACATAGCCGACGTCGCCGACCGTGCTCATGCTGCCGTCGGGCGAGCGCGCCTCGCGTCGTCGTCGGATCGTTGAAATATTCGAACGGCGAGGCGGTCTTGAACCACACCGTGCCCGGCGTCCCGACCGGGCAGGGCTTCATGTTCTCGTCGAGGATATGCAGCTCGCCGAGCAGCACCTCGCCGACGTGCCCGTGCGCCAGCCATTGGCGCTGTCGCAGGCGGTGAAGCCCAGCCTTCGGTGGCGCCGTAATATTCAATGATCGGCCCCCACCAGTCGATCATCGACCGACCGGGCACGGCGCAGCGCATGGATCGCGATTTCCAGCGATGAAACGTCGTAGGCCGCGCACCTCCTCCGGCAGCTTGAGCATGCCGCGAGAACATCGTCGGCACCAGCTGGCTGTGCGTCACCTTAGTAGGTCTCACGAGTTGCAGATACCGCTCCTCGGCTCGAACGTCTCCATGATGATCGCGGTGCCGCCCGGCGATGGTGAGGTTAACGGCCGCCTGCGGCGCCGAGTGATAGAGCGGGGCCGGCGACAGATAATCATGCCTTCGCGATAGCGCCAAAGCTTCGGCCGAAGCCGTAACAGCGGCAGCTGTTGCCGACGGCGCCTGCTCCGGCAACGGCCGCAGATGCCTTTGGGACGGCCGGTGGTGCCGGAAACGAATAGAGCATGGCGGTGCCCAGCGTTCGTCGGCGATCGGCGTTGCCGGGTAGGCTTCGCCGATCGCCTGGTCGAGATTTTGCACGCGCTCGCCGTCACCCGTTCCGTCACGATCAGGCACAGCTCGATCTTCGCGGGCAGTTCTTCAGGCCGCCGCCGCCACGTCCGCTTGGCCTGTGACTGATCACACCCTGGATTGGCTGTCGTTGAGAATGTAGGTCGAGTTCTTCCGGCGTGAGAAACGAATTGACGCACGTGAAATAGAGGCCGGTGCGCTCGCCGGCGCAACAGCTCTCGATGTAAGCGAGCGTTGTTTTCCATGAAGATGGCATAGTGATCGAGCCGCCGCAGGCCGTGGGCGCGCAACAGGTGGGCGAGGCGATTGCTGCGCGCCTCGAGCTCGGCGTAGGTCACGACCTCGCCGCTCTGGGCCATGATCAGCGCGATGGTCCGGCTGCGAGGCGGCAATGCTTCCCCGCATACACCGCGTTCCTCCCCTTTTCCTTCCAGCGCCGGCGCTCGATCGCGCCGCACTGCCGCTTCGTCTCCAGCTCCAACGTCGCTGTTACTGGTACGTGATCCGAGGGACGCCTGGCGCTGGCGGATATTCTTTGGGAACTGTACTTAGTGATGCGATCGGCCAACATGGAAGAGGTCCAGATGTGGTCGAGGCCACGGCCGCGGTCTCATTGGTTGAATCGGGTGAGCCACAGTCCACCAGGTATAGAGTTTGGTCGGCTCCGGCAAATGCGCTCCGCACTGTCCACCGAGCCGCCGGCTTCGCACGAAGAAGCCTTCCGGATTCCATCGGGCGGCGGCGAAAATGATGGGTACAGCAGTTGCTCGCGACTCTAAGATCATTTTAGTGTGGGTGAGGATGTTGAGATCGCCGACGACGATCGCGCGCCCGGACTGCGCGGCTCTAGCACTTTGCATTGCTGGATATCTCCATCCAGAAAGCGAGCTTGTGGGCGAACTTGATGTTCACGGCAGGATCGGCACATTGCCGCCCGCCGAGAACGTAATAATTATGCAGCGTGATCGGGTCGAGCGCGCGCGTTCGCCGAGAGTGATTGCTATATTACGACAGTCGCTTTTCCCGCAATAGGCTTTGATTGCGATCGATTTTAACGGCAAGCCGCGTAACAGCACAATGACTTCGTGGTAGCCCTCTGCTATTCAGCGCGAAATGCTCATAGCCTAGTCGTTCTAATCGTTTTGCGTGGAAAAGGTTATCTGGGCACTCTGGTCTCCTGCAGACACAAAATGTCGGGCTCAACCGCTTTCATGAATTCGGTGATCAGCCCGATGCGCAGCCGCACCAAATTGATGTTCCAGGTCGACAACGATTTCATGAACGTTGTCCGGATCACCGTCTCCAGAACACGCGACGGCACCCACAGATTTTGCGTAGGCTGAGAAATCCGCCGCAGGATGCCGACTGCAACAGGCTGGCCATGAAGACGCAGCGGAAGGCCGCAGGTGGTGATCGTCGGCGCCGGCTTCGCCGGGCTCAGCCACCCTGGCTCTCGCCGGGATCGAAGTCGACGAACTCCTGCCACGCGCAACCACCACCGCTTTCAGCCGTTGCTGTATCAGGTCGAACGGCGGCGCTCTCTCCGGCGGATGTCGCCGGCCGATCCGGCGCGAGTCCTGCGTGCGCAGAAGAATGTCCGTGTGATCATGGCGCGTGTTACTGCGGTCTGATGTGCAAGCGCACTGCGTACACACCAGCGAAATCAACCTCCCCGGAACCATTATCTGGTGCTCGCCACCGGATCGACCCGATCCCCATTCCGGTCATTGGCGCTGGTCGGCTGGCTCTAAGCACGTTGAATACGCGACCCAAATTCGGCGGCGTTCTCGTCGCGTTCAGTGGGTGGAGCGGTGGAGGACGAGGCGGCGCGGGCGCGGTCGCTGACCTTCGCGATCGTCGTGGCGCGACTGGTGTTCAATACGGCCGGCGCTATTGCCGAGGCCGGGCGCGCTGAACCTTGAAACCACTTCCGCCGCATCTACCTGCGGAAATCGCGCATCGTTCTCGATCCAGGCTGGCCGCGCTGATCGCCAGCATCTCCCGAAGCGTTGTCTGAATGTGGTCGTTGCAAAGCATGGGCGTCGAGGTCGAGAAGCCGCATCGGAAAAGTCACCGGCTGCGAGCGCGAGGGCGTCTCTTTGGATGGCGGCCGCATCGAGGCCGCGACTGTGATCTGGGCCGGCGGGCGTCGTCGCCTCGCCGGCAGCGGCGAGGATCCGCGCTGAGTACTACCGCGCTGGTGATCAGCGAATCCCCCAACCTGACTGTTCCGGGCCACCCTGCAATTTCCTTGTCGGCGATACGGCGACCGTCCCAGAAGGACGAACGGCTGGTTCCCTGCATCAACCTGGCTGCGAAGCAGATGGGTCATGATGTCGGCAAAGCTATCGCCGGCGCGGCATACCAGAGCGTAGCCCGCCCCGCTCGCTATCGCCATCGGCGAACTCGCCGGCGACTTCGCCGAAGTCCGCCGTGGTGAAACTTGGTGCTTTTGACAGCGTACTCGATTTCTCGGCGGCTGTTCTGGACGCGGTGACATCGTTTTGATCGGCTTGCGCAATCGCTTCGTGGTCGCGCTGAACTGGCTGCGGAGTTACCTCACCTTCCATGCGGCGCCCGGTTGATCGGCATTGCACCACGCCAGCTCCACGAGCCGCGCCGCGCCTCATTCGGAAGCGTTGCGCCTGGCGAGTACCCCACCGCACCGTGGTCCGAGCCCCTCCGAGACTTTGGGCGGTCACGGGACAACGGGCGGACCGCGAGCATGGTGCCGAGAGGGGTGCTCGTCTGCGGAATCGGGAAGGTGTCATCTGGTTGTCGTGCTCCGAAGCCGACCTTGAAAAGGCCTGTGGGGAATTCATCAAGCGTTACATGACCGCCATCGAGGACGGCGCGAACAAGCGATCGCCGCCGACGACCGGCTGGACCTCACGTCAGGAATCTGGAGCATCACTTCGAAGTTCACGCCATCAAGGAACCACGCCCACCTGCTCAGACGAACGTCTACCTTGCCGAGCACACAGCAATACGCGCAACCTCAACCTTGAGCCACAATA
>CAVTNZ010000061.1:0-77523 GCA_963736185.1 uncultured Gammaproteobacteria bacterium | reverse complement strand
CGATGACCCGCCAGAACTCATCGCGGTTCGCGAGCCCGATCGTGTCGATCCAGCGGCTGCCCATCTCGACCGGATGATGGTGCAGGCACACCATGGCATGATGGGGCGAGGCGGTGAGCGCCCGATCGAGCCGCTCCAGTTCCTGCGCGGTCAGGCGCCCGCCGACGTGGCCCGGATCGCAGCTGTCGAGCATCACGAGCTGCCAGCCGTGCGCCGCGTAGGTGCCGCACATCTGGAAGGGGGCGCCCGCGAGCGCCTGGCGCATGATGGCGGGCTCGTCGTGATTTCCGGGAATGCAGAGGACCGGCTTTTGCGAGCTGCCGAAGATGCTGCGGAAACGCAAATAACCCGACGGATCGTCCTGCACGAGGTCGCCCGTCACCAGCAGCGCCGCGTGGTCGGGCACGCTCGCGTAGGCCTGGTCGAGCACCTGATGCAGGCTCGCATCCGTCACCACGCCGCGCAGCGCGCCGGAGGCGCTGCCGTACAGGTGCGGATCGGTTATTTGTAGAATTTTCATGCGCGGAAATCCTAGCAAAGGGTCCCGAAAGCGACGGTGAACTGGGTCATGACCACGGGTTTCCGCCCGCTACATAACCAGACTGCAATTGTGTGAATGCGGTTCCTCGCAAATGGAGACGTAGATCCCGATATTGATGGAGGGGGGCGCATCGGGGACAATACCGCCCCGCTCAAGGAAAAGAAGTCTCCCATGCCCACGCGCCGCGAGCTCGCCAACGCCATCCGCGCCCTGTCGATGGATGCCGTCCAAAAGGCCAATTCGGGCCATCCGGGCGCCCCCTTGGGCATGGCCGACATCGCCGAGGTGTTGTGGCGCGAGGTGCTTAAGTTCAATCCGGGCAACCCGCTCTGGATGGACCGCGACCGGTTCGTGCTGTCCAACGGGCATGCCTCCATGCTGCTCTATTCGGTGCTGCACCTCACCGGCTATCCGTTGTCCATGGAGGAGATCAAGAATTTCCGCCAATGGGGATCCAAGACGGCCGGGCATCCGGAGCGCGAGCTGCATCTCGGGATCGAGACCACCACCGGTCCGCTCGGGCAGGGATTTGCGAACGCGGTGGGCATGGCGCTCGCCGAGCGATCGCTCGCCGCCACCTTCAATCGCCCGGGCCACGCCGTCATCGATCACCATACCTACGTGTTCATGGGCGACGGCTGCATGATGGAGGGCGTGTCGCACGAAGCGGCTTCCTTCGCGGGCATGCAAAAGCTCGGCAAGCTGATCTGCGTCTACGACGACAACGGCATTTCGATCGATGGCAAGGTCAAGGGCTGGTTCACCGACGACACGGCCGGCAGGTTCGAGGCCTACGGCTGGCACGTCATCCGGCACGTGGACGGCCAGGATGGCGAGGCGGTCGCCGAGGCCCTGGCGGCGGCTCGCGCCGTCACCGACAAACCGTCGCTGATTTGCGCCAAGACCGTCATCGGCTGGGGGGCGCCGAACAAGCAGGGCACGGCGGCCATGCACGGCGAGGCGATGGGCAACGAGGAGATCGCCGCCACCCGCGCGTACCTCGGATGGACGGCGCCGCCGTTCGAGATCCCGGCCGACATCCGCTCCGCCTGGGACATGCGCGACAAGGGGGCCAAGGCCGAACTTCAATGGCGCACCCGGTTCCAGGCCTACAAGGCCGAATTCCCGGCGCTGGCCGCCGAGCTCGAACGGCGCATGGCCGGCGATCTGCCCGGGGGGTTCGACGACATCGTGAGCGCCAACGTGAATCACGCGCAAAGCGAGGGCAAGTCGCTGGCGACCCGGCAATCCTCCAACGCCTCCCTGAACGTGCTGGGGCCGTCGCTCCCGGAGCTGTTCGGCGGCTCGGCGGATCTGACCCCCTCCAACGGCACCCTGCGCAAGGACTCGGTGTCGCTGTCGCCGGAGGCGCCCGCCGGCAATTACGCACACTTCGGCGTGCGGGAGTTCGGCATGTCGGCGATCTTGAACGGCATCAGCGGTCACGGCGGGTTCATTCCCTACGGCGGTACCTTCCTGACGTTCTCGGACTACGCGCGAAATGCGCTGCGCATGGCCGCGCTCATGAAGTTGCGGGTCATTTTCGTCTACACGCACGATTCCATCGGCCTCGGGGAGGACGGTCCCACCCACCAGCCCATCGAACAGCTCGCCGGCCTGCGCGCGATTCCGCACATGGATGTGTGGCGTCCCTGCGATGCGGTCGAGACCGCGGCCTCGTGGGGCATCGCCATCGACAACCGCGACGGCCCGACCTGCCTCATTTTCACGCGCCAGGCGGTCGCGCACCAGCCGCGCCGGCCCGATCAGATCGAGGCGATCGGGCGCGGCGGCTATGTGCTGATCGACTCCGAGGGCCCGCCCGAGGCCATCGTCATCGCCACGGGCTCCGAGGTCGGGATCGCCGCGGAGGCGGTGAAGAGCGCGCAGGCCAAGGGGCGCAAGGTCCGCCTGGTCTCGATGCCGAGCACCACGACCTTCGACCGCCAGGACGCGGCGTACCGGGACAGCGTGCTGCCCCCGTCGGTTTCGCGGCGCGTGGCGGTGGAGGCCGCCGCGCGCGAGCCGTGGTGGCGCTACGTCGGGCTCACGGGCCGGATCGTCGGCATCGACCATTTCGGCGCCTCCGCGCCGGCGAAGGATTTGTTCAAGCAGTACGGGTTCACGCCGGAGCACGTGCTTCAGGCGATCGACCAGGTGATGGCGGGCTAGGAACGCGATTCAGAAACGAGGGGAGCGATTCAATGGCGATCAAGGTGGGCATCAACGGGTACGGCCGCATCGGCCGAAACATTCTGCGGGCCCTGTACGAGGGAAAACACGCCGGGGAGATCAAGATCGTCGGAATCAACGACCTGGGCGACGCCAACACGAATGCGCACCTGACGCGTTTCGACACCGTGCATGGACGTTTCAAGGGCGAAGTGCACGTCGACGGTGATGCCATGGTGGTGAACGGCGATCGGATCCGGGTGATCGCCCAGCGCGACCCCGCCAAACTGCCCTGGGGCGAGCTGGGCGCGGAGATCGTGCTCGAATGCACGGGCCTGTTCACCAGCAAGGCCAAGGCCTCCGCGCACCTGGCCGCGGGCGCGGAGAAGGTGCTGATTTCGGCTCCCGGCGGCGACGATGTCGACGCCACCATCGTCTACGGGGTCAATCATCAGCGCCTGAAATCCACCCATACGGTGGTCTCCAACGCCTCCTGCACCACCAACTGCCTGGCGCCGCTGGTCAAGGTGCTGCACGAGAGCGTCGGCGTCGTGTCGGGCGTCATGAACACCATCCATTCGTACACCAACGACCAGGTGCTGACGGATGTCTATCACTCCGACCTGAGACGCGCACGCTCCGCGACCATGTCCATGATCCCGACCAAGACCGGGGCCGCCGCCGCCGTGGGCCTGGTCCTCCCGGAGCTGAAGGGGAAGATCGACGGCTTCGCCATCCGCGTGCCGACGATCAACGTATCGCTGGTCGACCTGAGCTTCGTGGCGGGACGCAAGACGACGGCGGACGAGATCCATTCCCTGGTGAAGGCGGCCTCCAACGGACCGCTCAAGGGCATCCTCGCCTACAACGATGCGCCGCTGGTGTCGGTGGATTTCAACCACGACCCGGCCTCCTCCACGTACGATGCGACGCTCACCAAGGTGATCGATGGCACGCTGGTCAAGGTGTGCTCCTGGTACGACAACGAGTGGGGCTTCTCGAACCGCATGCTCGATACGCTCTCCGCCTGGTCGAAGGCCGCCTGAGCAAACCCAACACAACGAGGATCCACGCATGAATATCATAAAAATGACGAGCTTGGATCTCGCGGGCAAGCGGGTGCTGATCCGGGAAGATCTGAACGTGCCCATCAAGGACGGCGAGGTCACGAGCGATGCGCGCATCCGCGCGGCGCTTCCCACCATCCAGGCGGCGCTGAGCGCGAAGGCGCGCGTGATGCTCATGTCGCATCTCGGCCGCCCGGAGGAGGGGAGGTTCACCGAGGAGTTCTCGCTGGAGCCCGTCGCCCGGCGCCTCACCGAGCTGCTCGGCGTTCCCGCGCCCTTGAAGCGCGACTGGCTCGACGGCGTCGCCGTGGAGCCGGGCGAGGTGGTGCTGCTCGAGAACGTGCGTTTCAACAAGGGCGAGAAGAAAAATTCCGACGAGCTTGCGAAGAAGATGGCGGCGCTCTGCGACGTCTACGTGATGGACGCTTTCGGGACCGCGCATCGCGCCGAGGCGAGCACCCATGGGGTCGCGAAATACGCGCCGGTCGCCTGCGCCGGTCCGCTCCTGGTGAGCGAGCTCACCGCGCTCGAGACGGCGCTGGAGAAGCCCGCGCGTCCGCTGCTGGCCATCGTGGCCGGATCCAAGGTGTCGACCAAGCTCACGGTGCTCGAGACGCTGCTCTCGAAGGTGGATCAGCTGATCGTCGGCGGCGGCATCGCCAACACCTTTCTCGCGGCATTGGGCTTCAAGGTCGGCAAGTCGCTGCACGAGCCCGACATGCTGGATATCTGCCGCCGCCTGATCGAGCAGTCGCAAAAGCGCGGCATCGTCATCCCGATGCCCACCGACGTGGTGGTGGCCACGGAGTTCTCCGCGGTGGCGGAGGCGGACGTGAAGCCCGTCGGCAACGTGCTGGACAATGAGATGATCCTCGACATCGGCCCCGATTCGGCGGAACAGCTCTCCGGGCTCATCGCCGGCGCCGGCACCATTCTTTGGAACGGTCCTGTCGGCGTGTTCGAGTTCGACCAGTTCGGCGAGGGCACGCGGGCGCTCGCCAAGGCCATCGCACGCAGCAAGGCCTTCTCGCTGGCGGGCGGCGGCGACACCCTGGCGGCCATCGAAAAGTACGGGGTCGAGGACGGCATCTCCTACATATCGACCGGCGGAGGGGCGTTCCTGGAGTTCGTCGAGGGCAAGAAGCTGCCGGCGGTCGACATTTTGGAAAGGCGGGCGGCGTGAGTTTCATCCTGCGCCGCGCCAAGATCGTGGCCACGTTGGGACCCGCCATGGACGACCCACGGGTCATCGAGGACACGGTGCGCGCCGGAGTCGACGTGGTGCGGATCAATTTCTCCCACGGCGCGCTCGCCGATCACGCCCGCAGGCTCGATCTCGTGCGCCAGGCAGCGAAGCGGGCCGGCCGGCACGTCGGCGTTCTGGGCGATCTGCAGGGGCCCAAGATCCGGGTGGAGCGATTCAAGGGCGGCAAGGTGATGCTGGCCGACGGCGCGCCGTTCGCGCTCGATGCCTCGCTCGGCGTGGATGCCGGAGACGAGAGCGCGGTCGGCATCGCCTACAAGAAGCTGCCCACGGACGTGACCGTGGGCGACATCCTGCTGCTGAACGACGGCCAGATCAGCCTGCAGGTCCAATCCATCGAGGGGCCGCGCATCAATACCCGCGTGCTCGTCGGCGGCGAGCTCGGCAACAACAAGGGCATCAACCGCCAGGGCGGCGGATTGTCCGCCGGCGCCCTGACCGACAAGGATCGCGAGGACATCGGCGTCGCCGCCTCGCTCAAGGTGGATTACCTGGCGGTGTCCTTCCCGCGCGACGGTTCCGACATGAACGAGGCCCGCAAACTCCTGCGCGCCGCCGGCAGCGAGGCGCTGCTGGTCGCGAAGATCGAGCGCGCGGAGGCGATCAAGAATCTGGCGGACGTCGTGCGGGCGAGCGATGCGGTGATGGTTGCGCGTGGCGACCTGGGGGTCGAGATGGGCTTTGCCGAGCTCGCCGGCCTGCAGAAACAGATCATGCAGGAGGCGCGCCACCAGAACCGCGTGGTGATCACGGCGACGCAGATGATGGAGTCGATGATCACCGCCACCATTCCGACCCGCGCCGAGGTCTCGGATGTCGCCAATGCGGTCATGGAGGGCACCGATGCCGTCATGCTGTCGGCGGAGACCGCCGCCGGCAAGCATCCGGCGAAGGTGGTGGAGGCGATGGCGCAGATCATCGTCGGCGCGGAGAAATATCAGGGAGCGCACGTGCGCATCCGCCAGCGCAACACCGGCTATTTCGACCGCGCCAACGAGGCCATCGCGTCGGCGGTGATGTACACCGCCAACCACATGCACGTGCAGGCCATCGTCGCGCTCACGGAATCCGGGGAAACGGCGCTGTGGATGTCGAGGGTGCGTTCGGACATCCCGATCTACGCGTTCACCCGCCGGGAGGCGACGCGCAATCGCGTGACCTTGTACCGGGGCGTCTACCCCGTGGCCTACGACGTCACCGACGAGGACCGGGAGGCATTCTACTTCTCGATTTTCAATCAGCTGCTGGACTTGAATCTGGTGAAGGAGAAAGACCTCATCATTCTCACCAAGGGCGAGCTCACCGGCGTGGCCGGAGGCACGAATTCGATGCAGATCCTCAAGGTCCTGCGCAGATAAGCCGCGTGCCACCCACCATGCAGGCCGAATTTCGCGGAACGGACCGGTACATCGCGACCGAGGAGCTGATGGCCGCGGTGAACGCCGCCATGGTGTTGTCGCGGCCGCTCCTCATCAAGGGCGAGCCCGGCACCGGCAAGACGCTGCTCGCGGCGGAGATCGCCCGCTCGCTCGCGATGCCCCTCCACGAGTGGCACATCAAGTCCACCACCAAGGCGCAGCAGGGACTGTACGAGTACGACGCGGTGTCGCGCCTGCGGGACTCGCAGCTCGGCGATGCCAGGGTCAAGGACATCCGCAACTATATCGTCAAGGGCAGCCTCTGGGAGGCGTTCGAGAGCGAGGTCCGGCCGGTGCTCCTGATCGACGAGATCGACAAGGCGGACATCGAGTTTCCGAACGATCTGCTGCGCGAGCTCGACCGGATGGAGTTTTTCGTCTACGAGACGCGCGAGACGGTGCGTGCGCGGCATCGGCCGGTCATCGTCATCACCAGCAACAACGAGAAGGAGCTACCGGACGCCTTCCTGCGCCGCTGCTTCTTCCATTACATCCGATTTCCGGACGAGGCCACGATGACCCGCATCGTGGACGTTCATTTTCCCGGCTTGAAGCGCGACCTGCTGCGCGAGTCGCTGGCGGCGTTCTTCCGGGTGCGCGAGACGCCCGGCTTGAAGAAGAAGCCGACCACCTCCGAGCTTCTCGATTGGATCAAGCTGCTCGTCGCCGAGGATATCCCGCCCGAGACACTGCGCGGCGACGATGCGAAGAAGCTCCTGCCGCCCCTCTACGGGGCGCTCCTCAAGAACGAGCAGGACGTGCACTTGTTCGAGCAGCTCCTGTTCCTCAACCGCCGGAATGCTCGTTAGGTTCTTCCTGCTGCTGCGGGGCGCCGGCGTCCCGGTGTCGATCACGGAATTGATGACCCTCCTCGAGGCCCTGCAGCACGGGCTGGGGGAGTCGAGCGCGGAGCGCTTCTATCATCTGGCGCGAACCTGCCTCGTCAAGGACGAGCGCTTCTACGACCGGTTCGACCGCGTGTTCGCCGCCCATTTCAAGGGCGCGGAGGAAGTGTTCGAGACGCTGTCGCGGGAGCTGCCGGCGGATTGGCTCAAGAAGCTCCTGGTCAAGGACCTGACCGATGCCGAGAAAGCCGAGATCGAGGCGCTCGGCGGCTGGGACAAATTGATGGAGACATTGAAAAAGCGCCTCGAGGAGCAGAAGGAGCGGCATCAGGGCGGCAGCAAGTGGATCGGAACCGCCGGCACCTCGCCGTTCGGGGCATACGGCTACAACCCGGAGGGTGTGCGCATCGGCCAGGACGGATCGCGCAACCGCCGTGCCGTGAAGGTGTGGGACCGGCGCGAGTTCGAGAACTTCGACGATACGGTCGAGCTCGGCACGCGCAACATGAAGCTCGCGCTGCGCCGGCTGCGGCGATTCGCGCGGCGCGGCGCCCCCACGGAACTCGCGCTCGCGGACACCATCGACGCGACCGCGCGCTCGGGCGGCTGGCTCGACATCAGGATGGTGCCGGAGCGGCACAACGTGGTGAAGGTCCTGCTGCTGCTCGACGTCGGCGGCTCGATGGAAGATCACGTGAGAACGTGCGAGGAGCTGTTCTCGGCGGCGCGGACCGAGTTCAAGCACCTGGAGCATTTTTATTTTCACAACTGTCCGTACGAGGCGCTGTGGCGCGACAACCGGCGCAGGTTCCGCGAGCACATCGGCACCGTCGAGCTGATGCGCACGTACCCCTCGGACTACAAGCTGATATTCGTGGGCGACGCGACCATGAGTCCCTACGAGATCACCACCGCGGGCGGCAGCGTCGAGCACTGGAACGCCGAGCCGGGGAGCACGTGGCTCGGGCGCCTCACCCGGGCCTATCCGAAGTTCGTGTGGATCAACCCCCAGCCGCTGTCGCATTGGCGCCACACGGCCTCCATCGGGCTGATCCGCGAGCTCCTCGAGGACCGGATGTATCCCCTGACGCTGTCGGGGCTGGATAATGCGATCGATGCACTCGGCTGAACCGCCGGTAGTCGGCTAGTCTTCCGGTCCAATGAACGCGAAGCTGCAGGCATCCGACGAAGCGACTCTCGGCCTGGTGTTGACCGGCGGGGGGGCGCGCGCGGCGTACCAGGTCGGGGTGCTCAAGGGCATCGCCGAGCAGCTCCGACGTGGCGCCGGCAGCCCGTTTCAGGTGGTCACCGGCACCTCCGCGGGGGCGGTCAGCGCCATCGCGCTCGCATCGGATGCCGCCCACTTCCGCCATGCCGTATATGCGATCGAGAAGGTATGGCGCGAGTTTCGCGTCCATCAGGTGATCAAGGCGGACACGGTCAGCGTGCTGCGTTCGGGTCTGCAGTGGATCCTCGCGCTCACCACGGGGGGATGGCTGGTGCATCCGCCGCGCTCGCTGTTCGACAACACCCCCCTCTGGGAGCTGTTGCGCAAGAACCTGCATTTCGAAGGCATTCCGCGCAGCATGTACAAACAGCATCTGCGGGCGGTGGGCATCTGCGCGACGAGCTATTCGGACGCCGATTCGGTCACATTCTACGCGTGCTCCGGCCCGATCGAGCCGTGGACGCGGGCGTCGCGCAAGGGCGCCCGGGTCCAGCTCACCCTGGATCATCTGGTCGCGAGCCTGTCGATTCCGTTCCTGTTCCGCCCCATCTTCCTGCACGACCAATACTTCGGCGACGGCGCGATGCGCCAGACCTCGCCCCTGAGCCCGGCCATTCATCTGGGGGCGAACCGGCTGCTGGTCATCGGAGTGGGCGATCCGGCATCCGCCGGTCTCGGCATGCCGGCCATCCGTACCGAGCCGAGCTTCGGCCAGATGTTCGGCTTCATGCTCGATTCGCTGTTCATGGATCAGCTGCAATCGGACCTGGAGCGCATCGAGGCGCACAACGAGGGCACGCGGGTCCCGCACATCGACTGCCTGGTATTGACTCCCTCCCAGGACCTGTCGGACATTGCGCGCCGCCACCGATCGCAGCTGCCGCGTAGCCTGAGGGTGCTGCTGCGTGCCATGGGCGCGAACTCCTCGAAGCCGGCCGCGGGGACGCTCCTGAGCTATCTGTTGTTCGAGCGCGGCTATACGCGCGAGCTGATCGCGCTCGGCCTGAGCGATGCCCGCGCCAGGGCGGAGGAGATCCGCACGTTCCTGGCGCAGGGCGAGGTCAGGCTTTCTGCAGCGAGTCGTGCCGGGTGAGCACCTGCGGATAATCGCAGCGGAAATGCCGCGCCAGCTCCTCGGCGATGTACACGGAGCGATGCTGGCCGCCGGTGCAGCCGATGGCGATGGTGAGGTAGCTGCGGTTCGCCTGCGCGAACTCCGCAATGCGCGCGGAAAGGAACTCGGTGAGCGCCGCGATCATCGCCCTCACGCTGTCGTGCGTCTCGAGATAGGCGACCACCGGCGCGTCGCGCCCGGTCAGATGGCGCAGCGCGGGCTGCCAATAGGGGTTGGGAAGGCTGCGCACGTCGAACACGAAATCGGCGTCCCCCGGAATCCCGTGCTTGTAGCCGAAGGATTCGAACATGAGCGCGAGACGCCCCTCGGTGCGGCGGTCGATGCGCTCGCGGATCAGCTCGCGCAGCGCGTGCACGCCCATGGCCGACGTGTCGATCGTGAGGTCCGCCGCGGCGACGATCGGTTCCAGGAGCTTGCGTTCGGTCGCTATGGCCTCGCGCAGGCTCACGTCGGCCGAGACCAGCGGGTGCTTGCGCCGGGTCTCCGCATACCGCTTGAGCAGCACCTCGTCGCTCGCGTGCAGGAACAGGATCTCGCAGTCGATGCCGCTGCGGCGCAGCTCCGCCACCAGCGCCGGAATGGTGTCGATCTCGTTGGGGCGGTTGCGGGCGTCCAAACCCACCGCGGTGCGCGGGTACACCTCGTCCGTACCGCGGATGGTGTGCGAGATGAAGGGCTTCAACAGCGCCGCTGGTATGTTGTCGACGCAGTAGAAGTCGATGTCCTCGAGCTGATGCAGAGCCACGCTCTTGCCGGAGCCCGAGAGCCCGCTGACGATGATCAGGCGCACGCGTCGGAGCGGGCCGCGTCAGGAGGATGAGCGCGCCTTGATGACTTCGTCGGCATGGTGGTCCGAGACCTTCTCCTTGTGCTTCTTGACGCATCGGTCGAGCTTGTCGGTGAGCGCATCGATGGCGGCATACATGTCCCCGTCGGTCGCGTCGGCGTAGATCTTGGTGCCGCGGAGCATCAGCGTCGCCTCCGCCTTGTGCCGCAGCTTCTCCACCGTGAGGACGCAGTGGACATCGATCAGCTGCTCGAAATGCCTCGAGATGCGCTCGAATTTCTTGATGACATAGCCGCGAAGGGCCGGAGTTACTTCCACATGATGACCGCTGAGATCGAGCTGCATGAGTCCTCCTACGTCTTTAAACCGCGTTATCGATTGAATTTCATGAGGCGCGGGCGGCCGCGCGCTTGCGTTCGTTGGATGGGGCGATCTGCATGCCTTCGCGGTACTTGGCCACGGTGCGCCTCGCGACCGGGATGCCCTCTCCGGACAGTATTTCCGCGAGTTTGCTGTCGCTCCACGGATTTTCGGAATTCTCCTGGGAAATCAGCTTCTTGATCTTGGCGCGAATGGCGGTCGAGGACATCTCGGTGCCGTCCGCCGCCTCGACGTGGCTGGAGAAGAAGTAGCGGAACTCGAACACGCCGCGCGGCGTATGCATGTACTTGGCCGTGGTCACGCGCGAGATGGTCGACTCGTGCATCTCGACCGCCTCGGCCACGTCCTTGAGAATCAGCGGCACCATCGCCTCCTCGCCCTGGTCGAAGAAGCCGGTCTGGCGCTGCACGATGCAGCGCGCCACCTTGATCAGCGTTTCGTTGCGGATCTCCAGGCTGCGCATTAGCCAGCGCGCCTCCTGCAGCTGGGTGCGCAGCATCGCGTGATCGGGCGCGCGCGAAATCAGGTTCGCATAGCTTTGATTGACGCGCACGCGCGGCACCGTCGCCTGGTTGATCTCGACCACCCAGCCGTGATCGGTGCGGCGCACGAACACGTCCGGGATGACGTACTCGGCCTGGGCGGGGTTGACGGCCGCCCCCGGGCGCGGATGGCAGGAGCGCACGAGGGCGAGTGCCATTTCCAGGTCGCCCTCGCTGCAGCGAAGCTGCCGGCGCAGCAGCACGAGCTGCTGATTGGCGACCAGATCCAGATGCTCGAGCGCCACGCGGATCGCGATATCGCGGGCGGGGGTGTCGGGATGCAGCTGGCGCAGCTGCAGCGCGATGCATTCGCCGAGGCTGCGCGCACCGACCCCCGCGGGCTCGAGCGACTGCACGTGCGCGAGAACGCGTTCCACATCCTCCGGGCTCGCCTCGATCTCGGGCCTCAGGCTTTGGCGGATGTCCTCGAGATCGTCCCCGAGGTAGCCGTCGTCCGTGATGGCGTCGGTGATCACCCGGGCGATGGCAAGGTCGATGGGGCTGAGCCGCGCGAGCTCGAGCTGCTCGATCAGCTGTTCCTGGAGCGTTTGGGCGTGCTGGTCGCTGAAATCGCTGCTGCGGTCGTCGTCGCCCGACCAGGAGCTGTCGGAAGGGCCGGTCGCCTGCTCGCCCCAGGTATCCTCGGCGATCTCCACCTCCGGCTGTTCGGCCGGCTCCGCCCCCGCCGCGTTGCCGTCGAGCTCCGCGTATTTCTCCTCGGCGGCGTACTTCTCCTCGGCCGGGCCGGGCAGGTCCTCGCGCCCGGGCACGCCTTCGGGCGATGCGTCGAGGGCGAGCTCGTCTTCGGCCTCGAGCATCACGTTGGTCTCGAGCGTCTCCCGCACATGGGCCTGCAGGTCCAGCGAGGGCAGTTGCAGCAGCCGGATGGCCTGTTGCAGCTGCGGCGTCATGGTCAGCTGTTGGCCGATTCGGAGCTGCAAACTTGGCTTCAGCATTTTTCTCTAACCAAGCCTACAGTTTGAAGTCCTGACCCAAGTACACCTCACGGACCTCCCGGTTGGCAAGAATCTGATCCGCAGATCCGGAAGTCAGCACCGTTCCCTGGCTCACGATATATGCGCGCTCGCAGATTCCGAGGGTCTCGCGCACATTATGGTCGGTAATCAGCACGCCGATGCCCTTATCAGATAAGTGCTTGATTATCCTTTGGATATCGGCAACCGACAACGGATCGACCCCGGCAAACGGTTCATCGAGCAGGATGAAGCGGGGATCCGCCGCCAGGGCGCGCGCGATCTCCACCCGTCGCCGCTCGCCGCCCGACAGGCTCATGCCCATGCTGTCCTTCACATGTCCGATGTGCAGCTCTTCGAGGAGTTCCCCGCAACGCGTTTCGCGCTGGGCCTCGTCGAGCCCCGGGCGGGTCTCCAGGATCGCCTTGATATTGTTCTCGACCGACATGCGGCGAAACACCGACGGCTCCTGCGGGAGGTAGCCCACGCCCAGCTGGGCCCTCCGGTGCATGGGGAGCCGGCCGATGTTCTTGTTGTCGAGGTAGATCTCGCCGTGCTCACAGCGGGTCAGGCCGACGATCATGTAAAAGGCGGTGGTCTTTCCCGCGCCGTTCGGACCGAGCAGACCCACCACCTCGCCGCTCTCCACCTCGAGCGAGATATCCTTGAGGATCTGGCGTGACTTGTAGCTTTTGGCGAGATTAAGCGCCCGCAGGACGCTCATGGTTTGGAGGGCGGCGGCGTGATGATGATGTGCACGCGCTGCGAGTTCTGCTCGGCGGCGTCCGCGACGATGGTCTGCGCCACCACGTTGTACTTCAGCGATTCGCCGCGAACCTCGTTCTGTCCGTCGCTGAGCCATGCGTCCTTGATGAGGCGCACGATGCCCTTGCCGGCGTCGTAATCGATGGTGTCGGCATGCCCGAGCGCGGTCTTGCCGGTCTTCTCGATGCGCTGCTGGAACTGCGCCGGCTTGCCGTTCGCCACCGCCTTGGAGAGCAGCTTCCTGACGAAGCTCACCTGCGCGTCGTCGGCGCTGAGCTGGCCCTGGTCCATGACGATTTTCACGTTGCCTCGGAAGGTCCAGACGCTGTCGTCGAGTTTTCCGCCGAGGGCATCGCGAGAGGCCTGACCCTGGTCCGCCGTGACCGACATCGCTCCCTGCGCGATGCGCACCTTGCGGAAGAACACGTTGTTGTTCTTGAGATCGAGCTCGGAGGATTGCGCATCGAGCGCGATGGGCTCGGCGCTGCGCGCGGGCGCCGCCCCGGCGAAACGAGGGGCGAGGAGCAGGATCGCCGCCAGCGCGGGGAGCTTAGGGTTGGAAGCGGCCATTGACCTTCGATTCTAGGCGCATGGTGCGCTCTTTCAAATTGGCGATGAGCCCGCGGCCGGTGAGCGCATGGGGACCGAAATCGATGCGCACGTCGCTATCGGTGGTCGCGATCCCGGCGCTCACGTCGTAGCGCAGCGTGTCCGTGTGCAGGACGGCGGTGCCGGCATGATCGGTCGAAGTCTCCGTGAGCTTCACGTTCCCGGCGACATCCACGATCTTGCCGCCCGTCTCGAGATGCCCGGTGTCGCCCAGCATCACCCAGGTCTGGCCGTTCGGCGATTGATAATCGACGCGCACGTTGGTCAGGGCGACCTCCGGACCGTGATCGACCTGGTCGATGCGGTCGGCGTGGATGCGGATGGAGGGCGTACCGTTCGCATCGTAGTCGGTCAGGATGGCGTTCTTGAGATAGTACCCCGGAAGAGACGAGGCCTCCGGCCCGCTCGACGTCGGTCGATGGCTGGGCGAGCTCAGTATCCAGGTGCTGACCCCGAGCGCGATGACCGCGAGCAGTGTGAACAACCGGAAGGCCATTCAGCGCCCCCCGCCGGCGCGCGCCCGCAGGATGGCATCCGCGAGCTCGCGCACCGCGCCCGCGCCGCCGGGCGCGGCGCTCGTCCAGTGCGCGGCCGATTTCACCAGCGGATGCGCATCCGCCACCGCCGCGGCGAAGCCGACGGCCGACATCAGCGGCAGATCGGGTGTGTCATCGACGATACAGGCCGCCGCCTGCGGCTCGATCCCGAGTTTGCGCGTGAGCCCGCGCAGCGCGGCCACCTTGTCCGGGCAGGCCTGCACGACGTGCCGGACGCCGAGCTCCCTCATGCGTGCCGTCACCGCGGCGGAGCGCCGGCCGCTCACCGCCGCGACCGCGACTCCGCTCAGCATCAAAAGCTTGATTCCGTGCCCATCGCGCACATGAAAGACCTTGAGCTCCTCGCCGCGCGAGGAGAAGTAAAGGCGCCCGTCGGTGAGCACGCCGTCGACATCGAGCACCAGCAGCCGGATGGTGTGGAGCGGCGCCGCGCGGCGCGCCTTCAGCCGGGCGGGTCGCCGCGCGGTCAAACTACACCGGCGCGCATCAGATCGTGCACGTTGAGCGCGCCCACCACACCATCGCCTTCATCGACGACGATGAGCGAGGTGATCCGATGCGTCTCCATGAGCAGCATGGCCTCGACGGCAAGGGTTCCGGGGTGTATGCGCTTGGCGGAGCGGGTCATGACCTCCCGCATGCGCGTGCCGTGCACATCCGCCGCCCGGTCCCACGCACGCCGCAGGTCTCCGTCCGTGAACACTCCGAGCAACCGGCCGTCGGGTTCGACCACGGCGGTCATGCCGAGCCCCTTGCGGGTCATTTCCATCACGCCTTCGGCGAGGGTCGCTTCCGGAGCCACCTTCGGGACGGCCTCGCCGGTGCGCATCACGTCCCGCACATGCAGCAACAGGCGCCTTCCGAGGGCGCCGGCGGGGTGCGAACGGGCGAAATCCTCCTCGGTGAAACCGCGCGCCTTGAGCAGGGCGACCGCCAGCGCGTCGCCGACGGCCAGGGCGGCCGTGGTCGAGGCGGTGGGAGCCAGGTTCAGCGGGCAGGCCTCGGCCGGCACGCCGATGTCGAGATGCACCGTGGCGATGCGCGCCAGGGATGAGCCCGCGTTGCCGGTGAACGAAATCAGGGGCACTCCCAGCCGCTTGATCGCCGGAACGATGGTCAGGATTTCGTCGGTCTCTCCGGAGTTGGAGAGGGCGAGCACGGCGTCGTCGCGGGTGATCATGCCCACATCGCCGTGGCTGGCCTCCCCGGGATGCATGAAAAAGGCCGGGGTTCCGGTGCTTGCCAGCGTGGCGGCGATCTTGCCGCCGATATGGCCCGATTTGCCCATGCCGGTGACCACGATGCGCCCCCGGCAGTTGAGACAAATCCGGCATGCACGTGCAAAATCGAGCCCTAAGCGCGGAAGCTGGGCGCGCAAGCCGTCGATTTCGACCGCGAGCGCCTGGCGACCGAGATCGATGAGCACGTCGTCCGTATAGTCAGGATCCATCGACGAATGATACAACTTGGGGGCAGGGCATGAATCCACAACAGGTCGCCGATCTCATCCAGCGGGGTCTGCCGGGCAGCCGCGCGTCCGTTTCGAGCGAGGACAACGTGCATTTCGAGGCAGTGGTGGTCGCCGAGAAATTCGGCGGTCTGCGCGCCATCCAGCGCCATCAGCTGGTCTACGCCACGCTCGGGGCCGCGATGGGAGGCGAGATTCACGCGCTCGCGCTGAAGGTCTACACGCCGCAGGAATACGCGGGCCAGGGAGCGGCCGGACCCCGTGGATAAGCTGCAGATCCAGGGCGGGATACCGCTCGAGGGCGAGATCCGCATCTCCGGCGCCAAGAACGCGACCCTGCCGATCCTCGCGGGGTGCCTGCTCGCGGACGGCCCGGTGACCGTGTCGAACGTGCCGCATCTGCAGGACGTGACCACCATGATCGAGCTGCTCGGCCGCATGGGCGTCTCGGTGACCATCGACGAGAAAATGCGCATCGAGGTCGATGCCTCGACCATCAAGGAGCACTTCGCGCCCTATCAGCTGGTGAAGACGATGCGCGCCTCCATTCTGGTGCTGGGGCCGCTGCTCGCGCGATTCGGGTCCGCGGACGTGTCCCTGCCGGGCGGCTGCGCGATCGGCGCGCGCCCGGTCAACATCCACGTCGCCGGCCTGCAGGCCATGGGCGCCGACATCCACATCGAGAACGGCTACATCAAGGCGCGCGCCAAGCGCCTGGTGGGCACGCGGCTGGTGCTCGAGACCGTGACCGTCACCGGCACCGAGAATCTGATGATGGCCGCCACGCTGGCCTCGGGCGAGACCATCCTCGAGAACGCGGCGCGCGAGCCCGAAGTGGTCGACCTGGCGAATTTTCTCTGCGCCATGGGCGCGAAGATCAAGGGCGCGGGCACGGACAAAATCGTGATCGAAGGCGTCGAGCGGCTGTCGGGCACGGCGTACGAGGTGCTGCCCGACCGCATCGAGAGCGGCACGTATCTCGTGGCCGGCGCCATCACCGGCGGACACATCCGCGTGAAGAACGCGCGCCCCGATCACCTCGACGCCGTAATCATCAAGCTCGAGGAGGCGGGCGCCAGGGTGGGACGGGGCGACAGCTGGGTCGAGGTGGACATGCGCGGCAAGCGGCCGCAGGCGATCGACATCCGCACGGCACCCTATCCCGCGTTCCCCACCGACATGCAGGCGCAATTCGCCGCGCTCAACACCGTGGCGAACGGCGTCGGCACCATCATCGAGACGATCTTCGAGAACCGCTTCATGCACATGCTGGAGATGCGGCGCATGGGCGCCGAGATACGGCTCGAGGGCAACACGGCGATCATCAAAGGGGTGGAGCGGTTGACCGCCGCGCCGGTGATGGCGACCGACCTGCGCGCCTCGGCGAGCCTGGTGCTCGCGGGTCTCGTCGCGGACGGAAAGACCGAGATCGAGCGGATCTACCACATCGACCGCGGCTACGAGGCGATCGAGGAGAAGCTGCAGCAGCTGGGAGCCCGGATCAAGCGCACGCCGGGCTGAGGGCGGATCATTGGGGCTCGAGATGCGTGGGCCGCTCGATGACGGGAAGTTTGACCTGGTAGGCCTCGCGTGCGTGGCGTCCGGCGAGCCGCACCTCCGAACCCGGCTTGAGGGCTGCGAGCCTGCTGACCAGATCCTGGGAGCTCTTGACGGATTCGCCGTCGAGCGTCGTGATGAGATCGCCCGGCCGCACCCCCGCGCCGAACGCCGGGCTCTTCACCAAAATGTTCACCACGGTAACCCCGCCGCCCGCGATGCCGAGCTGCGACGCCTGTTCCGGGGACAGATCCTGCGGCACGAACCCGAGCCAGCCGCGCACGACGTGGCCGTGCGCGAGGATCTGCTCCATCACGCCGCGCACCAGATTCACCGGAATCGCAAAACCGATGCCTTCGGGGCCGCCGTATGTGCGATTGAGCACGGCCGTGTTGATTCCCACCAGGTCGCCGCGCGCATCGATCAGTGCGCCGCCGGAATTCCCGAGATTGATGGCGGCATCGGTCTGGATGAAATTCTCGAAGGTCGCGAGGCCGAGCTGGCCGCGGCCGGTGGCGCTGACGATGCCCTGGGTGACGGTCTGGCTGAGTCCATAGGGATTGCCGATGGCGAGCACGATGTCTCCGACCCGCAGCATGTCGGATCGTCCCATGGGCATGATCGGCAGCTTGCCGATGGACAGGTGCAGGATCGCGAGGTCGGTGTCGGGGTCCTGACCGACCACCGCCGCCTCGGCGATGCGCCCGTCCGCCAGCTGCACGCGTATCGAGTCGGCGCCGGCGATCACGTGCTGGTTGGTGACGATGGTGCCCCCGGAATCGACGATGACCCCGGACCCGAGGCTGCGCTCCACGTGCTGACGATAGCTCGGCCAGTATTCTCCGAGCAGCTGATCGAGCGGCGAGGCCTGCCGCCGTTCCGTGACCAGCCTGGCCGTGTAGATGTTCACCACGGCGGGAGCCGCACGCGCCACCGAGTCGGCGAAGCTCTGCATGACGACGACGGGACGCGCGGAGCCGGCGGGCGGCGGCGGCGATGCAGGCACGGTGGCCGGAGATTCCGAGACCCCGAGCAGCGCGGGCCTCCACCAAACCACCAGGAACGCGACGGCAAGGCCGACGATGACCGCTCTCAGCAAAAAACTCGCGAGGACGCGTGCGTTCCGCAATTCGACTCCCCTACGCCGCGCCAGGCCCGCGTCTTATCGGTGTATAATGCGCCCGCGACACAGCATGGGGAACGCCACATCCCCGGTCGTCTACGTAGATATTCTTATACATATGCGCTCTTGGCGGCGTCCAGAATACAAATATCGACGGATGAAGAACTGTATGAGGACAACGAATGTGCGCTGATAGCGTTGACCGGAGGTCGCTCGAGGTTGCGGTGGATCACGGCCGCCGCCGCCTGTTGACGGCGGCCACGGCCGGTTTCGGCGCCGTAGGAGTGGCATTTGCGGCAGTGCCGTTCATCTCGTCCTGGCAGCCGAGCGTACGCGCCAAGGCGCTCGGTGCGCCGGTCTCGGTCGACGCCTCGAAGCTCGAGGAGGGCCAGATGCTCAAGGTCGCCTGGCGCGGGCAGCCCGTATACGTGGTGCGGCGGAGCAAGGCGATCATCGAGGGGCTCGGCGGCCACAACGACCGGTTGGCGGACCCGAATTCCGACGATTCGCAGCAGCCCGCGTACATCAAGGACGCCGGCCCGGCGCGCGCGCGCAATCCCGAATTCTGGGTGGGATTGGCGGTCTGCACGCACCTCGGCTGCTCTCCGCTCGGCGCGTTCGAGCCGAACAACGCATTCCAGGTCGCGGGCACGGATCTCGGACAGAACTGGCCGGGCGGATTCTATTGCCCGTGTCACGGTTCGAAGTTCGACATCTCCGGCCGCGTGTTCAAGAGCATGCCGGCCCCCAAGAATCTGACCGTCCCCGCCTATACGTTCTCGGGCGATGCACGGATCGTGATCGGTGAGGATGAGGCTCCCAAGTCGGCGTGATCGCCCGTCGGCCCGCTCCGGGCCGCTCATTTTGATTCGCGAGGTTGAGTGATGGCCGCAGCACCTGAATCCACCGCCGGCAATGGCCTGCTCGGCTGGATCGACAAGCGTTTCCCCCTGACCGCCCTGTGGAAGAGCCAGGTCGCCGAGTATTACGCGCCGAAAAACTTCAATTTTTGGTATTACTTCGGGTCGCTCGCGCTGCTGGTGCTGGTGAACCAGCTGGTGACGGGGATCTTCCTCACCATGAACTACAAGCCCGCGGCGAACGAGGCGTTCGCCTCGGTCGAGTACATCATGCGCGACGTGAACTGGGGCTGGCTGATCCGCTACATGCACACGACCGGCGCATCGGCGTTCTTCATCGTGGTCTACCTGCATATGTTCCGGGCGCTGCTCTACGGCTCGCACCGCAAGCCGCGCGAGCTCCTGTGGATCTTCGGCTGCCTGATCTTCGTCGCGTTGATGGCCGAGGGTTTCATGGGCTACGTGCTGCCCTGGGGCAACATGAGCTTCTGGGGGGCGCAGGTGATCACCTCGCTGTTCGGCAGCCTCCCGTTCATCGGTGGGACCCTGGTGGATTGGGTCCGCGGGGACTACGTCATCGGCGACGCCACGCTGAATCGATTCTTCGCGCTGCACGTCGCCGCGGTTCCGCTCGCACTGATTTTCCTGGTGATCGCGCATCTCATGGCGCTGCACGAGGTCGGCTCGAACAACCCGGACGGCATCGAAATCAAAAAGCACAAGGATGCGAACGGCCATCCGCTCGACGGCATTCCGTTCCACCCGTACTACTCGGTGAAGGATCTGGTCGGGGTGATGGGGTTTCTGGTGATTTTCGCCGGCATCATCTTCTTTGCGCCCACCTTCGGCGGCCTTTTCCTGGAGTCGCCCAATTTCTCGCCGGCGAATCCGCTGCAGACCCCGCCGCATATCGCGCCCGTCTGGTACTTCACGCCATTCTACGCGATGCTCCGCGCGGTTCCCTCGTTCGCCGGCACACAGGTTTGGGGCGTGCTGGTCATGGGCGCCTCGATCGTGGTGCTGTTCCTGGTGCCCTGGCTCGATCGATCGCCGGTCAACTCGATCCGATACCGGGGGCCGCTCTACAAGACCGCCCTGGCCATTTTCGTGGTGTCCTTCGTGATCCTCGGCATCTGCGGCCTGAAGCCCCCGGCCGGGATCTATCCGCTGCTCGCCAAGATTTGCACGGCGCTCTATTTCGCGTTCTTTTTGCTGATGCCCTGGTACACGAGAATCGATCGAGTGAAGCCGGTGCCTGAGAGGGTCACGGGACATGGTTAAACATTGGCTCTTGATCGCAATCCTCCTCGGCCCCGGGTTCGCGTCGGCCCAGGAGGGGGGCGAGGTGGAAGTGCAGCGCGCCCACGCGGACATCAACGATTTGAAGTCCTTGCAGCGCGGGGCGCACGATTTCATGAACTACTGCTCGGGGTGTCATTCGATCGCCTATCTGCGCTACAACCGGCTGGGCGGGGATTTGAACATTCCCGAAAAGGAACTTAGCGCCAATCTGATGTTCACATCGCAGAAGCCCTTCGACGGGATCGTGAGTGCGATGCCGGCGGATGCCGCGCAATGGTTCGGCAAGCAGCCACCGGATTTGTCCTTGATGGCCCGGGAGAAGGGACCGGACTATATTTACTCCTTCTTGAAGGGGTTTTACGAGGATGACGCCCGCCCATGGGGTGTCAACAACCTGTACCTGCCCGGCACGGGCATGCCCGACGTGGTGGCCTCGGTACAAGGCCTGCAGAGGCCGGTCTACAAGAACGAAAAGGATGCGAGCGGGAGCGACCACATGGTCCTGCGGGGAGTCGATGCATTGTCCAAGGGCAGTTTGTCGCCCGAGGAGTATGATGGGTTCGCCCGGGATATCGCCAACTTCCTGGATTATGCGGGCGAACCGGTCAAGGCGAAGCGTCAGTCGCTCGGCGTGTTCGTCACGCTGTTTCTGCTGGTCGGATTCGTATTAGCCTATTTGCTGAAAAAAGAATACTGGAAGGACGTACACTGACCCTGCAACGGACCTCCGGTTTGTCCTTGGCCTCAAGGAGATCGCGTTCGTGGCACGTCGCTCGGTGATGACCCTGTTCTCCGCGCCGAATGACCCCTGGAGTCATCGGACCCGCCTCGTGCTCGCCGAGAAAGGCATCGCCATCGAGCTGGTCAACTGCGACCCCCACAAGCTGCCGGAAGATCTGCTCGACTTGAATCCGTATCACAGCGTTCCGACGCTGGTCGACCGGGACCTCGTTCTGTACGATTCGCGCGTCATCATGGAGTATCTGGACGAGCGCTTCCCGCATCCCCCCCTGATGCCCATCGATCCGGTGACCCGCGCCCAATTCCGCGTGGCCCTGTACCGCGTCGAGCGGGACTGGTACGGGCTGGCGCACGACATCGAGCTCGACCGGGAGAGCAGGACCGCCGCGCACAGCCGCAAAGTGCTCAGCGAGGCGATATGTGCGAGCGCGGAAGTGTTCAAGGCGAAGCCGTTCTTCCTGAGCGATGAGTTTTCCCTGGTCGACGCGAGCATCGCCCCGATTCTGTGGCGCCTGCCGTATTACGGCATCGAGCTGCCCCTCCAGGCCCAGCCCATCGTCAAGTACATGAACTCGATCTTCGCGCGATCGACATTTCGTGCCTGCCTGAGCGCCGCGGAGCGGGAGATGCGCCAATGAAGCCGCGCCGGCCCTATCTGCTGCGGGCGTTGCACGAGTGGATCAGCGACTCGGGGGAAACCCCCCATATCGTCGTCGATGCCGCCGCGGAGGGGGTGGTGGTGCCCCGGCAATATGTCAAAGACGGGAAGATCGTGCTCAATGTCAGCTATTCGGCCACCGCCGCCCTGAAACTCGGCAACGACGCGGTGAGCTTCGAAGCGCGCTTCGGCGGAGCCTCGTTTCAAGTCCATGTCCCGGTACGCGCGGTTCTCGGCATCTACGCGCGCGAAACGGGGCAGGGCATGATTTTTCCGGAAGGGGATGCCGATCCGGATCCCACCGACAGCCCCCCGGCCACGCCGGCCTCCGGCAGCGGCTCGCCCGCTCCCAAGCGGCCAAAGCTGCAGGTGGTCAAGTAGGTCAACGCGCGCGGAAGGCGTCCTTGATCCATGCGATTTCATGGTCGCCTTCCGGAAGCCCCCGCACCGCGATCACGTCGAAGCGCATGAGCCGGTCGCGCAGCTCCCGCGAGGTCAGCAGGAGATAGCGGGCCGCCCTGATCATCTTGCGCTGCTTCGCGGGCGTCACCGAGGCGAGCGCCCCGCCGAATCGGTCGTGCGCTCTTTGGCGCACCTCGATCACGGCCAGGAGGCGGCCATCGAGGCACACGATGTCGATCTCGCCTCCCCGGCAGCGGAAGTTGCGGCCGAGCACGATGAGGCCGCGTGCTTTCAAGAAGCCGACGGCGAGATCTTCCGCCGCATGGCCCCGGTCGTTGCGCTGAGGCGTGCGAGGATCGTGCATGCGCCGATCATGCGCGGCGTGGGCGGGCGGCGTCATGGGCCGAAAATCAGCCCTTTGCGAAGAATTACAGCGGGACCGGAATGCCGTTCCTGATCTGCGCCCAATCGAGCTCGCGGCGGATCCGATTGTGCTCGTCGAGCGACAGCTTGCCGCTCACGCCCGAAATACTCTGGGTCTGACCGATGGTCTTCGATTGCAGCGCCGGCACCAGCCGGTACGCATCGAAACCGAAGGCATAGAGCCGATCGAGCCGGGTGGTGCGCGTGGGCCATGCCGCATGCACGCTGTCCCGGATCTGCGTGGTCACCGGGTCGGCCGAAACCATCCACGGCATGTCCGGGAAGCTCAGGCCGTCCAGATCGGTGTTGGCTCCCGGGTTGGGCTCGAAGCTGTCCGAGGTGGCATACACGGGGATGTCGCCGGCGAAATTGAACTTCAGCTGCGGGACGATCAGGCGCGACGCGCCCGGACTGCCCTCGATGAACACGAAATCGGCATCGCGATGGGTCGAGGGCTCGCCCTTGACGGCGTGCACCTGCAGGATCTGCTTGATGATGTCGGCGAAGTCCGCGCGGCCGGATTCGTAGCGACCGCCATCGAGTATCGTGCCGCCGTGCTGCGACAGCTCCTGCGAAAAGGCCGCCTGCACGCGGTTTCCGAGCTCGCCGTCGGCGATGAGGGTCACGCCCTTGAGCTTGCCTTCGGCCACCAGACGGCGGGCGACGATGCGTGCCTCGTCCTCGGGCAGGAGCGCATACTGGTAGAAACTCTTTCCGGTGTTCACCGAATCGCCGAGAAAGTTGAGCGCGAGCTCGGGCGTCTTGCCGCCATTCAACGGCACCACCGCCGCCACGTCTTCCTTGGTGAGCGGCCCGACCACGAACGCCGCTCCGTCCTCGATCGCGTGACGATAGGCACCGGCGACGGTCTCGGCGGCCACATCGTAGATCTTCACATGCGGACGAGCCGCGGGATCCTGCTCCAGGTAGGCCGCAATGAAGCCGTCGCGCACGGCGACTCCGACCGGCTCGGCGCGGCCGGACAGCGGCAGGAGCAGCGCTATCTGGTCCGGGAAGCCGGTGGCGACGGCGATTTGATTCTGCGCCAGCATCAGCACGCTGTCGTTGGCCGGGTGCTGCGGATAGGCGCGTTTCCAGGCCGCGAGCGCCTCCGCCGCCCGCATCGGGTTTCGGGCCATGTCGACCGCCACCGGCCCGAGCGCCAGCCATCCAGCGACGATGGGATCGGTGTTGGGCGGCGCCTTGAGCGGGAGGTTGCGCTCGGCGGCATCTCGAATCAGGCCGAACAGCTCCTCGCGGCTCGCGCGCAGCCCCGCCGGATCCGGCAGGTAGCGCTCCCGCTCGACGAACGCGCGCGTGCCCTCCAGCGGATGCCCGGCGAGAAATGCCGCCTTGCCGCGCAGCCACCAATAGTTCTGGGCCAGATCCGCGGCCGTCGGCACGGGAATCGAATCCAATTCGCGGATCGCGCCGGGGCCGTCGCGACCCGCCACATCGATCTCGGCGGCGACCAGCGCCCGCGACGCGGGCAGGGTGGTGCGTGCCTGCGGAGAGACCGCCGCATACGCCTGCTTGGCTGACGCGATGTCGCCCGCGAGCACCCACTGTTCAGCGCTCAACAGCTCGTAGCTGTCGCGATCCTGGGAATCTTGAGCGGCGAGATCCGCATACGCACGGGCCGCCTCCGCATGCCGGCCGTCCGCCGCGAGGCGCTGCGCGCGCTGCGGGCTCGACACGGCGGCGGTTTCCTCCGACTTGATCAGGCTGCAGCCGGCCGCAGCCAGCAAGACGGCCATGAGCATGGTCTTCCAGAGGCGTGGACGTTCAGCGATCGCTGCCATACCCTGCATTCCCCGTTTCAACGCTTGAGCAGGCAGTATAGTGACAAACGCGGCCTGGGGTCGTCTCTACGTGGTGGCGACGCCGATCGGCAACTTGGGCGATTTCTCCGCGCGTGCGCGCGCGACGCTCGACTCGTGCAGTCTCGTCGCGGCCGAGGACACCCGCCGTACCGGGACGCTGCTCAACGCGTTCGGGCTGTCCAAGCCGATGCTGTCGTTGCACGAGCACAATGAAGCTCAGCGCGTCGCGGAGCTCATCGACAGGATGCGTGGCGGTGCGAATATTGCGCTGGTGAGCGATGCGGGCACTCCCGGCATCAACGATCCCGGCTTCGATCTGGTGCGCGCCTGCGCCGCGGGGGGCGTCGATGTGGTCGCGATCCCGGGGCCGTGCGCGCTGATTGCCGCGCTCTCGATCGCGGGTCTGCCGACGGACCGTTTCTGCTTCGAGGGATTCCTGCCGGCGCGCGCCGCGGCGCGGCGCGCGCGCCTCGACTCGCTGGCGCTCGAGCCGCGTACGCTGGTCTTCTACGAATCGCCGCATCGCGTGCGCGAGGCGCTCGAGGATTGTGCGCAGATCTTCGGCGGCGGCCGCGCCGCCGTCGTGGCGCGCGAGCTCACCAAGCTGCACGAGACGCTCTATCGCGGAGCGCTGTCGGAGCTCGCGGCCCGCGCCGCGGCGGAGACCGATTTCGTGCGCGGAGAGATCGTGCTCGTGATCGCGGGCGCATCCCCCGCCGTCGTGGCGGAGACGGGGGCGGACGGACATGGCGGCGCGCTCGACCGGGTGCTCGGGCCGCTGCTCGAGGAGCTTCCCCTGAAGCAGGCGGCGCATCTGGCGGCGCGCATCGCGGCGGTCCGCGACAACGAAGCCTATAAGCGGGCGCTCAAGCTGAAAGAAGCGTATGGTGCGCGCTAAGAGTCGGCCAGGCAGCCGCTGCTCTCGACGGTTTCGGCCGGCGCGGGTGGAGGAAAGTCCGGGCTCCGACGGGCGAGGTGCCAGGTAACGCCTGGGGGACGCGAGTCCACGGAAAGTGCAACAGAAAGATACCGCCTAAGCGCCGCGCAAGCGGCGCCGGTAAGGGTGAAATGGTGCGGTAAGAGCGCACCGCGCGGGTGGCAACATCAGCGGCACGGCAAACCCCACCTGGAGCAAGACCAAATAGGGAAGCGAGCGGTGCTTTCGGCCGCTACATGTGGCCCACATGGGCTTCCGGGTAGGTCGCTTGAGTTGCGCGGCGACGCGCATCCCAGAGGAATGGCTGTCCACGACAGAACCCGGCTTAACGGCCGACTCTTTTTTAGCGCGGAACGCGAAATTAAAACAAAAAGAACGACAACAGCGGCATCGCTCTGCGCGCTGATTAACTATCCCCTATAACAGGTTGATTCGGAACGGCTACCTTCGCTGTCGGTCGTTGCGGACAAAATGTGATCTAAGTCTCTGTTGCCCCGAGTTTTTTTTAACTTATCCCGTTGACGTGTGCCGGAGCGCTGCCTATAGTGGAGCCCGGTGGAAAAAAGTGGGAGAAAATGGGTCGCTCGACCCATCCAGCGATGTTCCGGGGCGCCAATAAACTCACTCTCGATACCAAAGGGCGCATGGTCATGCCGACCCGCTATCGCGAGCGGCTGCACGAGCGCTGCGGCGGGAAATTGGTGGTCACGGTGGACAAGGACCAGTGTCTGCTCGTGTATCCGATGCCCGACTGGGAGGAGATCGAGCGCAAGTTGATGAAGCTGCCGACCTTCAACGAGCGCGCACGACGGCTGCAGCGGCTCATGGTCGGGTACGCGACGGAGCTCGATCTCGATGCCCAGGGCCGGGTGCTGCTGCCGTCGAACCTGCGTGAGTTCGCTTCGCTGACGCGCGACGCCATGCTCATCGGCCAGGGGCTGCGCTTCGAACTGTGGGACGAGGAGAAGTGGAATCAGCGGCGCGACGAGTGGTTGGCGAGCGAGCAGTCCGCCACCGACCTGTCCGCTGATCTCGAAACATTGTCGCTCTGAGCCTGAAGGGCGGGCGGCATCGATGGCGGACACAGGCGCGGGACACACGGCGGTATTGCTACCCCAGGTGCTGTCCGCTTTGAACATTCGGGCGAGTGGCACCTATCTGGATGCCACCTTTGGGCGGGGCGGACATGCAGGGGCGATTTTGGAGAAGCTCATCGCTGACGGTCGGTTGCTTTGCCTCGATCGCGACCCGGCGGCCGTCGCGGATGCCGAGGCTCGATGGGGAAGCGACCCGCGGGTCAGGATCTTTCTGGCGCCTTTCTCCCGGCTGGCGGCCTGCGCCGACACGGTCGAACCCGGCCTCAAATTCGACGGCATCCTGTTCGATCTCGGCGTCTCCTCGCCGCAGCTCGACGATGCCGAGCGCGGCTTCAGCTTCATGCGCGACGGACCCCTGGACATGCGCATGAGCGCGGGGCAGGGCCGCAGCGCCGCGGACGTGGTCAACGGCGCATCGGAAGCGGAGCTCATCCGCATCTTCCGCGAGTTCGGCGAAGAGCGCATGGCCCCGCGCATCGCGCGCGCCATCGTCGCCGACCGGCAGGTGCGGCCGTTCGAGCGCACCCGGCAGCTCGCCGAGATGATCGCGCGCGTCGCCCGTCCGCACGAGCGGAACAAGCACCCGGCCACCCGCGTGTTCCAGGCGCTGCGCATCTACGTGAACGCGGAGCTCGACGAGCTCGAGGCCGCGCTCGATGCGGCGCTCGAGCGTCTCGCGCCCCAGGGGCGCCTCGCGGTCATCAGCTTTCATTCGCTCGAGGACCGCATGGTCAAGCAATTCATGCGCCGCCACGCGAGCCCGGATCCGGTGTACGCGGGCCTGCCGGACATGCCGGCCGCGGCGAGACCCAGGCTCAGGCTGGTGGGCAAATCCATCGAGCCCGAGACCGCGGAAACCGAGCGCAATCCGCGCGCCCGCAGCGCGCGGCTGCGCATTGCCGAACGCCTGAGCCAAGGAATCGCCGCATGACGCTGAGCAAGCTGACGGCCAAGCCGCTGACCTTCGGAAGACTGCTGCCGCTCGTGCTGCCGGTGCTGTGGCTCGCGGTGCTCGGCTCCGCGGTGCAGGTGATCTATGCGCGCCACAAGGCGCGCGATGAATTCGTCCGCCTCGAGAAGCTCAATTCGCAGCGCGATTCGCTCGAGATGGAATGGGGCCGGCTGCAGCTCGAACAGAGCTACTGGTCCTCGAACGCGTTCGTCGAGCGGGTCGCCAACGCGAAGCTTCAAATGAGCCTGCCGCAGACCCGGGACGTGCGGATCGTGCGGCCGTGAAGCAGCGGCTGAGCGAAAGCGCCGCCGGCGCCTCGACCTACCGCTGGCGGTCCGCGGTCATCCTGGGGCTGGTGGTTCTCGGCGCGGTCGGTCTCGCCGCGCGCGCGGTCGAGCTGCAATTGATCGATCACGGGTTTCTCGCCAAGCAGGGGGACGACCGTTCGATGCGCGTGGTCAAGATCGCCGCTCACCGCGGCGCGATCACCGACCGGGCCGGCGAGCCGCTGGCCGTGAGCACACCGGTCGACAGCGTCTGGGTCAACCCGCAGGAGCTGAACGACAACATCGACCAGCTTCCGCGGCTCGCGAAGGCCCTGAAGGAGGATCAGCAGGTGCTCGCGCGCCGCGTCACCTCGAACCTCGACCGCGAGTTCCTGTATCTCGAGCGCGCCATGCCGCCCGAGGAGGCGGCTCACATCAAGGCGCTCGGAATTCCGGGCGTGTATCTGCAGCGCGAATACCGGCGCTACTACCCGGCGGGCGAAGTGGCCGGCCATGTGGTCGGGTTCACGACGATCGACGATCAGGGCCAGGAGGGGCTCGAGCTCGGGTACGACCAGCTCTTGAACGGCGAGGATGGCGCGAAGCGCGTCATCCAGGACATGTACGGCCACTATGTGCAGAACGTCGAGAGCATCCGCGCGGCGCGGCCGGGCCGCGACTTCGTGACCAGCATCGATTTGCGCATCCAATACCTGGCCTACCGCGAATTGAAGGAGGCCATGCAGGAGTACCGCGCGAAGGCGGGCTCCGTGATCGTCATCGACGTGGACACCGGCGAAGTGCTCGCCATGGTGGACCAGCCCTCCTATAACCCGAACGACCGCGAGCAGTTGAAGCCCGCCCTGTATCGCAATCGCGCGGTCACCGACATCTTCGAGCCGGGCTCGAGCATCAAGCCGTTCATCATGGCGGCGGCGCTGGCCTCGGGACAGTACCGGCCCGACAGCGTCGTCGACACGTCGCCGGGCTTCATCCAGGTGGGAAACAAAGTGTTCGAGGACGAGTCCAACCTCGGCGTGATCGATCTCGCCACCATCCTCGCGAAGTCGAGCAATGTCGGCACGGCCAAGGTCGCCCTGTCGCTGAAGCCCGAGCAGATCTGGGACACGCTCTCGAGCCTGGGCTTCGGACAGGTGACCGGCTCGGGCTTCCCCGGCGAATCGGCCGGCATGTTGAGCAATTACTCGCACTGGCGGCCGATCGGCATCGCCACGCTGTCGCACGGCTACGGCCTGTCGGTGACGCCGCTGCAGCTCGCGCATGCCTACGCGACCATCGGCGCCGGCGGCATCAAGCGGCCGATTTCGTTCGAGCGGCTGCCGGCGCCCACGCCGGCCCATCCGATTCCCGGCGAACGGGTGATGGACGCCAAGGTGGCGCATGCGCTGGTGCAGTTGATGGAGCAGGTGATCGCCAAGGGAGGGACCGCGACGCGCGCCTCGCTGGTCGGCTACCGGGTGTCCGGGAAAACCGGCACCGCGTTCAAATCCATCGCGGGGGGCTATTCCACCGACAAGATCATGGCCGTGTTCGCCGGCCTGGTGCCGGCCTCGCACCCGAAACTCGCCACCGTGGTGGTGATCGACGAGCCCAGCCGGGACGTGCACGAGGTGGGCACGCTGGCCCAGGGCGGTACGGTCGCGGCGCCGGTGTTCGCGAGCGTGATGTCGGGCGCGCTGCGCCTCATGGACATCGCGCCCGATGACCTGCAGAACGTGCCCGCGGCGACGCTGGTGCAGGCCAACGCGGCCCCATGAGCACCTCACTCACCTGGCTGCTCGACGGCATCGCGACGGTGCCCGCCAACGACGCCCAGGTGGCGGACCTCGCGATCGACAGCCGGGAGGTCCGACCGGGCGGGCTGTTCATGGCGCTCAAGGGCCGGCAATCGCATGGGCTGCAATTCGCGGCCGAGGCGCAGGCGCGGGGCGCCTGCGCGGTGCTGTGGGAGCCGGCCCCCGGCATCGGTCCTCCGAGCTTTTCGGAGCCGGTGTTCGCAGCGCCGGTCGCCGGCCTGAGCGAGCTCGTGGGGCGGATCGCCGACCGCTTCTTCCAGTGGCCGTCCTCGAGCCTGCGCGTGGTGGGCATCACCGGCACCAACGGCAAGACCACCTGCGCGTATCTGCTCGCGCAGGCGCTGGCCCGTCTCGGGCAGAGCTCGGCCTATATCGGCACCATCGGCTGGGGCCGCCTCGGCGCGCTCGAAGCGCCGACGCACACGACGCCCGATGCGGTAAGCGTGCACCGCATGCTCGCCCAGCTGCGTTCGCAGGGCGCGCGCACGGTGGCGATGGAGGTTTCCTCGCACGCGCTCGATCAGGGCCGGGTGGCCGGCGTGCGGTTCCACGCGGCCGCGTTCACGAATCTGACCCGCGACCACCTCGACTATCACCCGACGATGCAGGCCTACGGAGAGGCGAAGGCGCGTTTGTTCGCGGGCCCCGACCTCAAGAACCTGATCGTCAACATCGGCGACGGATTCGGCCGCGAGCTCGCCCTGAAACTCGCGGGCCGCGCGCCTCTCACGGCCGTCTGGGTCGGCGGGTCCGGCGATTCGTGGCTTGCCGAGCGGTCGCTGCACGCGGAGCGGGTCGTGCCGGATTTGCGCGGCATCTCCTTGGACATCGACGGCAGCTTCGGGAAGCTGCATCTGGCCACCCGGCTCCTCGGGCGCTTCAACGCCGAGAACGTGCTGGTGGTGCTCGGTTGCCTGGTATCGCTCGACATTCCCGTGAAGGAGGCCGCGGCCGGACTCGCGGGGTGCACCGCGCCGCCGGGACGCATGGAGGTGATCGAGTCGAGCGCGCGCGGCAAGCCCAAGGCGGTGATCGATTATGCGCACACGCCCGATGCGCTGGCGAAGGCGCTCGGTGCGCTGCGCGAGCACTGCCCGGGGGAACTGTGGTGTGTGTTCGGCTGCGGCGGCGACCGCGATCCGGGCAAGCGGCCGATGATGGGCGCGGTGGCCGATGAGCTCGCGGATCAGATCATCGTGACCGACGACAATCCGCGCTCCGAGGATCCCGCCGAAATCACCCGCGGCATCGCCGGCGGCATCATCGCGCATCCGGCGCGCATCGTGCACGACCGGGGCGCGGCCATCGCGGAGGCCTTGAATGGCGCCGGGCCGGCCGACGTCGTGCTGATCGCGGGCAAGGGACACGAGGACTATCAGATCTACGGTGCATCGCGCCTGAGATTCAGCGATCGCGATGCGGCATCGAAAGTGCTCGGGGTGGCGGCATGAAGCGCACGCTCGGGGAGGCGACCCGGGTCGTGGGCGGCATGCTCCTCGGCACGGATGGTCCCTACGGGGCCGTCTCGACCGACAGCCGCACGATCGCCGCGGGCTCGCTGTTCGTCGCGCTAAAGGGGCCGAAGTTCGACGGGGGAGAGTTCGTCGAGGCCGCGGCGCAGCGCGGCGCCATCGGCGCGCTGGTGCAGAAACCGGTGTCCGGCGTGGGCGTGGCGCAGATCGTCGTGCCCGACCCGCTGGTCGCGCTGCAGAGGCTGGCAGCCGCCTGGCGCGCCTCGTTCGCAATTCCGATCGTCGGCGTGGGCGGCAGCAATGGCAAGACCACCGCCAAGGAGATGACCGCCGCGATCCTGTCGCGCCGCGGGCCGTGCCTGGCGACCCTCGGCAACCTCAACAATCACATCGGCGTGCCGGTGACGTTGATGCGTCTCGAGGCATCGCATCGCAGCGCGGTGGTCGAGATGGGCGCGAATCGCATCGGCGATGTCGCCGAGCTCGTGCGCTTCGTGCGGCCGACGGTCGGCTTCATCACCAATGCGGGCGCCGAGCATCTCGAGGGTTTCGGCGATCTCGACGGCGTCGCGCGCGGCGAGGGCGAGATGGTGGCGGGGCTCGAGCCGCAAGCCACCGCCGTGATCAACGCCGACGATGCCTATGCGGATTATTGGCGCGGCGCCGCGGGCGCTTCGCGCATCGTCACCTTCGGCGTGGCGCGCGCGGCCGACTTCACCGCGGCGAATCCCGTCCAGAGCATCGAGCAGGCCGCATTCGCCACGCGCTTCACGCTCAGGTGTCCGCTCGGCGAACGCGCGGTCGTGCTCAAGGCGGGCGGTGCGCACAACATCGCGAACGCTCTCGGCGCGGCGGCCGCCGCCGCCGCGGCCGGCGCCTCGCTCGAGGACATCGTCGCGGGGCTCGCGGACTTTCGCGCGGTACCGGGCCGGCTGCAGCTCAAGGCGGGTCTTCGCGGCAGCTGGATCATCGACGATTCCTACAACGCGAATCCGAGCTCGGTGCGCGCGGGCCTCGATGTGCTGCGCGGCGTGGCCGGGACCACCTGGCTGGTGCTCGCCGACATGGCCGAGCTCGGGGATCACGCGGCCGACAGTCACGCCGAGCTCGGCCGCTACGCTCGCGAGTGCGGAGTGAAGCGGCTGTTCGCTCTCGGCACCGAGAGCTCGCGCGCGGCCGAGACGTTCGGTTCGGGCGCCGAATGGTTCGCGGATGCCGAATCCCTGATCCGGCGCGTGCAGGCGCAGATCGGCGCCGGGGTCACGGTGCTCGTCAAGGGCTCCCGCGTGAACCGCCTGGAGCGGGTGGTCCAGGCGCTTGGGCTGGAGGGCTGAGCGATGCTGCTCTATCTCACCGAATACCTCGCACACGGCTATTCCGGTTTCCACGTCTTTCAATACCTGACGCTGCGCGGAATTCTGGCGGCGATGACCGCGCTCGCCATCGCCCTGCTGATCGGTCCGCACATGATCTCGGCGCTCGCGCGCTATCAGGTCGGCCAGCAGGTGCGCACCGACGGCCCGCAAACGCATCTGTCCAAATCCGGCACTCCCACCATGGGGGGCGGCCTCATGCTCGCCGCGATGGTGATCGCGACGCTGCTCTGGGCGGATCTGTCGAGCCGCTTCGTGTGGATGCTGATCGGCGCCACGCTGGCATTCGGGGGCATCGGCTTCTACGACGATTATTTGAAGCTCGTCGTGGGCAATTCCAAGGGGCTCGCGGCGCGCTACAAGTATCTGGCGCAATCCGCCGCCGCCCTTTGCATCGCCACGAGCCTGCACTGGACCCACCAGTCGATCTCCGAGATCTCCCTGTACGTGCCGTTCTTCAAGACGGTGGCGGTGCCGATGTCCACGGCCGGCTTCATCGCCTACGCCTACTTCGTCATCGTCGGCACGAGCAACGCGGTCAATCTCACCGACGGACTGGACGGGCTCGCGATCATGCCCGCTGTCATGGTGGCGGCGGCGCTCGGCGTCTTCGCCTACGCCACCGGCAACTTCAAGTTCGCGACCTATCTGCAGATCCCCTACATCCCGGGCGCGGGCGAGGTGCTGATCTTCTGCGCCACCATCGCGGGCGCCGGGCTCGGCTTTCTCTGGTTCAATTCCTATCCGGCGGAGGTCTTCATGGGCGACGTCGGGGCCCTCGCCATCGGGGCGGCGCTCGGCACCGTCGGCGTGATCGTGAGGCAGGAGATCGTGCTCTGCATCATGGGCGGCGTGTTCGTGCTCGAGACCGTCTCGGTGATGCTGCAGGTGGCCTCGTTCAAGCTCACGGGCAAACGCATATTCCGCATGGCGCCGCTGCATCATCATTTCGAGCTCAAGGGATGGTCCGAGCCGAAGGTCATCGTGCGCTTCTGGATCATCAGCTTCCTGCTGGTGCTCACCGGCCTCGCCACGCTGAAAATCCGATGACGACCGGCGCGCATACCAGTGTGATAGTGGGTCTCGGCAAAACCGGCGCCTCGTGCGTGCGCTATCTCGCGAGGCGCGGCATACCGGCCGCGGTGACCGACTCGCGCCGCGACCCGCCCGGACTTGCGGAGCTCGGCGGGCTCGCCGAGACCCTCGATCTGCGCCTCGGCGGCTTCGACCTGTCGCTGCTCGACGGCGCCTCGCAGCTGTTGATGTCGCCCGGCGTATCGCTCGACGAGCCGATCGCCGCGCAGGCGCGCGCCCGCGGCATCGAGGTGCTCGGCGACATCGAATTGTTCGCGCGCGCGCTGCGCGCGGCGGTGCCCGCGCCGGTGCGCGCGCCGGTCATCGGCATCACCGGCACCAACGGCAAGAGCACCGTGACGAGCCTGGTGGTGGGCATGGCGGCCGCGGCCGGCAGGCGGGTGCTCGCCGGCGGAAATCTCGGCAGGCCCGCGCTCGATCTACTGGCGGAGCCCGTTCCCGATCTGTATGTGCTCGAGCTGTCGAGCTTCCAGCTGGAGACCACGCGCTCGCTCGATCTCGTCGCCGCCGTGGTGCTCAACGTGACCTCGGATCACATGGACCGGTATGCCTCGATCGAGGCCTATGCGCGGGCGAAGCAGCGGATTTTCGAGCATGCGGCCACGATGGTGCTGAACGTGGATGATCCCCAGGTGCTCGCGATGCGCGATGCAGGCCGCCACGGCGCCCGGCCGCCGCGCGTGCTGACCTTCTCAATCGAGCGCGAGGACGCGGATTTCACGCTGCTGCGGCGCGGATCCGAGAGCTTCCTGGCGCGGCGCGGCGAGCCCATCCTGCCGATGTCGGGCATGAAGATCGCCGGCTCGCACAATGCCGCCAACGCCCTCGCGGCGCTGGCGCTCGCCGAGGCGGCCGGCCTGCCGCTCGCCGCGAGCCTGAGCGCACTCGAGAAATTCCCGGGCCTCGCGCATCGATCGCAGTGGGTGGCGGACATCGCCGGCGTGCGCTATGTGGACGATTCCAAGGGCACCAACGTCGGCGCGACGCTGGCCGCGATCCGCGGCATGTCCGGGCCGCTGGTGCTGATCGCCGGCGGCGAGGGCAAGGGCCAGGACTTCGCCCCGCTCGCGGCGGCGTTCCGCGACAAAGTCCGGCATGCCGTGTTGATCGGCAAGGACGCCCCGGCGATCGAGGCCGTCCTCGCGGGGGTATGCCCCACCGAGCGGGCGCCGACCATGCGGGCCGCGGTCGCGGCGGCGGCCGCGGCGGCGCGCCCCGGTGACACGGTGCTCTTGTCGCCGGCGTGCGCGAGCTTGGACATGTTTCGCGACTACAACCACCGGGGCGACGAATTCGCCGCCGCGGTGCGCGCGCGCGGAGCCGGCGCATGAGCGCCACGAGCATGTCCTATGGCATCCGGGCGCGCGAGCGCATGCCGTTCGCCTGGGACGGGGTGACGCTCGGCCTCACCGCCTCGCTCCTCCTGGTCGGGCTGGTCATGGTCACCTCCGCCTCGATGTCGATCGCCGCCAAGGATCTCGGCGATCCGTTCTATTTCCTCGAGCGCCAGTTCGTGTTCGGGCTGGTGGGCGTGCTTGCGGGCTGGCTCATGACGCGCGTGCCGGCGCAGCTCTGGGACAAATACAGCCTGGGGCTGCTGCTGTTCGCGGTGCTGCTGCTCATCCTGGTGCTCATTCCGGGGCTCGGCGCCACGGTCAACGGGGCGCGCCGCTGGATGCGCATCGGTCCGATGAATTTCCAGGTGTCCGAGCTCTCCAAGGTCCTGGTGCTGACCTGGGTCTGCAGCTATTGCGTGCGCAAGCGCGAGGAGCTCACGCGGACCCTGAGCGGCCTCGCGAAACCGGTCGGGCTGCTCGGCGTCGCCGCGGTGCTGCTGCTCATGGAGCCCGATTTCGGTGCCGCCACGGTGCTGTTCGCCACCGGCTTCGCGGTGCTGTTCGTGGCCGGAGCCCGGCTTCGCTACGTCATCCTGTTCGTTTCCGGCACGGCGCTGGCGTTCGCAGCGCTCGCCCTCACCTCGGCCTACCGGTTGAAGCGCCTCATGGGATTCCTGCATCCCTGGGACGATCCGTACAACGGCGGGTTCCAGTTGACCCAATCGCTGATCGCCATCGGACGCGGCTCCTGGTTCGGGGTGGGTCTCGGATCGAGCGTGCAGAAGCTGTTCTACCTGCCCGAGGCGCACACCGACTTCGTCTTCGCCGTGCTGGCCGAGGAGCTCGGGCTGGTCGGCGTGATCGGCGTGCTCGCGCTGTTTCTCGCGCTGGTGTGGCGCGCTTTTCGCATCTCGCGCATGGCGGCGCAGGCGGGTCTCGTGTTCCAGTCGTACGTCGCGCTCGCCTTCGGCGTCTGGCTCGGCCTGCAGGCCATCGTCAACATCGGCGTCAACATGGGGGTGCTCCCGACCAAGGGCCTCACGCTGCCTCTGCTGAGCTACGGGCGCAGCAGCCTGCTGGTGAGTCTCTCCTGGATCGGCGTGCTGCTGCGGATCTATCACGAGGTGAAATGCACGTCGCGTTCCGCCGTGATGCGCACGCCCGGAGGCGCGCGATGAACGGCCCGGTGATGATCATGGCCGGCGGCACGGGCGGTCACGTATTTCCCGCCCTCGCGGTCGCGAAGGTGCTGCGCGAGCGGCAGATACCCGTGGTGTGGCTCGGCGTGCCGGGAAGCATGGAATCGCGGCTCGTGCCGGCGAACGGCTTCCCGATCGAGTGGGTGCAGGTCGCCGGCATCCGCGGCAAGGGACTTGGCTCCTGGGCGATGGCCCCCTTTCGGATCGGCCGCGCGGTGCTCGAGTGCCTTCGCATCATGCGGCGCGTGAAGCCCGCCGTGGTGCTGGGCGCCGGCGGCTACGTGAGCGGTCCCGGCGGCATCGCGGCGTGGCTGCTGTCCATTCCGTTGCTGGTCCACGAGCAGAATGCCGTGGCGGGCATGACCAACCGCTGGCTGGCGCGCGTCGCCACGCAGGTCCTCGAGGCCTTTCCCGGCAGCTTTCCCCCGGGGATCCGCGCGCGCGCCGTCGGCAACCCGGTGCGCGCCGACATCGCGGGTCTTCCCGATCCGGCCGAGCGCCTTGCCGGCCGCGGAGCGCGGGCGCGGCTGCTGGTGTTCGGCGGCAGCCAGGGGGCGCAGCGGCTCAATGCCATCGTGCCGCAGGCGCTGTCGCTCATCGATCCCTCCAAGCGGCCCGAGGTTCGCCATCAGGCGGGCGCCCGCGGACTCGATGCGGCCCGCGCGGCGTATCTCGAATTCGGTGTCGAGGCCCAGATCCTGCCCTTCATCGAGGATATGGCGGCCGCGTATGCGTGGGCCGACGTGGCGCTGTGCCGGGCGGGCGCCATGACCATCGCCGAGCTGCAGGCCGCCGGGCTCGGCGCATTGATGGTGCCGTTCCCGGGTGCGGTCGACGACCATCAAACCCGCAACGCCGAGGCGATGGTGCGCGCCGGCGCGGGTCGCATCCTGCAGGAGCGCGATCTGACGCCGGACAGCCTGAGCGCGGGGATCGCCGAGCTCACCGGGGACCGGCCGCGCATGCTCAAGATGGCCGAGGCCGCGCGCTCGCTGCGCAACGTCGACGCGGCGGCGCGTCTCGCGGATCTGTGCCTCGCAGCGGGGGGCGCCGCGGCATGAACGACCGCATGCGCCGCATCCATCTCATCCACCTGGTCGGCATCGGCGGCTCGGGAATGGGCGGCATCGCCGAAGTGCTGCTCAATCTCGGCTACGAGGTGCAGGGCTCGGACCTCAAGGGCAACGCGGTGACGGCGAGGCTTGCGCGGCTCGGCGCGAAGATTTTCCTCGGTCACGCCGCGGAGCATCTCGGCAAGGCGGACGTGGTCGTGGTGTCGAGCGCGGTCAACCGCGAGAATCCGGAAGTCGCCGCCGCGCTCGCGAACCGCGTGCCGGTCGTGCCGCGCGCCGAAATGCTCGGCGAGCTGATGCGATTCCGCTACTCGGTGGCGGTCGCCGGGACGCACGGCAAGACCACCACCACGAGTCTGGTGGCAAGCGTGCTCGCCGAGGGCGGCCTCGACCCGACGTTCGTCATCGGCGGACGGCTGAAGAGCGCGGACAGCAACGCGCGCCTCGGTGCGGGGCGTTACCTGGTCGCGGAAGCGGACGAGAGCGACGCCTCCTTCATGCACCTGCAGCCCATGATCGCCATCGTCACCAACATCGACAACGATCATCTCGGCACGCACGAAGGGGACTTCGCGCGGCTCAAGCAGAGCTTCGTCGAATTTCTGCACAACCTGCCGTTCTACGGGCTCGCCGTGCTGTGCGCGGACGACGCCGAGGTGCGCGGCATTCTCACGGACATCGCGCGGCCCGTCGTCACCTACGGTTTCGGCGAGGGCGCGGATCTGCGTGCGGTGGACGTGGAGCGCGCCGGAATGCAATCGCATTTCACCGCACTGCGCGACGGGCGCGCGCCGTTGAGGCTCACCATCAACCTGCCCGGCCGGCACAACGTGCTCAATTCCCTGGCCGCGGTGGCGGTCGCGACCGAGCTCGGGGTCGCGGATGCGGCCATCCAGCGCGCATTGGCGAATTTCCAGGGCATCGACCGGCGCCTGCAGCAGCTGGGCGACATCCGTTGGCCGGGCGGCTCCGCCATCGTCGTCGACGACTACGGACATCATCCGACCGAGATCGAGGCCACGGTGGAGGCGGTGCGGCAGGCCTGGCCGAACCGGCGGCTGGTGCTGGCATTTCAGCCGCACCGGTTCACGCGCACACGGGATCTGCTCGATGACTTCGGGCGCGCCTTGAGCGTCTGCGACGTGCTGCTCGTGACGGAGGTCTACGCCGCCGGCGAGGCGCCGATCGCGGGAGCCGACGGCCGCGCCATCTGCCGGGTCGTGCGCACCCGCGGCCGGGTCGAGCCGGTATTCGTGGAGCGCGTCGACGATCTGGCGGAGGCGCTGCGCCAGGTGCTCCACGACGAGGACGTCGTGTTGACGATGGGGGCGGGCAATATCGGCGCCGTCGCCGCGGATCTGAAGAGCCGCTTCGGCGCGGAGCCGGCAGCATGAGCGGCGCCGGCGGCAACGCGAACGGACATGCGGTGCGCACGCACGGACTCGGTCCCGAGTTCGCCGCGCGGGTGCTGCGCGACGTTGCCATGTCCAAGCACACGTCGTGGCACGTCGGCGGGCCCGCGGATCTGTTCTTCACGCCGCGCGACATCATGGATCTGTCGTCGTTCCTGCGTCAGTTGCCCCCGGACATGCCGATCCTCTGGATCGGCCTGGGCAGCAACCTCCTGGTGCGCGACGGCGGATTCCGCGGGGCGGTGATCTCGACGCACGGGGCGCTCGGCGACATGGAGCGCTCGAGCGCCACGCGGATCCGGGCGGGGGCGGGCGTGCCTTGCGCGCGCATCGCGCGACAGTGCGTCAAATGGGGTCTGGGGCCGGCCGAGTTCTTCGCGGGCATTCCCGGGACGCTCGGCGGGGCGCTCGCCATGAACGCCGGCGCGTTCGGCGGGGAGACCTGGCGCCATGTCATCGAGGTGGAGGTCCTCGACCGGCGCGGCGTCCGGCACGTGCGCACACCGGCCGAATACCGCATCGGCTACCGCAGCGTCCAGGGGCCGGCGGAGGAGTGGTTCATCGCCGCGCGCCTCGAGTTCGAGCGCAGGCCGAGCGTCAGCGCAGGCGGCCATCCGCGAGCTCATGGAAAAGCGCAAGCAAAGCCAGCCGATCGGGGCGTGGAGCTGCGGATCGGTGTTCACCAATCCGCCGGGCGATCACGCCGCGCGGCTGATCGAGGCCGCGGGCCTCAAGGGATTTCGAATCGGCGATGCCTCGGTGTCCGAGAAGCACGCCAACTTCATCATCAATCACGGAAACGCGAGCGCCGCCGACATCGAGGAGCTGATCCGGCACGTGCAGCGCACGGTCGCGCAGCGCGATCACGTCGATCTCAGCACCGAAGTGCGCATCGTCGGAGAAGCGGCATGAGCCGGCTCAAGACCGTCGCCGGCACGCGCCACGCCGGGTCGGGAGCCGAGTTCGGCAAGGTCGCGGTGCTGCTCGGCGGCGACTCGAGCGAGCGGGAGATCTCGCTGCTCTCGGGCAACGCGGTGCTCGCCGCGCTCAGGCGCCGCGGCGTGAACGCCGAAGCCTTCGATCCCGGCGAGCGCGCGGTCCAGGAGCTGGCGAGCGGCGGCTTCGACCGCGCGTGGATCGCCCTGCACGGTCCCGGCGGCGAGGACGGGCTGATGCAGGGCGCGCTCGAATGGCTGGGCATCCCCTATACCGGCTCGGGCGTCCTCGCCTCGGCGCTCACCATGGACAAGCTCAAGACCAAGCGCGTGGTGGTCGGCGCAGGCCTCACGGCGCCGACGTACGCGGTGCTCGCCGGGGCCGGCGATCTGCCGCGCGCGCTCGAGCAGGTGGGCCTGCCGATGATGGTCAAGCCCGCCTCGCAGGGCTCGAGCGTCGGCATCACCAAGGTCAAGTCGGCCGCGCAGCTGCAGGGCGCCTACGATGAGGCGCGCCGCGTCGACCCCATCGTGTTCGCGGAAGCATTCATCGAAGGCGACGAGTTCACGGTGGGCGTGCTCGGAGAGGCGGCGCTGCCCTCGATCCGCATCGTGCCGGCGACCGAGTTCTACGACTATCAGGCGAAGTATTTCCGCAACGACACCCGATACCACTGCCCGAGCGGCCTGGACGAGCGCGCCGAGGCGGAGCTTCGGGCCGCTGCGCTCGCGACCTTTCGTGTCACCGACTGCTGCGGCTGGGGGCGCGTGGATTTCATGCGCGAGGCGCGCACCGGCAGGTTCTTCTTCATCGAGATCAACACCACGCCCGGCATGACCGACCACAGCCTGGTGCCGATGGCGGCGCGCCAGGCCGGCATCGACTTCGAGGAGCTCGTCTGGCGGGTGCTCGAGTCCAGCTTCATGAGAGAGCGCAAATGCTGAACAAGCTCATCCGGCGCAATCGGTACAAGAACCGCAGCAAGGCCGAAAGGCCCGCATGGCGCTGGCCGCCGGGTTTCGCGCACGCGCTCGCCGCCGGGTGGCGCAGCCACGCGCGGCGCGCGGCGCTCGTCGGCGTGGTCGTGGGAGCGCTCGCGGCGCTCCTCTGGGGGCTCGACCGCCCGGTGCGGGTGATCTCGATGGACGGAAGCTTCCAGCGGGTCTCGCCCGGGCAGATCGAGAAGGCGGTGGCCCCTTTCGCCCACTCGGGATTCATGTCGGCCGACCTCGATGCCATCGAGCGGGCGGTCGAGGCGCTTCCCTGGGTCGATCACGCGCGGGTGCAGAGGCGCTGGCCGAACAGCCTGCACGTCACCGTGGTGGAGCAGATCGCCGCCGCGCGCTGGGGCGAGTCGGGGCTTCTCAATACGCGGGGCGAGCTGTTCGTGCGCCAGGCTGCGCACGTGCCGGCGGAGCTTCCACGGCTTTCCGGCCCCGAAGGCACCGAGGCGCAGGTCGCGGAGCGCTACCTCGCGACCGAAGGGCGCATGCAGGAGGCCGGGATGCGCATCGCGGCGCTGCGCCTCGACGAGCGCGGCGCCTGGGAGATGGACCTGGACTCGGGCGTGACGGTGCGGCTCGGACGGCTCCAGGTCGACGAGCGCATCGACCGCTTCATCCGCACCGCCTCGCAGGTGATCGCGCATCGGCTGACCGACATTTCGTACGTGGACATGCGCTACTCGAACGGCTTCGCGATCGGCTGGCGGAACACCCAATCGCCGGCGGCGCCGCCGGCCAAACGCACCGACGACACCGATGCCTGAAGGAAACAGTGCCGAGTATGGCTAAACGCTCCGACCGAAATTTGATAGTGGGTCTCGACATCGGCACCAGCAAGGTGGTCGCCATCGTGGGCGAGCTGAAGGCGGACGGTGAGCTCGAGATCATCGGCATCGGCTCGCACCCTTCCCGCGGCCTGAAGAAGGGCGTGGTGGTCAACATCGAGTCCACGGTGCAGTCCATCCAGCGGGCGGTGGAGGAGGCCGAGCTCATGGCGGGCTGCGAGATCCATTCGGTCTACGCGGGCATCGCCGGCAGCCACGTGCGGAGCCTGAACTCGCACGGCATCGTCGCGATCAAGGACAAGGAGGTGGGGCCGGGCGACGTCGAGCGGGTGATCGATGCGGCCAAGGCCGTGGCGATTCCCGCCGACCAGAAGATCCTGCACGTGCTCCCGCAGGAATACATCATCGACGCGCAGGAGGGGATCCGCGATCCCATCGGCATGTCCGGGGTGCGCCTTGAGGCCAAGGTGCACATCGTCACCGGCGCCGACAGCGCGGCCCAGAACATCGTGAAATGCGTGCAGCGCTGCGGGCTCGCGGTGGACGACATCGTGCTCGAGCAGCTCGCCTCGAGCTATGCGGTGCTCACCGAGGACGAGAAGGACCTCGGCGTGTGCGTGGTCGACATCGGCGGCGGCACCACCGACATCGCGGTGTTCGGCGGCGGCGCGATCCGGCATACGGCGGTGATCCCGATCGCGGGCGATCAGGTCACCAACGACATCGCGGTCTCCATGCGCACGCCGACCCAGTACGCCGAGGACATCAAGATCAAGTACGCCTGCGCGCTCTCGCAGCTCGCCAACCCCGACGAGACCATCGAGGTGCCGAGCGTGGGCGACCGGCCGCCGCGGCGGCTCGCGCGCCAGACACTCGCGGAGATCGTGGAGCCGCGCTACGAGGAGCTGTTTGCGCTGGTGCGCGACGAACTGCGCCGCGCGGGTCTCGAGGAGGCGGTGGCGACCGGCATCGTGCTCACGGGAGGCAGCTCCAAGATGGAGGGGGCGGTCGAGCTCGCGGAGGAGGTGTTCCACATGCCGGTGCGGCTCGGCATACCGCAGTACGTGTCGGGGCTCGTGGATGTGGTGAGCAATCCGATCCATGCAACCGGCGTGGGGCTCCTCTTGTACGCGAAGAGCAATTTGGAGGTGACGAGCGCGCGGGAAACGCCGCTCCTCGCCGGAGGCGTGAAGTCGATTTTCGAACGAATGAGAGCTTGGTTTCAGGGCAATTTTTGATCTCGAGCCCAACATGAGTGATACAACCGACAGGAGAACTTGAATGTTTGAACTAATGGACTCTTTCAGTCAAAGCGCGATCATCAAGGTGCTGGGCGTGGGCGGCGGCGGCGGCAACGCGGTGTCGCACATGGTGCAGGCCGGCCTCGAGGGCGTGGATTTCATCTGCATCAACACCGATGCGCAGGCGCTCAAGCACTCGAAGGTGCGTACGGCGCTGCAGATCGGCTGCAACATCACCAAGGGCCTCGGCGCCGGCGCGGATCCGGAGGTCGGGCGCCAGGCGGCGATGGAGGATCGCGACCGCATCATCGAGCTCATCGAGGGATGCGACATGCTGTTCATCACGGCGGGCATGGGCGGCGGCACGGGCACGGGCGCGGCGCCGGTGGTCGCGCAGGTGGCGAAGGAGCTCGGCATATTGACGGTCGCCGTGGTCACCCGTCCGTTCGAGATGGAGGGCAACAAGCGCGGGCGGGTCGCCGATCAGGGCATGCTCGAGCTCTCCAAGTATGTCGATTCGCTGATCACCATTCCGAACCAGAAGCTCCTGTCGGTGCTCGGCAGCACCACCACGCTGCTCGATGCGTTCAAGGCCGCCAACACCGTGCTGCAGGGCGCGGTCCAGGGCATCGCCGAACTCATCACCCGCCCCGGCTTGATCAATGTCGATTTCGCCGACGTGCGCACCGTCATGTCGGAAACCGGCATGGCCATGATGGGCTCGGGGGCGGCTTCGGGCGACGATCGCGCGCGCGAGGCGGCGGAGGCGGCGATTTCGAGCCCGCTGCTCGAGGACATCAATCTCGCCGGCGCGCAGGGCATCCTGGTGAACGTCACCGCGGGCATGGACCTGTCGATCGGCGAGTTCCAGGAAGTGGGCAATGTCATCAAGCAGTTCGCCTCGGACGATGCGACGGTCGTGGTGGGCACGGTCATCGATCCGGACATGGCCAATCAGATCCGCGTGACGGTGGTCGCGACGGGGCTTGGAAAACCCGTGGCGCGCGCGGCTCCGCAGCCGATGCAGAGCGCGATGCAGGCGGCGGTCGCTCCGCAGCCCACCATGCGGGTTGTGCGACCCAGATCACCGATGGCGCCGACCGACTACGCCATGCTCGACAAACCGACCGTGCAGCGGCAGCGTGCCGTGGGCGACGGCTTGCGGGCGGAAACCGAATCGGAAGACCTGCTCGATATTCCGGCGTTTCTCAGGCGGCAGGCGGACTGATGCGCTTCGCACGGCGGCGGTGAACGGCGAGGGCGCCCGGCGGTCTAACGCGGGGAACTGAAAAAGTTCCCCGGGTCGGACGGGCGCCGCGCTGTCATTTTGCGTGGGGGATGATCGGGCGCATCGCGCTTTAGCCGATGTGGTGCCTGTGATACCTTTGTAACATATAACTTAAGGCCTGAAACAAAGCCCGGTCCCACTCGATGTTGAATCAACGCACCTTGAAGAATTCCATCCGCGCCACGGGAGTGGGGCTGCACACGGGCAAGAAGGTCTTGATGACGCTGCGCCCGGCGGCGCCCGATACGGGCATCGTGTTCCGGCGCACCGACCTGGGCGATTCCCCCGACATCAAGGCGCACGCCCAGAATGTGGGCGACACCATGATGGGCACGACCCTGCAGAGCGGCAGCGTCAAGATCTCCACCGTCGAGCACCTGCTGTCCGCGCTGGCGGGACTCGGCATCGACAACGCGCTGGTGGAGGTGAGCGCGGGCGAGGTGCCGATCATGGATGGAAGCGCGGGGCCGTTCGTGTTCCTGCTGCAATCGGCCGGCATCGAGGAGCAGCGCGCGCCGAAGCGCTTCATCCGCATTCTCGAAAGCATGAAGGTCGCCGACGGGGACAAGTGGGCGCGGTTCGACCCGTACGACGGTTTCAAGGTCAACTTCGAGATCGAATTCGACCATCCCACGTTCAAGAAGCACTCCCAGGTGGCGTCGATGGATTTTTCCACCACCTCGTTCCTTCGCGAGGTGAGCCGGGCGCGCACGTTCGGCTTCATGCGCGACCTGGAGAGCCTGCGCTCGCGAAACCTGGCGCTCGGCGGCAACATGGACAACGCCATCGTGCTGGACGATTACCGGGTGCTGAACGAGGACGGGTTGCGCTACGAGGACGAGTTCGTCAAGCACAAGATCCTCGACGCGATCGGAGATCTGTACCTGCTCGGGCACAGCCTGATCGGCGAGTTCTCCGGATACAAGTCGGGACACGCGCTGAACAACAAATTGCTGCGCGCGCTCATCGAAACCCAGAGCGCGTGGCAGGAAGTGACCTTCGAGAGCCTGGCCGAAGCGCCGATCTCCTACGTCGCGGCCGCGGCGCGGGCCTGACGGCACGTCATCGCGGCGGCGAGGTGACCACCTTGATGCGTACGCGCTCGATGTCGGTCCCCATCGCATCGCCCACGCGCTGCCGCAGGGTATCGGTCAGGTAGCGCAGCCGCGTCGCCCAGGCGGCGCTGACAGTGCCCAGGGTGAGCACTCCCCGTTCGATGCCGGCCGTCGCCACGTGGGGCGCCAGCTCTGCCGGCAATGCGGCAATGACCTGTTCCAAGACCCGGGAGCGGGCTTGGGCCCGGACCTTGAGGCTCGTGAGCCGCTCGCTACCACCTTCAAATAATCCTTTGATATCTCTTGATTTTCGCACTGCAGCACACTTTTCAGCCTGAATAATCAGCACCAAAAGCGTGCTTATTTCCTTGTTTTAATGAACTTAATTTTGCATAGTCTACCCCCGTTTCGTCACCACCCCATGAGACCGCGATGAATGTGATATTCGTCGGCCGCAAGACCGGTCGCGTGAAGCAATTGGACCTGCGACACCCGCTGGTGGTGGGTGCGGCCCTCCTCCTGGTGCTAGCCATCGTGGGCGGTGCGTTTTCCATCGGCATGGGCCTCGGTTCGCGCAGCCGGGCGTCGAATGCCCTCGACCAGCTCGGCGGATGGTCGGCCGAACTCATGCGGGAAAAGGCCCAGATCGAAGACGTTCGACGCGTATTGCAGGAAAAGGTCAACGCGTTGGCGATGCGTGTGGGGCAGATGAACGCCAATGTCATCCGTCTGGACGCGCTCGGCAAGCGGCTCACCCGCATGGCCAAGCTGGATGACGGAGAGTTCGATTTCGGCAATCCGCCCGCTTTGGGCGGCGCGGACACTGCGGACGGGCAGCCCGCCCAGATTCCCGACCTGACCGCCATGGTCGACGATCTGCAGACGCAGCTGTCGAGCCGGGAGCAGCAGCTCGGGGTGCTCGAGAACATGATCCTGACCCGCGAGCTCAACAAGCAGGTGTATCCGGAGGGTCGTCCGGTGCAGGACGGCTTCATCTCCTCTTATTTCGGCCGGCGCACCGATCCGTTCACGGGCTATATTGCAGTGCACAAGGGACTGGATTTCGCCGGTCCGGCGGGATCGAAGGTTTCCTCGGTGGCCGCGGGTCTGGTGACTTTCGCGGGAGAGCGGGCGGGCTTCGGCCAGATGGTGGAAATCAACCACGGTAACGGGCTTGCCACCCGCTATTGCCACAACGAGAAGCTCCTGGTGAAACAGGGCGACATGGTGAGCAAGGGACAGGAAGTCGCGCTCATGGGCTCGACGGGGCATTCCACGGGGCCGCATCTGCACTTCGAGGTGCTGAAGGATGGGGCGCAGGTGGATCCGTTGCGGTTTATTGGCGGGGAGCGCTGAGGGACCTGGGAAGACCCAGAGGCTGCGGGGAAAACATCCCTGTTTTCCACCTGCGAAACGTTTTACCGGGCGTTCTGTCTATCCGTACAATACCCGGTTTTCTGACCCGTTTTTGAAGGACGCCCTCCGCGTGTGGAAGCTTTTGACGCAGATATTTGGCAGCCGTAATCAGCGCCTCATCAAGGAGTTGAGCCGGCGGGTGGCCGACACCAACCTTCTGGAGCCCGAAATGCAGGCGCTCCGGGATGACGATTTCCCGGAGAAGACCCGCGAGCTCAAGGCGCGGGTGGCGGGCGGTGCGACGCTCGATTCGCTGGTTCCCGAGGCGTTCGCGCTGGTGCGGGAGGCTTCGCGGCGCAAGCTCGGTCTGCGGCATTTCGACGTGCAGCTGATCGGCGGCCTGACGCTGCACATGGGCAAGATCGCCGAGATGCGCACGGGCGAGGGCAAGACGCTGATGGCGACGCTGCCGGCCTACCTCAATGCGCTGACCGGCGATGGGGTGCACGTGGTCACCGTCAACGAGTACCTCGCGCAGCGCGACTCGGAGTGGATGGCGCCCGTGTTCCGGTTCCTCGGCATGGAAGTCGGCGTGATCAAGAACGCGCAGTCGCAGGAGGAAAAGCGCGCGGCCTATGCACGCGACATCACCTACGGGACCAACAACGAATTCGGTTTCGATTACCTGCGCGACAATCTGGCGTTCCACCTGCAGGATCGGGTGCAGCGCAAACTCTCCTTCGCGATCGTCGACGAGGTCGACTCCATCCTGATCGACGAGGCGCGAACGCCGCTCATCATCTCGGGACCGGCCGAGGAGAGCACCGAGCTCTACATCAAGATCAACACGTTGATCCCGCGCCTCACCCGGCAGAAGGAGGAGAACGGCCCGGGCGATTACGCGGTCGACGAGAAGACCAAGCAGGCGACGCTGACCGAGGACGGCCACCAGAAGGTCGAGGACCTGATGGCGGAGACCGGCCTCTTGCGTGAGGGCGAGAGCCTGTACGACGCCACCAACATCCGGCTGATGCATCACCTGAACGCGGCGCTGCGCGCGCACGCGCTGTACAAGCGCGACGTGGAGTACATCGTGCGCCAGGGCGAGGTGGTCATCGTCGACGAGTTCACCGGCCGTACGATGCCGGGGCGGCGCTGGTCGGACGGCCTGCACCAGGCGGTGGAGGCGAAGGAAGGCGTGAAAGTCCGCGAGGAAAACCAGACGGTGGCCTCGATCACCTTCCAGAATTACTTCAGGCTGTACTCGAAGCTATCGGGCATGACCGGCACTGCGGACACCGAAGCGTTCGAGTTCCAGCAGATCTACGGCCTGGAAGTGGTCGTGATCCCGACGCACAAGCCGATGATCCGCAAGGACCACTCGGACCTCGTGTTCCTCTCCGAGGGGGACAAGTTCCAGGCGATCCTCGAGGATATCCAGGAATGCGTGAAGCGCGGGCAGCCCGCGCTGGTGGGCACCACCTCGATCGAGACCTCGGAACGGCTGGCGAAGCTTTTGGTCGCGGCCAACATCCCGCACGAGGTGCTGAACGCCAAGCAGCACGAGCGCGAGGCGCACATCGTGGCCGAGGCCGGCAGGCCGGGCGCCGTCACCATCGCCACCAACATGGCGGGCCGCGGCACCGACATCGTGCTCGGCGGCAGCGTGCAGGCGCAGATCGAGGCGCTCGGCAGCACCGACGATGCCCAGGTCGGCGAGATTCGCGAGACCTGGCGCCAGCGCCACGATCAGGTGCTCGCCGCCGGCGGGCTGCACATCATCGGCACCGAACGCCACGAGTCGCGGCGCATCGACAATCAGCTGCGCGGCCGTTCAGGACGCCAGGGCGATCCCGGGTCCAGCCGGTTCTATCTCTCGCTCGAAGACAACCTGATGCGCATCTTCGGCGACCCGACGCGCATGAAGGCGCTCATGACCCGCGTCGGCATGAAGGCCGGCGAGGCGATCGAGAGCGGCATGCTCACCCGCCAGATCGAGCGGGCGCAGCGGCGCGTGGAACAACACAACTTCGACGCCCGCAAGCAGCTGCTCGAGTACGACGACGTGGCGAACGATCAGCGCCGAGTCATCTATCAGCAGCGCACGGATCTCATGGGCGCGGATAACGTCGCCGAGGCCATCAAGGGCGCGCGCGAGGATGTGGTCGCCCAGCTGGTCGATCAATTCATGCCGCAGGGCGTGGCCGAGGAGCAGTGGGACGTGCCCGCCCTCGTGCAGGCGCTGGAGCGAGATTTCGGTCCGCGGCTGCCGATCGAGGACTGGGTCAAGGGCGACGAGTCGGGCAACGTAACCGTGCTCAAGACCAAGATCGTGATGGCGCTCGAGGCGGCCTACGACCAGAAGGATGCGGCGGTCGGCCCCGAATTCATGCGCTACATCGAGAAGGAAATGATGCTGCGCACGCTCGACACCCACTGGCGCGAGCACCTCGCGGCGATGGACTACATGCGCCAGGGCATCCACCTGCGCAGCTACGCGCAGAAAAATCCGAAGCAGGAATACAAGCGCGAGGCGTTCGAGCTGTTCTCGGCGATGCTCGACCGGATCAAGTTCGACACGGTCACCACCGTGTCCAAGATCCAGGTCCGCAGCCAGGCCGAGGTCGAGCGCGAGGAGCTCGAGCGCCAGCAGCGCCTCGCCCGCGCGCTGCAGATGCAGCACGCCGAGGCGGTCTCGCCGATTCAGCTCGGCACGGGTCTCGAGGAGGGCTCGGGCCCCGGTGGTCCGCCCCCGGGTCCGGGCGCACCGCCTCCGGGATTCAATCGAGCACCCGACGCCGGGCCGGGCGCCGTGCCGTTCGTGCGGCAGGTACCCAAGGTAGGCCGCAACGAGCTCTGCCCCTGCGGCTCGGGAAAGAAGTACAAGCACTGCCACGGCGCTCTGCAGCAAGCGAGCGGCTGACGATCGAGCGCCCAGCTCGAGCGATTCCGGCCGGCGCGACCCATGTCGTCGCCGCGGCCGTGATCGACCCCCGGGGCCGCGTGCTCATCGCGCAGCGGCCGGCGGGCAAGCACCTCGCGGGCCTATGGGAATTCCCGGGGGGCAAGGTCGAACCCGGCGAGACCCGCGTCGATGCCCTGCGGCGCGAGCTTCAGGAGGAACTCGGCATCGTCATCCGGACACCGCGACCGCTGCTTCGCCTGCGTCACAGCTACTCCCACGGCGATGTGCTGCTCGATGTGTGGGTCGTGCGCCGCTACCGCGGCGAGCCACGCGGCCTCGACGGCCAGGCCTTGCGCTGGTGCAGCCGCTCATCGCTGGCCACGGCGGGACTGCTGCCGGCGGATCGGCCGATCATCGGCGCGCTGCGGCTGCCGGAGCGGCTGCGGGTCGCCAAGACACCGTATTATCGGGTGCATGCGTTCGGAGATTTCATGGCGCGATACGCGGGCGGCAGCGCGCCGGACGAGGGCCGGCCGCTTCGCGGGGTGTCGTGCCGGGGGGTCGAGGAGGCGCGCGCCGCCGTGAGCGGCGGCGCGGACTTCGTGGCGCTGGACGAACCCGTGGGGGCGCCCGAGCTTGCGAATCTGTGCGAGAGGGTACCGGCACCGATCTTCGTGCGAGCCATGCCGCTCGGCCGCGCGTGGTCGCTGGGGGCAAGCGGGGTCAACGCACTGGGCTGACGGGCGATCGCGAGCGAGGGGTCGGATAGACGGAAATATGGTTTTATGGGAATATGGGAAACATGAAGACCACGCTCGAGATACCGGACGCCCTCATGAAGCGCGTGAAGCTTCGCGCCGTCAAGCGCGGTCAGAAGCTCAAGGACGCGATCACGCAACTGTTGGAGCGGGGGATGGCCGCGACGTCCGAGGACGATAAACCCCCGCGAGCCCCCAGGCCGGTGCGATTGAAGGGTGGCGCCCTGCTCACCTTTCGCGACATCGAATCGGCGATCGACTCGGGCCGCGAATAGGTGGTACTCGTCGATACCAACATCCTGGCCTATTTGCTGATCGAAGGTGACCGAACCGCCGCTGCCCAGGAATTGTACGCGCGCGATCCCGACTGGCGAAGCGAGGGATTCATCCTGGTCGAGTTCTCCAATGTCCTCGCGACGCAAGTGCGCGCCAAGACCCTTGCACGCGAACAGGGGATCCGGCTGCTCGCAGAGGCCCATGCGCTCATCCCCGAGCCGATCAGTGTGCCGCACGCGGATGCCCTCCAGACCGCCAACCAGTTCGGCATCTCGGCTTACGACGCACGCTTCATCGTGTTGGCGACGCAGATGAAGCTCAAGCTCATTACCGAAGATACCAAGCTGCGATCTGCCGTACCGAGCCGGACCGCGTCACTGGCCGGCGCCTTGGGCTGAAGGGGAATATCATGCCGGGGCTGGCGATGAGACGGGTGCGCGTCAATGCACTCGTTTGAACTGGACCGAATGGCAGTTGCGTTTCTGGTGCTTCCGCTTGGGATCTTCCTGATCGGCTGGCTCGAGCTCTGGGCCGCTCTGCCGCTTCTTGTGGCGTTGATATACGCGCTGCGGCCGTTGCTCCGCGGCGCTTTCCACGAAGGCAGACCGCAGCGGCGCCTGGCGGGCTGGCAGGTGGCGCTTGCGATTGCGGTCGGCTGCGCCTGGACATCATTCGGTGGCACCGGGCACTGGGTGTTCGCCAATGCAGACTGGCACATCCGGGACGCGGTGCTGCACGATCTCGTGACGGGCGCATGGCCGGTGGGCTATGGCGCCAAGGACGGCGATCCGACCTTGCTGAGGGCGCCAGTGGGATACTATTTGCCCGCCGCGCTGGTGGGCAAGGCGGCAGGACTCGCGGCCGCGCAGGTCGCCTTGGCGATATGGACCGCGGTGGGAGCGACGATATTCCTGATGCAGGTGTTGTCGCTGATGCCCGCCAAGGTCGGAGCGGCCCTTGCGAGCGTGGCGGTGATCGTGTCGTTCAGCGGGCTCGATGTCGTCGGCACCGTGCTGCGCGGGCCGGCTGCGATCGAGCATTGGGACGTCACGAAGCACTTGGAATGGTGGGCGGTCCGCTATCAATATTCATCCATGACCACACAGCTTTTCTGGGTGCCGAATCACGCGCTCGGCGCATGGCTCGGTATCGGGCTTCTCTACCGGCAACGGGGCGCGGACGCGCTGGATGCGCTCCTGCCCATGACCGTGGTCGCTGTCGCGCTCTGGTCTCCGCTCGCTGCCCTGGGTCTCGTGCCCTTCGTCCTTCTCCGGGTGTGGAAGGTGTCGATAGGCGAGCGCTCGAGTCGATTGCTCCATCCCCGGGTCTGGGCACCCGCACTCGCCGTGGGGCTCGTAGTCGCCGCGTACTTGACGCTCGATGCAGCCCGCATTCCAAGGGGTTGGACCATCGGCCACGAGGGGTTCGGTCCCGCCGCCATCGCCGACGATCTCTGGAGACAGGCGGAGTTCTTTCTGCTGGAAGCGGGGCTTTTGGGATTGGCGATTCTAAGCATCCGGCGCTCGGCCGCCGTGGTCGTCGCGCTATGCCTGCTCGCGGTATTGCCCGTCGTCAGCTTCGGCGCCGCGAACGACTTCGTCATGCGCGTGTCGATTCCGAGCTTGACCGTGCTGGCGATCGGCGCCTGCCTCGCGCTGTGCGCCGGCGCGGCCGCGGTGAAGCTTCGCATCAAGCAAGCGGTGTTGGTTGCGCTCCTGCTGATCGGCGCAGTGACGCCCTTCCAGGAGTTCGCGCGCGCCGCCGCCGTCGCTGCGTGGCCCGCGAATCTCAACGCCACGTTGATCGATGCCGCGTGCGGGACTTTCCCGGCGCACTACGTCGCGCGGCTGCGGGGTCAACCGATCGCGGCCCTGCTGCGGCCGCCGCATGCGCTGCCCGCGGATCGGGTCGCTTCGGGCGACTGCGAAAACCCGGCGCTTCGCCTGGAGCGCCGGCGGGCGGAGAGCGCGCGGTGAGCGCCCGAGACGCCGGGGATTCGAGGCACGAGGACTCGAGGCGCGGCGGCTCCCTGCCCGATCTCGCCCGGCGCGCGCGCCGCCGATTGCTGCGCATGCATTACGAAAGCCGCATCGGACATCTGGGCGGCAATCTGTCCGCGCTCGATGCCATGATCACGCTGCACCATCGCGTGATGAATCCCGAGGACAGGTTCATTTTGTCCAAGGGGCATGCCGCCGGGGCGTTGTATGTCACGCTTTGGAGTCTGGGTGTGCTCTCGGATGCGGATCTCGCCACGTTTCACGCGGACGGAACGCTGCTGGCCGGACATCCGGTGCCCGGGTGGAGCGGGCACATCCCCGTCGCCACGGGCAGTCTGGGGCATGGATTTCCGGTGGCGCTCGGCATGGCGCTCGCCCGCCAGCTCCAAAGCGAGCCGGGCAGAATCTACTGCCTGACCTCGGACGGCGAATGGCAGGAGGGGTCGATGTGGGAGGCGCTCATCTTCTGGGCCCATCGGCACCTGCGCAATCTCACGGTGATCGTCGACCTGAACGGTTTGCAGGGATTCGGCTCGACCCGCGAAGTGGCATCGATGCACGAGCTGGGGTCGCGGATCGAGAGCTTCGGCGTGCAGGCGGTCAGGGTGGACGGTCACGATCACGACGCGATCGCCTCTGCCGCAAGCGCGCATCCGGGCGCCGTGATCCTGCTCGATACCGTCAAGGGAAAGGGGGTGTCGTTCATGGAAAACCGGATGGAGTGGCATTACCTGCCGCTGAGCGCCGAGCAGTACGCGGCGGCGCTGGCCGAGCTCGCAGCGCCGTGAGGATCGCGTTCTGCACGGCCATGGTCGAACTCGCCGCGACTCAGCGCTATTTCTTCCTGACGGGCGATCTGGGATTCATGGCGCTCGAGCCGCTGCAGAAGGCACTGGGGTCCCGATTCATCAATGCCGGGGTGGCGGAGCAGAACATGGTGTCGGTCGCCGCGGGCATGGCCGCCGTCGGCGCGAAGCCCTGGGTGTACAGCATCGCGCCCTTTTGTTACGCGAGACCGTTCGAGCAGATCCGCAACGATGTCTGCCTCAACCGGCTGCCGGTGCAGCTGGTCGGCAACGGCGGCGGGTATGCTTACGGCTCGATGGGAGCGACGCATCACGCACTCGAGGACTACGGCGTGCTTTTGACCCTGCCCGGCCTGCGGGTGTACGTGCCGGCGTTCGATGCCGATGTCGCCCCGATGGTGGGCGCCATCGCGCGACGCGACGCTCCATCGTATCTGCGCCTCGGGCGCTCGGAACTCGAGGACGAATCGGGAGTGCCCCCTTATGCCGCGTGGCGCCGGGTGCAGGAGGGTCGGGCCGGGGTGGTGGTGGCGGTGGGACCGATCGCCGGGGGCTTGTGGACCGCCACGCGTGAGCGGCCGCCCGCCGAGCGGCCGGCGATCTGGGTGGTGAGCGAGCTCGAGGGGGATGGGCGCGCCGTCGAGCCGCCGCCGGTATTGTTCGATGAGCTCGCAGCCTGTCCGGTGCTCGGCATCGTCGAGGAGCATGTGGCCCATGGGGGCTTCGGACAGCAGTTCCTGCACCTTCTCGCGCTGTCGGGCCGCCCGGTGGGGCGCCTCGTGCACGCGCACGCCCAAGGATACCCATCCGGCCGCTACGGCTCGCAGCGCTGGCATCGTCAGGAGTGCGGGCTGGATGTGCCGGCCATCCTCGGCCGGCTCGCGGCGCGGACCTCGCCATGAGCTCGACGCAAAGTCTGGCGCGCGAGCTGCATGGGCCAGTCCTGGTGCTCGGGGCCAGCGGTTTCATCGGCGCCAATCTTCTGAGGACCCTTCTCGAGAGCCGCTCGGACGTGATCGGCACCGCCTCGCGCGATCCCGCATGGCGGCTCGCGGACCTCGACCCCGGGCGGGTGATCACGGTGGACCTCCTCGCGCGGGGGAATCTCCGCTCGCTCCTCGACCGCGTACAGCCGGAGACGGTATTCGACTGCGTGGCCTACGGCGCGTATTCGTTCGAGCAGGACGTTGAGCGGATGTATCAGACCAACGTTCTGCTCAAACAGGAGTTGATCGAGGAGCTCATCCGCCGCGGAACCCATTGCTACATCCACGCGGGCAGCTCGTCGGAATACGGGGCCCATGCCTCGGCGCCCGGGGAGAGCCAGGCGCCCGCACCCAACAGCCACTATGCGGTGACCAAGAATGCCGCGGCCGGGCTCGTGTACTTCTCGGGGAAGCATCGCGGGCTGCGCTGCGCGAATTTGCGGCTCTACTCGGTCTACGGACCGCTCGAGGATCGCTCGCGTCTGATGCCGACGCTGGTGGCCGAGGCGGCCGCGCAACGTCTGCCGCCGTTCGTCGACCCGGATACCTCGCGCGATTTTCTCTACGTCGACGATGCGGTTCGTGCATTCTTGAGCGCCGCCGCGCTGTTGCGGCCCGGCTGGTACGGCGATTCGTTCAACGTGGGGAGCGGGGTGAAGACCACCATCCGCGAGCTCGCGCATCTCGCCAGGCGAGAGTTCCGGCTCGACTGCGAGCCCGAGTTTTCCTCGATGCCGGCGCGCTCCTGGGATGTCGGTGATTGGTATGCGAATCCGTCCCGTGCGGCCGAGGTTCTCGGCTGGCGCGCGCAAGTGGCGCTCGACGAGGGCTTGAGGCGCACGGCGCGCTGGTATGCGGAACTCGACGACGTGGCGCTCTACGAGCGCGCCTCGAAAAAGCGCGCGCTCGACAGCGTGTACAGCGTGACGGCGATCATCGCATGCTACAAGGACGGCCAGGCCATCCCCATCATGGCCGAGCGTCTGGAGCGCATGTTCACCCAGCTCCATGTCGACTACGAGATCATTTTCGTGAACGATGGCAGCCCGGACGATTCCGAGGAGACGATCCGCTCCTTGAGCGCACTGAATCCCCGCGTCGTCGGCATCACGCATTCGCGAAACTTCGGCTCGCAGGCGGCGTTTCGCAGCGGCATGGAGCTTGCCTCGAAGAATGCGGTCGTACTCATGGACGGCGATCTGCAGGATCCGCCGGAGCTCATCCCGGAATTCGTGGCCAAGTGGCGCGAGGGTTACGAGGTCGTGTACGGCGAGCGCACCAAGCGCGAGGCGCCGTGGTACATGCAGATCGCCTACAAGTCGTTCTACCGGGTGTTCGACTACTTCTCGTCGGTCCCGATCCCGCACGATGCGGGGGATTTCTCGCTGATCGACCGGCGGGTGGTGAAATGGCTGCTGGCGTGCGACGAGCGCGATTTGTTCCTGCGGGGACTGCGCGCCTACGTCGGATTCCGGCAGACCGGCGTGCCGTACATGAGACCGGAGCGGCTGTTCGGGCGCTCCACCAACAGCATGCTGAAGAACTTCGGCTGGGCGAAAAAGGGCATCCTGTCGTTCAGCCGGGCGCCGCTCGATGCGCTCACGTTCGCGGGCATTTCGCTGGTGCTGATCTCGGTGGTGCTCGGCGTCGTGCAGTTTCTCGCCCGGGTGTTCCATCCCGAGCTCGCGCCGCGCGGCATCACCACGGTCGTGCTTCTGATCATGTTCTTCGGCTCCTTCACGATCTTCGCGATCAGCCTCATCGGGGAGTACATCGCCAAGATTTTCGAGGAGGTGAAGGCACGGCCGTCGTTCATCCGGCGCCATCTGATCCGCGGCGGCGAGATTCGCAAGGCGGGCGGCGGTGGCTGAGTGGTCGTTGCCGCGGGAGGATCTGGCCCTGAGGGTGGGCGAGGCCGCCGATGCGGCCCTGCCCGGAGCCCGCGGCGGCGCCGAGGCGTTCCGGCCGCCGGCGCACGAGCGCGCCCGGGGCCTTCCCGCACGCTTGCGGGTGCGCCTGCGCCGGGCCGCCGATTTGCAGTTCGGATCCATTTGGCGGGATCTCGAGCGATTGCTGCCGCGAGTGCGGGGAGTCTTGGCGGACGTGGGCGCCGGCGCCCAGCCGTTCCGCGATTTCCTGCCACCCGATGTGCGCTATATCGCGGTGGACAGCGAAGATGCGGAACGACAGTTCGGCTACCGGACGCCGGAGACCCGATACTTCCGCGGACCGCGGCTGCCGCTCGCGGATGCGGAGGCGGACACGATCTTGTGCACCGAGACACTCGAGCACGTGCGCGACACCGCGCCCTTTCTCAGCGAGTTGAGGCGAGCGCTGGCGCCCGGCGGCCTTTTGATCCTGACCGTGCCGTTCGCGGCCCGCTGGCATTTCGTGCCGCAGGATTTTTGGCGCTTCACACCCGCCGCGCTCGACTACGTGCTCAGGGCGGCGGGTTTCCGGGAGGTGCGTGTGTATGCGCGCGGCGGTGCGCTGGCGGTGGCCTGCTACAAGGTCCTGGGATTCATTCTGTCGATGCTGCTCGGCGGCGGCAGGCGCGGCGTCCCGGCGCTTCTTTGCCGGGCGGCGGGTCTCCTTCTGATGCCGGTCGCCGTGCTGGCCGTGGCGCTCGGGAACGCGGGGCTCAGATTTCCCGGCGCGGCGGACGATACTTTGGGGTATACGGTCCTCGCGTGCTGACAGTCCGCCCGTGCCCCGTGTGCGGGGACACCGACGATTCATACGAGCTCTTCGCCGAGAGGATCGATCGACGGCGGATCGGCAAGCTGTCCTACGCGTCCCGCAAGGAGCCGGAGTTCATGAATCTGCGCATGGTGGTGTGCCCGCGATGCGCGCTCCTGTACGCCCCGCGGGTACCGGAGTCGGGCGAGCTCGCCCGCGCCTATGCGGACACCGGATACGACAGCGGCGCAGAAGCCGAATTCGCCGCCTCGAGCTATGCGCGGGCGCTGCGCCGAAGGCTCGGCGAACTGCCGGATCGCGGGGCGGCGCTCGACATCGGCGCGGGCAACGGAGCGCTGCTCGGGCATTTGCGCGCGCTGGGGTTCGAGGAAACGATTGGCATCGAGCCTTCGCGGGCGGCTGCGGATGCCGCCCCCGCGGCGGCAAGGCCCATGATCCGCGTGGAGCGCTTCGATCCCAGGCGGCTGCCGCAAGCGCATTTCACGCTGATCATCGCCAATCAGACGCTCGAGCACCTCGAGGATCCGTTCGCTCTTCTTCTGGCCGCGCGGCAGCTCCTCAAGCCGGGGGGCGCATTGATGATCGTCTCCCACGACTACCGACACCCGCTCATGCGGCTCCTGGGCCGGCATTCGCCCATCATCGACATCGGGCACTTGCAGCTCTTCTCGCGGGCGAGCCTGAGGTTTGCACTGAGCCGGGCGGGGTTCGCGAATCCCGTCATCGGGCCGTTCGCGAACCGCTACCCTCTGCACTACTGGACGCGGCTGTTGCCGATTCCCCGTGCGATCAAGCGCCCCCTGTACGCGCGGCTCCGGACCGCGCGGGCCGGCCAGGCGATGATCGAGTTGAGCGTCGGCAACCTGATCGGCTGGGCGAGGAATTAGGGGGCGGCGGCCGCCAGATTGGCGTCGAAGAATCGCAGCATCGTCGCATACGCATGGCGACCATCGTGCTGGCGGATCAGGCCGTGCTTCGCTCCCGGATAGACCATCACCTCGAACGGCTTGTTGAGATCCTGAAGCTTGCGAAAGAGCTTCGTGCTGTGGAGAAACAGCACGTTGTCGTCCGCCATCCCGTGAATCACCAGAAGCTTCCCGCGCAGCCCCTGTGCATACGGCAGGACCGAGCTTTCGTCATAGCCCGCCTGATTCTCCGACGGCCGGTCGAGATAGCGCTCGGTGTAATGCGTGTCGTACAGGCGCCAGTCGGTCACGGGTGCGCCGGACACGCCCGCCCGGAACACGTCCGGCGCCTTGAACATCAGCATGAGCGTCATGTAGCCGCCGTAGCTCCAGCCCCACACGCCCAGGCGGGAGGAATCGACGAAGGATTGCGAGGCCAGCCACTTCGCCCCTCTCACCTGGTCCTCGGCCTCGACCTCCCCCAGCTTGCCGTGGATCGGCGCCTGGAAGGCCGTTCCGCGAAACGCGGTTCCGCGGTTGTCGAGCTGAAACACCACGTATCCCGCGCGCGTCAGGATCTGCGTGAACGTGGAGCCGGTCCAGGCATCGAGCACCCGCTGAACGCCGGGGCCGCCATACACATCGACGATGGCCGGGTAACGTTTGGCCGGATCGAAGTGCGCGGGCTTGAACAGGCGGTATTGAAGCAGCTGGCCGTCCGCAGCGGCCAGGGTGCCGAATTCCGGCACCGAATTGTCCGCGAGATATGGAGCATCGGGATGGCTTGCATCCAACCGGTTCTCCACCAGGTAGCGGATCAATCGGCCGTCGGCCGAGCGCAGGCTCACCTGCGGCGGCTGGGTGACACTGGTGAAATTATCGACATAGAAGCTGTCGTCCCGCGCGAACGTGACGCCGTGTACGCCCGGCTCCTGGGTGATGCGGTCTATGTGCCGGGGATCTTTGGTGTCGAGCGAGGTGCGGTACAGCTGCCGCTCCAGCGGGCTCTTTTCGGTGGCGGAGAAGTAAATCCAGCGATGCTTCTCGTCGATGGCCTTGATGGCCCGGGCCCGGAAGTCATCGACCATCCAGGCACCCTCGGTGAGCCGCCGCACCAGGTGACCCTGGTAGTCGTACAAGTATAGATGGAGGAAGCCGTCGCGCGCGGAGGCCCAGATGAATTCCTTCGACCGGCGCAGGAACGAGAGCTCGTCGTTGAGATCGATCCAGGTGGGGCTGGTCTCGGTCAGCACCACCCGGCTCTCGCCGGTCTCGATGTTCGCGAACAGCAGATCGAGCCTGCGCTGGTCGCGGCTTTCGCGCTGAACGGCGAGGGTCTTGCCATCCGGCAGCCAGTTCACCCGCGCGAGATAGAAATCGGTGTCCGAACCCAGATCGATCCAGGTCACCGCGCCGGTGCGGATGTCGCTGACCCCGAGCCGGATCAGCACGTTCGGGCTGCCCGCAACCGGATAGCGCTGGGGGAAAGTCTGGACGTTGTCGGCCGAGATCTCGAACCGCTGAGTCTCCTTCACCGGACTTTCGTCGACGCGAGCGAAGGCGATGTGCCGCTCGTCGGGCGCCCACCAATAGCCCGTGTTGCGATCCATCTCCTCCTGCGCGACGAACTCCGCCATGCCGTTCTTGACCGCGCCGCCCCCATCCTGGGTCAGCGCCTTGTCGGCTCGGCCCACGAGATCGTATATATGCAGGTTCTGGTCGCGGATGTAGGCCACGAAGCCGCCGTGCGGCGAAATGGACGCATCGGTGACGAAACCGGCGGAGCCGGTCGTGATCTCGGTCAGCGCATCCGCGGCGGATTTGGCGAGATCGTAGTGATAGAGGCGGCCGTCGAGCGGAAAGAGCAGCGCCTTTCCGGACGGCGCGAAGGAATATTCCAGAATGCCCGAGAGCGCCGCCGTCCGCTGGCGCTCGCGGCGGCCGATTTCCTCGGCCGAGAGCTTCTCGGACGCGGGCGCCAGCACCTTCGAGTCGACCAGGACATGCTCGGTCTGGTCGCGGAGGTTGTATTCCCACAAGTCGAGGCGATCCTTGTCGTCGGGCTTGCCCCGCAGATAGGTAACCCGCGTGGCATCCGGGGATATCTGCAGGGCGGTGATCGAGGGCCCGGACAGGGCCGGCGCGTCGAACAACCGATCGATCGTAAGCTGCGCCGCGGGCGAGCCCGTCGCGGTGGCGGCGGCACAGACGGCCAGAGCGGGTGCCAGGTAGCGCCCGGAATGACGGGAATCAGCCATGATTTACCTCGAAGTCAGCGGCGTATGAGGTAATAGCACACCTCGAACAGGCTGGTAACGCCGAGCGATCGGATCCGATCCTCGTTTGCCAGGATGTCTTCCCGGGAGAGTTCCCGGATCTCGAAATCGCTCGAGTAGAGCCTCTCCACGTCGACGCGGCTCACGGAGAACGGCGGTCCCGACATCTGGGCCTGCGGATACTCGAGCGCAATCAGCAGCATCTGCGTTCCCGGGCGGACGAGCGCGGCACAGCGATCGACGTACGCGGAACGCAGCTCCGGGGCCCAGGAAATGAGCGCGGCGCGATCGTAGACCGCGGCAACGTCGCCCAGGAGCGGGGCCGTCAGTTTGAAAAAATCCCCCCGGTAGAGCTCGAGGCCTTCGGCCTCGTAGGCATCGAAGTCGTGCAGGATCCGCCGCCGCGCCGGGACGCCGTTCTCCCGGCAAAAGTCCTCGAGCGCCCGCGCGGACAGCTCCACGCCCGTGACCCCATGGCCTCGATCGCGCAACCACAGGAGATCCAGACTCTTGCCGCAGAGGGGCACGAACACGCGGCCCCCCTTTTTCAGGGGCAACTCGGGCCAGTGTCGGCGCAGGTTCCGCTCGACCGAGGGTTGGTGAAAGCCGATCTGGCCGTTGCGCCAACGGTTTTGCCAGAATTCGGCCTCCATCGCTCAAATCTCTCGATCTTGGGTGTCTTCGGCCTCGGTGCCCGGCACGTCGGGGATTTTGTGCTGCTCCGTGAGCCACGCCCCCAGGTCGATCAGCCGGCAGCGATCGCTGCAGAACGGCCGATAGGCGGAGTGCTCGGACCACTCGACCGGCCGGCGGCAGGTGGGACATTTGACCGTCGTCGCCACGAGCCGCCCGGTCAGGCGCAACAGGTCAGAAGGAACGGCACATCCGTTTCCATATGCACCGGCCGAGTGCCATCGGCCCATTGCAGGAATCGGATGGTGCAGCGGTGCTGGCTGCCGCTGATTTCCGGGAACAGCGGGCTGTCGGAGGGCATCGTCACCCGCAGCAGCTGGCACGGGTTTTCCCGGTCGAACTGCAGCTGGAAGATGCCGTTCACCGCGAGCTCCGACTTGCGCTTGGCATTCTGCCGGGTGAGCCAGAGGAGCTCGGCGATGCTGTCGCAGAGCGGCCGAATGAGCGCGAGCCAGGTACCGAATTCGGCGGCCCGCGCCGGTGCGGGGCGGTTCAGCCAGAAAGAATAGTCGGGCAGGTCGAAATCGCAGGTGCCTCCTGGAATGGCGCTTCGATGCTTGATGGCGCTCAGGAATTCCGAATCGCGCAGCGGACCCATGAAGTTGGCGCCGGCCGTCGAGAGATCCTCGCGCAGTTTCAGCAGGTTCGAGACCAGGGATTTCAAGCGGCTGGGATCGACCCCGGTCTTGGTCTGGTATTCCCGCAGCACGCTGACGTGCCGCTCCAGTTCCTTGAGCACGTCGCTCCGGGAGTCGCCGCGCGCCGTGATGGCCAGGATCTCGAGCAGGCTGGATACCGCCGCCCGGGCGCTCCAGGAGCTGTCGGATTCGCTGTGGTAGGTCGCCTGGGTGTATAGGAATTCCAGGCGCAGGAACGTGCGCATGCGCTCGTTCAGGGGCTGCTCATACACGATCGGGGCCAGCTCCGGCTCGCCATGAGGTTCGGGGTATGAGTTCATCGCCCTATTCTGATCCAATAGAAGGGCGATGGTAAACCTTGGATTTCAGCGCGCGGCCAATTCGAGATAGCGTTGATGCAAGCGATCGACGGCTTGTCGCAATTCGGGTACGGATCCCATGTTGACCAGCACGTCGTCGGCCGCTTTCAACCGATCGCTACGACTCGCTTGCGCCGCGAGGATGGCAAGCGCCTGTTCCGCGCCGACTGAATCGCGGCTCATGAGGCGTTGCACCTGTTGCGACTCGTCCGCGTCCACGACCAGGATGCGGTCCACCCGGTCGCGGGCGCCGCCGCCCTCCACGAGAAGCGGGATCGACAGCACGAGGTAGGGCCCCTTCGCGCTCGTTCCTTGCTGCTCCATGTGCTCCCGGATCAACGGGTGCAGGATGCCCTCGAGATCCCGACGTTTCTCGGGACTTTGGAAAATCAGCCGGCGGAGCGCGGGGCGATCGAGCTCGCCGTCCGGGCGCAACACACCGGCGCCGAACTGCCGGACGACCGCAGCCAGCCCCGGTTGGCCGCGCGCAACGACGGCGCGGGCCGAATCGTCCGCGTTGATCACGGGAACGCCGAGCTCGATGAACCGCCGCTCCACCGTGCTCTTGCCGCTTGCGATGCCGCCCGTGAGGCCGATGCGCAGGCGCGGAGCCATGCTCAATGCCTCAATCCCGACATGCGCAGATATCCGTCGATGAGCTCGTGACCGTAGAGCATGGCGATCCAGCCGGCCGCCGCCAGATACGGGCCGAACGGGATGGGGGCGGCGCGATCGCGGCCCCTGAGCACGATCATCGCGATGCCGAGCAGGGCACCGGTTCCCGCCGACAAGAGGATGACGAGGGGTAGGATCTTCCATCCCATCCAGGCGCCCAGCGCCGCGAACAGCTTGAAATCGCCGTAGCCCATGCCTTCCTTGCCGGTGATAAGGCGAAAGGCATGGAAGACGAGCCAGAGGCTCAAGTACCCAGCGGCCGCCCCGATAATGGCCTCCTGCGGGGAGACGGGCAGCGCAGACCCGTCGACCGGTCCGAACGCGACCGCGGCCAGGAGCCCCGACCAGAGCAGCGGCAGAGTGATGTTGTCGGGCAGCAATTGATGGTCGAGGTCGATGCCCGTGAGCGCGATCAGGGCCCAGGTCAGGGTCACGGCGCAGGCGGCGGGGATGCCGAAGCCGAAGTGCCAGGCGGCCCAGGCCGACAGGACGCCCGTGGCGAGCTCGACCAGCGGATACCTCGCCGAAATGGGGGCCTTGCAGGCGGCGCAGCGGCCGCGCAGGACCAGCCAGCTGACCACTGGAATGTTCTGCCAGGCGGTGATCGGGGCCCGGCACTGGGGGCAGGCTGAACGCGGGACCACCAGGTTGAAGCGCTCGGGGAGGGGCGCTCTTGCATCGGGGATTACGGGGGAGGATGCCGATGCGACGTACTCGGTCGCCTGAGCCCGCCACTCCCGGTCGAGCATCACCGGCAAACGGTAGATGACCACGTTCAGGAAGCTGCCGACCACCAGGCCGAGCAGGAATACCGAGCCCGCGAACAGGGCGGGATTCGCCGCGTAGAGGTCGGCGATGTCGTTGAACATGACTAGGCCTCGCGGCGAGATTGCGTATTATGCGCGCCGCGAGGCGCTTGACCGCCCGCCGTTTAGCCGACCACCGAGCCGAGCTTGAAGATCGGCAGGTACATGGCGATCACCATGCCGCCCACGAGCACGCCGAGGATGGCCATGATCATGGGTTCCAACAGACTCGACATGCTGTCGACCGCGTTGTCGACCTCGGCCTCGTAGAACTCCGCGACCTTGCCCGACATGGTGTCGAGGGCGCCGGATTCCTCGCCGACGGCGATCATCTGGATCACCATGTTGGGGAAGAGACCGGTGTTCTCCATCGCGCGCTGCAGACGCTGGCCGGTGGCCACCTCGTCTTTCATGCGATAGACGGCTTCTTCGTACACGATGTTGCCGGTCGCGCCGGCGACGGAGCCCATGGCCTCGACCAGCGGGACGCCCGCGGCGAACATGGTGGAGAGGGTTCGGGCGTACCGCGCGATGGCGGATTTGACGAGGATGGGGCCGATGATCGGCATTTTGAGCAGTATGCGGTCCATCGCGAGCTGCATCTTTCGCGAGCGCTTGAGGAAATAAAAGAACGCGTAGAAGCCGCCGCCGATCAGGATCGCACACCACCACCCCTGGTGCTGAACGAATCGGGACAGGTTCACGACCATCTGGGTGAAGGCGGGGAGGTCGGCACCGAAGCCCTTGAACAACGCTTCGAACTGCGGAATGACGAAGATAAGCAATATGAGGGAGACGATGACCGCGACCGCGAGAACTGCGATCGGATAGAACAGAGCCTTCTTGATTTTCTTTTTGAGGGCCTCGGTCTTTTCCTTGTAGGTGGCGATCTTATCGAGCAGCGACTCCAGCGCGCCGGCCTGTTCTCCCGCCTCCACCAAATTGACGAAGAGGTTGTCGAAGTGAAGAGGATACTTGGCCAGCGACTCATGCAGAGTACTGCCTCCTTCGATATTGGCCTTGATGTCCAGCACGAGTTTTTGCATGGCGGGCTTTTCATGGCCGTTGCCGATAATCTCGAAGGCCTGGACCATCGGAATGCCCGCCGCCATCATCGTTGCAAGCTGCCGGCTGAATACCGCAATGTCCTCGTTGTTGACCGAGCCGCCGCCGCCGAAGAGCGGCTTGCCCTGGGTCTTGACCCGGGTCGCCGCGACCCCTTGACGGCGCAGATCGGCGCGCAAAGCGGTCTCGCTGGCGGCGAGCGCTTTGCCGCGAACCTTGTTGCCGCGCTTGTCCTTGCCTTCCCAGAGAAATTGGGTTTCTTTCTTGGTCGCCGTTGCTGATACCGCCATAAATCGATCCTTGCGTTAGCTATTCAATGGTGACGTTGTTCACTTCTTCCAGGCTGGTCACACCACCCATCACTTTTTGCAAACCCGAGCGGCGCAGGTTGGAGATGCCATCCTTGGTTGCCTGGTCGCCGATATCGATGGCTCCGCCGCCTTCCATGATGATTCGCCCGATGGTGTCGGTGACCGGCATCACCTGGTAGATGCCGACGCGGCCCTTGTAGCCGTCCGTGCATTGACCGCATCCGACGGCCTTGTAGACGCGGAAACCGCTCGCGATGTCGGCGTCGGTGAAGCCTTCCTTGCGAAGTGCTTCCTCGGGTATGTCGATCGGCTGCTTGCAGTTGCTGCATAGCTTTCGCGCCAGGCGTTGCGCGATGATCAGGCTGACCGACGTCGCGATGGCGTATGGCTTCACGCCCATGTCGACCAAGCGCGTGAGCGTCTGTGGGGCATCGTTGGTGTGGAGCGTCGACAAAACCAAGTGGCCGGTCTGCGCCGCTTTGATGGCGATCTCGGCGGTTTCCAAGTCGCGGATTTCGCCGACCATGATGACGTCCGGGTCTTGACGCAAGAAGGCGCGCAACGCGGCGGCGAAGGTCAAGCCCACCTTGTTGTTCACGTTGACCTGGTTGATGCCGGGGAGGTTGATTTCGGCCGGGTCTTCCGCCGTAGAAATATTGCAATCCTCGGTATTGAGGATGTTGAGTCCCGTGTACAACGACACGGTCTTACCGCTGCCTGTCGGACCGGTCACGAGAATCATGCCTTGCGGCTTGGCGAGGTATCGCAAGTAGGTTTCGCGCTGCACTTGTTCGTAGCCCAACGCTTCGATGCCCAGCATTGCGCTCGAAGGGTCGAGAATACGAGTGACCACTTTTTCGCCGAACAGCGTCGGGCAGGTGCTGACTCGAAAGTCGATCGCGCGATTCTTTGAAAGCCGCATCTTGATACGGCCGTCCTGGGGAACCCGTCGTTCGGCAATGTCGAGCCGGGCCATGACCTTGAGGCGGGCGACGATCTTGACCGCCAGCTGGACCGGAGGCAGCGCGACCTCCTTGAGGACGCCGTCGATACGTGTCCGGATTCGAAAGGATTTCTCGTACGGCTCGAAATGAATATCCGACGCGCCCTTCTTGATGGCATCGAGGAGGATCTTATTCACGAAGCGGACGATCGGGGCATCCTCGACGTCGTCCCGCCCCAGCGCCTCCGAATTCGCTTCGTCATCGCCGCCGGTGACTTCCAGATTCTCGAGATCGAAGTCATCGTCGGTGAGGTTGGGCATCACCGCGTCGGCTTGATCGATCGCTTTGTTGACCGCGTTTTGAAGCTTGTCGTCCTCGACAACCACGAACTCGATGCTCATCGAGGTCTGGAATCGAATCTCGTCGAGGGCGTGCAGGTTGGTCGGATCTGCGACCGCCAAGAACAGGCGCTTGCCGCGCTTCATCAGGGGAAGCACACGGTGCTTTTGCAGGAGCTTGTCGCTGACGGCCCGCACTGCGTCGGGGTCCGCGACAATGGAGTCCAGATCCAGGAGGGGAACACCAAACTCATTGGACGCGGATATGGCGATGTCGCGAGCGGCGGCCAGGTTCGAAGCCACCAGGTGAGTCACCAGGTTGACTCGCTTCTCCCTCGATTTGGCGACGGCGTCCTGCATGGCCTGCTCATCGAGCAAGCCATCCTGCACCAGGCGCTGCGCGAGCCCCCCCAGCGCTTGACGGCCGGTGGCTCCAGCTACCGCAATTGCGTTATCATTCATGGACTTAAGTCAATCCCTGCCCTCGGAATAGGGTACTATTCGCACCGGCGGATTAATTGTCAAATCAGGCCCGAATGGTCGCACATCGGATTGCACGCGCGCGTGATTTCAATCGCAAAACTGGCCCCCCTGTGGGCCAGCCAAAAAAAAGCCCCTCCAAAGAGGGGCTTTTTTGACCGTTTCTTGTGAACGGTCGCTGCTAGAGACTTACTTGCACTGAGTCGGGACGTATTTCGCGGGCACGGAGCCCACCGCAATGACCAGCATGTTTTGCGGCACCGCTTTCGTCGCGGTGTTGTCAGTCGTCGAGGCGCACGACCAGTCGATGTTGCCCACAGGACCTCCAGCGGCGCTGAGCAGCTGATACGCACCGCCACCAGCGGGCTGAATCTGCGGCGTCAGAACGATATTCAATGTGCTGAGCTGCGTGACGCCAGCGCCAAAGGTCACAACGATGTGGCCGTCGGCCGGGTCAATCGTGATGCCGCTCACGTACTTGCTGGGGGTGAAGTTCTTGGTCCAGGAGGTGGACGCCGTGGCAAGACCCTGCACGCCATTCGACTGGTAAGCCTCGGCAACGGTCGTCTTGGCCGAATCCGCGAGGTTCAGACCTTCCGTCACCTTCGCGCGGATCGTGTAATCCTGGTAGGCCGGGATCGCGATCGCCGCCAAGATGCCGATGATGGCCACCACGATCATCAATTCGATGAGGGTGAAGCCCTTTTGCATTTTCTTGATCATTTCTGCTCCTGATGATGAATCACTGAACGAGTCGAATCGAACTACGGCTTGCGCCTGTGAGGAGCAGATGAGCAAGGGCTGTGCCAAGATGCTGTTATTTATCATAAGTTATTGATAAATATTAATAAATACAGCTTTTTGCGCCGCGATCTTTGACATATAACCGTCGTCAGGTGGCGGCGCTCCTAGCGGTGGGTGTCACTTAGTGACATTTTTCGTCAGACGCTGTCGCTGGGACCTTCGAAGCGCTGCTCCTCGTGATAGCTGTCGTCCGCGTTGATGTCCCAGATTTTGGACTTCCCATCGCCGCCGCTGACGATCAAGTCTACAGCGGCCTTGGCCGAGAGCATCGAATGATCCTGGTTGTTGTACCGGTGCATCCCGTTTCGACCGATCGAGTAAAGGTTGCTGTAGGAGTCCAGGTATGCGCGGATGGTATCGAACCGCCGATACTCGCCGAAATAGGCCGGGTACGCCTTGGGAACGCGCACTACCGTGCCGTCAAGCACGTCTTCGCGCCGGATGAGGTCGATTTTCGCCAATTCGTCGGCTGCGAAATCGACGAACTTGGAGTCCGGCATGGACCAGTGTGCATCGCCCTCCCCGCAAAAATATTCCAAACCCAGCCAGACGGTATCAGGGTCGGCCACGAGGGCGGGGCTCCAATTGTTGAATATTTGCAAGCGGCCAAGTTTTACATCCGGCTCTTGGATGTAGATCCAGTTGTCCGGCGGCATACCAACCGGTCCAGATGACTTCCCGCCGTCGATAGACCTTGCCAGGTTCGGACTCATCCGGCGCACGAGCAGTCCTACGGTCATAAAGTCCCGGTAAGGCAGGCCTTTCGCGACAGCGGCGACTCGAGGGTCTTCCGGACACAACATCCCTGCCATATCGCGAATGGGGAGCGATGAGAGAAAATAATCGCACTCAATCCGCCGGATCGAGCCGGTGACTTCATCACGGACCGTCACCGCGCTCACGGTACGCAGGTTCCGTTCAACGCCAACGACCCGATGCCGCAGATGTATCTGGCCGCCCCGAGACTCCACCCGGCGCGCGACCTCTTCCCACATCTGGCCGGGCCCGAATTTGGGATAGAGGAACCGCTCGATCAAACTGGTCTCCGTTCGCTTCTGTGCGGTATCGCCCCGGGAACGGAACGGACCCAAAAGAGCATGAGTGATTGCCGTGGCAATCGACAAGCCCTTGATCCGCTGAGCGCCCCAGGCGGCGGATATCTCGCTGCAGGCGACTCCCCAAACCTTCTCGGTGTACTGTTTGAAAAACGTTCGATATAACCGCTCCCCGAAGCGATTTACTAGAAAATCCTCGAGCGATTCTTCCGGGCGGCGGCTGGCCAGGCGGGCGCGTCCGTAACTCGCGCCCACGCGCAAGGTCTCAAAAGCGCCCATGTTCCTTAGAGTATTGAGGTTGAGTTTCAACGGGTAATCGAAAAAGCGGCGCCGATAGAAAATTCGGGATAACCGCTGTCGGACCAACATCACGCAATCTTCATCGGGAGGCGCTAATTGGGACGGAATCCAGTCGCGGGACTGCTGCTGATAGGAAATGCGCAGCGCCTCTGTCTCATCCGCTCGAGTGCCTGCGATGGGCAAGATGTCCTGCCACCACCGCATCACCCAATCGGATTTCGAAAAGAATCGATGACCGCCCAAGTCCATTCGATTCCCGTGATGATTGACTGTCTTGGAGATGCCGCCGACCTGGGTGTCCGCCTCGAATACGAGAGGGACGATATCCGAGCGGCTCAGCAGTTCCAGTGCCGCGGTCAGCCCGGCCGGTCCGGCTCCGGCTATTGCCGCGTACCTAGCCACCGGCGGGCGTCAGGCGGTCGTCTACCAGCCGGCAATCATAGAGATACCAGTCGCCGCGACCCTCCGGACTGGGTTGTTTGAGCGACTCGACGCCAACGTCGGTCGACGCGATTACAAAATTGAGCTGGGGATCGGTACAAATGCTGCTCAACCGCTCCTTGGTCAAAGGCCGTATCGCGTCTTCGCGGCCTCCGCTCGACCCGCTGCGCGCGCCGCTCAGGGACGACAAGAGCATCCAGTCGGGACTCATGATCGGCAATAGCACCTCTGAACGACGGCGAACCTCAAGAGCCGTCGCGCGCGAGAATACGACTCCGGAGGATTGGTCGACCGAGAGGTAGCTCGGCCGCTCGAGAGTGAACCAGGCGAACCCCGCCGAGTTGCCGACCGGCTCGACCAATACATTGGCGGTGGGCGGAATCGCGCGGCGCCATGTTGAAAAACGGGCGAATTGCGCGGTCGCGCCTTTCCGGTCCGGCTCGTGTATTGCTTTGGGCAGGCAGTACACAGACGTGGCAACGAGGAGCGACGCCGCCAGCGGCAGCGCCTTGGCGAAACGAGCCTCCCGTAGGGCGTAACCGAGCGCAACCGCCATCGCGATGTATGTAAGCTCCAACGTCGGGGATCTGTGCAGCATTGCCGGCTCGCCGATGAGGCCGAGCGGCGCCGCAGTCCACACTGCCTTCACGCCCCATGCCATAAGAACCAAGCCCGATATGGCCGCGATAAGGCTTAGCAACCTCGCAGCAGCTGGGTGGATGCGGTCGCGCACAAGCCAAAGCACCAAGGCGGCCAGCAGGCTCGCCGTGCCGCTGATTGTAGAGAAGGTCCATCCCGAAAGCATCAACAGGCAACACAGAGCGTTCTTCTTGTGCCACATCGTGAGAATCGTGGGGGCCATCAGCACCATACTCATGAAGCCGCCGATCCAAATCCATCGCCAAGCTTGGCCTTGCAGGAACAGTCCCACGGGCCCGACGAGGCTCGCGACCAGAGCGATCGCCAATCCCGAGCCCCCAACCAGCATGCAGGCCGTGCAGAGCCTGCGAGCGCGCTCATCGCCAAGCACCAACAGGCTCAATGATAAAGACACGAAGGGGCGGGCATTGAGGCACCAGTCGCGCGGCCTCCAGAGCTGCAGAAAGAGAAATTGCGAGCGTTCCCGAACGACCTCGAGCCAGCCGGCGTCCATGACTGCGAATATATGCGTATCGATTGGGCGCCGAACCGCAATCAGCGAGATGATCAGCAACGCCAGGATCCCGATCCCGGCTCCTATCACGCTCAACCGGAACGACAATGCCAGACAAATCATCACCAGCACGACGGGCAGTGCCAGCAACGGATGCACGAACATGGCGGCACACACTAATATAAGGCCCCAGAGTCGCCGCTCATGACACCAGCAGGCCAGCGCCGTGAGGCTTAGAGCCTCGGCCAGCGATCGCGCGGTAACCCAGTCCTCTGCATAATGAAAGACGCCGAATGCGCCGTACTCGCCGGGGATGACGATGATCAATATCAGCGCGAGAAAGGCTCCGCTGCGATCCGATAGCCGGCGCGCCAGTACCCAGGCTGCGCCGAAGAGCCAGGCCTTGAAGATGATGGTCAGCCACAGCGCCGCTTCCCGAAGCCCGAGCTGCTCGATGCAGATCGCGTAGATACTCGAAAAGATCGTGTACGAGTCCTGGGATGTATTTCGAAGATATAGATCCGCCAAGAGGTTCGGGCGAATCCTGGCCAGGGCCTGAACTCCGTACAGCCGAGCGTCGCCCGCCAGACCGAGGTAATGGTGCGTCAAACACCAAAGCGTGATGAGCAGCGAGATCGAAGCCAGCGCCGCCGCGCCACGCAGGTACCGGCGTTGGCACAACTCGGCAGCGCCAGTGCAGGGGGGCGCGAGGATACCTAGGCTCTCAGATCCTTGAGGGGCCCAATGAATTTTTCGTAATTGCGCCAGCGCTCCACCGAGTGCCGGTACATCTTCTGGCGTACCTGCCACGCGCTTGCTGTATTCACCGAACGGTTGGTATCGTAAAACGCCAGGCATCGACTATCCCACTCGAGGCCCAGAAAATCCAGGATCTTACGCGTCCAAGCTTCCTGGTTGGCTACGAGCTCTTCGTAAGGCACCTCGAGAATCGAGCCGGCAGGGAGAGCAGTGCGCCAATGATCCATCAGGCGGCGATGAGTGCGATAGTAGTTCGCCAAGTCGGACAGGTCCATCGTGAATGTCATTGCGGTCGAGAAGTGCTGAAAATAACATGAGAGGCACGTATCGATGGGATCTCGACGCATGCTGATGATGCGCGCATTCGGAATAGCCGAGTGAATGAATCCCACGAAGTCCGAGTTGGCGGGAGTCTTGTCGACAACGCGGACCGCGCCCGGAAAATGGCGCTCGATGAAGCTCAGATAGTCCTCGGCGAGTTTTCCACGCGGCGCGGCGTCCATGACCGCTTCACGCATTGCGCCATGGTTGGCGCGCGCCGCCTTGAGCCAAAAATCCGGTTCGCCCGCACCCTCGGCAGCGGGGTGCGATGCGATAATCTGTTCGGTCAACGACGTGCCCGATCGAGGCATTCCGACGACGAAAATCGGTTTCGCGGACACGCATCCACTAGGGGTCATCGAAGCCAGCGCTTCACGCGAATAGGTTCGAATCATGTCGTCGGCAAAAGCCGCATGCGCTTGCGCGTTATAGCCGGGAGACAGGCTTTTAAGCAGTTCGTTGCCGCGTTTGAAATTGGTGAATGCCCGATCGAAATCACGAACGTCGTCGCAATACTTGCCGATTGCAAAGCGTAGCTCGGACTCCTCCCAGACGGACACTCCGCTTCCTGCGATCTCCTCGGCTGTCGTGCACCATGCCCGGTCCGCCTCGGTCATCTTCCGGGTGCCTTGCAACGCCGCCCATGCGGTAGGTAATTTAGGCGCAATTTTCAGAGCTCTCTTGATCATATCCTCCGCTTCCTCGAAGCGACCCTCTCCCCGGATGACCCGGGCAAGCCCCACCAGCGCGTCTGCATCTTTAGGATTGATTTTGAGCGCCTTCTGGAAAGCCGTTCTGGCCTCCTTGTCGCGGCCCATCGAAGCAAGCAAAAGCCCCAGTTTGGTGCGCGCTCCCGGGAATTTGGGGTTAATCTTGAGCGCGCGTCGGACCCACTGCTCGGCTTCTTCCGGGCTTGACTGGAGCGAATCGGCGAGGTTGCAGAGCGCTGCCGGGAAAGCGGGGTTGGCCTGGATGGCTTCGCGATAGCGCTGTTCGGCCTCCCCCAAGCGACCCAGGCTCAGCAAAGCAACGCCTAGATTGTTGAGGACCTCCGGCTGGTGCGGCTTGATTTCATCGAATTCGGTATATAGATCCACTGCCTCCGCGTACCGCCCGCTTGCGAGGCAGTCATTGGCGCGCGTCAGGATCCCTTCCGCCTCGACGTTCTTCGGCGACCCCGACGGCGGTGCGGAGCCATCGGGACTTTGCGAGACGTGCAGCACCAAGATCTGCGTCACTTCATCCGCCAGCTCCCTGGTCACGCCCTTCTCGATCAGCCGCCACTTGAACGAGTTGGCGAACTTGGCCTTTTTATAGAAATTCAAGCGCAGTTGCCGCACTTCACCGTCTGCACGCCGCAGGAGCTCCTGCACAGCTTCAGCCGGTTCCAGTGGTTCGATTTTCTCGTCAGGTGAGACGATGGGCGCCGTGTGCCGCGCAAATTGATCCGCCAGCGCCGCACCGATTTCGGAAGCGTCGCGCGCATTGAACCAGTCGAGCATTGTCGTCACCCCATCGTTTGGCGTCGCGGTCTCTAGGTTACCCATAAAGACCGGGTCATTTGAACATAATGGATGCTGCCGGTTAGTGAGAGCAATCACGTTTTCATGCGCGCTAACCGCTATTCGATCCCGAGTTTCTTGATCCTGTAGCGCAACGCACGAAACGACATCCCCAGCATCTTCGCCGCCGCGGTTTTGTTGAATCGCGTCTGTTCTAGGGCCTTGAGGATGGCTTCGCGTTCGACATCTTCGAGGTGGTCACCCAGGGCGCTGCTTGCGGGCATGGCGGCCGCGGTCGCCGGAGACGGTCCGACCGGCGTGGGCCGTAACTGAATATCGCCAGCATGAATCTCGCCGCTCGTCGTCAAAGTGATCGCGCGCTCCAATATATTCTCGAGTTCCCGCACGTTCCCGGGGAACGCATAAGCTTGGAGCGCATCGACAGCATCGTCCGCGAGCGACGGCGGCGTCATTTTCATGCGTCGCCCGAGCCGGCGGAGCACCGCCTCGGCCAGCTCGGGCACATCCTCGGGCCGTTCACGCAGGGAAGGCACCCGCAGCTCGATCACATTGACCCGATAGAACAGATCTTCGCGAAACCTGCCCTCGGCAACCAGCTGGGCGAGGTTCTTGTGGGTCGCCGATAGCACCCGGACATCGATCGCCACTTCCGTTTGCTCGCCGATGGGTCGCACAGCCTTCTCCTGGATCACCCGGAGAAGTTTCACCTGCATATGCAGCGGCAGATCGGCGATCTCATCGAGCAGCAAGGTGCCGCCCTCGGCGGACTGAATCAGACCTTTCTTGTCCCCGACCGCTCCAGTAAAGCTCCCTCGCTTGTGTCCGAAGAGTTCGCTTTCCATGAGCTCCGTCGGAATGGCGCCGCAATTGACTGGAACGAATGGTCCTGCGCGTCGCGGACCCGATTCGTGGATGAGCTTCGCCACCAGTTCCTTGCCGGTCCCGGATTCGCCGACGATGTGAACGGGGGCTTGGCTGCGCGCCACGCGCGCAATCATCTCGCGAAGACTATGCATTGCCTGGGACGTGCCGAGAAGACGCGGGCCGAATACGTTGGTGTCGCCGTCGTTCGGATCGGAGAGCTTGATGGCGGTGGCTACCAGCTTGCGCAGCCCCGCGAGATCCAGCGGCTTCGAGACAAAATCGAACGCTCCCAGTTTGAGCGCTCGTACGGCCGTCTCCATGTTGCCGTGTGCTGTTATCACCGCAACCGGTACGCCGGGCGAGTACTGCTGAATCCACCTGACCAGTTCCAACGGGCGATTTGCGCCCGCAGGGGTGGCTTGGTCCCTGTCTTTGTTACCATCAAATGCCAATGAGTCTCTCCAATCCAGAAGGCGCGTTTCAGCCAGCGGATCTTGTCCGCACGGAAGCGGCTGCGCTAGAGGCGCTTGCCCTGCGCCTCGAAGGGCCGATGGCCGAGCCGTTCGTGCACGCTGTTGAAATGATCCTTCGCTGCGGCGAGTCGCATGGCCGCGTGGTGGTCACAGGCATGGGCAAAAGCGGCATCGTCGCGCAAAAAATCGCGGCCACGCTCAGCTCCACCGGCTCGCCGGCGCTGTTTCTGCATCCGGCCGAGGCCGTGCATGGCGATCTGGGCATGCTTATGCCCGGCGACGTCGTCATCGCGCTCTCCGCCAGCGGCGAAACAGAAGAAATTCTCCGCCTGCTCGCCACGCTCAAGCGCAAAGGCGACGCGCTCGTCTCATTCTGCTGCAATTTGCAGTCAACCTTGGCGCAGGCCAGCGACGTGACCCTCGACTGCTCGGTGGAGCGCGAGGCCTGCGGCCTGAACCTCGCGCCTACGGCCTCGACCACCGCCATGCTCGCGCTCGGCGATGCGCTGGCCGTCGCCGTCAGTCTTCGCAAGGGTTTCCGTGCCGAGGATTTCGCCGAGCTGCACCCGGGCGGCAAGCTGGGCAAGCGCCTCGCCAGGGTACGCGAGCTGATGCACAAGGGCGACGAGGTTCCCACCGTCGCGCCGTCAACTGGCATGGCCGATGTGATCTTCGAAATGTCCTCAAAGAAACTCGGCATCACGACGGTGCAGCAGGACGGCCGACTACGCGGCGTCATCTCCGATGGAGATTTGCGCAGGTTGCTTGAGCGCGAGGGCGGCGCGGCGCTAAGCAAGACCGCGGGCGAGGCCATGAATCCGCATCCGCGTACCATTGCCGGCGACGAATTAGCGGCCAAAGCGCTCGCGATTCTCGAAGAGCGCAAGATCACTTCGCTCGTGGTTGTCGATGCGGACGGAAAGGTCGAAGGCATCGTGCACCTGCACGATCTGTGGGGCGTGGAGCTGATCTGAATTCGCAGTAAATCGCGAAAATCAGCGAAACTGCGGAGCCAGCAATGCAATCACTTCCAGGTCGCGGTCCAGGATCACCGATTTGTCTGGGTCGGACGCATCGTAGTGGACCTGAACCCGCTTGTCTTTAATCTGACGGACGAACTCATCGGCATCTTCCTCGCGGTGAAAGCGGTGCACGTGCTTGCCTGTGCGGTATTCGCCCACGTAGTAGGTATACGTGATCTCAACCCAGAAGCTCCGCCAACCCTTGTTGTGAACCTGCCCATTCTGGATCGTCGCGTCCGTCGCAGGCCATCCGGCCATCGCCTTGGTTTGCCGCCATTTCTGGTAAAACTTCCGCACGCCGAATGCCGCAATCGCACCCGGAATAATCCCAAAGCCCTTAAGGAGTTTGACCAGCACAAACACGATCTCGCCCCAGGGGATGTGGTGGAAATTCATGCCTGAAATTATGCCACACGCCGTGGAGCTCCTTGAATGAGCCGACGGCGTTTGGGCCGTTAACCGGCCACAGAAGCATCATGCAGACCACAAATCGATTGGCAAACGGCGCATGCTGCACGACCTGTCGGGAGTCGATCTGATCTGAGCCAGAAACAGAAAAGCCGGAGACGATCGTCTCCGGCTTTTTCGCAAACCTGCGTACCTGTTTAGGCGAGGTTCCCGGCCGTCGGCCTGCGCGTCGCCCATTTGCTGCGCAGCGTAACCAGAGCCAGCCCCAGCAGCCCAGTGCCCATCAGGAGCCAGGTTCCCGGCTCCGGAACAGGACTGGCGCCGCCGACCTCGAACGCGTAGTTCGTGTACTGGGAGCCTACTGCCCAGTCGTCTACGTAAGACGAGGTGTCGCCAGGATTCTGGTATAAGCCATTTTCGGTTACTACAACATCATCGGCCGACAGCGTGCCGCACGGGAAGTTGCCGTCGCACGAAGGAGCGCTGCCCCAGGTGGAAACCCAGTCTTCGAAATTGATATCGGTCGGATCTGTCCCGTTGGTCGAAATTACATAGTCGCTCGGCGTGCCCCCAAACAGAAGTGCGGCAGCGTCCTGTCCGGTGTATGCGGGTGGCACTACTTCAAAAGACGGTCCCTGGTCCACTTCCCAGGACCCAACATACGTGTAACTAACAGCATTTGCCCGACAGCTAGCAAAGGCCAGAACTGCTCCCAGCAGTATCACAACTTTTTTCATAATTGACCCCCTCTGAGCCTTGGTTGACTGCCCAGCAAGGGCAGAACGGTAAACTAGTCGCACCCCGAAATCGCTGCAAAGACATATTTTTGCCTTTTCTCGCGCTCCGGAACACACGCTCTTAGCAATCTGAATTTGATCTTGCTTGTTGGGAAAATCGGATCTTCCTTAACGGAATCCTGAACCTTCTATTGCAATCGAAGTTCCATTCAATGGCCATGCAGAATCAACAACATATTGGCCCAGAACCCTTGCGATATGCAAGATTTTGCATCCACTTTACGTTGGATTTTCCCTCAACAGTTCGGAAGTCTGCGCCCAGGACATGCCACTCGGAATACACCGTCGCAGTCGCCATTTAAAATGGAGTTTGCCTACGTTTATTTCGTTCGTATCGGCTTTTCGATTGAGGCCGCGGCGGGCGGGAAAGTTCGCTCTCTTTCTATGCATCGTTGGTCCAAGCTCTTTATTCCTACCTTGCGCGAAGCCCCGGCAGACGCCGAAGTGGCCAGCCACAAGTTTCTGCTTCGCGCCGGCTACATCCGCCAGCTCGGCGCTGGCATTTACAACTATCTCTTCCTCGGGGCACGCTCGCTCAACAAGATCATCGCCATCGTGCGCGAGGAGATGTTAGGTTGCGCTGAAGACCGAGCTTGGCCGTGAGGCAGAACTGGCAGTTGACGGCGCAACCGACCTGCGAGGAGACACAGATGGTGGCACGTCGCCAGGATTTCGGATCAGGGGATGGCTCGTCGTCCGATGTGTCGCCTGCCTCACCGTCGTCGCCTTCCGGCATCCAGACGGTTTCCACGGTTTCGGGCTTCGGGCCTGGGCAGTGGACCAGGTAGCGCTCGGTTCCGTCGACGGACTGAAACGCTTTGTCGATCTCCGGGCGGCCGATCTGCCAGCCCTGGGTGGCGAGTTTCCGGCGCAGGTCCAATGATAAGGTCGTAATCGAGGAAATGTTTGTAACATACTGACGATACATCGCTTCTGCGATTTGATCGGCGCGCCAGGCTGGCTCCCCTTCCCGGCCAAGAAGCGTCGCGAGGCCTGCCGCATCCAATCCAAATAGAGGACACGATCGAGGATCAAGGCCCCCTGAGGCCGGCGCGGCAGCGGAGATCGGTACGAGTTGATCGGGATTATCGGGCACGGTCATTGCTGGGCGCAGCTTTGAGCATGATAGCTGGTGGCGCCGCCGGCAGTTGAAAGTCCGCCGCCGATTCGGAACTGGGACGAAAACGGCAAGAAACGACAACCCCAAAAGAGCGGGGCCAGACGGTTGAGGCCTCGATTGGCCTAGAATCGAACTTCTACAGGATGACGATGAACACTGAACGAAACCTTCGCCGCACCGAGTTGCCGAACGGTCTGGTTGTGCTGACCGAGCGGATGGAACATG